>PGZE01000022.1:9104-52785 GCA_002840015.1 Gammaproteobacteria bacterium HGW-Gammaproteobacteria-2 | reverse complement strand
TCAACGGTGCTGCCATCCTTGAGCGTAAGCAGATAGCCGTCACTGATCGATTGTTCGATTGAGCGCACCTGGCGCAGGTTGACCAGGGTATTGCGATTGGCGCGGAAGAACTGCGTCGGGTCTAGCCGACTTTCGAGCGCGGCCAGGCTGCGCGGCAACAGGGCGTGCTCATTGCGAAACCAGACCCGTGAGTAATTGCCATCCACCACGATGCGGTTGATCTCGGCAAGTGTGACGAACCAGCAGCGCTCGCCGTCACGCAGAAAAACCCGCTCATCAGGGCCAAGCAGTGTGCGCGTGGTTTGCGCAGTGATGCGCGTGTCATCAAGCCGCTCACGCACGCGCTGCAGGGCCTGGGCGAGGCGCGCGGGCTCCACCGGCTTGACCAGATAGTCGAGTGCATTGGCCTCGAACGCGCGCACCGCGTACTGGTCGTAGGCGGTGGTGAACACCACGCAAGGCGCCGCATCGAGTGCATCAAGCACATCAAAGCCGGTGCCCGATGGCAACTGGATATCGAGCAACAGCACGTCCGGCTGGAGCGTTGCGATGGCGGCGCGTGCGCTGGCAACGTCGTCGGCTTCGCCAACCAGTTCTACATCTGCGATCGCGCTCAGCAGGGTGCGAAGCTCTTGGCGGGCAAGCCGCGCGTCATCGACAATCAGTGCGCGCATCGGTGCCGTCATTGGGGAATCTCCAGAGTAGCGAGTACGTCGTTACCGACCTGCCGCAGTTCGAACGTCGCGGTTCCGGGCCAGCGCGCCAGCGCGTTGCGCAGGTACGCAAGGCCCACGCCGGTGCGAGTGGTCTCCGGCTTGCCGTGCGCTGGCAACAGGCCCGGATTGCGCACGACCAGTTGCAATCGCGCGGCATTCAGCGTGGCGCTGATGACCAGTTCGCCACCGTCCGGGGTGCGTGCGATGCCATGTTTGATGGCGTTCTCCACCAATAATTGCAACAGCATGGGCGGCAGTGTGGTATCGAGTGCCGCTTCGGCAACTGCTTCGCGTACCCGCAGCCGCTGTCGGCCAGTGTCACCCGTTCGTTCTGGTGATGCTCCAGTGCATGGCGCAAGGTGTTGGACAAGCGCGTCACCAGCTCGCGGGCGCGTTCGGTATCTTCATTGATCAGCGCCCGTAGATTGTTGAGCGCATTGAACACGAAGTGGGGATTGAGGCGCGCGCGCAGGGCATCGAGCTCCAGTGCATGGCGCGCCGCCTCGGCCTTGAGCCGCGCCACTTCGCCATGGCGATAGCGACGAAGTGCATGCACGCCAACCCATGCCGCCGTCCACAAAGTCAACACGATGGCGGTGTTGATCCAGTAGCCGAAGATCGCCATGGGCGTGAAGGAGGCATCTCCCGGCAGGCTGGCCCACTGCCAGTGCAAGGCCAGCCTGAGCGCCAATTGGATCAGCGCCTGCACCAGTGCCGCACCGAGCATCACCGCCAGTAACAGGCGCGCTGGCAGAGCCAGGGGACCAAGCGCGAACCAGTCCTGGCGCAGCGCCTGCCAGCGCAGCGCGCCGCTGACCAGAAACATGCCCATGCTCAGCACCACACTGATCAGCAACATGCCCGATGACCAGCCGGCGAAGGCGGAAAACAGGAAGACACTGAGCGCAAGGTACAAAGCCCACGCCAGCGCATTGAGCAACCAGAACTGCCGTGTCGGGGTTTGCGGGATCATGCGCGCACTGCCGTGTGCGGTGAAGTGGTGAGACAGCCGTGCGCGCACATCACGATTATTTCCCGGTTTGGGTGTCGGTGCTCAAGAACGCCCGTACCTGCGATTGCAGCCATTGCGGGTCGTCCCACATCAGGAAATGGTAGCCGGTCTCGCTCATTTCGATGCGAACGCCGTCGAGCGCCGCATATTGGCTGCGGAAGATTGCTTCCGTCGATTCGCGGGTGGAGCCATAGGGTGCATAGGCCGCCCACGCGCCGAGCACCAATGTCGGCGTGTGGATGGCTTTGATATCCGCACGCAGGTCGGTGGTCATCAGCTCATACATGGCCTGGGTGGTGGTGGCGCGATCACTGGCGCGGCCCCATTCGGCCAGCGTTTTTACCCGCTCGGGCGAACGGCTCATGCCCGCCAGTGCCGCCGGTGCGTTGCGAAAGAAGCTCTCATCATCGGCCGCTTGCATGCTTTGCCGCATGCCCTCGGCCATCGGTGTAACGCTTGCCACTGTCGCGGCCGGGTTTTGCGCCGCCGGGAAGAAGGGCAGCGAGTCGACGATGATCAGCCGCGAAAATGCCTTCGGTGATTTCAGCGCCATCTTCAGCGCCAACAAACCGCCAAGGCTGTGGCCGATCACCACTGGCGAGCGCAAGCCGAGCTCGTCAACATAGGCCAGCACGCGGTCGCGCATCGCATCGAGAAAGGCATCGCCCTCGATGGCTTGTTGCGCGGGCGGTTGTCCGGCAAAACCCGGCAATTGCAGCAGGTGGCATTGCACCTCGGGTTGCAACGCGGCACAGGTTTCGCGCCAGGTGTCGGCGGCACTGTTCAGGCCCGGAATCATGACCAGCGGCCGGCCATTGCCGATCACCTCGACCGCAAGCTCGCGATAGCTGCTCGCCTGCGAATCCACCGCGGCAGCGGATGCGGCCATGCTGCCCAGTGCGAGCACGGCCGCCGTGACAAAAGGCATCCAAGCGGCAATCAGGCTATCGGTCAGGTTCGAGAAACGGAAAGAAATGGGTGTTGCAGCCATGGCAAGTCTCCTCGGTGATGTGCGCCTTACCTTGCGCGATCTCCGGCCTGCCGTGGCAAACAATATGACCAGCGGCAGCACGGGGGCACGGGTGGTCGCGCAGCGAGGAAGAGCGGTGAAGTGACGGGTCGTTGTCGTTGGAAAACGCCGGCTCTGCGGGGCTCGCAGGGCTTGTTTTTCGAGGCGGTCTGTCGGACTTGAGACGTTGCGAAGAAACCGGAGCCTTCGCTTCGCTCGGTCGGTTGCTTCGCAACAGCGCCTGCTGCGCAGGCTACGCCTTTACTTCGCCGCTGCGCGGCTCGCTCGGTCGGTTGCTTCGCAACAGCGCCTGCTGCGCAGGCTACGCCTGGCAATGTCCGACAGACTGCTGGCCCCGTCGTCTTCAGCCGGCAATGCGACAAATCGCCGTAAATGGCGAATTGATTAAGGAAGCACGCTGTACTCGCCTTGAAAGACGGATTGCATAAATTCGCCATTATTGGCGAATAGTGGCGTATCATACGTTTATCTCGACATCAATGGCGAGTTATGAAGATCGACAACAGCCTCACCGATGAGCGCGTGCTGAAGGTGATTGGCGAGCGGCTGCTCGGTATCCGCTTGGCCCGCAATCTCACCCAGGCTGAACTGGCCGAGCAGGCCGGGGTATCCAAACGCACGGTGGAGCGGCTGGAGTCGGGGGCGGTGGCGATTCAGTTGTCCGGCTTTGTTCGCGTCTGCCGGGCGCTGGGATTGCTGGAACGCCTGGAGCTGCTGATACCTGAGCCGGCGCCCAGCCCGATGATGCAACTCAAGCGGCAGGGCAAACCACGGCAACGTGCGTCGGGTGATAAGGCTACCGATAACAGCAAGCCGTGGACCTGGGGTGAGAACACGCCATGACCATCGCCCGCGTCGTGTTATGGGGCCGCACCATCGGCGCGGTATCGATCGCCGACGGCAGCGAGGTGGCGGCGTTTCAGTACGACCCCGAGTTTGCCCGCAGCGGCATCGAGGTGGCACCGCTCACCTTGCCGTTGAGTGATCGCGTGTATCAGTTTCCCGAGCTGCCGCGCGCGGCGTTTCATGGCCTGCCCGGGTTGCTCGCCGATTCGCTGCCCGACCGCTTCGGCAATGCGTTGATCGATGCCTGGCTGGCGACCCAGGGCCGCACGCCGGACAGTTTCAATGCGGTGGAGCGCCTGTGCTACACCGGCGCGCGCGGCATGGGCGCGCTGGAGTTTGTGCCCTCGTTGGGGCCGGGGCCGAAGCGTGCCACCACCATCGAGATCGATGCGCTGGTGCGGCTGGCTTCCGAGGTGCTTACCCAGCGCGCTGGGCTGCATGGCAATCTTGCTGACGGCGAGGCGCTGAACGACATCCTGCGGGTCGGCACTTCTGCCGGCGGCGCGCGCGCCAAGGCAGTGATTGCATGGCATCCGCAAACCGGCGAAGTGCGCTCGGGTCAGGTGGCCGCTGGCGAGGGCTTTGAATACTGGCTGCTGAAATTCGATGGCGTGGCCGGCAACAAGGACAAGGAACTCGACGACCCGCAAGGCTATGGCGCCATCGAATACGCCTATCACCTGATGGCGAAGGCGGCCGGCATCACCATGGCCGAGTGCCGCTTGCTGGAAGAAAACGGCCGCCGCCATTTCATGGCGCGGCGCTTTGACCGCCTCCCCGGCGGCGGCAAGCTGCACATGCAATCGCTCGGCGCGCTGGCGCATTTCGACTACAACCAGGCCGGCGCGTATGGCTATGAGCAGGCGTTGCTGGTGATCCGCCAATTGCAGTTGCCGATGGCCGATGTGGAGCAGCAATTCAGGCGCATGGTGTTCAACATCGTCGCCCGCAACCAGGACGATCACGTCAAGAACATCGCCTTCCTGATGGACAGGCAGGGGCGTTGGTCACTGTCGCCCGCGTTCGATTTGACCTACAGCTACAACCCATCCGGCGCATGGACTGCAAGCCACCAGATGACGCTCAACGGCAAGCGCGACGGCTTCACCATGGACGATTTCAAGCAGTGCGCGAATGCCGCCGTGATGAAGCGCGGCCGCGCCGAGCGCATCGTCGCGGAAGTGATCGCCGCCGTGGCGCGCTGGCCCGAGTTTGCCGCCGCTGCGAAGGTGGATGCGCGCTGGCGCGAGCAGATACACGAGCACCTGCGGTTGGAGTTTGCGGATTATTGAGTCATCTTCCAACGGGCCTACTTCATCACCACTTCCATCAACTTGCCGAAGCTGTCCACCACATCGTACTTGACGTTCTCAGGCGCAAAGCGACGATTCATCTCGTCGAAAAATTTGTGAGCGCACATGATCTTGGTTTTCTCGATTTCGCGCAGTTCCATCGATGACATAGAGCCCTTGGTTTCGGCGACGAAGTAGATGTGCTTGATGGTTCCTTCCTTGAACGTGATGGCCCAGTCGGGGTTGTAGTCACCGACCGGGGTGGGGATCAGGAAGCCGCGTGGCAGCTTCGCGTACACAACTACGTCGCTGCTGGTATCCAGCTCGTTCACGAAATCGCGCTCGATCTTCGAGTCCGTCAATACGTAGTCGTATATGTGGCGTTGAAGTTTGTCCCCGGCCTTGCTGAAATCCTGTTTGGTCTGCCCTAGAGTGAAGATGTCCAGGTCAAACTTGTCTTCGACCGGGTCGTAGGCCAGGTGTTCGATGATGATGGTGGCCTTCTGCTCGTTGACCAGCCGAATCGCTTCGGCGATGAAGCTTTCCGGGTTGGTCTTGAACTGGGCGAACACGGCCACGTTGATCCCCTTGAAGATATCGGCCACTGTCCGGCGGGTCAGCTGGGTGCCTTCGACCAGCTTGCCGATCAGGTCGTACTTCACGGCCGAGTGGACCGACTGCTTGTTGTGTTCTACCGAGGTCTCGGATACACGGAACGCATCACCGCTTTTGAGTTTGTCTACTGTGACGTTATCGGTCTGCTCGCCGCGTTGGATCGTGTACTGCAGGGGCGTCACGCGCAGCCCCGTGTCCTTGTCGTTGAGCGCAGCCACCGCTTTACGTACCAGCTCCTGAGAATCGAAATCGACGCTGTAGGCTGCCTTGCGATTGATCCGGCTCCACAAGGCCTTGAATTCCTTCTTGTCGAAGTTGGCGTTGAGCGGATTCCTTTTGGGCCGGCGACCGTCGTCGATGTCGGGAAGCTGGCTTTCGCTGAACAGGCTGTCGATCAGCTGGAATACCTGCGCGGCGTGCGGCAGCAAATCGGGCGGCAGCTCGGCGCGGGAGCCTTCTTTCTTGGCCTCGTGATAGCCGGCGGAAATAGCATCGGCGTCATCAATGTAGTCGTTTTTCAGCAAATACCTGTATATCAGCCTGGCCTGCTGGGACGTAACCTGGATGTCGCCGGCCGCTGTCCTGAGCATCTTGCCTGCGAAGAACTTCTCGCTCGCCACCCTGGGCCGGTCTGACAGGGACGCGCTGATGTCTTTCTGTAGCGCTGCGACGAAATCCTTGTAACTCTCGCTGGCCACCACCGTCAGTACATTCACGTCGTGGACGGTGGCCGGGTTATCCATGCGGTCGCCGTGTTGATTAACCGACAACCGCAGGCCACGGCCCACCTCCTGCCGCCGCGAGATGGTGTTGTCGCTGTGCTTGAGCGCACAGATTACGAACACGTTGGGATTGTCCCAACCTTCGCGCAGCGCCGAATGCGAGAAGATGAAGCGCACCGGATCGTCCAGCGACAGCAGCCGCTCCTTGTCCTTCAGAATCAAGTCGTACGCATCCACATCGTCGGACAGACCGGCATTTTCGCCGCGCGCTACAACCTTTGGGTTCTCCAAATGCCGGGTCTTCTTGTCGATCGAGAAGTAGCCGCTGTGAGTCTTCTCCGACGCGATGCTTTTTAGATGCTTCGTGTACTGCGTTTCTTCCAGCCCAATGACCTCGTTGAGATACAGGTTGTACTCCTCCTCGAAGACCCTTGCGTATTCACCTTTGCCATCGTGCGCTGCATAGTCGCGGTACTTGGCTACCTCGTCGATGAAGAACAGGCTCAGCACCTTCACGCCCTGCGAGAACAAGGACTGTTCCTTGTCGAAGTGCGCCTTGATCGCTTCTCGAATCTGGATGCGGCGCAACGTGGCTTCGTTTACATCGCCCGTGGCATCGCCCACCACCAGTTCCACGCCGTTGGTGAAGCTCAAGGTGTCGGTAACGGCATTGATGTCGGCTACCACGAAGCCAACGCGGTATTGGTCCAGCCCGTTGGAGAGGTCATACAGGTTGTCTCCCTTTCCGAGCTTGCGCACCACACGCTTGATGTTGCCACCGGCGAGCTTTTGTTCCAGTTCCACCCGCGCCACCGGCGGTTTGGACTTGGAAATTTCGATGCTCTGCAGGTACAGGTAAGCGTTAGTGCCCGCCAACCCCTTTACCGCGATGCCGCGCACCGCGATCTTTTTCACCAGCTTCTGGTTGTAGGCATCCAGTGCGTCCATGCGGTGAATCTTGTTGTGGGTAGTCTTGTGGGTGGCGGAGTAACGCAGCACCAGCAGCGGCTTGAAGTTGACCAGCGAGTCCAGCGTCTTGCCGCCTTCCATCTTCTGCGGCTCGTCCAGGATCAGGATCGGGCGATTGGCGCTGATCACATCGATGGGCCGGCGCGACTGGAAATCGTCCAGTTCGTCGTAGATGCGCCGGTTGTCCTTGCCGGTGGCATTGAACGCCTGCACATTGATGACCATCACGTTGATGCCGGCGTCCGACGAGAAGCTTTCCAACTGGTGCAACTGCCGGGAGTTGTAGATGAAGCATCGTGCCTTCTTCTGGTAGCTCTCCAGAAAGTGCTCGGCGGTGATCTGCAGCGACTTGGCCACGCCTTCGCGGATGGCAATGCTGGGCACCACGACGATGAACTTGCTCCAGCCGTAGCGCTTGTTCAACTCAAAAATCGTCTTGATGTAGCAGTAGGTCTTGCCGGTGCCGGTTTCCATCTCGACATCGAGGTTGACCTTGGCGACCTTGGTTTTGACCAGTGCATCGGACAGGGGAAGGTTCTGCGCACGCTGCACCTGTTGGATATTTTCCAGCACGGTGGCGTCGGTCAGGGTCAGGCCGGCGTTACGGAAGCCGGACTCAGCGAATAGGTCGTCCACACCCTTCTTGGCCTGGCCGGGGTCAACGCGGTAGCTGATGGCTTCCGGATTGACTGGTGGCTGGCCTTTGAAGCAATCCACCACCGCCTGCACGGCAGCCGTCTGGAAAGCCTGGGTTTTGAATTTGAGTTTCATGGTGATCCTGGCGGGCTTTGTTTCTGCACCGCATCTGTGAATCCGGACTGCAGAAAGGTGCAACTCATTGATCTATATTTATTCTTGGCGTATCTGTTTCTGCGTTCATTCTGCAAGCTTCCATACTGGGTGCCCGCGGCTACCGGTGTTGCGGATACGCCCCTTGCGCCGCAGGTTGGTCAACAGGTTGGCGACCTTGTTGTCTTTTTGCTCGGCCGTCAGCGCCTCGCTGAGCTTGCGCAGCAGCAATTGGTTGATCTCGGTTCGGGTCGCCTCGCCGTACCTGTCCAGGTAGTCGGTCAGCAGTTTGGCGTAGAACTCGTCGTCCTGGGCGCGGGTGCGGATATAGTCGGCCTTGCTCGCGGTCGCGGCGGCTACCATCGCCGAAACGAAGTAGTTTGGTTTGCGGCCCTCGATCAGCCCGCCTTTACGCAGTCGGGCGGCGGCTTCGTCGGGGATAGTCAGTTTTTTTTGCACGCGGTCGAGCGCCAACACGTCGACCAGCGGCAAGTCAGTTCGTTGAATCAGCAGGCGGCTGTAGGCGATATCCACCACGCTGCCATAGATCGTTAGCTTTACGGCTCCGGCGTCGCTCAAGTCGTAGTCTGGCATCGGGAAGTAACGCTTGGCTTGGCGCACGTACATGTCGTGGATGCCAAAGCCCATCGTGTCGATCATATTCAGTTCGGACATCGCCTGCGCCAGGAACGGGTTGCGGTAGCGACGGGGTAGCTTGGTTCCCGGGATGTAATCGTCCGGCTGCCCCTCGACAAAATTGCCCTCGTTCTCAAACACAAGCCGGTCTAGTTGCTCTGTCACTGCCACGCGGCCATGACGGACGTAGTCCTGATGTGCAATGCAGTTGTGCAGAGCTTCGAGCACGATCTTCTGGTCGTACTTGGCTATCTCTACCGGCACCAGCTCGTCCTGCGGCAGGATGCGTAGCTGGATATTGCGGATGCGTTGGTATAGCAAGCTGGTGCTGAGCAGGAAAGGCGGCCCGAAGTGCTCATAGGCACGCTCTAATCCTTCCAACTTCCATGTTAACTGGGCCGGATGGGGCGAAAGGCGGTGAGCGGATTCGGCTTTACCCAACAGCAACAACGCGGTGCGGGTGATGCTCCCATCTTGTGTGACATGGGCCCGATCAAGAAACGTCGGTAGCGGCCAGCGCATGATTTCATCTGCGGAGAAACGATTGGCGTGCCTCTTGGCGAAGGACTCGCGCGCCTTGCGCACGGCCTCGGTATCCAGATCGGCCAGTGTGGCACCGGCCACCACTTGCGCCGTCCAATCCTGGCGGATCGTCTGGTTGCGGATCGCGTCCAGCTTGTCCAGACTCAGCGACACGCGGCTTTCGCCCGCGCGGGCGAAGTAATGGCCTTTCCAGGCAATCGGGATACCGCGCGGCGCGGCCGGAATCTCGAACAGCACCACCCGGCCCGCCGGATCGTTCAACACATGGATGTTGCGGAAGGCGATGCTTGGCTCGGTGCCCTGCGCCATCTGTCCTTTGAGGCTGTCCAGACGCTCGCGTTCGGGCCGGTAGTGGCTACCCACCACCGCCCGAGATTTGTCGTTGACGCCAAACACCAGCCACGCGCGCTCCGCGCCGCGCAGATTGGCTTCATTGCTCAGCGCCGAGAAATACTCGCCGATCGCGTCGGTGTTGTAGTCGTTGCTGGCCTGCTTGAACTCGACCACCTCGTTTTCCCAGGCGGCGATCAATTCGGTCAGCAACTGCGCCAGTGCCGTTTGCTCCATGGCAACGTCCTCAGATGCACTTCACATCGGTGGCGGGCGACAACAGCTTGAAGATCTGCTCGACGTTGATCTTGACCGCGCTATCCTTGAACCCGGCATCGCGGAACACCACGCGCAGCGGCTTGTGCATGGCCAGTTCCTTCACGAAGCCCTCGTCGATACCGCCGTGGGCATCGAAGCAGGCGGCCAATGCATCGCCATCGACAAAGAACACATCTTTGCCCTGCATCGTCTGCCTGGTGATGGGCAGCGCCAGATCGACGCCCCAATCCAGCATCACCTGGAACAGCAGGTCTTCGGCTGTGCGGTCGGGCTTGATGTTGTCGACGAGCAGCTCAATTTGGCCTTTGTCGAGGGAGTCTGGCGCGTAATAGACATCGGCCATGTTGGATGTATCGATTTTCAGGACACGAAAACCGGTGTCCACTTGCATGATACCTTCCGAGATTTTTTTGCCAGCACGGCGGATACGTTCCTTGCTCACCTCGGCGATGGTTTCGTAGCCGGCTTTGAAGGCTTCAGATTTTTCGTCGCAAGGTTCGGGCAACTGCACCATGATGAAGCGGCGATTGCCGTCGTCTTCGGCGTTCAACTGCATCACTGCATGCGCCGTGGTTGATGAGCCAGCAAAAAAATCTAAAACAATAGCGCTCTTGTCCCAGTTCGTCGTGGCCCCAATCAGATACTTGATGTAATTGACGGGCTTGGGATAGCTCATGATTCCTTCTGTTTGAAGTAAATCACGTAGTTGCTCGTAACCATCTTCGTTGGTCGCGCCTAGCTCAACTCCGTTGACGAAGGTGCTAAGGCCTTTATGTGAAACTGAATCCGGGGCCTTGAATGCGCGGACTTGGAAGGATTTGGTATTAATAATAAGGCGCGCGCCGTTCTTTATCTGAGTGTCAAGATAATCTTGTCCCCAGATGAAGTGGCCTTTTAATGAGAATGGATCTGCAATAAGACCATGCCTTACTGAGGCAGTGCTGAGAAGTTCAACCGAGCTGGAGCCCTCGCCGTAATTTCCGGCTTTGTAGGTTCCATCAGGAAGTTTGGTTTCGACTTTGCCGGGTGGAAACTTCAGTATCCCAACAGGATTTGTTCTCTTGATCAGAGGTTGTGACTCAGATTCGTCAGCTTTCCCGCCAAAAAGTCTAACACTTTCTGATTTCCCGTAGACTAGAAGCCATTCCGTCACAGACACCAGTTTTTTTGAGAGAAAACTACCCTTACGCTTCTTCAGCCATGACATTGAGCCGACGAAGTTATCTCCGCCGAAGATCTCGTCACAAACCTTCATTAGGTTGGCAACTTCGTTGTCGTCAATAGAAAGAAAGATCAAGCCATTGTCATGGAGTAGAACTCTTGCGAGTTTGATTCGTGAGTACATCATCGAAATCCAGCCGGAATGAAGCCGCCCATTGGCTGCAGTGTTGGCGATCAGCCGATTTCCTTCCTCATCAATTTGATTAGAACGAAGTAGGTACTCGCCCGCATCTTCGGCGAAATCGTCTTCGTAGATGAAGTCGTTACCGGTGTTATACGGCGGGTCGATGTAAATCATCTTGACCTTTCCGAGATATGTCTCCTGCAACAGCTTCAATGCATCAAGGTTGTCGCCCTCGATGAACAAGTTCTGTGTCGTGTCGAAGTCCACGCTCTCCTCGCGGCACGGCCGCAGCGTCTTGGCAATCGGTGCATTGGCGGTCAGCAACGCCTCGCGTTTGCCCGGCCAGTTCAGTTGGTAGCGCTCTTGCGGGCCTTCGACGAGGGACTCGGAAAGCTGCTGCCGCAGTTGGTCGAAATCCACCGCCAGCTTCACGCTGCCGTCTTCGCCTTTGGCCTCGGTCACGCAATCCGGAAATAGCTCGCGGATACGGGCGATGTTGCCCTGCGTCAGGTTGGGCGAGTGCATTTTCAGTTTGTCCATGTCAATCCTCGTTGCCCGGCTTCGGTAGCTTCCCGGACTGTTTTTGCAGGCGCCTCTCGTCGGACTTGACGCGACGCTCCAGCTTCTTGATGTCTTAATTGTGCGGGCTGTCGCTCGGGTTTGATGCCACGCCGGCCCAGCATGTCCCGCACGCTCTGGTTGTTCTGCACATGTTCGCCGGTGATGGCGTTTTCGCCTTGCAGGTTGTCCTGCATGACGTTGTGGTTGGTCATCTCAGTAGCCAGGTTCTTGGCGGCGATGGCGGGTGTGGGCAGGAAGTCGGCCAGTGGCCGTGACTTCAAGATGCCGTAGCGCTCTTTCATCATCTGTGTGGTGTTGCCGCCGAACAGCGAGTCATCGCCTTTTGCCCGGTTGCGCCCGAAGCCGGCATCGTCGACGCCGCGCTCGTAGATGTTCTGCGAAAGTATTTTCTCGGATTCGCGCAGCCGCCCCCGTACCTCCAGCCGCGCTTGCAGGCGCATACGGTCTTCGATCAGCTCTTGCTTACGGGTCTGGACGGCGAAGTAGCTTTGCGCGAAGGCGATGGCCGCCTTGCGTGGATCGCCGTTCTGGGCGATGAGGTAGCAGGCATAGCGGGTCAGCATGAAGTCGTCCACAGGGCGTTGGCCGCCCTTGCCCACTTCGATCATTTTCGTGACGCCACGAAAATGATCGTCCGGGTTGTAACCCGTTGTTCTGCAAGAATCGATGGCGCGTAGAATGGCGGTCTGGAAGTTCTCCCAGCGCGCGTAACCCAACGGCTCCATCAGGTCACGGGCGAACCAGAACTCGATGCCTTGCCCATCCATGCGCAGAGCGAGTCCGTCGAAGTAACGCTTCAGCGCCTGGATCGGGTTGTCGGTCATCGGGTCAGTCCTTCAAGTTCGGCTTTGCGTTGGCGCAAGGTCGCGTTGATCTCCACTTTGCGATTGAACTGCTTTTCTTGCTCAAGCCGCGCAAAGGTCTTGTCCACCTCGCGCTGCGCGGCCTGCATTTTCGTGACACGTTCCACCAGCGCGGCTAGCGACTTCTGCGGGCGTGCTGGCAGTGGCGTCAGCGGTTGCAGCAGTTGCACGTACAAACCCCCAAGGTTCAGTGCAACCGGCATGGTGGCACGTTCGCAATGCGCTGGCTGCCAATCACTGGCAAAGTAGCCCGAGAGCGTCCAGCGGGTCGCAACCGCCTCGCAAGGGCGCTTGTAGGCGGCGACTACTTGCGCGCGCGCCTCGAAAGTCAGCTCGAAAAGGATCGAAAATTGCACGGCGCCATGCTATTGCCTTCGTCCCTGTTGACTGGTCAATCTGTCAATTCTTACACATCCCTGCTCTGCTTCAGTCTGATTCGCTGGCAGTTGCGTGGGCAGCCCCCTTCCGGCGTGTGCGACACACGCAAGTCTACGTTGCTAAAAAAGCTCGGATGCGTGCAAAAATGGCAGGCCGAGTCGATGGCTGGTGGGCTATTCTGGGTGCCATGGAACCTGTGGGTGTTCTGACGGCCTGTTAATTCGGCCTGCCTCGATGAATAACTGATAAGTGGATGGGATGCATCGCAAATGCTGCTGATGATCGACAACTACGACTCATTCACCTGGAACCTCGTGCAGTACCTGCAGGAGTTGGGCGAGGACGTGAAAGTGGTACGCAACGATGAATTGGATGTGGCGCAGATTGCGGCGCTGGCGCCCGCCCGCATCGTGATTTCGCCGGGGCCGTGTACGCCGAACGAGGCCGGGGTGTCGCTGGAGCTGATCGCCACGCTGGCCGGTCGGGTGCCGATCTTCGGCGTTTGCCTCGGCCATCAGGCACTGGGGCAGGCATTTGGCGGTACGGTGGTGCGCGCCAAGGCGATCATGCACGGCAAGACATCGATGATCCATCACACCGGGGTCGGCGTGTTTGCCGGCTTGCCCAATCCGTTCGAGGCCACGCGCTACCATTCGCTGGTGGTCGAGCGGGCGTCGTTGCCCGAGTGTCTGGAAGTGACGGCGTGGACGCAGTCGCCTGACGGCGGCTTCGATGAAATAATGGGCCTGCGTCACCGTACGTTGGCCGTTGAGGGCGTGCAGTTTCACCCGGAATCGATCCTCACCCAGCACGGCCATGCGCTGTTGCGCAATTTTCTGCAGCCACAGCAGTTGGCGGCATAAGTTTACGCAGGGGGCGATTGATCGAGCCTCTGCACAGGCAGCCACGGCAAACACCACAGGAGATGGAGCTCATGTCGATTACCCCACAGGAAGCGTTGCAGCGCACTATTGAGCATCGCGAAATTTTCCACGATGAAATGGTGCATCTCATGCGTTGCATCATGCGCGGCGAGCTTAGCCCGGTGATGACGGCGGCCATCCTTACCGGCTTGCGGGTGAAAAAGGAAACCGTGGGCGAGATCGCCGGTGCGGCAACAGTGATGCGCGAACTGGCGGAAAAAGTGAGTGTTGCCGATGCCAGCACGCTGGTCGATATCGTCGGCACCGGTGGCGATGGCTCCAACACCTTCAACATTTCCACCGCCTCGATGTTCGTGGTGGCGGCGGCGGGTGCCAAGGTCGCCAAACACGGCAATCGCAGTGTCAGTTCCAAATCCGGCAGCGCCGATGTGCTGGAATCGCTGGGCGCAGCGATCGAGCTGTCGCCAGCGTGCGTGGGCGAGTGCATCGATGCGGCCGGCATCGGTTTCATGTATGCGCCGGTGCATCACCCGGCGATGAAAAATGTGGCGCCGGTGCGCCGCGAAATGGGCGTGCGTACGCTGTTCAATATTCTCGGCCCGCTGACCAACCCGGCCGGTGCGCCGAATATCGTGATGGGCGTATTCCATCCCGATCTGGTCGGCATCCAGGTGCGCGTGTTGCAGCAACTCGGGGCGAAGCGGGCGCTGGTGGTATGGGGCCGTGACGGCATGGACGAAATTACCTTGGGTGCGGGAACGCTGGTAGGCGAACTGCGTGATGGCCAGGTGCGTGAGTACGAAATCCACCCGGAAGATTTCGGTATCGCGATGGCGGCCAGTCGCAACCTCAGGGTGGAAAACGTCGAGCAATCCAAAACGATGTTGCTTGAGGCACTGAACAACGTCGATGGCCTGCCACGCGAAATCGTGGCGCTCAATGCCGGTGCCGCGCTGTATGTGGCTGGTCTGGGCGACTCGATTGCCGAGGGTATCGCGCTGGCCCGCGCGGCGCTGGCCAGTGGTGCGGCCATGGCCAAATTGCATGAGTTTGTGGCGCTTACCCAGGCCCACCAGGCACGAGCGCACTGCAAAATCGCGGATTGAATCAGGCACGAAGCAGCGCGGGCCGAGCCACTATCCGGTAAAGTGGCAGTTCAATTTGTTATGCAGGTTTTCCGATGAGCCAGACTGTCGATTTTTATTTTGATCTGATCAGCCCACCGTCCTACCTTGCCTATACCCAGTTGCCGAAAATTGCGGCGCAAACCGGTGCGCGCATCAACTGGCGGCCGGTGCTGGTTGGCGCCATCCACAAGGCCACCGGCAATCGTGCGCCGATCGAGGTGCCGGCGAAAGGCAAGTATCTGCTGGGTGATCTGGCCCGTTATGCTGCGCATTATCAGGTGCCGTTCCGGCTCAATCCGCATTTTCCGTTCAGTACGCTGCTGCATCAGCGCATCGCCACCGGATTGCTGCTGCGTCAGCCCGAGGCCTTCATTGGTTATGTCGAGGCGATGTTCGAGGCAATCTGGGTGGAGGGGCTTAACCTCACCGACCCGGCCGTGATCGCGCAGGTGGTCACCCGTGCTGGCGTTGATCCGGCGCAGGCGCTGGCATTGGCTGAGGATGCCGAAGTCAAGGAGGCATTGCGCCAGACCACTGAGGAAGCGGTAACGCGCGGCGCGTTCGGGGTGCCGACATTTTTCGTCGGCGAGGACATGTTCTGGGGCCAGGATCGCCTGGACTTCGTGCGTGCCGCACTGACAGCGGGAGCCTGAGCGCGTGAGCGATATCCTTGCCGCCATCTGCCGGCGCAAGCGCGAGGAAGTGGCGGAACGCCTGGGCCGTGTGCCGTTGGCCGAGTTGCAGGCGCGTGCGGCGGATATGCCGGCGTGTCGCGGATTTGCCAGCACGTTGCAGGCGCGCATCGCCGTCGGTGACGCGGCGGTGATTGCCGAAATCAAGAAAGCCTCGCCATCCAAGGGCGTGATCCGTGCCGATTTCCAGCCCGACGCGATTGCCCGCAGTTATGCCGCCGGTGGCGCGGCCTGTTTGTCGGTGCTCACCGACATCGATTATTTCCAGGGTGCCGATGATTACCTGCGTGCCGCGCGCGCTGCCTGCACCTTGCCAGTGCTGCGCAAGGATTTCACCATTGATGCCTATCAGGTGGTTGAGGCGCGGGTGTTGGGCGCCGACTGCATTCTGCTGATCGTTGCCGCGCTTGCTGATGATGCGTTGGTGGCGCTGTCGAGCCTGGCGATGGACCTTGGGATGGATGTACTGGTCGAGGTCCACGATCTGGATGAACTGGAGCGTGCCTTGCAGGTGCCGGTGCCGCTGATCGGCATCAACAACCGCAATCTGCGCAGCTTCGAGGTGTCGCTCGATACCACGCTTGCCATGAAGGATGCGGTGCCCGGTGATCGCCTGCTGGTGACCGAAAGCGGCATCCACAGCCGCGCCGATGTGCAACGCATGCGCGCCGCCGATGTGCATGCCTTTCTGGTCGGCGAGGCGTTCATGCGTGCGCCCGATCCGGGCGCCGAGTTGGCGCGTCTGTTCGCGTGAGCCGGGTCGTATTGTTTGATTTCGATGGCACCCTGATTCGCGGTGACTGCGTTTCCAGCTTGTTGCGCCGGCTGATATTCGCCAGCATGTGGCGCCGGGTGGTGGCGCTGCTGGCGTTGCCGCTGATTCTGGGGTTTTTGTGGTGGCGCACGGCGCGGCTGCCGGCCACGGTCTTTCTCTGGCTGGCCACGGTTGGGCGCAGCAAGGCTGAGTATCAGCAGGCCTGCGCCGCGTTTGTCGCGGACTTTACCCGCGACCCGCAGCGCCGGGTTATCCAGGTGGCGATGCAACGCTTGCGCGCGCATCTGGCAGCCGGTGATCGGGTGTATATCGTCACCGCAGCGAATGAATCGTTGGCGCACGCGATCTGGGTAGCTATCGACGGGCCGCCAGTCTGCGCGATCATCGGATCGCAGCTACGCCGTGGTGTTGGCGGCTGGTTGTGGGCCTTTCATTGTTTCGGCCCACGCAAACTGTGGGCGCTGGCACGGGCAGGGGTTGAGCCACCGTTCGATGCCACATACAGCGACAGCAGCAAGGATCTGCCGATGTTGCTGGCCGCCCACCAGCGCGTGCTGGTGGAGCCATCGGCGCAGTCGCTGCGTCGGGTTCGTAGGGCGCTGGGCGAGTTCGAGTTGCTGCGCGACTGAGCCTGTTGTACAAGGTGCCGCCTCAGCGAGTACCGAAAACCACCACTGTTTTGCCATGCGCGGTCAACAGACCCTGGTCTTCCATCTGCTTGAGTACACGGCCGGCCATCTCGCGCGAGCAACCCACGATCCGCGCCAGCTCCTGCCGCGACACCTTGATCTGGGTACCTTGCGGGTGAGTCATGGCGTCGGGTTCCTGGCACAGATCAAGCAGGGTACGCATGATCCGGCCACTGACATCGAGGAATGCAAGGCTGCTGGCCTTGCGGCTGGTATCGAGCAGGCGCTTGGAAATCTGTGCGCCGATCGCATACAGGATGCGCGGACATTCCATCATCAGCGGACCGTTGAACAATGCCAGCAGGCGCTCGTAGCTGATTTCGGCCAGTTCACAGGCGCTGCGCGTGCGTAACTGCACTTCGCGTCGTTCGGCATCAACGAACAGGCCCAGCTCGCCGACAAACTCGCCGGGATTGATATAACTGAGCACCAGTTCGCGGCCGTCGGCCTCCTCGCTGATTACACTCAGCGAGCCGCTGATGACGTAATACAGGGTGTTGGCCGGGTCGCCAGGGCGAAAGATCTCGGTGCGATTGGGATAGCGGCGACAGTGGCAATGCGCCAGAAATTTGTCGAAAACCGAGCGGTCGGGGGCCAGCGGGCTGAACAGGCCAGAGCGCTGGGCGTGCGGTTGCAACAATGTCGGACGTGCAGCCATGATGGACACTCAATTGGTTAATACGGTTTTAGCTTAGGCTGCATTGCGTGATCTATCAATATTCAACGCAGCCGCTGGAGCCGTTGCACCGCGTGGTGAACATTCACGGCGATAACAATCGGGGTCAACACGCCTTCGCAATGCATCGTGAGAGAGCAAACGGGGAAATTCGGAAATTCAGGCCATCGCACGATTGCAGCAGCGGTAAAGCACTGGTTCGGTACAATGTTGGTGCGAAGTCCCTTTATACCGGATAATGCGCGCCCTTGTTCCTTGTCGGGAGTTGTGTCGAAGTGGTCAAGCCTATTCCACGCTTGAAGCTGCAAGGCTTCAACAACCTGACCAAGTCGCTGAGCTTCAATATCTACGACGTGTGCTACGCCGTGAACGAAGACCAGCGCCGCCGCTACATCGAGTACATCGATGAAGCCTACAATGCGGATCGCCTGACCGAGATACTGACCGAGGTCGCCAATATCATTGGCGCCAACGTGCTCAACGTCGCGCGCCAGGATTACGATCCGCAGGGCGCGTCGGTGACGATGTTGATCTCCGAGGAACCGGTGATCGACAAAAAAGCGGCTGGCAAGCAATTATTGTCGGATGCGGTGGTGGCGCATCTGGACAAAAGCCACATCACGGTACACACCTATCCGGAAACCCATCCACACAATGGTATTGCCACCTTCCGCGCCGATATCGATGTTTCAACCTGTGGCGTGATTTCGCCGCTGAAGGCGCTGAATTACCTGATCGAGAGCTTCGAGTCGGATATCGTAATCATGGATTACCGGGTGCGCGGCTTCACCCGCGACATCAAGGGCAAGAAGCATTACATCGACCACAAGATCAACTCGATCCAGGAGTTTTTGTCGAAGGCGATCCGTTCACGCTACGAGATGTTTGATGTCAACGTCTACCAGGAAAACATCTTCCACACCAAGATGCACCTGAAAGAGTTCGACCTCGACACCTACCTGTTCGAGGAAAGGGCCAGAAATCTCGGTTTCAAGGACCGCATTCGGGTCGAGGCACAGGTGAAGCAGGAGATCGAGGAACTGTTCCACGGCCGCAATCTGGTGTGAGCGTCAGGGCACGGATTGGCAGCAGCGAGTAACGCCGTTGCCTCCTACGAGGCCACATCGCCGCTTTTCTGTGGGAGCGGTCGGCCGACCGGCGTCAGGATCAAATCCGGTAGGCGATCAACTTCATCAGTTTTGATACCGCCGCCATCGCCTGCGGGATCGGCGTTGGCAGGGTGCGTGCGCCGGCATTCAGCGCGTTGTCGGCATGCCGTGCTTCATCGGCCTTCATTACTTCCACAATCGCGCGGCTGCGTGCATCGCCGGCCGGCAGAGTGTGCAGGTGTTCGGCCAGGTGCGCTTCCACCTGGCGTTCGGTTTCGACCACAAAGCCAAGGTTCCAGCCATCACCGCGCAGGCCGGCGAGCACGCCGATGGCATGGCTGCCGGCGTACCACAACGGGTTGAACACGCTGGGGTGGCTGTCGAGCTCATCCAGCCGCTGCGCGCACCAGGCCAGATGATCGGTTTCTTCTTGTGCAGCATGCAGCAATTGGGTTCGCGTCGATTCATCGCGTGCGACAGCGGCCTGGCCCATGTACAAGGCCTGTGCACAGATCTCCCCGGTGTGATTGATTCGCATCAGGCCGGCGGCGTGACGCTGCTCAGTGGCGTCCAGTTCAACCTCGGCAACAGCGCTCGCCGGGTTGGCACGCGCCGCCTGTGCCGGCGCGAATACGGTGGCCAGCGCATGATTGGCCTCAATCAGCAGGCGGTCGATGAATCGGTAGTGGCGGGTAGGGGTCATGACAGGTGCCGAGCCAGAAATACGATGGGATGGACGACCTCGATATCGCTGCCAGCGGCGAGATGCAGGCGGCAACCGATATTGGCGGTCACCATGATACCCGCACCACCGGCGCTGGCGGCTTGCAGCAACGGCGCGCGTAGTGCCGCCGCGCGTGCCGGTTGATCGAGCATGTGGGTGCCGGCCGCGCCGCAGCAACCCATGCCGCGCAGTTCAATCAAATGTATTCCGGGGATGCGGGCAAACAATTGGCGCAGCGCGGCTTCACTGCCGACCACGGTTTGTTGGCTGCATGGCAGATGCAGCGCCACCGGGCCGCTGGCTGCACGAAAATGCAGCCGGTCGGCGCGTTCGGCCAGCACATCAAGGGCATCGCGCAGCCGTTGCGCGGGTGTCAAGGCATCAGCCAACGCCGCATGGCAACCCGACGCGGTACACACCACGGTGCTGTATCCGGCGAATGCATGCGCATTGGTTTTTGCCAACGCCGCTGCCTGCGCCACGTTGCCGGCATGCAAGTGCAGGGTGCCACAGCAGGTTTGCTGCGTGGGCCGCTGTGGCGCGAAGCCGGTGGCAATCAGCAACTGGTCCAGCGCCGATGACAGTTCAGCATCGTAGGCGCGGGCAATGCAGCCGCTGAAGATGGCGATGGGCTCGGCGCCGGTGCTCGCGGTTGCCGGGGATGGGTGCTGAACCACGCGTGGGGGCAACTCCCGGCGAAGGGCGGTGGGCAATACCGGCGCCAGCCAGCGCGCCAAGCGCAACAGCCGGGCCAGCAATGCCGGATGCGCAGTCAACCATTCCAGTGCGTGCTGGCGCAGTGATGCCCCGCGTCGGCGGCGTTGTCGGCTGCGTGTTTCCAGCAGCAGCGGCGCAAAGGCCACATGCGCCGGGCACACCACCTCGCAGCGGCGGCAGCCCAGGCAATGATCCAGCGCAGCATCGGCACTGGGCTCTGCTGCCAACCGGCCATCGGCCAGCGCACGGGCGATGGCGATGCGGCCACGCGGCGACTCGGATTCATCGCCGGTTAGGGCATAGGTGGGGCAATGCGGCAGGCACAGGCCGCATTGCACGCAAGCGTCAGCAAGCATGAGCACGCGGTCGGGTTGTGGCTGTTCGGGCATGCCGGGAATGCTATCAAGTCCCTTGCCGCAGTGTTGAGCTAACAGCACATTGTTGAAATACTGACACCATGAAAATCATTTGTTTGCGTGTTGTGGTGGCGATGGCCTGCCTGTTGTTGGGAGCCTGTTTTTGGCGCGGCTCATCGCAGCACGATGCGTCCCCGAGTTCTCGTGATGTCGATCATGAAGTGGTTGCCATCGCTTGGCTGTCGCCCGAAGCAGCCGGCGATGAACTGGATAGTCTGGCGGGCTGGGCTGCGCCCGATGGTGCGCAATGGCTGATAGCCACGGACAAGCGCGGTAATCGCCTGCGTGTTTTTGATGGCGAAACCGGCACGCCGCTGCATGTTTTCGGTGGCGCGGGTGTCCGCCCCGGTGAGTTCAATTATCCCAACGGCATTGCCGTGATCGACGACTTGCTGCTGGTGGTCGAGCGTGACAATCATCGTGTGCAAGTTCTGCGGTTGCCAGACTTCCTGCCGCTGGCGACTTTCGGTGAGCGCGATCTGCGCAGTCCCTATGGAATCCACGTGCGTGTACTGGCGTCGGGCGAATACGAGGCACTGGTCACTGACAGTTACATGTCCGAACTCGACGTCAGCATCATTCCCGCACTGCCGCTGCTCAACGCGCGGGTCAAACGCTTTCACATCGAAGTGGATGCAGCCTACGTCGGCGTGCAATTGCTGCAATCATTCGGTGACACCACGGCCGCTGGCGCGCTGCGCAAGGTGGAGTCGATCATGGTGGATGCCTTCAATCAACGTATCCTGATCGCCGAGGAGGAACGCAGTGTGGGCACTGCGCTGCGTGCCTATACGCTGGATGGCGCCTACAGTGGTCGCGATGTCGGCTTCGGTACGCTGCGCTTTCAGGCCGAGGGTATTGCGCTGTGGGCATGTGCCGATGGAAGCGGCTATTGGATTGCCACCGACCAGTTCCCGGATCGTTCGGTGTTTCAGGTGTTTGATCGCCGTGCGCTGACCCGCATCGGTGCTTTCGCCAGCAAGCGCGTCGCCAATACCGACGGTATCTGGCTGCGTCAACACGCATCGTCACGGTTTCCCGATGGGGCGCTGTTTGCCGTGGATGACGATAAAGCAGTCGCTGCCTTCGACTGGCGCGTCATCGCCCGTGAATTGCGGCTGCGAATGAATTGCGATACGCCGTAATGTGAACTGCGTCGCAACTCTCGGGGGGCAGGGCGTTAGACTCGTGGGGTTAGCGAGGGCATGGATGATGCGCACGTGACGGCAAAGGGTCCGCCGAGGTTCAAGGTACTGCTGCCCATACTGCTGGGCATGGCAGCAAACGTGCTTGCGCTGGCGCCGGACAAACCCTTCCATCAGTACGTGCAGGAGCGCTGGTCAACGCAAGCCGGTTTGCCGCAGGTCAGTGGCAATGCGATCACGCAGGATGGCATGGGCTATATCTGGGTTGGCACGCAGACCGGGCTGGCGCGTTTTGATGGTACGAGGTTCACTACGTTCACGCCGGCCAACACCCCGGAATTGCCCGGTGTCTGGATACGCGTGCTGCGAACCGATGCCAAGGGTGCGCTGTGGGTGGGCACCTACCAAGGCGTGGCGGTCCACGACGAACGTGGATTTCGCACGATCACTGCGCCCGCTGGAATGCCTGCGCCAGATGTTCAGGATATCGCCTTCGCCGCCAATGGCGCGGTATTTGTGGCAACCGAGCAAGGCGTTTTCACGGTAATCGATGACCGAATGCAGCGCTTGGATTCTGCACCGCAACTGGCGCGTGCGATTTGGGTAAATGCCGAGGGTGTATGGATTGGCTCGGTTGGCGGGGTGGTGCGCATCAAGGACGGCGTGTCACATAACTTGCAACTGCCGCACGCCATGAGCGATGTGGCGATAACGGCGTTGCGTGAAGTAGGCGGCCGATTATGGCTGGGTAGCCGGCGCGGTTTGTTTGTGCGCGATGGCGAATCCTGGCGCCAGGTTCCATTGCAGGCGCCGGGTTTCAATGATGGCCTGGTCACGTTTTTGCACGATGACCGTGACGGCAATCTGTGGGTGGGTACTGGTGATGGCTTGATTCGTTTGCGCGACGGCCACCCGCAGGAGTGGGTTGATGCGCGCTCGCCCGGTTACATCAAGGCGCCGCTGTCGGCATTCGAAGATCGCGAAGGTAATTTGTGGGTCGGTAGCCAATCCGAAGGGGTGGTGCGTTTGTGGAGTGGCTGGGCGCGTCGCTACAGTGCGTCGGAAGGCTTGCATGAGCCTTTGCTCTGGTCGATATCATCTGGCCCGGACTCGAAGCTGTGGGTTGGCACCAACGATGGCCTCGCGCTGTGGTCGAACGGTCGTTTCAAGACGGTGGTTTCAGGCGAGCAGTTGCCGCACCCACAGGCCTACAGCTTGCTCGCCGAAACAGACCAGGTGTGGATCGGTACGCGTAGCGGCTTGGCGCTGTGGCGTGATGGCCAGGTGCGGATACCTGAGGGGTTTGCGGCTGTTGCCAACGCACAGATCAATGGCATCGCGCGCGATCCGGGCGATGCTGCCGGCAATGGCCGGGGCGATTTATGGCTGGCGACAAGCGAGGGTGTTTTTCGTTTGCGCGACAATCACTTGACGCATTTGCAGCCAGAGGCAACCGATGCCCGTATCGGCGTACGCTATCTGCTGCGTCGGCAGGATGGCACATGGCTGGCCGGTGGCCGTGGCGGTGTATGGCGGCTGAAGGATGACCGCATGCTGCCATTTTTGGCGGGTGATGAGTTGCCCACCTTGCTTGATGTCACCGCACTGTATGAGTTGCCCGACGGCCAATTGCTGATCGGTGGTCTGACCGAGCACGTGTATGTGTTCGATGGTGCCCATTGGCATTCGCTCACTCCAGAGCAGGGCTTGCCGGCCAACGTACCGTTTTTTGTAACCCAGGCTGATGGATTTGTCTGGATGGCCGGCATTCGCGGTATCAGCCGGGTGCCGGTGGCCGATTTGCAGGCGTTTGTTGCCGGCAAACGCAAGGATGTGCGCGGTGAGATGATCCTCAATGAGCGGGGTGATCTGCGCAGTGGTCAGCAGGGCAGTTGTTGCAATGGTGCCGGCAATGCCAAGGGGGTTTTTGTCAACGAAGCGCTGTGGCTACCGAGCCGCGATGGCATGGTCGTACTCTCGCCGCAGGAGGTGGTCAAGAACGCTGTGGCGCTGACGGTGTTTATTGAACGGGTACGTATTGGCGAGCACTGGCACGATATCTTGTCGGCTAAGTTTCCGCAGTTGCAAGCCGGAGTGCGCGATGTGGCTTTTGCCTTTGCGGCGCTGAGTTACAAGGATCCGCGCAGCACCTTGATCCGCTACCGCCTGAAGGGTTACGACCGGCGCTGGCATACCCTTGCGGATGGCGGGCCACGGCAGGCCAACTACACCAATTTGCCGCCTGGCAACTACACATTTGAAGTGCGTGCCGCCAACGATGCCGGTGTGTGGGTGGCGCAACCGGCACAATTGGCGTTTACCGTACCGCCGCTGTGGCATGAGACGGCGTCGTTCCGCATCACTGCGTTGTTGGCGGTGCTCGCCTTGCTGGTTGTTGCCGCGAGGCGTGTGTTGCGACGCCACCAATTGCACGAAACACGCTTGCAGCAACTGGTCGATCAGCGCACTGCCGAGCTGAGGCATCTCAATGAGCGGCTGAGCGAAACCAGCCAGACCGATCAACTGACCGGCTTGCGCAATCGGCGGTTCCTGGAATCGCAGATGCCGGCGGACATCGGTTTCTATGATCGAGAGCATCCCGGGCTGGGCAAACATGAGCGGATAATGTTGTTCGCATTGTTGGATCTGGATCACTTCAAGATAATCAACGATCAGTACGGGCATCTGGAGGGAGATCGCGTTTTGCAGCAGGTTGCACAGCAGTTGCAGGACTTGCTGCGTGCTGGCGACTATGTGGTGCGCTGGGGTGGCGAAGAGTTTTTGCTGATCTTTCGGCCGATGCCGAACCAGTCGCTGGCGGTGATCGGCGAGCGCTTGTGTCGGCAGATTGCCGCGCACCCCTTTGCATTGGCAGATGGGCGAAGCGTGTCGCTGACCGCATCGGTGGGGCTTGCCGAATACCCGTTGTTCCAGGATGCGCAGGCCCGGCTGGGCTGGGAGGACATGATTGAACTGGCCGACAAGGCGCTGTACTGGGTCAAACGGCACGGCCGCAATGGCTGGGCGGCATTCCGGCCGACCGAGCGTACGGTGCTGGCGACGCTGATCGCCCGGCTGCGCGCCGGCGCCGAGCCGATGTTGCTGGGAGGGGAGTTGCAACTGCTGGGTTCGGCGGGTGTAGTGCCGGTGTTGGACGATCCTGGCCCCGCACCGCGACCACCACCGGGTTGAATCATCTGCGGATGCGCGAGTATTCGCGGTTCTCTCAAGAAACAAAGGCTTACAGTTTTGTTTCTTGAGAGGTTCGCGGTTATTGTCGTTCCGGTCGCCCACAGGTTGGGCTCGTACAGACGCCCATTGGAGCCGGCCTGCCGGCGAACGAACTGGCGAAAGCGCTTCGCGCGCAGAGCCTGCCCCAGACTTGATCTGGGGCGCGCTCCCACGAAAGCGGTGAACGCCCCCTGTGGAGCAACTGTGGGCGAGCGAGCACGCCGCTTAATGGCGCAGCGTCGGTGCAAAGCAACCGGCCGCGCGAAGCGACGAGCCGCTCTCGTCGCCTGATCGGTCACGTCCGGCGGGCTCCAGGGCTCGGGGCGGTTTCGTGGCCCCGTCAGCGGGCGTAGGATGGTGTGATGTCCCATCACTTGCTATCGACGCTGCGGGTCGTCGTACTGCTCGGGCTGTATCTGGCCGGAGCCGCTTTGTCATTGCATCTGATCCATGCGCCGGGCGAAGTGGCCTTGTTCTGGCCAGCATCGGGTTTGGCATTTGCCGTGGTGTTGCGCTACGGCTTGCGCTGGTGGTGGTTTGTGCCAGTGGGCAATCTGCTGATGCATGGGCTTCTCGACCCGGTGGCGTGGAATTTTTTGCCGTTCTCGGTGTTCAGCAACGCCCTGGGCGTTATTGCCGGAGCCTGGCTGGTGCAGCGGCATGCCAACATGCCGCGCTTGAGCGTGGCCTATGGTTTGACGATTCTGGAAGGAGGGCTGTTGCTGGCGGCAATCAGTGGCTTGATCGGGGCGGTGGGGTTGTACGTCGCCGGCTTGAGCAATCTGCTACAGATGCCGGTCAACTTTTTGCGCTGGGCGTTGGGTGACGCACTCAGTGTTGCGGCGATAACGCCGATTGCCTTGCAGTTGTTGATGCGTGAACGTGCTCGATCCCCGGTTTTGCGCAACGCTGATTACGGCGCATTGCGCGAGCGGGTGATATGGGCCCTGCTGATGCTGGCTGCGTTTATTGCCGTTATCACCGGTGCGCGGATCGAGAGCCCGTTTATTCTTGGTTTGACTGCGGTGCCATTGGCGCTGTTGTTATGGTCGGCCATGCGCTTGCCACCGATCTGGACCGCAGCAGGGGTGGCGCTGATGGTGTTCGTGATGACCATCGCCATTGCGTCCAATGTGGGCAGCTTTGTGCAACCCACGCACCTGCGCGATATCGTTATTCTGTTGGTGTTTCTCAGCCTGCTGGCAATAGCGCCGTTGTTGTTGGCTCTGGGCAATCACGAACGGAGACTGGCGCAGCGTTCGTTGTTGCGTAGAGCGCTGACCGACACACTCACCGGTTTGCCCAATCGCACCGCGTTCGAAGATGCGCTGCGCACGCAGATCGATCGGATGCAACAACAGCCTGGCCACAGCAGCGCTGGGCAATGTGCTCTCGTCTATTTCGATCTGGATCACTTCACCCTGATCAACGACACCGCCAGCCATCAGGCGGGTGATGCTCTGATCAAAGGGGTTGCGTCGTTGATACGGGCGCATCTACCCGCATCCGATGCGGTTTTCCGCATCGGTGGCGATGAGTTTGCTGCGTTGTTGGACGATTGCGATGAGTCCGGGGCGCGCACACGGGTGCAAGGTGTGTTGTCCATCATCGAGCGCTATCGGCTGGCATGGCATGGCTTGGTGCTCAATACCAGTGCCAGCGCCGGTATCGCAATGTTCGGCGTGCAGGCCGGCGGCTATTCCAGCCTGTTGGCACAAGCTGACGCGGCCTGTTTCACGGCCAAGGAAATGGGCGGCAATCGATTGTGCGTGGCATCCGCCGGCCCTGGAGAAATGCGTTCGCGTACCGAGGCCATGCGCTGGGCGGTACGCATCCGTACCGGCCTGGACGATGATCAATTTGAGTTGTACTGCCAGGACATCGTGTCGAGCACGGCGCTGGTACAGCGCGGGCGTCACTTCGAAACCCTGCTGCGACTCAATCCGGGTGGCCCGTTGTTGATGCCCGGTGATTTCATTCCGGCGGCCGAGCGGTTTCGCCTGGGTGTGCAGATTGACCGTCATGTAGTGGCGATGGTGTTGCGCTGGTTCGACAATCACCCCGATGCGCTGGCCGATGTCGATACCTGCGCGATCAACCTCACCGCCGGTTCCTTGATGAACGAAGATTTTGCCCGTTTCGTCGATAGCCAATTACGGGGTTCGCGAATGGCGCCTGAGCAATTGTGTTTTGAGATTACCGAAACCAGTGCCGTACACGACCTGGCGCGGGCGCGGGCCTTCATTCAACAGATGCGTGCGCTGGGCTGTCGTTTTGCGCTGGATGACTTCGGTACGGGTTTCAGTTCGTTCGCCTATCTGCGCTCGCTGGACGTGGATTACATCAAGATCGATGGCAGTTTTGTGCGTGATCTGGAAGGCTCGCCGATGTCCGGTTCGGTGGTGCGTTCGATCACCGACATTGCCCATGTGCTGAACAAGCGCACCATCGCCGAACATGCCGAAACCGAGTCGATTTGCGCCACCTTGCGTGCGATGGGGGTTGACTATCTGCAAGGTCACGCATTGCATCGGCCAGAGCCGATCGGGCAATACTTTGCCTATGAGCCACGCACCGGCCAACGGGCATCGGTGTAGTGTTTTGTTCCGGGCAGTGATTTCAGAGCAGCGCCGTAAGGCCCGGGCACCGCGCAAAGGCAAGGGCAAGGGCAAGGGCAAGGGCAAGGGCAAGGGCAAGGGCAAGGGCAAGGGCAAGGGCAAGGGCAAGGGCAAGGGCAAGGGCAAGGGCAAGCAGCATACGAGCGCACTGATATAATCGCCCGCTCACTCTTTCGATACGCGGCCAGATGGCCGCACCCAAGCATGTCCGAGCAAAACAGCGAAGCCCGACGCCGGCGCACGTTTGCGATCATTTCGCATCCCGATGCCGGCAAAACCACGCTGACCGAAAAACTGCTGCTGTTCGGCGGCGCGATCCAGATGGCCGGCTCGGTCAAGGGCCGCAAAGCTGCGCGCCACGCCACCTCCGACTGGATGGCGCTGGAAAAGGAGCGCGGCATTTCGGTCACTTCATCGGTGATGCAGTTTCCCTATGAGGGCCGCATCATCAATTTGCTCGATACCCCGGGCCATGCTGACTTCGGCGAGGATACCTATCGCGTGCTTACTGCGGTGGATTCGGCGCTGATGGTGATCGACGTGGCCAAGGGTGTCGAGGAGCGCACCATCAAGCTGATGGATGTGTGCCGGATGCGCGATACCCCGATCATGACCTTCATCAACAAGCTCGACCGCGAAGGCAAGCCGCCGATCGACTTGCTGGATGAAGTCGAATCCGTGCTCGGCATCCAGTGCGCGCCGATCACCTGGCCGATCGGCATGGGCTCGCGCTTGCGAGGCGTGGTGCATCTGCAAACCGGCGAAGTGCATTTGTACGAGCCCGGCCGCAATTTCACCCGCCAGGATTCCACTATCTTTGCCGATGAGCTGGAGCTGGTGCAGGGCGCTTCGCATCCGTTCGATGAAACCGCATATCTTGCCGGCAAGCAGACGCCGGTATTCTTCGGCTCGGCGGTCAACAACTTTGGTGTGCAGTTGCTGCTGGATTTTTTCGTTGCGCACGCACCGCCGCCACGCACCCATGCCACCAGTACGCGTGAGGTGCAGGCCGATGAAGAAAAATTCAGCGGTTTCGTGTTCAAGATACAAGCCAACATGGACCCGCAACATCGTGATCGCGTTGCTTTCCTGCGCATCTGCTCCGGGCGTTACACGCCGGGGATGAAAGCGCTACACGTGCGCTCGGGCAAGGAGATCAAGCTCGCCAATGCGCTCACTTTCATGGCATCGGATCGCGAGATAGCCGGCGATGCCTGGCCCGGCGATGTGCTTGGTATCCATAACCACGGCACGATTTCGATTGGCGATACGTTCAGCGAAGGCGAGGTGCTGGCGTTTACCGGCATTCCCAACTTCGCGCCGGAATTGTTCCGGCGTGCGCGCCTGCGCGATCCGCTCAAACTCAAACAACTGCAAAAAGGGCTGGCGCAGTTGTCCGAAGAAGGCGCAACCCAGTTCTTCCGGCCACTGATGAGCAATGACCTGATTCTTGGCGCTGTGGGCACCTTGCAGTTCGATGTGGTGGCCTACCGGCTCAAGGACGAGTACGGCGTGGACTCGAGCTTCGAGCCGGTAGCGGTGGCCACGGCGCGTTGGGTACATTGTGCCGACGTCAAAATGCTGGAGGAGTTTCGCGAAAAAGCCGCGTCAAACCTGGCGCTGGATGCCGCCGGCCTGCTGGTCTATCTGGCACCGACACGGGTCAATCTGCAACTCACGCAGGAGCGCTGGCCGAAGGTCCGCTTTGCCGCCACCCGCGAACATGCCTCCGCTGTCGCGGTTGATTGAGCACCCTGAACACGGTCAGTCGCGCTGGCAGTTGCCGCTGCTGATCGCGTTGACCTTGCTCGCCTTCGCCGGCAACAGTGTGCTCGGTCGCCTGGCCCTGGCGACCACCGCGATACAACCGGCGACGTACACCTTGCTGCGCCTGGCTTCGGGTGCGTTGATGCTGGCTTTGCTGGTGCATTGGCGTCGCCGCCATGCCGGCGGGGTGCGGCAGGCAGGCGACTGGTACGGCGCGGCTGCGTTGTTTGTCTACGCTGCCGCGTTTTCATTTTCCTACGTCAGCGTGGCCACCGGTCTTGGCGCCTTGTTGCTGTTTGGTGCGGTGCAGATCACCATGATTGGGGCTGGCATCATCGCCGGCGAACGACCGAACCCGCTGCATTGGCTGGGCTTGGTGCTGGCCTTTTTTGGTCTGGTGTTGCTGACCCGCCCGGGCCTTGATGCGCCGCCGCTGCTTGGCAGTGCGCTGATGCTCACTGCCGGCATTGCCTGGGGTGTGTATTCCTTGCACGGGCGGCGCAGCCGCGATCCGCTGGCCGCAACTGCAGGCAACTTTGTTCGTGCCAGTGTTCTGGCGGCAGCGCTGGCGGTGCTGGTTTGGCCAATCACGCCATTGCCGGCCGATGGCGTGGGCTATGCACTGCTCTCGGGCATGGTCACTTCGGGACTGGGATACGCGCTGTGGTATCGGGTGTTGCCCGCGTTGAGCGCAGTGCGTGCGGCCGGCCTGCAACTCACCGTGCCGGTGCTGGCCACGCTTGCCGGCGCGGTGCTGGTGGCAGAGCCGATCACGCTGCGGGTGGTGGTGTCGGGGTTGCTGGTGCTGGGCGGCATCGCACTCACCTTGCGTCGCGGGTGAGCGCATGGCAGTCGCCCGCAGGGTGGGTTCTCACAAGGGTGATCTCTCACAGGGCGGGCGTGAATGCCTGCCTTTAGCAACGGTGTTACTCGCTGGTGCCAATCCGTGCCGTCGTGGGAGCCGGCCTGCCGGCGAACAAACTTGCGAAAGCTTCGCGCGCAAGGCGCGCTCCCACAAACGCCTTGAAGCCCCGCTGCACGAGCCCACCCTGTGGGCGACCATGGCTGCGGGCAACGCGCACCGCATTGTGTGCCGCGCCAGGTCGCGTTGCCGGCCTCTTCAGGGTGTCGTTTTCAACGTTCGCTCGAACAGATCCAGGATGCGCCGGTATTGGTCGTACCAACTTTCCGGATGCACGAAGCCGTGCCGTTCCAGCGGGTAGCTGGCGAGTTCCCAGTTCGCCTTCTTCAGCTCGATCAGGCGCTGCGTGAAACGCACCGAATCTTGATAGAACACATTGTCATCGATCATGCCGTGTGCGATCAGCAGATGGCCCTTGAGGTTCTGCGCGTACTCGATCGGTGAGCTGATGCGGTAGGCCTCGGGGTCGATATCCGGGGTGTTGAGGATGTTGGCGGTGTACTCGTGGTTGTACATCGTCCAGTCGGTGACCGGGCGCAACGCGGCGCCAGCGAGGAACGCATCGGGCGCTCGCAGCAATGCCATGAACGCCATGAAACCGCCATAGCTGCCGCCATAGATTCCGATTTTGCTGCGATCAGCCTGCTGGTTGTCGACCAGCCAGTCGATGCCGTCGAGATAGTCGTCCAATTCGGGATGACCCATCTGCCGGTAAATGGCGGTCCGCCAGTCACGGCCATAGCCGGCCGAGCCGCGGTAATCCATGTCCAGCACGATATAACCACGCTGCACCAGCAGGTTATGGAACATCTGCTCACGGAAATAATTGGGGTAGCGCGACCATACGTTCTGCAAGTAGCCGGCACCGTGTACGAACATCACCACCGGATAGCGCTTGCCCGGCTGCAGGGCATCAGGGCGATACAGCTTTGCGGCAATGCTGCCGGCGCCGTGCTTGGAGGGCACCTGCACGAGCTGTGGTGCGATCCATTGCTGTGCTTTGAACGCCTCGCTGCGGGTGTCGGTGAGCTGGCGCAGGGCACTGCCATCGGCAGCCATCACGCTCAGTTGCGGCGGCAGATAACTGCCCGAATGGCGCAACACGAGGTGTTGTTGATCGGGCGACAGCACGAAGTTCTCGACGCCGTCGAGTGCGGTCAACTCGCGCACGGCGGCGGATTTCATGTCCAGTGCGCATAGTTCGTAATCACCGGGCGACTGGCGGTTGCAGACGAAGTAGAAACGCTGACCGTCGGCACTGAGCGCGGGCTGTGATACTTCCCAGTTGCCGGCGGTCAGTGCCTTGGCGGCTTTGCCGGCCGGCGCCAGATACAGGTGCGAGTAGCCGTTTTGCTCGGACAGCAGCCAGAGTGAGCGGTCATCGGGCATCCAGCCCAGATCGTTGAAACTCCAGTTGATCCAGCCCGGATCGGTGAGGCGGTGCCGCGTGCTCAGCGATTTGTCGGCCGGATCGAGGCTGACGATCCAGCGATCCTTGTTGTCGATTGCGCGCAACACGATCGCGGCGCGATCACCGCTGCGGTTCCATAACGGGGTGTCGCTGGTGACCGCACGCAGGCCCTTGAGCGGGTCTTTTCCGGCAGCCTTGCGCAGGCGGGAGAGCGGGTCCTTGTCGATCCCCGGCAGTGCCTTGAGGTCCAGTGTCGAGATGCTGCCATCGCTCAGGTCGATCAATTTCAGGCTGTGTGCCAGTGGGGTTTTGCGGCCCACCCGCGTGCGCACATCCTCGAACTCCTCGTAGCCCGTTTCGGTGACATATTTGGGCATCTTGCCGGCCTTGCCCTTGTCACCGTTCTTGGCGGTGGTGACGATCAGCAACCAGCGGCTATCGGGTGACAGGCTGCTGGCCTGAATCTCGATGTCATCACCCAGGTACACGGGCGCTGCTGCGCGTGAGGGGTCGGCCTTGCGCAAGTCCTGTTCACGTTGCTGCGTGGCCTTGCGTTGCTCGCGATCACCCGCCAGGGTGCTGATCAGGCGCAGTTGATTGCTGCGCAGATCATCGGCGTCGGGATCGGCTTGCGGGTCTTTTTCGGTGCGCGGCAATGCCACGGCACGGGCTACACCTTCGCTGAAGTTCAGCGCAAACCAGTCATTGCCTACCCGCCACAACGCAGCCTGTTGATCGGCGCTGAACATCGGGTCGGCTTCGCTTTCCGCGCTGGCGCTGAGCTGGCGCAGCGCACCAGTGGCGAGAGTGCGCACAAACACATCGCCATTGCGAACAAACAGCGCACGCTGACGTGCGCGATCAAACACCACGCTGGCCGGATCGAGTGTTGCCGCCTGTGCCGGCGCAGCTACCCTGCTGGTGCCGCTGGCGAGGTCGAGTACGATGCGATCACGGATGGTGCTTCCGATCTGTTTTTGCTGATAGGCGATGGTGTTGCCGTCCAGTTGCCACCAAACCGCTTCTACCGGGTTGCCGATCCAGTCCGGGTCGGCCATGACCTGATCCAGGGTCAGGGGTTGGGCGTTGATCGGCAGAGCAAATGCCAGTGCGAGGAGTGCGACAGTGCTGCGCATGGTGATCTCCAGCAAGATGCAAAAGGCGAGACTAACCCGGAACTGCGATTACTGACGACTGCCAAATGTGCCGACATTTGCGAAGAACCCTGCCAGTGCGGTTATCCTTGGCCGATCATGGCGCCCCCGCGCCGTTATGCAAACGGATATGAACTGTTCGCTGTCGCCGATGTTTTCAATTGCCGCTGCGCGGCCGCTGTCGCATGATTAATCTGCGACATCAGACCAATCCGCAGGTTGTGCTGCCGGCGTTGGTTCTGGGCGCTGTGCTTGCCATGCTGCCCCTCGTGGTGCCGAATCCGATTGCACTGTTGGGCCTGTGGCTGGCGCAGGCACCACTGGCTCTGGCAGCGGGCAATGCCTTGGCGTGGCGGCCACGCGATGAAAGCTGGGGCAAGCGCGGACGCGACCTGCTGGCCAGCGCCTTGCTTTATGCCTTGCCCTATCTTGCAGCGGCCGTTGCCATTGCCTGGCCACTGAAGATGTTCCTCGCCTATCCGGGCATTGAGTCGTTGCTGGTGCTGTGTTCGGTTGCCGGCCTGCTGTTGTTGGCCCTGTGGAATACCTGGCCGAGCTTTGTGCGCGCAGCACGAGTAGGCGGCAATTTTCGTGCATTGCTCGCAGCTGGCCGCGATGGTGATGAAGGTAGCGACAGCAGCGATGCGTTTGGCCTGATTGCGGCCATCGCCTTGCTGGCAGTGGTGTTGGCGGGGTTGCTGCTGGTCTGGCCAGAGCCCTTGTTCAATGACGCTTCGCGTGCGCCGCTGTTGTTTGGCCATCTTGTGCTGGCCACAGCGGTGCAGGTCTTGCTGGCATTGCCCAGCCGCACAAACCGCGCGCTGACGGCTGCCGGCGAAACCAGGATCACGCAGCCATCAGCCCGGGTCGAGCCGGTACTGACTCGCGAATGGGATGCGACACAGCGGGTTGAGCCGGAAATCGAAGCCTCAGCCAGCAACCCAAACGATGCGCAGGCGCTTTATCGCGCGATAGGCGATGGCGAGAGTGAAAACGCGCTGGCCTTGATTGCGGCTGGCGCCGATGTGCATGCCTTGCCAGCGGATGACGCGTCCGATCAGCGCACGTTGGCGATGCTTGCCGCGTTGTTGCCCGATCTTCGTGTTCTGCGTGCCTTGCTCGAACGCGGCATCGACATCAATCGCGTGCATGCCGGGCTCAGCCCGCTGCTTGCGGCGACGCGCGACAGTTGGCAAGGGCGGCTCGATGCGGTCAGCATGTTGCTTGCCAATGGCGCAGACATGGGCGTTGCCGATAGCGACGGCAACACGCCATTGCATCACGCGGCACGCTCCAGCGATCCGGGTGTGGTGGCGGCGCTGCTCGATGCGGGAGCTGCACTCGATGTGCTCAATCACGAAGGTCAAGCCCCGCTGGCCATGGCCTGCGCGGTGGCGAACTGGCGAATCGCGCGGCTGTTGCTCGAGCGCGGCGCATCGCCAGCGCCCGATGCCGGTCAACCGGCATTGCACGCCGCCAGCGCTGGTGAGGACGATGCCGCCGGGGTGAGCTTGCTGTTGCGCCACAAGGCAAAAGTTGATGCCCGCGACGCAAACCAGCGCAGTGCATTGGTGCTGGCTTGCCAGGTCGGCAATTGCGAAATCGTCGAAGCCTTGCTTGCCGCCGGAGCCGACTGCAATGCCCGTGACACTGCCGGCATGACGCCGCTGCTGGAAGCTGCCAACAATGGCAACATCGCCGTGTTGCAACATCTGGCCGAGCAGCCTGGGCTGGATGTTCTGGTGTGCGACGCGCAGGGCCGCAACGCGCTGGCGCTGGCATGCCTGTCGCCGAACAACGAGCCGGAAGTGATCGCCTTGCTGTTGGCGATTGGTGTGGATCGCGAGCAAAGCGACCAACAAGGCAAGCGACCGATAGAGCACGCCATGACGGCGGGGCGCTGGCGCCTGGTTGCGGTACTGGAGCCAGAGCAAACGCTGCCGGCCAGTATTCAGAGCGATGCGATGGGCGCTGCCGGTGAAGAGCGCACGCCAGTGGAGTTGTTGCGCGCAGCGCTTGGCGCCGGTGATCTTGTGCAGGCGCAGGCAATGCTTGAAATGGCCAGGCCAGAACCTGCGGCGCGCGATGCGCTGTTGCGTGATTGCATCGATGACGCCAAGCCCGAAATTGTTCCCTGGTTATTGGCGCACGGCGCGCAGGCGGATCGCGCGCATGGCGTCCAGGACAGCGTACTGTTTTCCCTGCTGGATCGCGGTGAGGCCGGTGCGGCGGGCCTGCGTCGGTTGCTGGATCGCGCCATCAGCCCGGCGGGTGCTGGTGGCCTGGCGCGTTATCTGAGCGCATGCGTTGCCGGTGTTGATGATCCCGAGCGCGCCGAACAACTGGCGCTGGAATTGCTGGCGTGCGGAGTCGATCCATTCGCGCCCGACGCGCAAGGCACGCCCAGCGTGTGCCTGGCCGCGCGTCTGGATTGGCCATTGTTGCTGGATAGGCTGCTGGCGATGGGCGTGGATTCGGGCCGCCGCGACGCACGCGGCTTTACTGCGCTGCATATCGCCTGTACCGTCGGCAGCGACTTGTCAGTGCGGGTGCTGGTGCGACACGGCGCCGCAGTCAACGCGCGTGCGCCGGATGGCCAGACTGCGCAAGGCATCGCGCTGGCCAATGGCCACCATGATCTGGTGCGTTGGCTGCAATGGCCATTGTGGCCGTTGCCGAATCGTGCCCTGCGGCCCGCGGATGTGCCCGCTGCGGCGATGACCGGCGACCTGCTCGCGATCGAACGTCTGCTGGCATTGGGGATGCCGATCAACGCCCAGGACGCACAGGGTTGTACCGCCTTGTTGCGTGCCGCCGGTGGCGGCCAACGCGCCATTGTTGAGCGTCTGCTGCGTGCTGGCGCTGACCCATCGCTTGCCGCCAATACTGGGGCCACCCCGCTATCGGCGGCGGTCAGCATGCGGCAGGCGGAAATTGTGGAGTGTCTGCTGGCTGGCGGTGCGCTGGTCGATCAACCGCTGCCGGGTGGGGTAACCCCGCTGATGGTGGCATGTGCATTGGGCCTCACCGAACTGGTCAAGCGCCTGTTGTCGCGGCGTGCGCGGATCGACGTGTTGGACGATCAAGGCCATGCGCCGCTGCACTACGCCGCGCAATTTTTATTCCAGTGCCGTGATCGCCAGCACGCGCTCGACTTGCTCGATACCTTGCTGGTGTCGGGTGCCGCGCCCGACCCGGTCAGCGACAGTGGCCACACGCCGTTGCTGTTGTTGCTCGGTGCGCGCGCCGACACCGGCGCGCAATGCGACGAGACCGTCATCCTGGCAGCCCTTGATCGCCTGCTTGCCGAGCGGGTGGCGCTGGACAGCCGTGAAGGACGCGGTTTTGCACCGTTGCATCTGGCCGCTTTGCATGGCTTGGCCAGCGTGGTACGACGACTGCTGCAGGCCGGCGCCAGCCCTGAGGTGCGCGATGGCCTCAACCGCAAAGCGCAGGAAGTGGCGGTTCTGCGCGGCTTTGTCGATGTCGCCGCCGAGTTTGAGCCGGCGCGCGCCGGCGCGTCGATGGCACGCTTCCTGCGCAATCCCGATCCGGGTTGAGTGGTCTGCTGCCCGGCAATATCCGCAGGCTGCCAGATTGCGCTCGCACACCCTGCCGCGCGCAACCCCCCTTTTACCGGGCGGCAATCGCCTGCTATACTTTGCGGTCTCGGTAGCGCGGTTGTGCTCGCCGGCCCCTTTTTACTGTGAAAACCGGAACCGAACGTGCGCAATTCCACCGTTGCGGGCCGGCAGGCGGCGCTGCGGCTGATGGCAATACAATCGGCTGTGGTGGCACTGCTTGCGCTGGCGTACTCGATGGTTGGCCTGCATTCCGCGCTGGCGGTGCTGGTTGGTGGCGGCGCGGTGGTGCTGGGCGGTGTGTTGCTGGCGCAGTTGGCTTTGGGCGGAGGGGTTTCCGCCGCAGGCGTGGTGTTGGGGCGGTTGCTCGGCGGTATGGCTCTGAAGTGGTGTGTCATCGGGCTGGCGCTGTATTTCGCGCTTGGGCCTTGGGCGCTGCCTGCCGGGCCGGTTCTGTTTGGCGTAGTGGCAGCAAGCTTGTCGCAGGTGCTGTTTGGCAAACTCAATCAATTTCAAGGTGACGTGTGAGCGTTGAACCCGGCTCCGGTGGCGGACTAACCGAATACATCCAGCACCATCTCACCCACAACGCGGTGCAGACCGGGTCGGGCGCGGTGCATTTTGACTCTTGGGCAACCGGTCTGGGTGTTGGGCTGATTTTCTGCCTGTGGTTCTGGTTGTTGGCGCGCAAGGCGACCGCCGGCGTGCCGTCCAAGGGCCAGGCGTTCGTTGAGATGGTCGTTGAGTTCGTGGATGGCCAGGTCAAGGATGTATTCCACGGTGATCGCAGCTTCATCGCGCCGTTGGCGCTGACCATCTTCATGTGGGTGTTCTTCATGAACGCCATGGATCTGCTGCCATTGGATCTGGTCGGCTTCGGCGTACACCACCTTGCGGGTGCCGAGGCGGCGCACCATACCTACTGGCGTATCGTGCCCACTGCCGACCTGAATACCACGCTGGCGATGTCGAGCGTGGTGTTCCTGCTGACAATCTTCTATTCGATCAAGGCCAAGGGCGGCTGGGGCTTCACCAAAGAATTGTTTACTGCGCCATTCCATGCCGATGGCGCTGGTGCCAAGCTGGCGCTGTTGCTGCCCAATTTCGTGCTGAATGTGGTCGAGTATCTGTCCAAGCCGGTGTCGCTGGCGATGCGGCTGTTCGGCAACATGTACGGCGGCGAGCTGGTGTTCATGCTGATCGCCGGTCTTGCGGCAAGTTGGGTCACGTTTGTGCCGGGCGTGCTGTTCAACACCGCGTGGGCCATCTTCCACATCCTCATCATCCTGTTGCAAGCCTTCATCTTCATGGTGTTGTCGGTCGTCTATCTGGCGATGGCACACGAGCATCACTGATTTTTTCGCAATCACTTTTTTATTTCAGGAGAAGCAAAATGGTCGAGTTCATCGCACAAGTTCAGGCCTTTACCGCGATTGCGGCCGGCATCATCATCGGCCTCGGCGCCCTGGGTGCCTGTATCGGTATCGGCGTGATGGGTTCCAAGTTCCTTGAGTCGGCAGCGCGTCAGCCGGAGCTGGTGCCGATGTTGCAGGCGCGCATGTTCCTGCTCGCCGGCCTTATCGATGCCGCATTCATCATCGGTCTCGCCATCGCCATGTTCTTCGCCATTGCCAACCCGCTGCTGTCGGCGGTGCTGGCGGCGGGCGCCTGATTCCGGGGTGATTGCCGGCCGCGCATGTGGCCTGCACGAACCGGTGGCTTGCCGCGTTGACGACGGCAGCCACTTACCGACCATCGGGAGAGCACCATGAACCTGAATGCAACTTTTTTACTGCAGGCGTTCAGTTTTGCGCTTCTCATCGGTTTCACGATGAAGTTCATCTGGCCGCCGCTGCTGGCGGCCATCGAAGAACGGCAAAAGCGCATTGCTGAAGGTCTCGCATCCGCCGAGCGCAGCCAGCGTGATCTGGCGCAAGCGCAGGAAAAGGTCAATGACGTGATCAAGGAGGCCCGTACCAAGGCCAACGAGATCATTGAGCAGGCCCATTCGCGCGGCAACCAGATCATCGATCAGGCCAAGCTTGAAGCGGTCGCGGAAGCCAATCGCCAGAAGGCCGCAGCACTGGCCGACATCGACGCGGCAGCGCACCGCGCCAGGGAAGATCTGCGCCGGCAGGTGGCGGGTCTGGCCGTGGCTGGTGCCGGCAAGCTGATTGGTCGTGAGATCAATCCGGCGACGCACAAAGCCCTGCTCGACGAGCTGGCGGCCGAGATTTGACATGAGCAACGCATCGACTCTCGCACGCCCCTACGCCCGCGCGGTGTTTTCGGTTGCACGTGATCATGGCTGTTTACCGGCCTGGTCGCAGATGCTCGGGTTTACCGCTGCCGCAGTTCTTGATCCGCGCGTCAGCGCGGTGTTGGGCAACCCGCGCTGGCAGGGTGAGGCACTGGTCGAGCTGGTGCTGCCGGCGCAGGCCGATGACCGTTTCCGCGCACTGTTGGCGCTGTTGGCAACGAATCGCCGGCTCGAATTGCTGCCGGACATCGCCGCCCAGTTCGAGGCACTGCGTGCCGAGGAAGATCGGGTGGTGAAGGCAACGGTGACCGCCGCCACTGGGCTGGATGACGCGCAGATCGAACAGATTCGGCAGGCACTGACCCGGCGTTTTGGCCGCAATGTGGCCATTGAAACAGCGATCGACCCCGCATTGATTGGTGGCGCGGTAATTGCCGCCGGCGATGTGGTAATCGATGGTTCGATTCGTACCAAGCTGGCGCGGCTGGGTGCCGCGCTGGCGCAATGACCGATCACTTTTGATGCAAGCGCCGGCCCAGGCCGGTTGACCAAGGGATGTCCCATGCAGACGCAGCTCAACCCATCTGAAATCAGCGAACTGATCAAGAACCGCATCGACAAGGCGCAACTGGCTGCCGAGGCGCGCAATGAAGGAACGCTGACCAGCGTTTCCGACGGCATTGTGCGCGTACACGGCCTGGCCGACGTGATGGCCGGTGAAATGATTGAACTGCCGAACAACACGTTCGCACTGGCGCTCAACCTGGAACGCGATTCGGTCGGCGCCGTGGTGCTGGGCGACTACGAGCACCTGCGCGAAGGCGATACCGCCAAGACCACCGGCCGCATTCTGGAAGTGCCGATTGGCAACCAGTTGCTTGGCCGCGTGGTCAACGCGCTGGGTGAGCCGATCGACGGCAAGGGTGCGATCAATGCCGAGCAATCGGCGCCGGTCGAAAAGGTGGCGCCAGGCGTGATCTGGCGCAAGTCGGTCTCACAGCCGGTGCAGACCGGTTACAAGTCAGTCGACTCGATGATTCCGATCGGCCGTGGTCAGCGCGAGCTGATCATCGGCGATCGCCAGACCGGCAAGACCGCGCTGGCGATTGACGCCATCATCAACCAGAAAGGCAAGGGCGTTAAGTGCATCTACGTCGCCATCGGCCAGAAGTCGAGCTCGGTTGCGGGCGTGGTACGCAAGCTGGAAGAGAACGGCGCCATGGCGCACACCATCGTGGTTGCGGCTACCGCGTCGGAATCGGCGGCGATGCAGTTCATCGCGCCGTACTCTGGTTGCACCATGGGCGAGTATTTCCGCGACCGTGGTGAAGACGCGTTGATCGTGTACGACGATCTGTCCAAGCAGGCGGTGGCGTATCGCCAGATCTCGTTGTTGCTGCGCCGCCCACCGGGCCGCGAAGCGTATCCCGGCGACGTGTTCTATCTGCATTCGCGTCTGCTTGAGCGCGCCGCGCGCGTCAACGAAGAATACGTCGAGAAGTTCACCAACGGCGCGGTCAAGGGTAAGACCGGCTCGCTCACCGCGCTGCCAATCATCGAAACCCAGGCCGGCGACGTGTCGGCGTTCGTGCCGACCAACGTGATCTCGATCACCGATGGCCAGATCTTCCTGGAAACCGATCTGTTCAATGCCGGCATTCGCCCGGCAGTGAACGCCGGCATCTCGGTGTCGCGCGTCGGTGGCGCGGCACAGACCAAGGTCATCAAGAAGCTCTCCGGCGGCATCCGCATCGCGCTGGCACAGTACCGCGAGTTGGCGGCGTTCTCGCAGTTCGCATCCGATCTCGACGAAGCCACCCGCAAGCAGCTCGAGCGCGGCCAGCGCGTCACCGAGTTGATGAAGCAGAAGCAGTACGCGCCGATGACCATCGCGCAGATGGCGCTGTCGATCTATGCGGTCAACGAAGGCTATATCGACGACGTGCCGATGGCCAAGGTGCTGGCGTTCGAGGAAGGCCTGCACGCACATTTCGCCAACACCCAGGGCGAGTTGATGGACAAGGTTACCGACAGCGGTGACTGGAATGACGCGATTGAAGCCAGCTTCAAGCAGGGTATCGCCGAGTTCAAGGCATCAGGTAGCTGGTAACAGGAGCCGGGACTCGGGACTCGGGACTCGGGACTCGCGAAAGCGCGTCACGAGTAACCGAGGCAGCGAGGCCCGAATAGACAACGACGAAGGCGCAGAGCGCGGGGTGTTTCCCCGAGTCCCCAGCCCCGAGTCCCCAGTCCCGAGAAAAAAATGGCAGGCGGCCGCGAAATTAAAACCAAGATCAAGAGCGTGATGAGCACCCGCAAGGTGACGCGCGCGCTCGAAATGGTCTCGGCATCGAAAATCCGCAAGGCGCAAGAGCGTATGAAGGCGTCGCGTCCGTATGCGCGCCTGATGCAGCAGATGATTGGTCATATCGCCCGTGCCAACGCCGAGTACAAGCATCCGTATCTGATCGAGCGCAGTGCAATCAAGCGCGTCGGCTACATCGTGGTATCGACTGACCGTGGCCTGTGCGGTGGTTTGAACTCCAACCTGTTCCGCAAGTTGCTTGGCGAGATCCGCCAGCACCAACAAAACGGGGTCGAGGTCGATCTGGTGTGCATCGGCCAGAAGGCAACTACCTTCTTTCGTCGGATCAAGATCACCATGCGCGCCTCGGTCACCCATCTGGGCGAAAAGCCGCAGGTCGAAAAGCTGATCGGCGTAATCAAGGTGATGCTTGATGCCTATTGCGATACCAGCCTGGATCGCGTCAACCTGTGTTTCAACGATTTCGTCAACACCATGAGTCAGGTAGCTACCGTGCAGCAGTTGTTGCCGCTGCCGCCGTCCGACATGGTGCAGTCGGCGCATGACTGGGATTACATCTACGAGCCCGATGCCGCGCAGGTGCTCGATGATGTACTTACCCGCTACATCGAGTCGGTGGTGTATCAGTCGGTACTCGAAAACCTCGCTTCCGAGCACGCCGCGCGCATGGTGGCGATGAAGGCAGCATCGGACAACGCGACCAAGCTGATCGACACGCTGAACCTGGTTTACAACAAGGCCAGGCAAGCGGCGATCACTCAGGAAATTTCAGAAATTGTCGGCGGCGCGGCGGCAGTGTAAACAAGACAAGCGGGACTCGGGATCGGGGACTCGGGACTCGGAGGAGCGGCTTTTGACACCTCCGGTCACATACCTCGGATTACGGGTCCGTACAACATCACAGCGGTTGGGTGGTCAGGGCATCGGTGTGTTTTCTACCGGGTCCCCAGTCCCCAGTCCCCAGTCCCGAACATAGTTACTGCGGAGCAACGAAAATGAGCCAAGGCAAGATCGTTCAAATCATCGGCGCCGTCATCGACGTCGAGTTTCCGCGTGCCGAAGTGCCGAGGATTTATGACGCACTGAAAGTGACCGATACCGAGATCACCCTCGAGGTGCAGCAACAGCTTGGCGATGGCGTGGTCCGCTGCATCGCCCTGGGCTCCACCGATGGCCTCAAGCGCAATCTGATTGCGGTCAACACCGGCAAGGGCATTTCGGTGCCGGTTGGTAAGGGCACCCTGGGCCGGATCATGGACGTGCTCGGTCGCCCGATCGACGAAGCCGGCCCGATCGATGCCAGCGAAAACTGGGAAATCCATCGCGCTGCGCCGAGCTACGAAGAACAGGCCGGCGGCAACGAGCTGCTGGAAACCGGGATCAAGGTGATCGACCTGATGTGCCCGTTCGCCAAGGGCGGCAAGGTCGGCCTGTTCGGCGGCGCCGGCGTCGGCAAGACCGTCAACATGATGGAACTGATCAACAACATCGCCAAGCAGCACGCCGGTCTGTCGGTGTTCGCGGGCGTCGGTGAGCGTACCCGTGAGGGCAACGACTTCTACCACGAGATGAAAGATTCCAACGTGCTCGACAAAGTTGCCATGGTGTACGGCCAGATGAACGAGCCGCCGGGCAACCGCCTGCGCGTGGCGCTGACCGGCCTGACCATGGCCGAGTTCTTCCGCGACGACAAGGACCCGGCCACCGGCAAGGGCAAGGACATCCTGTTCTTCGTCGACAACATCTACCGTTACACCCTGGCCGGTACCGAAGTCTCGGCGCTGCTCGGTCGCATGCCGTCGGCGGTGGGCTATCAGCCGACCCTTGCCGAAGAAATGGGCGTGCTGCAAGAACGCATCACCTCCACCAAGACCGGCTCGATTACCTCGATCCAGGCGGTTTACGTGCCGGCCGACGATCTCACCGATCCATCGCCCGCCACCACCTTCGCGCATCTGGATGCCACCGTGGTGCTGAGCCGCAACATTGCCTCGCTGGGTATCTATCCGGCGGTAGATCCGCTCGATTCCACCTCGCGCCAGCTCGACCCGAACGTGATCGGCAACGAGCATTACGACACCGCGCGCAAGGTGCAGTCGACGTTGCAGAAGTACAAAGAGCTCAAGGACATCATCGCCATTCTCGGTATGGATGAGTTGTCCGAAGAAGACAAGCAGGCGGTGTCGCGTGCGCGCAAGATCGAGCGCTTCTTCTCGCAGCCGTTCCATGTGGCCGAAGTGTTCACCGGCTCGCCGGGCAAGTACGTGACGCTCAAGGAAACCATCCGTGGTTTCAAGATGATCGTCGAGGGCGAATGCGATCACCTGCCGGAGCAGGCGTTCTACATGGTTGGCGGCATCGACGAGGCTTTCGAAAAGGCCAAAAAGCTGAGCGCGGCGGCGTAACAGCAGTCGGGACTCGGGACTCGGGACTCGGGACTCGGGACTCGGGACTCGGGACTCGGGACTCGGGACTCGGGACTCGGGACTCGGGACTCGGGACTCGGGACT
>PGZE01000022.1:0-9043 GCA_002840015.1 Gammaproteobacteria bacterium HGW-Gammaproteobacteria-2 | reverse complement strand
GGGACTCGGGACGGCAAGCTTGCGAGCTTTCGCTTTGTGCTTTTGCTTTGGATATTTGCTTTAGCTTTTCCGAGTCCCCAGTCCCCAGTCCCCAGTCCCAGCTTTATCGAGTCCCCAGTCCCGGCTTCACCAGCAACACCCAGCAAAGCGAGGCAACACATGGCAAGCACAATCCGTTGCGACATCGTCAGCGCCGAGGAAGAGATTTTTCACGGCGTGGTGTCGATGGTAGTCGCCACCGGCGAGATGGGTGAGCTGGGCATCGCCCCGCGCCACGCGCCGCTGATCACCCGACTCAAGCCGGGTCAGGTGCGGGTGATTCTGGAAGACGGCGACGAGCAGACGTTTTACGTTTCCGGCGGCATTCTTGAAGTGCAGCCGCAGGTGGTGACCGTGTTGGCCGATACTGCCGTGCGCGCCAAGGACATCGACGAGGCCGCCGCCAAGGCCGCCAAAGACGAAGCCGAGCGTGCGATCGCCAACCGTACCGATGTGATGGAAGTGGCACAGGCGCAGGCGCGTCTGGCCGAAGCGGTCGCCCAGTTGCAGGCGCTTGAACGCCTGCGCAAGAACCTCAAGCACTGATTGGTCGTACACGTTTGCCCACAGAACTTGCACCAGATTTGATCTGGCGGTTGGCTCCTGAAAAAAGCACTGAGCTGCTTTTGTGGGTGCGCACCCTGTGCGCGACCGTAACATCTCAAATTGCGATGTGCTGGTCGCCCACAGTGTGGGCTCCTATAAAAAAGCGGTGATCTGCTTTTGTGGGAGCGCGCCTCGCGCGCGAAGCTTCACAACTCTGGCTGCGGTTGTTGCGCAATGCCGGCTTCGCCATCAAGCGAAACACCAAACCGGCTGTAATTGGCGCGACTCATGCATAAATCCAATGCCGTGATACGAAGCGCGCAATGACGGCCGACAGGTACTCGATGATCGGCTTGACACAATGCCGGCAACTTTCGGGCGCCCGTGGATTTGAGTTCAAGCGCTGTTATCTCGCCACGGCGAGCGCATCCGCGCCAGCATCGGATGAATTGGTTGACGCGGTTCGGCACTGACGTCGAAATTCAACCACGACAGCAGCAGTTGCATACCAAGGATCAGTGGCAGCGCGGCGAGCATCACCGTTCCGGCGCTGGCGGTCTCGCCAGAACTTGCGGAATCGAGCCAGTGCCAGGTGCCAAAACCCAGCCCGAACAACAGTAACGGCAGCGATGCCAGCAGTTCGAGCGAGGCGATGGAAAACCCGCGCAGGAAGTAGCCGTAGCCAATTCGCCGGAACAGGTTGTAGAGGTTGCCAGCGAGAAACGGACCGATTACCCGTCCGGGCCGCAGGCTCGATACCTCCTTGCCGTACACAGCCGTCATCGGCAGTTCGGCGACTACCGCGCGCATTTGATTAAGGTGGTAGAGCAGGTCGGATTCGAAAAAATAGCGCCGCGCAAGGCGATCGAGATTGATCTCTTCCAGAACTGCGGCATGGATGGCGGTAAAGCCGTTGGTTGGGTCGAAAAGCTGCCAATATCCGCTCGACGCTTTGGTCATCAATGACAGGCAGGCGTTCCCCAATACGCGCGTTGCCGGCATTGCGCGCAGATAACTGAGGCGGTGGAAGCGATTGCCCTTTACGTAGTCGGCACTGCCGGCAATGATCGGGCGGATCAGAGCGGGGATCAGCGACGGGTTCATCTGGCCGTCGCCGTCGAGCTTGATCACGATGTCGGCTCCTGCATTCAGTGCGGCACGGTAGCCGGTTGCCACCGCCGCACCGACGCCTTGGTTCTCGGCGTGGATGAGCACCATTACGCGCGGATCGTGGCAACTCGCACGCACGCACTCGCCGGTTTTCAGTGGACATGCATCGTCTACCACGATAATGGATGACACTTCCTCGCCAATCCGCGCAAGCAGAGTGAGCACCCCGCTGCCAATCCGATAGCAAGGTATGACGACGACGATGTTGGGTGTGGGTTCTGGCATGGCGTTAGTGATGGATCGGGCGTGGTGGTAGTGGGAAGTCAACAGGTAGCGATGTCGACGGAGACGATTCGTCAAGACGCCACAGTTCGGCGTCACCCACCACATCGACTCGCTGCGCGCCTGCCAGCGCGAGTGCGGTGTGAAGTGGAATCGATGCTTTCGCCGGCACGATCATGATCCAGCGCGCGCCGCTGGTTTCAAACAACGCGCGCCACGACTTGCCGCTCGTGTCGCTCTCGGCGCGTTTGCGTGCAGCGTTCAATTCGGGATCGTGCTCCAGCACACCGCGCCCTCGCCGGCCCAGTTCGGCGATGAATACACGGCCCGGGTCGGTGGCCAGCACGATGCCATCGTCGTTCTCGGGAAGGTGCCGGATCAAGATTCGTTCCGGAACGTAGAGCCGAAATATCGCTTCTTCATCGCCAAAGGAACGGATCGTCCGCTTGAGCGCGGAGGAATGATGCGGCCAACCCGAGTTGGCCTGGAAAGCAAGGTTGAGAATGCAGACACCAGCGAATAGCCAGGCGAATCCGCGGCGACCGAGCAAGTCCTGGCCACGAACGACCAACAGCACTGCAAGCAGGATCAGTCCTGGATAGGTGTAGCGGGCATACTGCATTGGTAGCAACGGTAGCCACACAACCAGCGTCAGGGCAATCGCGATGCCGCGCCCGCGTTTTCGCAGCAGCGCCACTAGCCAGACCCCGGCAAGCGCAATTGATGTAAAGCCGATGCCGCCGTTGAACGCCTCGACATAGCGTGGGGTATCGAACGTCATCAGCCATGGCAGCGCCAGACTGAAGCCGGTATACCAGCGCAGGTCGCGATAGGCTTCGGCGGGCAGGTAAGGCGATTGGAACAGGTTATTGAATAGCGGCATCAACGGATTTCCGGTATGCCACCATGCCTGCAAGTAGCTTGAACCTGCCACCAGCAGCGCCAGAGCGCAGGCGACGGCAAACGCACTTACGCCAGCTCGCGCCCGGTGATGCCATAGCGCGTAGACACCGAGCGGGATGGCAGCGTACGCATGCATGGTCTTCAGCGCGAGCAAGCCGGCAAACAGAACGGCAGCTGGCCACAGCCAGCGCGGTTCGCGCGCGGTCGACACCACCAACGCCGCCAGTAGCAACGCGGTGGCGGGAAGTTCAGTCTGCATGCCCGCCGCCATCCACACCAGTGGCGGAAAGCTGCCGATCAGAGCGACACAGGCCCAGCGTTCGGCCGGCCTGGCTCCGAGCGCCGCACTGGCGGACCACGACAGCTGCGCAATCAGCGCCAGCCATAGCGCGTTGATCGCGCCGCGCGCGTCCTCGCGGGCCAGCAGCGTGGCAATTCCTTGCAGTACGTCACCCAGCCACGGCGCGAAAGACCAAATCTGGTGCGCCGGCTGGGGCTGGTAACGACCATACAGCAGCAGGTGACTGGGCAGGCCAAGGTGGTAGGTCAGGTCGTCGAACTGCATGGTTGGGAGCCAGCAAGCGGTCGAGGCCAGGCCAAACAGCATCACCGCGAATGCCGACCAGCGCGGAGCTTGTTCGACCGCGCTGCGAAGGCCGGTAATGGCTTCGCCCAGCACCGAGGTCAGGCGGCTGTCGAGTGCAGCGGCCAGCTGAGCGTCCAGCCGGCGACGCCACCGATCAGGGTCAGGCCCACGCACAGCGCGACGGGCGCGCGCGCCGGCATACCTGCTGGAACCAACCAGGTGCCCACCGCGAGCGCAGCCGACGCCAGCAGCAGCGACGCAAAAACCGGTAGCGGGCCGACGAACAGCAGCAGCGCCGCAGACCAGACAATCATCAGCGCCAGTGACCAGGGCAGGCGCGCATAGCGCCGCAGCGGCCATGCGATCACGGTCGCCAGCAGCGCAAGCTCCAGCGACAGCGCCAGTCGCTGCCACGGAAGGTGCAGCCACATCCGCGCATGAACGAAACCGATGGCAACAGCCAGCGGACCGGCCGCGATCAGCGCGATCATCGCGAACCAGCGAGGCGAGCGGATATCGGGGGGCGAGGAGGGTATGCCGTCCTTGGCGACGTCCGTGGCGTGCGTCATGCGAGCCGGGCGCAACCGCATAGTGTTGCAAGGATCATCATCGGTTCAACGTCTGAGAGAGTGCGTTCATATTCGTTGAATCCTTTTTTATGTCAATACCTTGCGAGCATTCGGTTAGAGATGCTCTGCGCAAATGTGTTTTCGTCATTCAAAAGGCACAGCAACCGAGCACCGAAGACGGACCGAAGGACGAGTCGCGAAGCGACCTAAACCCATCAATCACGAAGATCCGAGTCCCTACCGCAACGAGCACTGCGCCTCACGCATAAATCCAGTGCCGTGACACGAAGAACGCAATGACAGCCAACACGAACTCGACCACCGGCTTGGCGATGTAAACCGACTGCTCGCCCAATGAGTGGTGGCAGGCCCACAGCACCCCGGTGCTGATCGCGGTCATTACCAACCACCAGATCACGTAGCGCCCCAACCGGAGCGCATGCGGACGCGTTTCGCCGTGGCCGGCAAAACTGTAGCGACCATTGAGATAGAAGCTGGCCAGTGCGGCAATCACGCGTGCAGCCGTGTTTGCAGGCAACAATGCAATACCCAGCCAATGCAACAGGCTGAACATCCCGGTATCGATCCCCATCAGCACAACACCGACCACGGTGAAGCGGGTAGCCTGTCCAATCAGAACGCGCATCAAACCCTCCTGAATATGCGCAATTGCAACGTCGTTTGAAATCCTGGCCAACTCAACACAACCGCCATGCCCCGGATCATGCGCGAAATACCCACTGACGCAGCACGATGAAGCTGATAATTGCCAGCAATGCCTCGATGAGCGGCTTGCCCAGCCACGCTGCGTGCAAACCCAGATGCTGTGTTACCAGCGTTATGGCCAGGGTGCTGATGACCGTCAGGCTGACCCAGGTGATTGCAAAGCGCCAGAATCGCTGTGCGCCCAGACGTGGCCCGGCAGCATCGGCAAAGGTATGTCGGCCATTGAGCCAGAAGCCCACGCCCGCGGCGCTGGCGCGCGCCAACGGGTTGGCGATTGCGGGGCTAATGCCCACTGCGGTGAGCGCGACAAACAGCAGCGTGTCGAGCGCCAATTGCAGCAACCCGACAACGATATAACTCGTGCTCTGGCGCAGCAGCTGATTCATTGGATGTGTCTCAGACAAGGCCGCTCGCCAACGCGACTGACGTTGTACCCAGAGCACATGCGCGACATAGAATGGCCAACAGGAAAACCGGAGCAATCATGGACGCCAGTTTACATGTGGTGATCCTCGCCGCGGGCGAGGGCAAGCGGATGCGTTCGACGCTGCCGAAGGTGCTGCAACCGATCGCCGGCCGGCCGATGTTGCGCCATGTGCTGGACGCCGCGCGTGCGCTGTCGCCCGATGCGGTGCATGTGGTGTACGGCCATGGCGGCGAGCAGGTGCGTGCCCAGTTCAGTGATGCCGAAGGGGTCAACTGGGTGGAACAGGCGCAGCGCCTCGGTACCGGGCACGCCGTCGCGCAAGCGCTGCCGCTGATTCCGGACGATGCACGGGTACTGGTGCTGTATGGCGATGTGCCGCTGGTTACCGTAGCCACCTTGCAACAATTGGCGAAGGCGCCCGCCGCACTGGCTGTGCTGGTGGCGGAACTGGATGACCCGACCGGTTATGGTCGTGTGCTGCTCGATGGCAACGGCCGCGTGCGCGCGGTGGTCGAACAGCGCGATGCCAGCGCTGAAGAACGTGCCGTGCGACGGATCAATACCGGATTGATCGCAGTGGATGCGCGGCGTCTGCGTGCGTGGCTGGCGGCGGTACGCAACGACAACGCCCAGGGCGAGTATTACCTTACCGACATTTTCGCGCTCGCCACCGACGAAGGCGAGCCGGCGTTGCTGGTGCCGCTGGCCGATACCGGCGATTGTGCCGGCGCCAACGATCTGTGGGAGCTGGCACAGCTGGAGCGCCGCTATCAACTGCGCATGGCGCGCGAGCTGTGCCTGGCAGGGGCGCGGCTGGCCGATCCGGCGCGGGTGGACGTGCGCGGTGTGGTGTCGGTTGCGCGCGATGTGCAGATCGACGTCGATGTGATTCTCGAAGGCCACGTGGTGCTCGGCGAGGGCGTCAGCATCGGCCCGTTCTGCCGCCTGCGTGATGTGTCGCTGGCTGCCGGTACGGTGGTGCGCGCGCATTGCGATCTCGATGGCGTCATCAGCGGCAACGATTGCGTGATCGGCCCGTTCGCGCGTTTGCGGCCGGGCACCGATCTCGCTGATCAGGTCCATGTCGGCAATTTCGTCGAAACCAAAAAAGCCCGGCTGGGCAAGGGCAGCAAGGCCAACCATTTGAGCTATCTGGGTGATGCACACATCGGCGAGCGGGTGAACATCGGCGCCGGTACCATCACCTGCAATTACGATGGGGTCAACAAATCGCGCACCGACATCGGTGATGGCGCCTTCATCGGTTCCAACAGCGCGCTGGTGGCGCCGGTCACCGTGGGTGCAGGTGCCACCATCGGCGCCGGTTCGGTCATCAGCAAGGATGCGCCCGCGGGTCAGCTCACCGTATCGCGCGCGCGCCAGGTCAGCCTGCCGGGATGGCAGCGGCCGCAGCGCAAGCCCTGAGTTGCGCGCCAATGTCGGCCCTCGATGAGGGCCGGGCCATATCGGGGCAACAGTGTAGCGGGCCGCAAAGTACGTCAAGATCGCAAAGGGGATTGCTTCCCATCCGATGCCTGCGCACTTTGCGGGCTCGACCAGCGTTTGGGCCTTGGGCGGCTTAAGCTGCCGGCAACGTCAGCGCCACGATCAATCCGCCATCGGTGCGATTGCTCAGACTGATGCTGCCGCCGTGGGCCTCGGCAATCTCGCGCGCCAGCGCCAGGCCAAGGCCGGTACCGCTGCGTTTGGTTGAGTAGAACGGAACCAGCGCGTTGGCCAGCACGGCCTCGCTCATGCCGTTGCCGCGATCCATCACCTCGATGCGTGTCCCACGCGTAATTTCGCGCACGCGCAACTGCACCTGCTGCGGATCGGAGCCCGATTCATGCGCATTCTTGATCAGGTTGAGTAGCGCCTGTTCCAGTTGCGCAGCATCGGCGCGCAACGGTGTGAGCGGCAGTTCGCCTTCCAGTACGAATTGCGCATGATGATGCAGACGCTCGATAAACGCGGGCCACTGCAATGCTTGCACACGCGGCGTCGGCAGCTTGGCAAAACGGGCGTAACCGTTGATGAAGGCTTCCAGATGACGCGCGCGCTCTTCGATGGTGGCGAAGATGGATTCGATGCGTTGAACCTGCTCGCGCCGGATCAGCTCGGCGCCCGAATGCGCCAGCGAGGCGATCGGTGCCAGCGAGTTGTTGAGCTCGTGCGAGATCACCCGGATCACCTTCTTCCAGGTCTGCACTTCCTGCCGGCGCAATTCACTGGTGAGCTGACGCAGCAACAGCAGCTCGTGCGGACGCCCATTGAGGCCGAAATGCTTGCGCGCCAGGTGGTACACCTCATCATCATCGGCGGTGTCTGCGGAGTCTGGTCGAATCACGAACAGGCCATCGCCCGGCCGCGCCACCGCCTCGGCCAGCGACGCCGGCGCGTTTTGCAGCAAGGCATCGAGCGTGTAGCCTTCAAGCTTGCGGCCCTCATTGAGCAGGCGCCGTGCGCTCAGGTTGGCGAACACCACGTGCCCGCCGGGTGCGATCAGCAGCATCGCCACAGGCGTGTTCTGCACCATGGTGTCGAGCAGCAACTCGCGCTGCACCAGGCTGAGGCGTTGCTCGCGCAGCGCCGCGCCGAGCGCGTTGTGCGCAGCCACCAGATCGCCGAGCTCATCGTTGCCATCCCAGACGATGCCGAAGCTGAAATCGTTGTCGCGATAGCTGCTCACGGTGCCGCTGAGTGCGCGAAACAGCGACAGTACGGCACGCAGCAGGCGGCGGCTGAAGGCGAGCGTCGACAGCAGCATCAGCATCGCGAGTACGACTGCCAGCACCGTGTCGAAATCCGGAAACTGCCGCAGCAACCACCATTGCAACGCCAGCCAGCACGCGGTCCACAGCGCCAATGCCAATGCCAGTTTGCCGGCCAGCGAAAAGCGGCGACGTTGGGCGATCATTGCTTCATCCGCGCGACAGCCCCAACCGCTCCATGCGCCGGTACAGGGCCTGGCGGCTCAGCCCGAGTTCGGCAGCGGCCTGGCTGATGTTGCCGCCGGCATGGCCCAGCGCCGCTTCGATGGCGGCACGGTCGGGTTCGCTGTCGGCGTTGGTGGTAGCAACCGCGATGCTCGACAAGCCCAGATCCCGTGCTTCGATACCGGCACCAGCAGCCAACAGACAGGCGCGCTGAATCACATTCTTCAGCTCGCGCACATTGCCCGGCCACGGGTAGCGTTGCAGCGCGCTCAACGCGGACGGCGCCAGTTGCTTGCCCGGTTCGAGGAAATGAATCGCCAACGGCACGATGTCGGCGGGGCGTTCGTGTAGCGGCGGCAGCACCAGCTCGATCAGGTTGAGGCGGTAGTACAGGTCTTCACGGAACTGCCCGGCGCGGATCATCGTGCCGATGTCGGCGTTGGTCGCGCTGATCACCCGCACCTGCACCTGGCGTTCGCGATTGGAGCCCAGCCGCTCGAAGCGGCCGGTTTCCAGCACCCGCAGCAGCTTCATCTGCCCGGCCAGCGGCAGGTTGCCGATTTCGTCGAGAAACAGGGTACCGCCATCGGCGGCTTCGAACTTGCCCTCGCGCGCCTTGTTGGCGCCGGTGTAGGCGCCGGCATCGGCGCCGAACAACTCGGCCTCGACTAGTTCCGACGGCAGCGCGCCACAGTTGACCGTAACGAATGGGCCATCGCGCACGCTGGAATTGGCCTGCACGATGCGCGCGATGCACTCCTTGCCACTGCCGTTGGCGCCGCGGATCAACACCGGTACCGGCGCGCGCGCCACCTGGCAAGCCATCGTCACCACGCGTTCGGTGGCGCTATCGGCGAACACCATGCCGCACAGGTCGTACTGGCTGGCGATGGCGCGTTGCTGGCGGCGCTCGTTGCCA
>PGZE01000021.1 GCA_002840015.1 Gammaproteobacteria bacterium HGW-Gammaproteobacteria-2 | reverse complement strand
AGCACGCTTTCAAACTCGGTTGGGTAGCGATCATCCGGGTCGCTGGTGATGAGGTGCCCGTCAAGCCGGTAGCGCAGGCCGCGACGGTCGCTTTGTGCCAGCGCGGCTGCGTCGAGTGCTGCGGGCGAGGGTTGCAGGGCGAGGGTGAAAATCTCGACCGAGTTTGCTGCGATTTGGCGCTTTGGCTTGAGTGTAATCGTGCCGGCAGCGATGCCATCGACCTGCATCCTCAGGTCGATGTTGTCGATGCGCGCACTGACATTACTGAAGTTTTCGATGCGCACATTGAGCGACCACTGGCCATCGGCCTGCAGGGTGAGCTGCTGGATGGTGGCCTGCGGTGGATAGACCCGCCGGATCTCACCGCCGCCGCCACAGGCAGTGAGCAGCAACGTGGCAACGAGCAACACGACGAGGCGAACGCGACTGAGCATGGTGGAATCCATCGGGTAGATGACGGCTCACAATAACAGTTGACCGGTTATGGCCGCCAACACCAACCCAGTGCCGACAGCAACGTTCATGCCGCTTTCTCAACCCGAGCGACTGCGCTGTGCTTGCCAGCACCGAGGTCAGCCGGGTCGAAGTCATCCACGGTGATCGCATCCAGGGTGATCGCGCGCAGTTCTTCAAGCAGACGGCGCTCATCGGCGCTGATCCAGCCTTCCTTGACGCCTTCGCTCAGTTGATCCTCAAACTCCAGCGCCTCGATATCGCTGTTTTTCAGCGCCTTGAGGAATTTGCGCTCGACCGGCTCGGCCAGAATGGCTTTTGCCAATGCGGCATTGATGCGGCCAGCCGGGTGGTGCGCGCCTGGGGTCAGATACACCCCTTCGCCGAGGCGATCGCGCACTGCCGAGGGTGACATCAGCAACGCCGCCGCACGGTGGCCGAGGCGATCCGACGGTGCCTGCGCACGCCGACCGAACGGGAACACCAGCAGCCACAGCAACCAGCCGACCGGGCGGATCGGGAAATTGCGCAGCGCCGCCGACAACGCCAGTTCGATGCGATGGGCGCGATCATGGAAGGCCCATGCCAGCAATGGCTGCTCGTCGGTTGGCCGGCCTTCATCCTCGTAGCGCTTGAGCATGGCGCTGGCGATATACAGGCCGCTGAGCACGTCGCCCAGACGCGCCGACAGGCTTTCCTTGAACTTGAGCTTGCCGCCGAGCAGCAGCATCGAGGTGTCGGCAACCAGCGCCAGATTGGCCGAATAGCGGTTGAGCTTGCGGTAGTAGCGGGCGGTGTATTTGTCGCCCGGCGCGCTGCCGTAATTGGCGAAGGTGAGCCCGAGCCAGAAGCTGCGCACGGCATTGGAAATGGCAAAGCCGATATGGCTGAACAGGGCATGGTCGAATGCGCGCAGGCCGGCAGCGCGATCCGGGTCTTGTGCCGCCTGCATTTCCTTGAGCACCCACGGATGGCAGCGGATGGCGCCCTGGCCGAAGATCATCATGCTGCGGGTGAGGATATTGGCACCCTCCACTGTGATTGCAATTGGCGAACCCTGCCAGGCGCGGCCAAGGTAGTTGCGCGGGCCGAGGATGACGCCCTTGCCGCCGTGTACGTCCATCGCGTCCTTGACCACTTCGCGGCTGATTTCGGTGGCGTGATATTTGGCGATCGCCGACGGCACCGACGGCTTCTCGCCGCGATCCACCGCTGCCGCCGTGGACAAGGTCAGCGCGCTCATTGCGTAGGTGTGGCCGGCGATGCGCGCCAGTGCTTCCTCGACGCCCTCGAAGCGACCAATCGAAATGCCAAATTGCTTGCGGATGCGCGAATAGGCGCCGGTGACCAGCGCACCGATCTTCATCGCGCCGGTGGCATTGGATGGCAGCGAAATTGCGCGGCCCACCGACAGCACCTCAACCAGCATCCGCCAGCCCTGGCCGGCCATGTCCGGGCCGCCGATCAATGCCGACAGCGGCACGAACACGTCCTTGCCGCGCACCGGGCCATTCTGGAACGGCACATTGAGCGGGAAGTGGCGACGGCCGATTTCCAGCCCGGGGGTGTCGCGCGGAATCAGCGCCAGGCTGATGCCGATGTCCTTGGTCTCGCCGAGCAGGCCGTCCGGGTCGTACATGCGGAACGCCAGGCCGACCACGCTCGCAACCGGTGCCAGGGTGATGTAACGCTTGTCGAAGGTCAGGCGGATGCCGACCACTTCAGCGCCGTTCCACTTGCCGGTGCAGACGATGCCGTAATCAGGGATCGAGGTGGCGTCCGAGCCGGCATGCGGGCCGGTCAGCGCGAAGCAGGGGATGTCACGGCCATCGGCCAGGCGCGGCAGGTAATGGTTTTTCTGCTCCTCGGTGCCGTAGTGCAGCAGCAATTCGGCCGGGCCCAGCGAGTTGGGTACCGCCACCGTCGAGCTGACCGTGGTCGAGATCGACGCCAGCTTTTGCAGCACCCGCGAATGCGCCAGCGCCGAGAACTGCAGGCCCCCGTACTGCTTGGGAATGATCATGCCAAAGAATTTGTGCTGCTTCAGGTATTCCCACACCTTCGGCGGCAGGTCGGCGCGCTCGTGGGTGATTTCCCAATCATCGATCAAGGCGCACACCTGCTCGCACGGGCCATCGAGGAATGCCTGTTCTTCCGCACTCAGTTGCGGCTTGGGCTGATCGAGCAGATCACGCCATTTGGGCTTGCCGGAAAACAGCTCGCCCTCAAAGCCGACCGTGCCTGCCTCCAGTGCAGTGCGCTCGGTAGCCGACAGTGGCGGCAGGATGCGGGTGTAAAACTTCAGCAGCGGCGTGGTGATCGCGCTGCGCCGAAACGGCGCGATCAACAGCGGCACGGTAATCAAGACCAGGCCAATCACCGCGATCCAGAGCGCGACCGGGTTGGCGCCGGCAAATGCCGAGCCGGTCAGCAGCGCGGCTGAAAGCAGCGCCCAGAACAGCAGCGGCATGCGGTGATAGGCGGCCAACGCGCCGGCCACGGCAATAGCAAGAAACGGAAGCACGATGCTCATCGGTGTTCTCCGGTACACAGCGCGGCGCGAGCCGCAGGGGACGTAAGAAAAGCGTGAATGGCGGCCGTGAAGGCCGCATTGTCGTCGCCAGCCACCATATGGCTGGCCTTGTCGATACGCTGGTGCTGGGCGTGTGGCACCAGTTGCAGAAACTCGGCCACGGTCTGCTCGGACACCAGATCGCTTTGGCCACCGCTGATCAGCAACAACGGAACGGTGATCTGCCGCGCAGCTTCGACCACGCGGCGCTGGATCGGTTCGCTCTGAATGGGTAGGTCGGTCAGCATGCGCGGATCCCAATGCCAAACCAGACGCCCATCGTCGCGCTTCACCAGCAGCGAGGCAAGCTGTTCCGGACGCTTGCGTACACGCTGTTGCGGCAGGTAGCCGGCAATCGCGTCGGCGGCATGTTCAGTGTCATCAAACCCGTCCGGGTGCGCGCTCATGAACGCGACGATGCGGGCGAAGCCCTCCGACTCCCAGCGCGGAGTGATGTCCACCAGCACCATCGCATCAAACAGCGCGTGCTCGGCCTGTGCCATCAACCCGGTCAGGCCACCCATCGAAGCGCCAATCAGCAGCCGTGGTGCGGGCATCTGGGTGGCGATTGCGCGCAGATCAGCGACCCATTGTTCGGGCTGATAGCGCAGCATCGGCGCATTGCGGCCGCTTTCGCCGTGGCCGCGGGCATCAAAACTCAGCGCCGAATAGCCACTGGCAACCAGGCTGCCGGCGGTGCCCTGCCACGATTGCCGGGTCTGCCCGAAGCCATGTGCCAGCAGCACCTCGGGCCCGTGCGTTGGCCAGCGCTCGGCGGCCAGCAGCAAACCGTCGGCGCTTGGTATCCGCAGCGCTTGCGAGGTGGCGTGCATCCCAGCGGCAGTATCCGACTTTACCATACTGCGCAGTATGGTAAGGCGGGCGTTGCTTGTCAATTCGACGTGCCTGTGGGAGAGGCCGCCCTGTGGGCGACAGCCATACTTGCTTTTGTGGGAGCGCGCCCCAGATCAAGTCTGGGGCGGGCTCTGCGCGCGAAGCTTTCGCGACGTTGTTCGCCGGCAGGCCGACTCCCACACGAGCGCCTTTGTGGGAGCCCAGCCTGAGGGCGACACTCACGACGGCTTGCCAGTGCCCAACATATGGTTACACTGCGCCGATGGCTAAAACGATGACCAAGACTGACAAGCCCGCGCGCCTGAGCGCCGAGGACTGGGCCCGCGCTGCGCTCGACGTGGTTGCCGAAAGCGGCATTGCAGCGGTCGCGGTGGAGCCTTTGGCGCGCCGGCTCAGTGTCACCAAGGGCAGCTTCTACTGGCACTACCCATCGCGCGAAGCCTTGCTGGAGGCCGCGCTCAGCCGTTGGGAGGCCTACGAGCAGGAAGCGGTATTCGGCACCCTTGAGGCCATTTCCGACCCGCGCGAGCGGATGCGCGCACTGTTCAAACTGGTGGCGCACGAAGCCCGCTCACACATTATCTATTCCGAACTGCTCAAGGCATTGGACCATCCGGTGGTGCAGCCGGTGATCGAGCGGGTGTCCAAACGCCGCCTGGATTACCTCACCGCGTCCTATCGTCAGGCCGGCATGGGCCGGGTCGAGGCGCAACATCGCGCGCGCCTCACCTATGCTGCCTACGTCGGATTCCTGCAACTGAGCCTGCAATCTCAGCAAGCGCGCCTGCATCACGATGAATACGACGCCTACGTCGAGCATGTGATGACAACCTTGATTCCGGTTGCAGCGACATAACCTGACCCATTTCCTTTAAACCGACAAGGTTCGTTCATGCCCAGTTCGTTGCCTGCACTGACCCACTGGGTCGAAACCGTTGCCCGCCTCACCCAACCCGCGCACATTCACTGGTGCGACGGCTCCGATGACGAACGCCGCGCGCTCACGGCCGGCATGCTCGATAACGGTGACCTGCTGCCGCTGAACCCGCAAACCCACCCGGATTGCTACCTGCATCGTTCACACCCGGATGATGTGGCCAGGGTCGAGCACCTCACTTTCATCTGCACCGAAAACCGCGACGACGCTGGCCCCAACAACTTGTGGCTGGCCCCGGATGAAGGCCATACCCGCATCGATGCGTTGTTTGCCGGCTGCATGCGTGGCCGCACCCTGTATGTGGTGCCGTACTGCATGGGCCCGATCGACTCACCGCTGGCACGCTGCGGGGTCGAAATCACCGACAGCCCGTATGTGGTGGCCAACATGCGGATCATGACCCGCATGGGCGCTGCGGCGCTGGCGCGGATCGAGCGCGACGGGCATTTTGTCAAAGGCCTGCACTCGATCGGCGAGCTCGACCCCGAGCGCCGCTACATCATGCACTTCCCCGAAGAACTCACGATCAAGAGCTACGGTTCGGGCTACGGCGGCAACGCCCTGCTCGGCAAAAAATGCCATGCCCTGCGTATTGCCTCGTGGCAGGCGCGTAACGAGGGCTGGTTGGCCGAGCACATGCTGATCGTCGGCATCCAGACCCCGGCCGGCGAAACGCATTATATTGCCGCCGCGTTTCCCTCCGCCTGCGGCAAAACCAATCTGGCCATGCTGATTCCGCCGCAGGCCTACCGCGAAGCCGGCTGGAAGGTGTGGACCCTGGGCGATGACATTTGCTGGATGCAGCCCGGCGCCGATGGCCGACTGTGGGCGATCAATCCCGAAGCCGGGTTTTTTGGCGTCGCGCCCGGCACCGGCAACAAGACCAATCGCAATGCCGTCGAGATGTTGCATCACGATGCCATCTTCACCAATGTCGCGCTCACCGACGACAACCAGCCGTGGTGGGAAGGGCTGGACAAACGGGTACCGGCATTCGACTGGCGTGGCCGGCCCTTTGATCCGGGCAACGGTGCGGCGGCGCATCCCAACTCACGCTTCACCGTCAGTGCCCGGCAATGCCCCAGCTATTCGCCGCGCATGGAAGATGCACACGGCGTGCCGATCTCGGCAATCGTGTTCGGTGGCCGCCGCGAATCGCTGGTGCCACTGGTGTTTGAAGCACGCGACTGGTGCCATGGCGTGCTGCTGGGTGCAGCGATGGCGTCGGAGACCACCGCCGCTGCCACCGGCGCGGTGGGCGTGGTGCGCCGCGACCCGATGGCAATGAAGCCGTTCTGCGGCTACAACTTCGCCGACTACTTCGCGCATTGGCTCAGCTTCGAGCAGCCCGAGACCAAGTTGCCGAAGATTTTCCACGTCAACTGGTTCCGCAAGGATGCTGATGGCCAATTCCTGTGGCCGGGCTTCGGCGACAACCTGCGCGTGCTGGAGTGGATGATTCGTCGTATCCAGGGTGATGCCGACGCAGTGGATACGCCGATCGGCCTGCTGCCGCATGCGCAAGACCTCAACTGCGACGGGCTCGATTGCAACCCCGATCAACTCGGGCAGCTGCTGGCGGTGGATCGTGACGCCTGGAAAGCCGAGATCGCTGCGGTGCGCGACTACCTGCAAACCTTCGGCGAGCGCCTGCCAGCCGCACTGACGGCGGAGCTGGATCGGGTGGAGGCGGCGTTGGGTGGCTGAGTATCGGCCGTGGGTCGGCGTAACATCTAACAGCTGAAGGTAATTGGCCGTTGTCACCGGTCAGGCTGTAATCGTAGCCTGGCTGTGCGCTACGTTATGATTTCCCGAGATCAATTCCGAGGTTCGGTCTTGCCAAGTCATGTCCATTCCTGACCCTGCATCGCGTGCCGGCGGACTTGCCAGACGTGGCATCGAGCTGCTGTTTGGCATTGGGGTGCCCGCAGAGCCATGCTCCGCTTTGGATCTGTTGCGCGAGGCCGATGCATTGGGTGGCGCACCCGATGCCGATTATGCGCTGGCAATGATTGCACTGGGCAATGTGCTGTTGCCTGTTGATGCGGCATCGATCCATCGCTGGCTGGTACGCAGTGCGCAACGAGGCTTCAGTCCTGCGTTGCGCAGCGCGGCAGTGGCATTTGGCCGCAGCGAGCTCGACGGCGCGCAAGCTGCTGCGGTGTGGTGCCTGGAACGTGCGGTAGAACAGGGTGATGCCGTTGCGGCCGCGTTACTGGCGCACCGTTTGCAGCAAGGGTACGGTGCCGGCCGCGACCCCGTGCGCGCCCAGCAATTGGTAAAGCTGGCCGTCCGAGCAGGCATCGCGGTGGAAAGCGTCACCGGAACTAAAGGCAGACATAGTGACGACGCATCGACGCCGGGCATTGCACGCGCTGAGCCAGACTGGGCACGATTGCCTTTGTCGCTGACGCCGACTATGGGCACAGCAACACTGTTGTGCGAAAGCCCGGCAATCTGCCGGGTGGATAATTTGCTCAACGTCGAGGAGTGCCGTTTGCTGCGTTATTGTGGCTCACGGCACTTGAAGCGCTCACTGGTGGTAGACCCGTTGACAGGTGAGCCGCTGAGCGCTGGTTTACGCACCAGCCGCGATGCCAATTTTGTTCCGTCGCTGGAAGATGTCAGCCTGCGGCTGATCCAGTTGCGTTTCGCAGCAGCTGCGGGCAATCCGCCGCTATCGTATTTCGAGCCGCTGGTGGTGTTGCATTATGCCCCTGGCGAACAATACCGGCCGCACCGCGATTACCTCTCGCCCAACGACCCGGGCCTTGCCGGCCCTGGTCGGCAACGGGTGACTACCGTGTGTTGCTACCTCAACGAGGGCATGCAAGGTGGCGCGACGGTTTTCCCCAAAGTGGGTGTGCGTGTTCAGCCCCGGCAGGGCAGCGCGGTGGTGTTCGCCAACCTGGGCCCTGAGGGTCAACCCGATCCGAACAGCTTGCACGCCGGCGAGCCGGTAGGTTTCGGCGAAAAATGGCTGGCGACTTCGTGGATCCGGCAAGGGCCGATTCGCGCGTTCTGAATCCGCTCAGCTGCCAGGGCGTGGCATTCATTTCTCAGCGAGGCTGAACCAGGTATTGAAGGCAACCGTGATCCGCTCGCGTGGCCCAAGGTACGGTTTCACTTCATGCAGCACCCAGGATGGGAACAGCACCAACTGTCCGGGCTTGAGTTTGAAGTTCATCGCGCCAAACGAATAGGGCGGCGCCATTGCCGAGTTGCCGGCATCATTGAACATCGAGGCCGCGGTGTTGGGGTTGGGAAACGACAGGATGCCACTGTCGGCCGGTTCGCTGACATCCGCCCCTGATGCTACGCAATAAACGCCAGACCAACTGGCCATCGGATGATTGTGGGTGGTGAAGTAACCGCCCTTTCGGGTGACGTGATACCAGCAATCGGCATGGATACGCAAGCGTGCCATGGTGATTTCATCATAGCGATTGAGTTGCGCGATGATCGATTGCAAGTGTTGCCAGCAATAGGACTTGAGCTCCTGTACGCAGGGTTCTGGCCAGGAAAACAGGTCAAAATTGCTCTCAAACAATGCATTATTGCGCAGCACCAGTGGATTGGGGTTGGCATAGCGCTGGCCCTCGCCTTCGCGCGCAATGAACAGTTCGCGTAATTGTCGATTGAGCTCGTGCGGATCGGGGTGTATTACCGAAACGCATGGGACTGCAAACAAGGTGGAAATGGGTGTCATCGCGGTATTCTCCACACGGCATCGCCGGCATGCTGAGCGTACGATGCCCCATCCAGGTTGCTGCCATCAAGCGGTTTGACTCATCGGATGATGCGTTGCGCTGCGACGGATGCGCACCTTGATCCGTCTAGTCAGGGTAATGAACACAATAACCGTGACTATGGAACTCGACGATACGGCATTGGTTGCTCGCGCCAAAGCTGGCGAGTCCGAGGCATTGGCGGGGCTGTATCAACGCCACGCACGTACGCTTTACACGCTGGCATTGCGCATGACCGCGCACCCTGCCACAGCAGAAGACATGGTGCAGGAAGCATTTTTACGGGCTGCCCGAGCATTGCCTGGGTTTCGTGGTGACGCCCCGGTGGCGGCCTGGCTCAAGCGGCTGGTGGCCAATGCCGTGATCGACCACATGCGTAAACAACGGCCTCAGGTTGCGGCCGAAGTGATCGACACCATGGCGGCGGTCGCCATCGAACCAGGCACATCTCTGGATGCCGTGGGCCTTTTGCGCAGGCTTGCGCCGGATGCTCGCAGCGTCGTGTTGCTGCATGAAATGGAAGGATATTCACATCCGGAAATTGCAGCCATGTTTGGTAAAACCGCAAGTTGGTCGAAAACCTTACTCGCGCGCAGTATCGCGCGCTTGCACACCTGGTTGGAGGAAGAGTCATGACCACTGATTTTGACAAGTTGCCCACTGCGGCAGAGCGGCAGCAGGTAAGTGCATACCTGCACGGACTGCCTGATGCCGAGCCGCCGGCTGCTTTGCAGCGACGTGTGTTGTCAGTGGCGTGGGCAAACTCACAGCGCTGGCGTACACCGCGAGTTGCAACGTGGGCAGGGGTGATGGTGGCTGCGGGATTGTCGGCAGTGGCGCTGTTTGCCGCACGCGATAATCGGGTCATTGCGCCTGAGGTAACACCGCCGGCATACGCCAACGCGCCTGCGCAAGCGCAATTGCGGGCACTTGATCGTGAGTTGCAGATGGCGTTGCAACGCGGCGCCGAGCAAGGTCACGTGGCCGTTCTATGGGCTGAGCGCGAGGCAGTGGTGATGCAATTGGATTCACCGATACCGGCGGCTCCGGTGCGGATGTGAGGAGTGATGACATGAAAAAGAGAACTGACATGAAAATGATGGCGATGATGATTGCCTGCGTGCTGGCGGGTGGCGTTGCACAGGCGCAAGAGACCGCGCAGACAGCCGTGGCAGGCGAGGTTGAGCTGGCGTTGCTGCGCGCTGCAGACCTTGGTGTGTTACCCGGCCCCGATGAAGCGCCGCTGCAGATCACAACACCTGAGAGCATTCGTTACGAGTTGGGCGCAGTGATTGATCCGGCGCCTGCAACTGGCCCGGCAGTGCTCGCGCTGACGCCGGGCGGGCCTGCGGAACGAATGGGTTTACAGGTCGGTGATCGCTTGCTTGCGATCAATGGTGATGCGATTTCGCAAGTGCAACAACCGCTTGATGTGATTCGTGCCGCAATGGTGCGCGAGCGCGGTGAGCTGGCGTTGGACGTGGGGCGCGCTGACCAGCGGCTGGCTTTGAATGGAAGGGCCGATGCCTTGGTGGTGCCGGCCTACGTAATGACGATCAGCGGCAGCGCCTCCACCGGCAATTGCGGGCGTATCAGTGTCTTTTTTACCGCATCGCGCAGCGATGACTTGTATCCAGCCAGGATCATTTACATCGATGGCAAGACCCCGCTACTCAACACGCCCAGTTGGCGCGTCAAACCCGGCAAACGAGTGCTCACCGTGGCTGAAACCATCGAGCCGGTTCGCTTCAACGCCGTGCAGCAACGGCAACGGCAGTTCCGTCGCGAGGATCACTACAAGACCATCGAGATCGACGTGCAACCCGATACCACCTACCAAATTGCCGCACGCTTTCATTTGGGTGGAAACGTGATCAAGCATGAGCATTGGCAGCCTGTAGTGGCAAAACAAACCCACGAGGCGTGCCAATGATTGCGGCCTTGCTTTGTTGCAGTTGCAAGGAAGCAGCCTGCGGCGTGGCGACATGATGAGAGTTGCAGTGTGGCGTCGCGCCGTAGCACGATACGTCACTCAGCAACTTCCGCGGCACACCGCATGATCAGTAACGATGTCGATTTTGAATCATATCGCCAGCACCTGGCCCGCCACGGCCGGGTGCAGGTGCCGGGGTTTTTGCAGGCCGCTGCTGCCGAGCGAATTCATCAATGTCTGCGTGAGGAGGTGCGCTGGACGCTTGCCGAGCGCATCGACGGCAAGCCCAAGACCACCGCTGCCGACGCGTATGCAAGCATGTCCGAAGCACAGCGGCAGGAGGTACATCGTCTCGCGTACGCGCGCGCCGGTAGCGAGTTCCAGTTTTTATATGACAGCTACATGCTGGTGCGGGCGCAAAAGGAGGGGCGTGATCCAGGACTGATGCTGCATGTCGTGCTCGACTTCCTGAACTCCGCAGAAGTGCTGGATTTCGCCAGCTGGTTTATCGGCGTGCCCGGTATTGTTGCCGCCAACGCCCAGGCCACACGCTACCTTCCGGGGCAGTTTCTTACCCGGCACGAAGACGAGAATCGAGAGGAAAATCGCGCGGCGGCATTCGTGATCAACCTGAGCAAGGACTGGAATCCCGATTGGGGCGGATTACTGCAGTTCCACGATGCATCCGGCGGCATTTGCGAAACCTTGCTGCCGCGCTGGAACTCGTTTTCGGTATTCCACGTGCCGCAGCCACACAGCGTATCGCTGGTGGCGCCATGGGCCGGCCAGCCGCGCTTGGCGATCACCGGCTGGTTTTTGCGCGCCAAATAATGACCTGAACGACCGGGGTCGGGCTGACCATTCCAGATTGGGCCGCAGGCGTTGCCTGCGGGTACAATACTCGTTTGCCCGTGTTGGCCTGCCGCGAGAGGTGCCTTTGGTGCCATCGCATTGCCAGCGCTGACTTGGGCTCGCTCACACCTTGAATACAGGCGGTTGAACTCATGTTGCAACAGGTACTGCAATCGTTGGCGCACGGTGAATTTGAAACGGCGGTTGCGCAGGCAACCGAGCTATTGAATCGCTATCCGGAGATGGCTGAAGCCCATCATCTGTTGGCGGTGGGCCATGGCGCGCTGGGCCGTCTTGACCAGGCTCTGGCGAGCGTCGAACAGGCCATAGTGCTGGCACCCGACAATACCGTGTTTCATGTCACCAAGGGTTCGATCCAGGCGCGCAGCAGTGGCATCGATGCTGCCGAGGCAACCTTGCGCGGGGTGATTCACAACGACCCTAACGCATTTGCTGCTTACATCAGCCTGGCGCATCTGGCAATCTCGCGCGGCGACTTTGCCGATGCGCATCAGCACATTATTCGCGCCGAGCGAATCGACGACGAAGCCGCAGATGTGCTGATTTTGCGTGGCATCGAAGCGCAAAGCCGCGGCAATCTGGATGAGGCCTCAGGTTTGTATTCAGCGGCGGTGCGCAAAGCCCCGTCCAGCGCACTCGCGCACGCCAGCCTGGGCCTGTGTTTTCTGGCGCAGGGTTATCACGCTTTTGCCGAGCGATCATTGCAAACCGCCGTGCAAATGCAGCCGCGCAATCGCGGCTTGCGCTGGGCGCTGCTGCGAGCGCTGACCGAACAGGGCCATGCCAAGCAGGCATTGGAGCAACTGGATATTCTGGTGGAGCAGGTACCCACCGATCCGGTGGCACTCAACTTGCGCGGCGAAGCACTGATGCAGGCAGGTCGCGCCGAAGAAGCAGCGGCAGCATATACGGCGCTGTTGTATCTGGTGCCAGATCACCCGCTCGCCATCACGAAGGCGGTGCAGGCCTATGTGGCGCTGGGGCGGCAGCAAGATGCCGTTGACTTGCTGGAGCAGCGTTTGTCCAACCAGCCTGATCGCGATGATCTGTGGGCGTTGCGTCTTGGCATTGAGGAGTTTGACCTTGACGTAGCTGCAGGTATCACCGAGCGTTGGTTTGCAGCCAAGCCCTACAGCGCGGCGGCACTGGAGGCAATGGCGCAATTGGTTGAATTGCGTGGCCAGGCCGAACAGGCCGAGCATTATGCGGATCAGGCATTGCAAAGTAACCCGGATCAAACTGCCGCTCAATTGGTAAAGCTGCGTGCCGAGTTGCGACATAGCCCCGATCAAGCGATCAAGCGAACCACCCGGATGCTGGAGCAGGCGACGCAACCCGATGCGCGGCGCAGCGTGCTGCATTGGCACGGCCTGGCACTGGATGCCTGTGGCAAGCACAAGCAGGCGCTGCAGGCGTGGCGTGACATGTGGACGCATACTTCGGCGTTACCGCTGCCAAGCTCGCGGCTCGCGCCGGCCGAAGCCATTGATGCCGGGCAGTCACCGGTTACCCTGGTTTGGACCTTGCCGGGAACTCCAGCCGAACTGTTGATCACGCCAATGGCTTTTACCGCGTCGCATGTGGTGATGACGGATCGATTTTCCGATGCGCCGCGCCTTGATGGCATCGATCCCTTCAAACAGGTGCCGTCGAATGAGGTCGCGTCAGGATCGTATGCTGCATGGAAGGCGGGTGTAGAGGCGCTGGGTTATGATCCAAACCGCATTATTGATTGGGTGCCGCATTGGGACGCAGCATTGCAGGCGCAGTTCACCCATTCAAAATTGGTAGCGCTGCTCGCCGATCCGCGCGACATGCTTCTCAACTGGCTCGCGTTTGGCTGCCCACAGCAATACGGCGTGGTTGACGTGGAGCAAGCCGCATTGTGGTTGCACCATGTATTGCAGCCGCTTGTTGCTTTCCGCCAAGCTTGCCCCGAGCGGCTGTTGCTGCTGAGTAGTCACGACGTGGCATCTGATCGCAGCGGCGCATTGGCAAGAATCAGTGCCTTTGCCGCCATTGAGTTTCGTGAGGAGGCAACCGCTGCACGTTCGTTGGCCTATGCCAGCGGCCGTGTACGGTCCGGTTTTGCGCCGGGACATTGGCGCGTATACGGTGAAGTTTTGGCACCGGCATTTGAAGGACTGGCGGCATTGGCAGATGCCTTGGGATTTGCCTGTGAATGATGCGGCTATCGAAACGTGACCATGCCATGGTGTTGCCGAGCAAGCCGCGTTGCGGCATGAGCAACGGCCGGGAAGTATTCACCGGCTGTTTACCTGGCTCAGTGTTGAGTCGGGTCGCGTCTTCGGGAGCACTATGCCCAGCATCGCGAGTAAATCACGCAGGCAATGACCCATTGCCACTTTGGACAGGTATCAACCATGGCGATAGAAATTCCCGTCAAATCTCCCGTATTGGTTGATTATGGTCGTGCGAGAGTCACCAATGCCTCAGTCGGTGGCAGGCGTTTGCGTATCATCGATGATCTGCCGATTGAAGTCGTATCCTACGTAAAGGCACTTGATGGCGCCTCTTACACACGCACCGAACGGGCGCGCGATGACGTCAATCCGAGCTTTCGTCATCTCGTCAGTGAATTGCCGATCCAGGGTTTGCTTCGTGACCCGATTTACACGCTGACTGCGCGCACTATCCAGGATTTTGCTGAGGGCCTGCCTTATCGACCCTATCGGGCTTATACCAACGCAGTGAGCTTTGGTGACGTACAACTTACTCACACCGATGGCGCACCTGGCAGCAATGAGCTGACCAGCCTATGGTATTTGTGCGAGCGCTGGGAGCCCGACTGGGGTGGAGAGACGTTGTTTTATGATGGCGACACCGGTGTTGCTCTCGCTGTGCCCCCGCGGCCCGGGCGATTGGTGCTCTTTGATGGCGCCATCACACATGCTGGCAGAACGCCAAGCCGCACCTGTTTCGAGGTGCGTTATACCTTTGCGATCAAATGGGAGCGGGTGCCCGTTCGCGCCTGATTTGTTCGCATTGTGGCGCTTGTGCGCCATGTCATTTGAGAGGAGTTTGCGATGTCGACCACTGCTGCGCCCGCCGATTCAAGCAGCATTTCCCGTGCAAACAACGAGGCGCGAATTGATGCTTTGCTGGCAGTGCTGGAGGCAAACCCTGAGCGACATGATGTTGCGCTTGAGTTGGCGAAAACGCATTTTCAAGCAGGTTATCCACTGGATGCCACCAAGCTGCTGCATGGCCGCTGCTTGCAGGATCGCGCCTGTGGCGATGCGTTGCGTGAATATTTGATCGGCGAACGCCTTGATGAGCAAGCAATGAGTCTGATCGTCATGCGCCAACAAACTGCGTCGGCGTCGGCGTGGATTGATCTGGCAATCCGCAAACATTATTCCCGTGATTTCCTTGGCGCACTCGATGCCTGCGAGCGAGCGCTGGCGTTGGTGCCAAACGAAGCGAGCGCCCATAACCATCGCGGCCGTGCCCTGTTCAACCTCGGTAGAGTGGAAGAGGCCAAGGCAGCGTTTGCGGCGGCACTGAGCAACGATCCGAGTTACGCGCAGGCGCAATGCAATCTCGGCCATGTCTTGCGGGCTGAAGGGCAGGCGGAACTCGCTGAACGGGCTTTTGCGGCTGCGCTGGCGTTGGCGCCACGTTATCGCGCTGCGCAATCGGGGCTCGGCACAATCTTGTTTGCGCAAGGCCAGCTGGAGCGTGCGTCGGCATGCTTCAACGCGGTGCTTGAAGACGCGCCGGCCGATATCCAGGCACTAATCCATGCCGGAATGTGCGCCCATGCCATGCGCGATACAAGTACCGCGCGTGCGCGCTATGAGGCCGCACACGCCGCTGACCCCAAAAACATACAGGCGATGCGTTTTCTCGGCTTGCTTGGCGAAGAAGATTCGGATACTGACCTCGCTGTGGGTTGGTTTCGCAAAGCATTGGCAGTGGATACGAGCGACGCCCAAACCTGGGGTGACCTGATCGCCTCGCTCGAACAAAGCAATCGCATCGAAGAAGCCGAAGCAGCGTTGACGCAAGCCAATGTTGCTTGCGCCAATCACCCCATCCTGGAGCTTGAGGCTGCGCGCCTCGCACGGCGTCGCGGTGACGAGCCCGGTGCACTGGCGCTGTTGCGCAAAGTTGATACTGCAAAGCTCCCGCCGCAGCGGTGCCAGTTATACCAGTTTGAGCTGGGGCAAGTGCTGGATAGAACAGGTGATTACGGCGCTGCCCTGGCTGCCTTTGCCAAGGGTAACGCCATGGCGGCCAGTAGCCCGCGTGCGCGCGGGTTGGATCATGGCTACTTCCCCAAACAAATTGCGGCGATAAGCGATTGGGTACGGCGCGGGGCGCCCATGCCAGCATCGGATCAAGACGAGGATCGGGGCGCCGACCTGTGTTTCTTGCTGGGTTTTGCCCGTTCCGGGACGACATTGCTTGACGTCATGCTTGCTGCGCACCCGCAGGTTATATCTCTGGAAGAGCGCCCGACGATTGAATACGTCTGGAATTACCTGGGGCAGACGAAGCAAGGCTACCCTGGCGCGCTCGAAGCGATGGGACGCAGTGAGCGTGAAGATTGCCGGAGGATTTATCGTGATGCCTTGCGGCGCCACGCCGTACCCGCCGGCACGGGGCGGTTGATTGTCGACAAGATGCCAATGCGCACCCCACATGTCGCATTGATCCATCGTTTGTTTCCTGGGGCGCGCATCGTGTTTGCAGCTCGGCATCCAGCCGACGTGGTGCTCAGCAACTTCATGCAGAACTACACCCTGTCGGAAATCTACTGCCACTTCTACACTCTCAGCGATAGCGCAAACATCTACCGGGCTGTGCTTGAGTTATGGCAATTGACGGTGCAACAACTTGCTGTGCCGCATCACATGCTGCGTTACGAAACACTGCTTGCCGACCCGCGACAGACGATGCAGGCCTTATGTGCCTGGCTAAACCTCGACTTTGATGCAGCCATGCTTGACCATCGCGATGCGCTTTTGCAGCGAGACCGTATTCGAACCAACAGCTACCATCAGGTTGCCGAGGCTATCAACACGCGCGGCTTGGGTCGGTGGGCTCACTACGCCGATGCCTTGAGACCGCTGCTGCCGGTGCTGGCCGATGCTTCTCAGATGCTGGGTTATTCACTTGACCCACGATTGGCAACCGCGCAACGCGCTGTGGTTGGTGATGGCGGCGCTACCCATTCCGCTGCGTGATCGGTCGCGCTGGCTTCGAGCATGCAAGCAGCAGTGTGTGTCGCTGGGCTGTGACCGGACATTGGGGCTTCTACTGCCCCAGCCGGTGCCGGCAAGTTTGCTGAAACGATCAAAGCGTTCCCCGTCGCGCGCCACAGCGGGCACGATGCGACCAGTAGACGATTGATCCCGAAGGATTTTATGGCAGAAAAGTCGCGCATTTCGTGCGATGGCGATGTGCCTGCAATCACCTGATCAGACGGTTTGACAGCCGGGGCGCGGATAAAGCACTTCCCATGACCGTAAAAATTGCGTTATCCTCGCCGGGCCGGGCTGTCTGGAGCAATCGCTCCACTGCCTCACGGCTTGTCCCGAAATCGAGAGTTTCCACTCTGAACGTTGGAGAGAACGTAATGACTAATATGAAGCATCTGCCCAACGCGATCCGTTTCGCGTTGTTTGCTGGCGCCTCGGCTGCTGCGGTGGGAGGCAATGCCTTCGCCCAGGATCAAGCCAAGACGCTGGATCGCGTTGAAGTAACCGGTTCGCGCATCAAGCGCGTTGACACCGAAACCACCAGCCCGGTTACCCTGCTGACCCGTGCAGACATCGAACGCACCGGCCTGACGGATATCCGTGACGTCCTTGACCGTCTGACCTCGTCGGATGGCGGTGGCTTGAGCACGGTGTCAACCCAGACCAATGGCAATGACGGTACGCAATCAATTTCGCTGCGTGGCCTCGGCTCGTCGCGCACACTGGTGTTGGTGGACGGCCATCGTTGGGCAACCGACGTAAACGGCACGGTTGACCTGACCAGCATCCCGACGGCCATTGTCGAGCGCGTCGAAGTGCTGAAAGACGGCGCATCGGCGATCTACGGTTCGGATGCCATCGCTGGCGTGATCAACATCATCACCCGTCGCAACTTCGAAGGCATGCAGTTCCGCGCCCAGTATGGCGAAACTGAAGAAGGCGACGGTGCACAGGAGCAGTACAACCTCACCTGGGGTGCCAGCAGCGAGCGCACCAATGTCGTCATGAACATCGGCTTCCAGGGCCGTGACGGAATCAGCCAAGGCTCACGTGAGCGCACCAAGGTGCCGGTGATCGGCTGTATCGATCCCCCGACTGCAGCCAACTCTGGCTTTTGCGGTTCCGCTTCGCCGGCCGGTGGCCGTTTCGTGGTTCCGGGCTTGGGCAACCAATCCCTGATCCCCGGCCGCCCGGGTACCAGCGTGTCGGATTTCCGCCCGTTCACTGCGGCGGATCGCTTCAACTTCTCGCCAGTCAACTTCCTGCAACTGCCGGGCGACACCCAAAACCTGTTCGCATCGGCGACGCACGATATCACCGACAACATCCGTGCGGTGGCCAAGTTCAACTACACCAAGCGCACCTCGGACAACCAGATTGCCGAGGTTCCGCTGACGCTGAACACCAATGGTGCCAGCGGCCCGCAGTGGACGATTCCGATCACCGCCAACAACGTGTTCAACCCGTTTGGCGCGCAGATCGAATCGGGTGGCTTCCGCATGGTTGCCGCCGGTGGTCGCTTCAACCGGGCCGACGTCGATACCTACGCCACAAACGTGGGCTTGGAAGGCGCGTTCAACATCGGTGATCGTGGTTTCAACTGGGATGTGGGCTTGTCCTACAACGACACCCAGAACGATCAGCAGCAGGATAACCTGGTCAATCTGTTCAACCTGCGCCAGGCTCTGGGCCCGTCATTCCGTGATGGCAATGGCGTGCTGCGCTGCGGTACTCCGGGTGCAGTGGTCGCTGGCTGTACTCCGTTCAACCTGTTTGGTGGCCCGGATCTGGGTGTTGGCGCGGGCGTGATCAGTGCGGCAGAGCAGCAGCGGATGCTGGATTTCGTCACCCACACCGCCAATTCGTTCCAGGGCAACACCACCAACAACTACTATGCCAACCTGTCGGGTGACTTGTTCAGCCTGCCCGGTGGCATGGTGCAGTTCGCTGCCGGCTACGAGTATCGCAAAGACAGTACTTTCGACCAGCCCGACTCGTTGATCGTTGGTGGTGGTTCATCAACCAATTTCACTGAACCGACCAGAGGCCAAACCATCATTGAGGAGTTCTACGGCGAGTTGTCATTGCCGTTGCTCAGCGACATGATGTTGGCCAAGGAGCTCAACATCACCTTGGCTGCGCGCAACACCAGCTTCGAGTCGGAAGGTGACGTCGGCAGTGGCTTCGTCAGCACCGATCTGGGTAGCACCACCAATTACAGCGTCGCGCTGCGTTGGAAGCCGATCGACGACCTGTTGATTCGTGCGTCATGGGGCGAGAGCTTCCGTGCGCCGTCGGCAAGCGATCTGTTCTCGGGCGGTGGTGAAGGCTTCCCCGGTGTGTCTGACCCATGCCGTCAGGGTGCAGTATTCTTTGATGCCTTGACCCCGGATCAGCAAGCGCGTTGCGTTGCGTTGGGTGTGCCGCAAGGCGGTTGGAACCAGGTCAACTCCCAGCAGCGCTCGCTGTTTGGCGGTAACCCGGATCTGACTCCGGAAGGCGGCGAGAACGTCAATATCGGCCTCGTCTACAACCCGAGTTGGTTGCCCGGCTTCGATCTGTCGGTGGACTACTGGCGTATCCGCATCGCCGATGCGCTTACCCAGTTCAGCGCCAACTTCATCGTAAACCAGTGCATCACCGGCGACAATGGCAACGGTATTGACAGCTTCTGCTCGTTCATTACCCGCGCGCCAGTCACCGGCGAGATTATCGATCTGCGTGTTGGTTCATTCAATGCGAGCGCGTTCAAGACCGATGGTATCGACTTCAACCTGAACTACCGGTTCGAAACCGAGAACTGGGGTCGCTTCTCCTTCTCGTCAGAGACCACTTGGGTTAGCGATCTGACCACCCAGAACGACTTCCAGTCGGCACCGGTTCAGTTTGTTGGCCTTTACACAGGCAGCCCGAATTGGGAGTGGCGCTCGAACTTCGTCACCACCTGGAGCAAGGGCGACTTTGACGCCAGCTGGACGATGCGGTTTACGTCAAAGTTGACGGAAGATTGCTTCCAGGATGCAACGATCAACATCTGCTCCAACGAAGAGACCGGTACACACAACGTTGCTTCAACCACCTATCATGACGTGACGGTAGGCTGGAATGCGCCGTGGAAGGCCAAGATCTCGGTGGGTGCTCGGAACGTATTCAGCCGCGAGCCGCCAATTGTGGCCAATGCGTTTGCGGGCAGCTTCGATGCGGCTTACGATCTGCCCAATGGTGCGTTCTGGTTTGTGCAGTACCGTCAAGACTTCTGATCCTCAGCTAAACGGGATCGTTGCTTGATAGAGCGATAATTGAGGGCCGCAGCGCAAGCTGCGGCCCTTTTTTTCGCACAATGAACGCCCCAGGACAGCATACAGGGGCGCTAATCAGAACAAACAATGCAAGCGGCACTGCAAGAAAGCAGAACCCTGCGATAGTCTATGGACTGTTTATTCGGTGCGTTACGCACGCCAACAACCGGGCGGCATGCCTGGCGGAGAGCCCTGTGTCTACTGAGAAGTTATATGACGTGTTTTACCGTATCGCCCGCATCGGCGCATCGGAGTTGAGTGATGGCGGCGGCCCGCTGGGGTTCGACATCACCACCGCACTGGAGTTTGATTACATCATCCAGCGTTACCAGTGTGATGCCATCATCGAGACAGGCAGTAATTGCGGTGATAGCACCGAATATTTCGCGCGCGTCTACCCGCACCTATCGATTATTACCTGTGATGTGGTTGACAAATATGTTGAAATCACCCGTCGTCGCGTCGGCCACCTGCCGCACTGCACCGTGCTAAAGGCAGACTCCCCCGAAATGATCGCCAAGTACGCAGATGTTTTTCGTTGCCCGCTTTTTTTCCTTGATGCGCACTGGTACGAACCGTGGCCGCTGGAGCGTGAGTTAAGCCTGATCAAGCGTGGCATTATTTGTGTTGACGACTTTGATATCGGCCATCCACGGTTCGGTTATGACGAGTACAAAGGCGTGAAATGTGATGCCAAACTTCTTGCGCCGTTTCGCGACAAGTACCCCGTGCATTACACCAACAACCCAGATGCATTGCATGAGCTACCCTGTCTGCAGGTCGGAAGACGCGGTGGGAAGGCCTATTTGTTGGCGGATCAGTCGATCGATTATCTGCAACATCATCGATATTTTAGACAGCATGTCACGCCGGCTGCGTAGTGACGTGTTGTGGCTGACAATCACCCCAACAGCAGCAACGTCCCAAGGCCGAGAAATGCGAGAAACCCGATCACATCGGTGACGGTGGTCAGCACCACGGTGCCGGCCAGGGCCGGGTCGATGCCCATGCGCTTGAGGGTGAGCGGTACCAGCACGCCGGCACCGGCGGCAGCAACCAGGTTGATGACCAGCGCCGCGAAGATAACCAGGCCAATGGCGATGCCCTGAAACCAGATCGCTGCGGCGATACCGGTTACCGCGCCCCAGAGCAGGCCGTTGAACAGCGCGACCAGCAACTCCTTGGTCAACAGCGCGCGCAGGTTGGAGCTGCCGATCTGACCCAGCGCAAGACCGCGCACCATCAGGGTGAGCACCTGGGTGCCGGCGTTGCCACCCATGCCGGCGACGATCGGCATCAGCACCGCCAGCGCAACCACCTGCTGCAACGTGGCTTCGAACCGGCCGATAACCGCCGCCGCGAGGAAGGCAGTGATCAGGTTGATGCCGAGCCACAATGCGCGGCGTTTCACTGCGCGCCGCACCGGGCTGAACATGTCCTCGTCTTCGTCCAGGCCGGCGGCGCCAAGGGTCTGGTGCTCGGCCTGTTCACGGATGATATCGACCACGTCGTCGATGGTGATGCGGCCGAGCAGGATGTTGTTGGCATCCACCACTGGCGCACTGACCCAGTCGTGGTCGGAAAACTGATTGGCTACTTCGTTGGCGGATGTGCCTGCAGAAAACGCCGGTTGTTCGTCGTCGATCAATTCGTTGATCGGTGTGGTAGGTTCATGCGTCAGCAACGCAGTGACCGCCAAGCGGCCGATGTACTGGTGACGACGGCTGACCACGAATAAATGATCGGTATGCTCCGGCATTTCACCGCGCAGGCGCAGGTAGCGCAGCACCACATCGAGGGTGACATCGGCGCGCACCGTGATTACGTCCGGGTTCATCAGGACAACGCCTGCTCAAGCCGTTCGCGATTCTCGCGATCCATCGACTTGAGCACTTCCTCGATCACGGTGTCGGGCAAGTCCTCGACCAGATCGGCGAGATCATCGATGTCGAGGTCTTCTACCGCCGCGATGATTTCATCGGGATCCATGTCGGCCAGCAGGCTTTCACGGACTTCTTCGCCGACATGCAGCAGCACCTCGCCGTCGTCTTCGGCATCCACCAGACCCCACACCACCGCGCGCCGCGCCGGTGGCAGCGATTCGAGCAGGTTGCCGATCTCTGCCGGTGACAGAGTGTTGACCAAACGCCGTACCGGGCCAAGACGACCGGAATCCAGCGCCTGCGACAGTAGCTTGAGCTGGCGTGTGGTCTTGTCGTGGCGGATGGCTTCGGCCATTCCCGGCTCCCGGTAGGTACACGATGCCATTCGTTGCGAGCGGCAACCGCGTTTGCATTATCCGGGTATGGCGGGGATACGCAAAGCCGCGCGTGGTCGCCCACGGGCTGGGCTCCACAGTAATGCTTGATGGCGTTTGTGGGAGCGCGCCTTGCGCGCGAAACTGTCGCACGGTTGTTCGCCGGCAGGCCGGCTCCCACAGCAGCACGGCTTGGCACCATTAAGTAGGATGGGTAGAGCGCAGCGAAACCCATCACACCCTGCAACAGCGATGGGTTTCGCTGCGCTCTACCCATCCTGCGTGGGGATCGTGGTTACGCGATCAGGTCAGCAATCCCATCACCACCGGCAATTACAACCAACCCCGCCAGAACGCGATGACGGTAAACCCCATCCACAGCAGGCCGGTAGTGCGCCGTACCCGCTGGATATCGTGCGCGATATGCGGCAACAGCAGCGGCAGCAGATGCTCTGCCAGGATTTCGCCACCATCGCCGAACACCACATAGGCGGTCAGAGCACATGACAACAAATAGACGAACAGCATCTCAGCGCTGCCGTGGCCAGGCGGCGATGAACGCTGCGAATGCACCAGCACCGAGCAGCCATGCCGCTAGCGGCACGCCGGCATAGCGCACACCGCCCGCTTCCAGCCCATGCAACACCGTCGCCATGATGCCCAGTGCGGCGCCGAGGATGGCAAAAACCGTGCGCCGTTGGCCGCTGCGGGTAACGCTGGCCAGTTCGGCCAGGTCTTCCGAGCGCAGGCGCAAGGTGGCGTCGCCACGCACGGCCTGCTGCAAATAACTGTGTACCAACTCGGGCATGTGCGGTGCGGCTTTCAACCAGCCCGGCAACTGCGCACGCAGACGCTTGGCGATGGCGCGCGGCCGCCGCTGTTCACGCAGGATGTCGGCCAGCACCGGCTGCGCCACCGCCCACAGATCCAGTTGCGGATCGAGCGTGCGGCCCAGCCCTTCGATGTTGAGCAACGTCTTTTGCAGCAAGATCAACTGCGGCTGGATGGTGAGCTGGTTCTTGCGCGCCATCTGGAAGATTTTCAACAACACCTCGCCCAGCGCGATCTCGCTTAGTGGCCGGCTGAAGTACGGCTCGCACACGGTGCGCACGTCGGCTGTGAGTTCTTCCAGGTCGAGTGAGGCCGGCATCCAGCCGGCATCGATATGCAACTGCGCGATGCGCTGATAGTCGCGCGCGAACATCGCGGTGAAGTTTTCCGCCAGATAGAACCGATCGGTCTCCGACAGTGAGCCGACGATGCCGAAATCAAGCGCAATGAAACGCGGGTTTTCAATCTGGCTGGTATCGATCCAGATATTGCCCGGATGCGCATCGGCATGGAAAAAGTTGTCGCGAAAGACCTGGGTGTAGAACACACGCACGCCCTTGGTGGCAAGCCGGTGCGGGTCGATGCCGGCGGCGCGGATGGCGGCAACATCATCGGCGCGGATGCCATGTACGCGTTCCAGGGTGAGTACGCGCTCGCTGCTGTGGCTCCAGAACACCTCGGGCACGTACAGATCGGGTGAATCCGCGAAATTGCGTCGCAGCAAACTGGCATTGGCGCCTTCGCGCTGCAGGTCGATCTCGTGGCGCAGCGCGCGCTCGAGTTCGGCAACCACATCGAGCGGGCGAATGCGGGCCGCATCGGGGTGTACCCGATCCACCGCGCGCGCCAGCAAGCGCAGCAGGTCCAGATCCTCGCTGATGCGTTTGGCCACGCCAGGGCGCAGCACCTTCACCACCACATCGCGGCCATCGTGCAGGGTAGCCGCATGGACCTGTGCGATAGAGGCTGATGCCAGCGGAGTGCGTTCGAAGCGCGCAAACAATTCTGCCACCGGTTTGCCCAGCGCCGCTTGTACCTCGGCTTCAGCTTGCTCGCCGGGGAACGGCGCAACCCGATCCTGCAACAATGCCAGCGCGTCGGCGATGTCGGGCGGCAACAGATCGCGGCGGGTCGAGAGCACTTGGCCGAACTTCACGAACAGCGGGCCAAGTTCCTGCAACGCCAGGCGCAGGCGCTCACCGCGCGAAGCATCGGCTTCGCCTGGGCGTGCGGACACGAACGGCCGTAACAGCCGGGTTACCGGCGCCAGCGCGGTGTGTTCGAGAAAGGTATCAAGCCGATGACGCCGAGCGATTCGGGCGATGCGAAACGCGCGCGATAGCGTGCTCACGAATCGGCCCCCGGCACCCTGGATTGCAGTCGCTCGATCCGTGCAGTAATGCGATCCACCTGTTCGCGCACGCTATCGACATCGTCGTGAAAGCTGTCCAGCTCCATCTTCGAGGCGATGTCGCGCGATTCTTCGGTGAGGTATTCGGCGCTGTCGCGGGCCAGTGTCTTGGCGTGCGCCAAGCCGGCGCGCAGGCCCTCGCGCAGGATGCGTGCGATCTGCACCCCCAGCACCTCGCCGAACATCTCGGCAAAGGGTTTGTCCCAATCGGGGTCGAAGCGCTGTGCCAGTTGTTGCAACTCGCGCGCCAGTTCGGCATCGCCGGCAAGCTTCAGGCGGCCGGTTGCGGTTGCGCCGCTGTGCGCAAACGGCAGCTGCGCCAGCAGGCCGGCAAGGGTGGCCTTCACCGCTAGATCGGGCTCGGGATCGTGCTGCGCCGGCCCGACTTTCAAGCCGCCATCGATCACCGTCAGCGTCAAGGCAACGGCGGGCGCCTGCAAACTCAGGGTGATACGGCGGCCATCGAGCTTGCGCAAGGCCGCCTGGGTATCGGGGTCGAGTGCCAGCATATGCGCAAGCGCGCGTTCCAGGGCGAGGCCGGCGAGGGGCTTGATGCGGTCCAGTGGCGAGCTGCGGGTATCGGTCATGTGCCTATTGTAATGCACCGAATCGCGCTGACTTTGTCATGTCGGAAGTCCGTGGCTGACGGTCGGTTGCTTCGCGCGGCCTGCCTGCCGGCAGGCGGATCGCCCGCAGGGTGGGATACAGGGGTGCTTCAAGGCGTTTGTGGGAGCGCGCCTTGCGCGCGAAGTTGTCGCAAGATTGTTCGCCGGCAGGCCGGCTCCCACAACTGTGCGAATTGGCACCAGCGAGTAACACAGTTGCCCCACAAAAACCACGACCTGCCCTGTGGGAGCTCACCTTGCGAGCGACCGGCCGACTCAACGCAGCATCCGTGCCAACCGGTCAAGCCCCTCATCAAGGGAAATACGTGGCCGATAGCCAAAATCGCGTTCGGCAGCGCTGATGTCGTACCAGTGCGGTGTCGCCAATTGCTCAGTGAGGAACCGGGTCAGCGGCGGTTCACCGCGTAGTGGCAGGCTGCGCCAGGCCAATTCACATGCCGCACCGATGCCATACGCGAGGCGATATGGAATAGCTGCGCTCACCTGTGGGGCGTCGGCGGCGCACAACAGGGCATTGACGATCTCGCGCAATGGCCGTGGTTCACCGTTGGAAATGAAGTAGGCCTTGCCGGAGCAGGCACTGCCGGGCCACAGGTGATCGAAAGCATCGACATGCGCCTGCGCGGCATTGTCGACATACGTGGTATCGATGCGATTGTTACCGCCATCAATCAGGCGCAAGCGGCCGGCGCGGGCGCGGGCAATGAGGCCGGGTAGCAGGTGCGGATCGCCCGGCCCCTCGCCAACGTTGCGTCATTGGCGGCGAGCACGGCGCGTTCGGCAATTGCCTTGGTGGTCGGATACGCGGCGCGAAAGGGATCGCCGTACGGCGTGTCGAATTCGTTACCGCCTTCCACTGCATGTCCGGCACGATGGGTGACGCTAGGTGTGGAGGTGTACACCAAACGTGCAATGCCCTGTGCCCGGCAGGCATCGAGCACGTTCTGTGTGCCGCTGACATTGGCGCGATGATAATCCGCATACGCGCCCCAGGCACCGGCCTTGGCGGCGTTGTGGAACACCGCGTCGCGGCCGGCACATGCGGCACCCACCGCGACCGCATCGGCAAGGTCACCGCGAATCTGGATGACGCCGATCGTGTCCAGCGCCGGGTGCGCTTGCCGCGAAAAACTGCTGACACGGTAGCCACGTGCGACCAACAGCCGACAGATCGCCTGGCCGAGAAAACCACCGCCGCCGGTAACAAGAATGTCCATGGTGTGTCGTTACCCGTGGTTACGGTTCGATGGCTGCATCGCGCAACTGCCACAACCGCCGGTACTTGCGGAACACGTAGCGGCTGTGCAGGTAATGGTAGATCGCGCCCGCGCGGCCATCGAGAAATCCAGCACGAAACCAATAATTCTTCAGCCAATAAGCGCCGGCATGCAGCCATGCGTCGATCCAATAGCCGCGAATACCCTGGGCGTGGCGTTGCCGCGCGAACAACTCGGCGTAACTATCGAGCTTGGCTTCATACTCCGCCTGATTGCGCGCGGTATCGTGTTCGATGCGTGCCGGCAGGCGCAGCACTTTCTTGCCACGTCGATCCAGGCTTTCATGCACACGCGCCGGCAGGTAGCGGCAATTGACGCGGAACAGCCGCTCGACCGCCTCGTTGCCCCAGCCGCCATGACGCAGGCTGCGACCAAGAAAGCGGGTGCGTCGTAGCAAGCGCCAGATATCGGCACGCTCGATCAACGCGTTGCCGTCCGGGCGGCGTTCGAACAATTCACGCACCCGCCGTGCGCCGCTGGGTACCAACCACTCATCGGCATCGAGCAGCAGCACCCATGGCTGGGTGGCACGCGATACCGCGACATTTTTCTGGCTGGAAAAACCGAGCCACTCCTGATGTTCCACACGCGCACCGGCTGCGAGCGCGCGCGCCACCGTATCGTCGCTGGAGCCGGAGTCGAGCACCACCACTTCAGCGCACAGGCCGATCAGCGAACGCACACAGCGCTCGATGCGGTCCGCTTCATTTTTGGCGATCACCACACCAGAAATGGGTAGTGGTCGCTCCGTGCCCGTGACACCCATAAACACTCCGAAGTGGCCGGTGCAGCGCAGAACTCAGCAGCGCGTGTCCGAGCGGCTTAGAATAGCGCACACATAGGGGTCTGGCCCGGCAATGTCTGTTGGTTCACAGGGGAACGCATGAAGATTTTGATTCTTGGCGCAGGGCAGGTCGGTTCGTCAGTCGCCGCAGCGCTGGCCTCGGAAAACAACGACATCACCGTGGTCGATACCGATGCCGCACGTTTGCGCGAGCTCTCTGAACGGCTGGATATTCGTACAGTCGTCGGGCACGCCTCGTTGCCCAGTGTGCTCGGCCAGGCCGGTGCCGAAGATGCGGAATTACTGGTGGCGGTCACTTCCAGCGATGAAGTGAATCTGGTTGCCTGCGATGTTGCCCGCCGCCGTTATCGCACCCCGGCGCGGGTGGCGCGGGTGCGCGAGGCCGAATATTTGCAGCTCGATGGCTTGACCCAGGGCGAGAACGCGGCGGTCAGCGCGGCAATCAGCCCCGAGCACCTGGTGTGCCGTCATGTTGAACGCCTGATCGAACATCCCGGCGCACTGCAGGTGCTCGATTTTGCTGAAGGTCGGGCACAGCTGGTGGCGGTACGCGCGGTGCCCGGCGGTGCTTTGGTCGGGCATCAGATCAAGGAGCTGCGCAATCATCTGCCGACTGGGGTCGATGCCCGGGTGGCGGCAATCTATCGTGGCAACCGCGCGGTGAAGCCGGAAGGCACCACGGTGATCGAGGCCAACGACGAGGTGTTTTTCCTTGCTGACCGGCGCGACATCTTGACGGTGATGAACGAACTGCGCCGGGTTGAGCTCGATGCCGCCGACGAGGATTTGCTGCGCGAGGAGAACATCGATCAGACCGATGTCTATTGCGCGCTGACCAATGATGATGAGGCCAACATCCTGTCGGCGATGCTGGCCAAGCGCCTGGGTTGTTCGCGGGTGATCGCGTTGATCAATCGGCCCGCATACGCCGATCTGGTGCAGGGTGGCCCGATCGATATTGCGGTGAGCCCGCAGCAGGTCACCTTGGGCGCCTTGCTGGCGCATATCCGCGAAGGTTCGCCGGCGCGTGTGCATTCACTGCGGCGCGGCGCCGCCGAGGCGATCGAAGCGGTGGCGCGCGGCGACGGCCGCACCTCGCGCATTATTGGCCGAACCGTGGATGAGCTCGATCTGCCTGAAACCGCTACCATCGGTGGCATTGTGCGTGGTGAAAAGCTGCTGATCGCGCATCACGATGTGGTGATCGAGCCCGAAGATCATTTGATCGTGTTCCTGATGGACAAACGCCAGTTGCCGGAAGTGAACGCGCTGTTTCAGGCCGGTGCGACGTGGCTTTGAAGCGCGCTGCACGGCGCTTTCAGGCGATCCAGCGGATTCTGGGCGCGCTGGTGGGCCTGACTTCGCTGATTTCAGTGCCGCCGTTGCTGATTGCACTGGTACTCGCCGAACCCAGTGCGACGGCATTTCTCGACAGCTTTTTGTTGGCGCTGGCGATCGGCTTTGCCATGTGGTTTCCGGTGCGCCATGTCGATTACGAGCTGCGCCTGCGCGATGGCTTTTTCATCGTCACCATGACCTGGGTGGTGGTTGGGTTGGTTGCCGCCATCCCGTTTGTGCTGACCGCGCCGCACCTGTCCTACACCGATGCGGTGTTCGAGGCGGTATCCGGCATCACCACTACCGGCGCCACGGTCATCGTTGGTCTTGACGAGTTACCGCGCAGCGTACTGTTTTTTCGCCAGTCGCTGAACTTCATTGGCGGCATGGGTATCGTGATTCTGGCGGTAGCGATCCTGCCGATGCTGCGCGTCGGCGGCATGCAATTGTTTCGCGCCGAGAGCACCGGCCCGCAGAAGGACTCCAAACTCACCCCGCGCATTGCTGACACCGCCAAGGCGCTGTGGGCGGTGTATGCGGCGCTCAATGTGCTGTGCGCACTGGCCTACTGGGCTGCCGGTATGAGTTTTTTTGATGCGGTCGGCCATGCCATGGCGACCATGGCCACCGGTGGTTTTTCCACCCATGACGCCAGTTTTGGCTACTGGAATTCGCCCGTTCTCGATGTCATTGCGATCGTGTTCATGATGATGGGCGGCATCAACTTCGGCCTGCATTTCTATGCCTGGAAGCGCGCCACCACCGCGCACTATGTAACCGATTCGGAGTTGCGTTCCTATCTGACGATCATGCTTGTTGTGTCGTTGGCAGTGACCGCTGCGTTGTTGTTTGGCAATGCATTTGACAGTTTCCCTACTGCGCTGCGTCATGGCGTGTTTCAAACCGTATCCAACATGACCACCACTGGCTTTGGCACCACCGGGTTTTCCGGTTGGCCGCTGTATGCGCCGCTGTTGTTGATAATGGTCAGTTTTGTTGGCGGCTCGGCCGGTTCGACGGCGGGCGGAATGAAAGTGGCGCGGGTGATGATGGTGGTGCGTCAGGGCTTGCGTGAAGTAAAGCAACTGGTGCATCCCAAAGGCCAGTTTCTGGTCAAGATCGGCGGCAAACGGGTCAGCGAAAGCATCGTGCTTTCGGTCAGCGGATTTTGCACTTTGTACATCTTGAGTTTTCTGCTGATGACCTTGCTGTTTGCGGCAACCGGTGTCGATGTGGTAACTGCCTTTTCAGCAACGGCCGCGACCATGAACAATCTGGGCCCTGGCCTTGGTGGCGTGGCGGCAAACTTCCGCGACATGAGCGACCTGAGTATCTGGGTCAGTAGTTTTGCGATGGTGCTCGGTCGGCTGGAAGTGTTCAGCGTGCTGGTATTGTTCAGCCCGCAATTCTGGCGCGAGTAACGCAGCCGCGATGACGTTCTGGCTGATCTACCTTGCGCTCGGTGCCGCTGCTGGTGTGCTCGCCGGATTGCTGGGCGTTGGCGGCGGGCTGGTGCTGGTGGCGGCGCTGGCTTGGGTGTTGCCCTACCAGGGCTTCGCCGCCGACGCGGTGATGCATGTTGCGCTGGCCACCTCGCTGGCCAGCATCATCCTCACCGGATTGTCATCGGCGCGCGCGCACCATCGCCGTGGCAGCGTTGGCTGGGGCATGGTGGCGTGGTTGGTTCCGGGCCTGTTGCTGGGCGCGTGGTTTGGGGTGGATCTGGCGGTGGCGCTAACCGGCGACACCTTGCGCTGGCTGGTGGCGGGCTATTGCTATCCCGCCGCCGCGCAATTGGCGTTCTCAAGGCCACAGCCATTGCGCGCGCATGATGATGATCCGCATGGTGCCAGCCTCAGTCTGGCCGGCGTGGGTATTGGCGCGGTGTCGGCGGTGGTGGGTATCGGCGGCGGCAGCATGACCGTGCCCTTGCTGGTCTGGCGCGGTGTGGATGCGGTGCGCGCGATCGGCACCTCCAGCGCCTGCGGTGTCGCCATCGCGATCGCCAGTGCGGCCGGTTATGGGCTGCACGCAGCCGATACGGTGTTACCCGCCGGCAGCGTCGGCTACGTGTTCGTGCCGGCGGCGCTGGTGATTGCGCTGGCGTCGGTCAGCGTTGCGCCTCTGGGTGTGCGGCTGGCGCATTGGCTCAGTGGCCATGTACTAAAACGCGTGTTTGCCGGGTTTTTGGTGCTGGTGGGTAGTTCGCTTTTGTTGGGCTGATTGCTGCATCGCAATACGAACTGGCAGCGTAGTTCGCGCAGCGAAAAGCCGCTGTCTCTCGTCATGCTCGGTTCTCGGCCTGGCGATAGCGGCGCATCGCGTACAGGCTGTTGCCGGCATAGATGCCCAGTGCCGCCCAGATGAAGCTGAAACCGATGAGCTGCGACAGTGGAAAGGCTTCGTGGAGTACAAACACCCCGGCCAGCAACTGCAAGGTGGGTGCGAGGTATTGCAAGATACCCACCAGCGAGTACGGGATGCGTCGTGCGCCGTAGGCAAAGCCGATCAACGGCAGCGCGGTCAGCGCGCCGCCAACCACCAGCAGCAGGTCGATCCGCAGCGGTGCGTGGCCGAACTGGCCCAGCCCTTGTGCCTCGCGCCAGAACAGGAACAGCAATGCCGGCGCGGTCAGCAACAGGCTCTCGATACCGAGGCCCGGCACCGATTCCACTGCCACCTGTTTGCGCAGCAGCCCGTAAAAGGCAAAGCTGAATGCCAGGGTCAGCGCGATCCACGGCAGGCCGCCATGTTGCACCGTCAGCCACAGCACACCGATGGCCGCGAGCGCTACCGAGGCCCACTGCGCGCGGTTCAGGCGTTCGTGCAACAGCAGCACGCCGATCAGCACATTCACCAGCGGGTTGATGAAATAGCCAAGGCTCGCCTCAACCACATGGCCATGGGTAACTGCCCAGATGTACAGGCCCCAATTGATACTGATAAGGATGCTGCTGGCGATCAGCGTTAGCAGCACCTTCGGCCCGGCCAGCGCTACCCGCAGCCAGCCGATGCCATCGCGCCAGAGCAGATAACTCACCACGAACAGCGCGCACCACACCACGCGATGGGCAATGATTTCCAGCGCCGGCACCGCCTTGAGCAGCACCCAGAACAGCGGGAACAAGCCCCACATGAAAAACGCGCCGCTGGCGGCGAGCAGACCTTTGCGATCGATGGCAGGGGCGGGATTCATGGCGCGCTTTATAGCACGCCATGATGCAGTGCATGGTGGTGATCGTGCGCTTGTGTGCTCGTCGTCATGAACCGCAATCAGCAGGCGCTTGATTCGGATCAAGCGCCGATGGCGGTGAGCGTCTTATGGTGCGGGCATCGATCTTGCCCGCTTGCGCCGGTGCGCAGCGGGGTGCCCACTCGGAGCCAACCATGAACCAGCCCCCGTACCTGCTGGATCGCCGCGAATTCATCGCCACCGTGGCCGCGCTCGGGTTGCTCGCGCGCGGCGGTGTGGGCTGGGCCTTGCCGGCGGCTGATGTTGCCGCAAGCGCGCCGGCGTGGCTGGCGCAGCAGCCGTGGTCCACCTTGAACGCGGTGATGGCGCATCTGCTGCCGGCGGGCGAGGGTATCCCCGGCGCCGAACAGATTCACGCCATCATCTATCTGCACAACACGCTGACCACGCCGGGCGCGGATGATGGCCAGCGCGAGCGGATGCTGGCCGGTGCCGAGCGGGTCAGCGCACTGGCGCAAGCCGATTACGGCAAACTCTTTCAATTGCTCGATGGCGAGCAGCGCGAGGCGGTGTTGCGCAAACTCGAAGGCCAGAGCGGCGGTCAGCGCTGGCTGTCGTGGCTGCTGAACTTCGTGCTTGAAGCCTTGCTTGCCGACCCGGTATACGGTGGCAACCCCGATGGTATCGGCTGGACCTGGTTGCAGCACCAGCCCGGTTACCCACGGCCGCCGGCGGACAAGGTTTGGTATCAGTTGACCCCGCCGATTCAACGTCGGAGCAAAGCGACATGAGCCACGACTACGATGTTTGCGTGATCGGCAGCGGCGCTGGCGGTGGCCCGGTGGCGCTGCGTCTGGCGCAAGCGGGTTGCTCGGTGCTGGTGCTGGAAAAAGGCCCATGGTTGACCGAGAAGGATTTTTTCAAGGACGAGCTGGCCTGCTGCCGGCGCAGCGTCTACACGCCCAAGTTGAGCGACGAGCAACACGTCATCGAGGATCGCGACAGCGACGATCAGTGGCGCGGCGTGCCGACTTCGCGCTCGGGTGTGGATTTCTGGAACGGTAATGTGGTCGGCGGTTCGTCCAACTTCATGAGCGGTTTTTTCTACCGGCTCAAGCCGGTGGATTTTCGCCTGCGCTCCGCGTTCGGGCCGATCAAGGGTGCCAACGTGGCCGATTGGCCGATCAGCTACGACGAGTTGGAGCCGTATTACACGATGGTGGAAACCGAGGTTGGCATTTCCGGGCGGGTGGTCAGCCACCCGCAGGCCGAACCGCGTTCAACCGCCGATTTTCCGCAGCCGCCAACCCTGGAACATCCGGTGGTCGAACGCATCGATGCCGCCTGCGCCGCGCTCGGTCTGCATTCGCTGCCGACGCCGCGTGCGATTTTGTCGCAGCCCTCGGGTCTGCGACGCAGTTGCGAATACTCCGGTTACTGCGGTAGCTATGGCTGCTCGTCCGGCGCCAAGGGCAGCGCCCGTGCCGCCCTGCTCGATCGTGCGGTAGCTACGGGGAACTGCGAAATCCGCGCCAACGCCAAGGTCACCCGCCTGCGCAGCGACGCCAAGGGCAAGGTCAGCGCGGTGGAATACATCGATGCCGACGGCATTGCGCAACAGGTCACGGCAAAAGCCTACGTGGTGGCGTGTCAGGCGATCGAATCCAGCCGCCTGCTGCTGGCATCGGTTGGCCCGAAGCACCCCAATGGCATCGGCAATCGCTTTGCCCAGCTCGGCCGCAACCTGTTGTTCTCGGCCGGCGGTTCGGGTACCGGCTATTTCGAATACGACGCCATGAGCGCGGCCGATGCCGCGCGGCTCAAACAACGCGGCCCGTTCGTCAATCGTGGCCTGCAGGATTGGTACACCTTTTCTGATCCGGCATTCGGCGGCGCGCAGCCGCAATCGCTGGGCCGGCGATGATCTGGTCTGGGGTACGCGCCTGCAAAAGCGCCTGCGCTCGGCATTCACCGGCAGCCAGGCGCTGCGCTACGAAATTTTCTGCGATTGGCTGCCCACCGACGACTGCTTCGTGGCGCTCGACCCGGACGTGACTGATCGCTGGGGCTCGGCGGTGGCCAAGGTGCGCATCGGCTATCACCCGCACGACCTGAAGGTTGGCAGCTACCTCAACAGCCACGCGCTCAAGGTGCTCGAGCGCATGGGCGCCACCGACATCAGTTCCGATATCAGCGGCAGCCCGCCGCCGAACCTGGTGGCCGGCGGCTGCCGCTTCGGCAGCGACCCACACACCTCGGTGCTCGACCGCGATTGCCGCGTACACGATGTCGACAACCTGTACGTCAGCGACGGCAGCTTCATGCCCACCGGCGGTAGCGTCCCCTATACCTGGACCATCTACGCCAACGCGTTCCGGGTGGCGGAGCGGATCAAGGCGGCGATGTAGGCCAGAGTCAAACCAGCCGCACCCCATCCCAATACTGTGCAAGCACGCTGTCGTTGGTCAACAGCACCAGGGGTTCAGCCATGCTTTGCGCAACCAGCATTCGATCAAACGGGTCTTTGTGCAGCGGGGGCAGCTTGAGCAATTGTTCCGTGTGCTTTCCCAGCACGGGTAATTCTTCGATGTCCATTTGCGCAAGCGCTTCGCGCAAGGCGGGCAGCGAAACCTCAAAGTCTGGGCGACGCAAACCACTCTTGATGGCAATTTCCCACAGGCTGGCGGTGCTGCAATACAGCAGGTTGTCTGTGTCCTCCAACAAAGGCCTCGCCTCGGCGCTGATTTGACTGCTTTGCGCTACCGCCCATAGCACGATATGCGTGTCCAGCAGAATGCGCATCAGTCGGTGCCCGTAAACGCGGCCAGCACGTCATCGGGCAAGGGCGCATTGAAATCATCCGGAATCTTGAACCGTCCATCGAGTATGCCGAGCTTGCGTTTCCTGGCCTTTGGCTGGATGCGGCATAAACGCGCAATCGGTTTGCCGGCACGGGCGATGACGATATCCGCACCTTGACCTGCTTCATCGACCAGACGCGACAGGTGCGTCTTGGCCTCGTAGATGTTGATGACGTGTTTCATGCGGCCTCCAGCGGCTCGATTCGACTTAGTCTAGTTGGTCAAGCTTAGGCTGACAAGCCTCGCCTTCTGAGTGGGCGAGGAAACGGTCGGAATGGCGCGTAATCAGGACGGATGCAGATCTGCGGCAGCGTGCCCTATACCTGGACCATCTACGCCAATGCGTTCCGGGTGGCGGAGCGGGTCAAGGCGGCGATGTAGCGTTGCCGGGAACAGCGATGGGTATGGTGGCGGTGCATGTTGGTGGCTATAACACGCACCATGTAGAGTGCGGACGTGATTGGGATGCTCGAAGCGGATGGTTGGCAGCTCAAACGCGTCAAAGGCTCACATCATCACGTCGCGCACCCTTATTGTTGCGGGGGACGATGCGCCCGACAAAGCCACCCAAACCACGGCACGGAGCTGACCCATGCACCCGGACAAAGTTGACCGCGAACGGGTTGTCCAACTCACCGACTTGCCCAATGTCGGCAAGGCGACTGCCGACGATCTGGTGTTGCTCGGCATTCGCACACCCGCGCAACTGCTTGGTCAGTGCCCGCTGGAGATGTATCACCGCCTGTGCCGGATCACCGGGCAGCGGCAGGACCCGTGCGTGATCGATGTGTTCATGTCGATCACCGGATTCATCAACGGTGAGCCGCCGCAGCCGTGGTGGGCCTACACCGATGCGCGCAAGCGCATGCTTGCCGATGCGCGCGCGCAAGGCGTGAACGTCGAGGATTCGTCATCATGAACTCGATTTCGTGTGCGTCGGCGCGGCGTGTGCCTCGCGCTTTCGGCGTAGTGCTGACGCTGGCATTGGCCAATGGCACAGCGGTAGCCGCATCGGCCACGGCGCCCGCTGCCCCGCGCGTGCAGCTTGCGGCGGGTGTCATCGAGGGCAAGCTGGCGCAGGTCGAAAGCACGACGCTGCACGAATTTCACGGCATTGCGTATGCGGCGCCGCCGCTCGGCGCGTTGCGCTGGAAGCCGCCGCAGCCGCTGGCGCGCTGGGATGGTACGCGCCTGGCACAGGGCTTCGGGCCGCGTTGCATGCAGCAGCCGCTGTTCGGCGACATGGTGTTCCGCGCAAACGCCATGAGCGAGGACTGCCTGTACCTCAACCTGTGGACGCCTGCACAACTGCCCGCGCCCGGCGAGCCGGCATTGCCGGTGCTGGTGTATTTCTACGGCGGCGGCTTTGTTGCTGGCGATGGTTCCGAGCCGCGTTACGACGGCGCCAGCCTGGCGACGCGCGGCGTGGTCACGGTGACGGTGAACTATCGGCTCGGCGTGTTCGGGTTTCTCGCGTTGCCGGCGCTGGTGGCCGAATCACCCGTGCACGCGGCCGGCAACTACGGCCTGCTCGATCAGCTTGCGGCCCTGCGCTGGGTGCAGCACAACATCGCGCAATTTGGCGGCGACCCTAACCAGGTGACGATCGCCGGCGAGTCGGCGGGCGCGATTGCGGTGAGTGTGCTGATGGCGTCGCCACAGACGCGCGGCTTGTTTGCGCGCGCGATCGGTGAAAGCGGTGCGGCGATCGCGCCAATCACACCGCTGACATTGGCGCAAGCGCAGCAGCAGGGCATCGCGTTCACCGAAAAGGCTGGTGCCGCGACGCTGGCTGAACTGCGCGCGCTACCGGCCACCGCGTTGCTGCAGGCCAGTAGCGAGCAGCGCCACAGCATCGCTATCGATGGCTGGTTGCTCAGCGAACCACCAGCGGTGACATTCGCACGCGGTGCCCAGGCGCCGGTGCCGCTGTTGCTCGGCGCCAATTCGCAGGAAGGGTTTTACCCCGCCATTTTGAATCAGCAGCCGCCGACACCGGCAATTTATCGCGCGGCGCTGGAGCGCCTATTCGGCGCACAGGCCGCACGCGCACTGGCGCTGTATCCGGGCTCCGATGCGGCCGAAATCAAACGCTCGGCGACGGCGCTGGCTGGCGATCTGTTCATTGCCCACAGCACGTGGCGCTGGATGGATCTGCATCGGCGCAGCGGCAAGGCGCCGGTGTACTTCTACCGCTTCGACCAGCCGCGCCCGGCAAAGCGGCAGCCAACAACCGGCGAGCAAGCCGACACCGGCGCGGTACACAGCGGCGAGATCGAATACGCGCTGGGCAACCTCGACAGCAACCCGGTATATGCATGGACGCCAGCCGATCACGCGGTGTCGGCGGTGATGCAAGGCTATTTCGCGCGCTTCATCAAAACCGGTGATCCTAACGGCGCCGGCCTGCCCGCGTGGCCGGCGGTGTGTGAATCCGACGGCGGCCTGCTGCGCCAGAGCATCGACGCGCACACCCATACCGAAGTCGATCGCGACGCCGCGCGGCAGGTTTTTTTGCAACACTTCTTCGCGACGCACCCGCGTCCGCTCTAGTGGGTGTCCGGGTTCCGCGCCGGTGTCCGGGTTCCGCGCCCCACGCCCATGCGTCTGTCGTTGGTGCTGCGCGGCCAGCGGCAGGTAAGCGCCGATCTGGCACTGCGTCTGGAACGGGCGCTGGGCCAGAGTGCCAGCTACTAGGTCAACCGGCAGGCACAGTACGACCTCGATACGGCATCCGATGCAACCGTCGTGGCGCTAAAGCGGATTGGTCGCTTGAAACAAACGCATGGCTGACCTTGCAAGGCACAAGTGGCTCTGAGCACAGCGCCGAGCACAGCGCTTGCCATAAGCCCCCAATCCCGTTATCATTCCGCTCCTTTCTTTTCAGACCCGATACTGGGAACCGCCATGAAGACTTTCAGCGCCAAAGGCGAAACCGTACAGCGCGATTGGTATGTTGTTGATGCCGCCGGCAAAACGCTGGGCCGCCTGTCCTCTGAGCTGGCGCTGCGCCTGCGCGGCAAGCACAAGCCCGTTTTTACTCCGCACGTTGATACCGGCGACTACCTGGTGGTGGTCAATGCCGAGAAGATTGCGGTGACCGGCAACAAGCTCGCCGACAAGAAATATCACCGTTTCACCGGCTATATCGGCAACCTCAAGACACAGTCGCTGTCGAACCTGTTGCAGAGCCACCCGGAGCGCGTCATCGAAATCGCGGTCAAGGGCATGCTGCCGAAGAACTCACTGGGCCGTGCGATGTACCGCAAGCTCAAGGTGTATGCCGGCCCCAGCCATCCGCATGAAGCGCAGCAGCCGCAGGTGCTGGACATCTGATCTTGCGAGTCCCTCGCAATAGCACGAGTCCCTCGTAACATCACGTACATCGTTGTACGGTCTTTTCAATAAAACCCAGGTTCAAACCCATGGTCAATCAGCAGTTCTACGGCACCGGCCGTCGCAAATCCTCCACCGCGCGCGTATTCCTGCGCCCGGGCAATGGCAACATCGTGGTCAATGATCGCGTGATTGATACGTTCTTTGGTCGCGAAACCGCGAGCATGATCGTGCGCCAGCCGTTGGAGCTGACCAAGTTGACCGAAAAGTTCGACATCATGGTTACGGTTACCGGCGGTGGTACTACCGGCCAGGCTGGCGCCATTCGTCTGGGCATTTCCCGCGCACTGGTCGAGTACGATGAAACACTCAAGACCGAGCTGCGCCGCGCCGGGTTCATGACCCGTGATGCGCGCGAAGTCGAGCGCAAGAAGGTCGGCCTGCGCAAGGCTCGCCGCGCGACCCAGTTCTCCACTAATGGTAGGACTGCAGACTCTGACTCTGCCTATCTAGGTTCGAATCCTAGTCCCCCAGCCAACACCCGAAACCCGCCGCAAGGCGGGTTTTGTGTGTCTGGCTGGGGGGAGGGTAAGTTCGACCTCGTTTCAGACGCAGCGTTGTCGTTGACATTGCAGGGATGGATATCACGCCGGTTCGACGCCGAAGGCAGGATGCCGGAGGCGAACATCGCCGCAACGCGGCGATGGCCCGACAGGGCGGCGGGCAGGATAGCCCGCCGTAGCCCTGGTCAACCAGCCAACACTCAAGACCCGCCGCAAGGCGGGTTTTGTGTGTGGCCGACCGCAGCGAGTGGTAACGCAGCGCTTGATCAGCACGTCGCGGTGTAGCGCCACATGTCGCCCACAGGGTGGGCTCCCACAGACAATCGGTAACGCTTGCCTGGAGCAACTGTGTTGCACGCCGGTGTGAGCCAGTGCTTTTGTGGGAGCCGGCCTGCGGCGAACGAACTGGCGAAAGGACTTCGCGCGCAGAGCCTGCCCCAGACTTGATCTGGGGCGCGCTCCCACGAAAGCGGTGAACGCTCCCTGTAGGCCCACCTTGTGGACGACCTGCCGGCAGGCGGGCCGAGCGCAGCGTCGTCAAAGGCTGTGCGCTACACTGCTGCCCCCGATGCCGTCGCCGATCCACGCATGCATATCGAATCATTCACCAGCCTGCCCGCCACGCCACTTGCAGGGCAGGCCTGCGTGCTGGAGCTGCTTTTGCATGTTGACGAGGCACTGGTGTTCGCGCCCGATGTCGGGATCGAGTTGTTCGATGCTGGTTGCGAACAGCCCACATATCGATCCAACCTGCTGGCGCAGGTGCATGTGGGCTGGTTGCCGCGCGGTCGCTACCGGGCGCGCTGGCTGTGTGCCGATGGCATGGTTGCGCAACGTGTTCGTGCCAGTGTGCATTGTCAGCGGGCGATGCACGAAGTGTTCATTGCAGCGGCGGAACTGCAATTCGCTGATCCCGGGATTGCTGCACTGTCGGCTGGCCTGCAAGGTCACTGGCAAATCGCAGCTATCGACAATACACCAGCGCTGGATCAATTGAGCTGGCATCGCGGCCATGCTGACTGGTTTTTCCGTCACTTCGATCACGCCGCCAGTGTGATTACCGACTATATGCTGGGCAATTCGTCCTTGCTGCGTGGCCGGGTGCTTGATGTCGGCTGTGGCGATGGCATCACCGCCCTGGGTGTCGCTTTGCGCTGCCAGCCCGAGCAATTGATCGGCATCGACCCGTTTGGTGGCTTTGCGCGATTGCCCGAGATCGTGCGCAGCAATGGTCTGTCAGCCGATGTGATACCCGATGCGCTGCGCTTCATGGCAGCCGATGCCAACCGCTTGCCGTTTGCCGATGACAGTTTTGATGTGGTGTTGTCGTGGGGCTCGCTGGAACATATCGCCGGCGGCTACCAGCAGGCGCTGCGCGAGATGCGCCGCGTGTTGCGGCCCGATGGCCTGCTGTTTGTGCATCCGGGTCTGTATTACAGCAACTTCGGCCATCATCTGGGCGAGTTCAGCTCCGAGCCGCATTTTCACCTGAAAAAAACCCCTGAAGCCCTGCGCGAACTGGTGCTCGGCACCACGCCGGATTACATCGATCGCAGCGGTGAGTTCGCCAGCCCGGCGCAATACTGGCAGTGGTATCAGGAGCTCAATCCGATCAGCGTTGCCGGTTTCGAGCAAGAGTTGCGCGCGCTGGATTTCGAGCCGTGGCGTGTTGCCATCCGCAGCGAGGATCGCATCGAATACAGCCCCGAGTTGTTGCCCTATCCGATGCAGGATCTGGCGACACTGGAGCTTTACTTGAGCTGCTTCAACCGCAAACATCATCCCGGCAGTGTGCCGCAGGCGCGCCTGCCCGATAATGTTGAAAACTTCCCGAAGCCGACGACCTTATGAGCTATCCCAACTACCCGTTTGACAGCCACCGCTTCGACGTTCGCCCCGGCATCGCCATGCATTATCTCGACGAAGGGTGCTGGTGATGCTGCATGGCAATCCGTCGTGGAGTTATTACTGGCGCCACGCGGTGCTCGGCTTGCGCGATCGTTATCGCTGCATCGTGCCCGATCATGTCGGCATGGGCCTGTCCGACAAGCCTGATGACGCACACTATCGTTACACCCTGCAATCGCGGGTAGAGGACCTGGCTGCGTTGCTGCAGCATTTGGGCGTGCGCGACAACATCACCCTGGTGGTACACGACTGGGGCGGCATGATCGGGTTTGGCTGGGCGTTGCAACATGCCGCCGCCGTGCGCCGGCTGGTTGTGCTCAATACTGCGGCGTTCCTGATGCCGACAAAAAAGCGCCTGCCGTGGCAGCTCAAGCTGGGCCGTGATCTCGCCATTGGCGCGTTGCTGATTCGTGGCTTCAACGCATTTGCGCAGGGCGCCGCACGCTTTGGTGTGCGCCGGCGCATGGCACCCGACGAGCGCCGCGCATTGGTGTCACCGTACAACTCCTGGGCCAATCGCATCGCCACCTTGCGCTTCGTGCAGGATATTCCGCTGTCGCCGGCTGACCCGGCCTGGGCGCTGGTCGAAGCCAGCGGCAAGCAGTTGCCGCAGTTCGCCGATCGCCCCTGCTTCATCGCTTGGGGCATGCGCGATTTCGTGTTTGATCACCACTTTCTGGAGCAATTCATCGAGGCATGGCCGCAGGCGCAGGTGCAGCGTTTTGCACAAGGCGGGCACTATATTCTGGAAGATGAAGCCGAGGCACTGATGCCGGCGATGCGCGCCTTCCTCGATCAGCATCCGCTGTAAGCGATGCGCGAACCCGCCAACATCGCCGCTGCGCTGGTGCGCATGGCGCGCCAGCAGCCCGATGCCATTGCCTTGCGCTGCCCGGGCCGGCGCGGACGCGGCGGCCTTGCGCGCTACAACCTTGCAGTGAGTTATCGCGAACTCGATGCGCGTTCCGATGCGATCGCGGCGGGACTGGCGCGGATTGGCATCGTGCGCGGCACCCGTGCGGTAGTGATGGTGCGGCCGGGGGCGGATTTTTTCGCGCTGATGTTCGCCCTGTTCAAGGCTGGCGCAGTGCCGGTGCTGGTGGACCCGGGCATCGAACGCCACGCACTCAAGCAATGCCTGGGCGAGGCGCAACCGCAGGCGTTCATCGGCATCGCATTGGCGCAGTGGGCGCGGCGCATGCTGGGCTGGGGGCGCGGTCATGTGCGGCAGTGTGTGAGCGTCGGGCGTTTCGGCTTCGCCGGCCCGAGCCTTGCCACGCTGGAGCGCTGGGGCGCTGGCGCCGGGCCGCAACTGGCCGATACCATGCCCGACGAAGTCGCTGCGATCCTGTTTACCTCCGGGTCCACCGGCGTGCCCAAGGGCGTGGTTTATCGGCACCGCCATTTTCTCGCGCAGATCCAGATGCTGGGCGACGCATTCGGGATTGCACCGGGTGCGGTCAACCTGCCCACCTTCCCACCGTTTGCCTTGTTCGACCCGGCACTGGGCAGCACCAGCGTGATCCCGGACATGGATCCGACCCGGCCGGCGCGCGCTGATCCACGCAAATTGCACGATGCGGTTGCCCGCTTCGCGGTGACCGACTTGTTCGGTTCACCGGCGCTGATGGCGGTGTTGGCGCGCCATGGCCAGCCCTTGCCTGGGCTTAAGCGGCTGATGTCGGCCGGTGCGCCGGTGCCGGCTGCGGTGGTGGCGCGGCTGCGTGAATTGCTGCCGGAGGATGCCAGGTTATGGACGCCCTACGGTGCCACCGAATGCCTGCCGGTAGCGGTGATTGAAGGCGGCGAGTTGCAAGCGACCCGCGCCGCAACCGAAACCGGTTCCGGTACCTGCGTCGGCCGGCCGGTTCCGCCAAACGTGGTGCGTTTGATCTGCATTCGCGACGACGCGATCATCGACTGGTCCGAGGTGCAGCCGGTGCAGCCCGGTGAAGTCGGTGAAATCACCGTCGCCGGCCCCAGTGTCACCGATAGCTATTTCAATCGCCCCGAGGCGACGGCGCTGGCCAAGATCCGCGAGCGCCTGGCCGATGGCAGCGAACGCGTGGTGCATCGCATGGGTGATCTGGGCTGGTTCGACCGCGACGGCCGGCTGTGGTTTTGTGGCCGCAAGACGCAGCGTGTGCAGTGTGTCGATGGCCCGCTGTACACCGAACAGGTCGAGCCGGTGTTCAACATCCATCCCGAGGTACTGCGCACGGCGCTGGTCGGCATCGGCAATGCCGGCGCGCAACAGCCGGTGCTGTGCGTCGAGCTGCTTGCGCGCCTGGGGCGCAGCGCGCAGGCACGTATTCGCGCCGAATTACTGGCGATGGGTGGTCAGTATGTCCACACTGCACGGGTGCAGCGCATCGTCTTTCATCCGCGCTTTCCGGTGGATATTCGCCATAACGCCAAGATCGGCCGTGAGGCGCTGGCGCGCTGGGTGGCCACGCAGCGCGATTGATCGTGATTCAGGGTTGCGCAAGGCAGGCAGCCAAGGCATCGGCATCCAGTAGCCAGTAACGGCGTCGGTTGGCGTCGCCCACGGCGTCGGCCTGCGTTGTGATCGCGCAGGCGGGCAGCGCGGCCTGCGCCACCAGCAAGCGGCGCTGCGCCGGCTGCTGACGCAGCCAATCCAGCCCGGCGGCGAACTGTTGCTCGGGGCTGCGTTTGAAACCAAACTCGGTGACCGGACCGACCGCCTGCAACAGGTTTTGTTCTTTCCACAACACCAACCCGATCTCGGTTTGCGGCCCGGCCAGTTCGCGCGCGCCGCGCATCAACGCACTGGCCGAGTTTTGCGGGTCGAGCAGCGGATGTACGCCCAGACCATAGCCCAGCCACAGCACGCCGAGACCGATAATTACGCCGCTTAGTGCACGGCGTACGCGAAATACGCTCGCTACTGCCAGCACGCCGCCACCCAGCGCCAGCAGCAACCACCACAGCGCATCGGCGGCCGGCGGCAGGCCGCGCTCGGACTCGATCTTCAGCTCGAAGTGTGGTTCGCCCCACAATGCGGCAGCACCGCCCACAGCCAACAGCGTGCCGAGCAGCAACACGAAGGCGAACAGCAGCCGGCGCAGCCCGGCGCGTTCGCTCAGTGCCGGCAAATACGGCGCAGCCGCCAACGCAAATGCCGGCAATGCCGGCAGGATGTACATGTCGCGCTTGCCGGCGCTGAGGCTGAAGAACAGCAGTACCGCGATGCCCCACAGCAACGGTAGCCAGACCCGCGCATCGCGCGCCTGCCACGCCTGCTTCCAGGGTGTGAGCAACCACGGCAGCGCCAGCGCGAACGGCAGCCAACTGCTGGCAATCACTTGAGCGAAATACCACCACGGTTGCTGGTGGCCCCAGGCATTGGCATAGCGTGTGGCGGTTTGCCGGAACAGCAGCTCATGCAGATATTGCCGGTGCGCTGGATCACCATCGGCCAGCGCCATCGTGGTCATCGGCAGCAACCACAGTGCAATCGCGACAAAGAACAGCGCCATGCCCTGCCACCAGCGGCCCCGACCGCGTGCAATATCGGCCATGCCGTGAAAACCCAGCCGGCGCAACGCGACAAACGCCGGGATCAGCAGTAGCGGCAGAAAACCCACCCCCTTGGTGATGACGCCAAGCCCTGCCGCGAAGCAGCCGAGCAGATACGCACGCCGGTTCGGGCCGAGCAACAGATGCTGCAACAGGCCCCACAGACTCAACGTAATCAGAAACACCACGGTCGGATCGATCTGCGCGCGCTTGGCCTGATACACGAATTGCACGCAGATCAGTACCGCACCTGCGGCCCACAAGCCGATACGCGGTGTGTACAACCGCCGGCCAAGGTCCCAGGTCAGCGCCAGCGTGCCCAGTGCCGCCAGCAGCGAGGGCAGCAGGAAGCTCCAGCGCCAACTGCCGATCAGTTGGTAGGCCAGCGCCAGCAACCAGAAATACAGCGGCGGCTTGTCGGCATACAGCTCCTGACCGCGCCGAGGAAACCACCAATCACCGCTTTCCACCATCTGCCTGGCTACCAGCACAAAGCGTGGCTCATCGGCCGGCCACGGATCGCGCAGGCCATAGCCGGCTGCGAGCACCAGCAGCGCGAAGATAAAAAACCACAGCAATTCGCGGCGGTCGATGGCGCTGAGTGAGGTCATGGCGACAAACGATAACAGGATGAATACACGAACAGATCGTTCGCCGGGTACACGCGCAAATAAACGATGATTCGAAGATGAAGCCAGCCGGGAAGGCGAGCAGATAGCGCTCGATCATCAGCGACACTTTTCGTGATGGCAGGTGACGCTGCGCCGGTACCATGACGAAACCTGCGCAGCGTTCTACCATGGCGTGCTGATTCAAGGCCATGGCTTGGGAGCACCGGTGAAACTGCAACAGGATGCCATCGTATTGCGCCGCGCATGCAGCGGAGACGTGCCAGCGCTGCTGGCGCTGGAAGCGCAGTTTCCCGGCGACCGGATGACGGCACGCCAGTTTCGCCGGCATCTGCACAGTACCAGCGCGCGCATGCAGGTGGCGCAATGTGGCGATGCGCTGGTCGGCGCCAGCCTGCTGTTTTTTCGCACCGGCAGCGACAGCGCCCGTTTATATTCACTGATTGTGGCCAGTAGTGCGCGCGGACGGGGTCTGGGTGGGCAATTGTTGCGCGATGCCGAGCAGGCGGCGCGTGATCGCGACTGTCAGTGGCTGCGGCTGGAAGTGCGCACCGACAACACTGCCGCCATTGCCTTGTACCAGCGCGCCGGTTATTGCGTGCTTGGTCAACGGCCGGGCTATTACGATGATGGCGCGGCCGCATTGCGCATGCAGCGCGCGCTGTAGCAATCAGCTTGCGTTGCTGCCGTTCTCTGGCGGTGCCAGCACACAGGCAGTCCAGCCCGCCTTGGGCTGCAATGCCATGTGCTCGGTTTCAAAACGCAATTGACCGCGTTCGGTGACTGCGAACAGCAGCATCGGGGTGCGCGAACAGCGTGCGGTGAAATCGGTCCAGCTGAAAGTGTCGGTGAGACGGGTGGTTTTCAGTGACCAGCCGTCGTTCATCCGGCGCTCCATCTGTGCATGGGTGATGGCATCGCCAAACAGTGCCGGCGCTTGCAATACGTTGGATTGCGCTTGTTTTGGTGCTTCACCGGGTGCCAGCACACGCAGCCGATAGACGTGGTCGCGGCCGAACTCGGGCTGGTAGCGAATACAGGCAAGGGTGTTGGTTTCCACCCGCGTTGACAGCGCAAGCAGCCAGCCGATACCAATCAGATCAAGGCGACGATCAGCGTGCTCGGATATCGGGTTGCCGTGAAAAGTACGCAAGCCGGCCATCCGTGCGGCACGGATGCCGGGCCAGGAATCGTCAGCGAGCAAGGGCGCAAAGCCGAGTTTGTGCAGCACTTCAGCAAGGCCACGGGCGACTACAGAGCTGCCCACGATCAACACACCGCGCGGTTCGGGTTCAGCAACGCCCAGGCGCAGCGCCAGCCGGCGTGCGGTCGCGCTCTGGATCAACACGGTGCCAATGATGATCAGAAAGGTAAGGGTAACCAGCATTTGCGCATCAGCGATGCCGCGCTCCTCCAGTTTGAGCGCAAACAAGGCCGATACCGAGGCGGCAACGATGCCGCGTGGCGCGATCCACGCAATCAACGCGCGCTCTGGCCAGGTCAACTTTCCGCCGAGCGTCGAAACCAGCACTGCCAGCGGCCGCACCACCAGGATGGCCGCCGCCAGCACCAGCAGGCCGGCACCAAACACTTGTGGGCTTGGCCAATCCAGCCGCGCTGCCAGTATGATGAACAGCATCGAGATGACCAGGGTGGAGAGGTTTTCCTTGAAGTCGAGGATGTCCTCCATGTGCAGGCCGCGCAAATTGGCCAGAGTCATTCCCATCACGGTCACTGCCAGTAGCCCGGATTCGTCTGCAAACGCATTGGTCAGCGTGAAGGTCAGTAACACCAGCGCCAACGTGGCGTAGTTGTGCAGGTATTCGGGCAGCAGGTGATGGCGCAGCACGTAGGCCAGTGCGAAGGCCGCGGCCAGACCAATGCCACTGCCGAGCGCCACCGTCCACACAAAAACCGCCACCCCTTGATGGCCGTGGCCCAGAGCCAGGGCTTCAAACACCAGCACCGCCAGCAATGCACCGATCGGATCGATGACGATGCCTTCCCAGCGCAGCACGTTGGCAATGCGCTCGTTGGGCCTTACCGAGCGCAGCATCGGCACGATCACGGTAGGGCCAGTCACGCTGCACAGCGCGCCAAACAGCAGCGACAGCGGCCATGACAGATCCGCAACCGCATGCACTACCCACGCCAGACCAAGCATGGTGATCAACGCGCCGACGCTGACCAGACGCAGGATCGACGGGCCAAGGCCACGAATCTCGCCCAGGCGCAGGGTCAGGCTGCCTTCGAACAGGATGATGGCAACGCCGAGTGAAACGAACGGAAACAGCAGATCACCGAGCAGTACGTCGGGATCAAGCAGGCCCGTTGCCGGGCCAAGCATCAGGCCTGCAACCAGCAGGAACAAAATCGCCGGCAGCTTCAGTCGCCACGCCAGCCACTGACAAGCGAGGCCTAGCGCCAACAGTGCGGCCAACATCAATCCCAGACTCATCGGCATCACATGCTTGTTGGGCGCTCCATTGTATGTGTTTTTCTGGATGGGTCGGTTACGGTTTGTGCCAACGCGAGCGCAAGCGTTGCAGCAGGCCGGGCTTGTTGTGGGCGCCTGCTTCGGCGCCAAAGACACGGCTGCCGACGCCAACAAACTTCAGGCCGACCTGGCTGGCGCGCTCTTCGTGTAATTGCCGAACGATCAGTATGGCTTGACCAAGCGTCAGGCGATCACCGATCTGCGGGTTGCCGTCGAAGCGCTTGTCGAACAGTTGCGCGGCGGTGTTGGCATGGTGGCGCTCGGGAATCGGCAGGCCGTAGAACTCGGCAAGCTCACCCAGCGGCACATCACCGGCCAGTGTAAAAGTACCAAACATCTCGCGCTCGGCTTCAGCGGCATCCTGCCCGGCGGCGAATAGCCAATCCAGGCGGTAAACCCGGCCCGGCGGCGCCAGATAATAGGCGTAGTCATCGGCTTGCAGTGCGCCAGCCTGATCGGGGAGCGTAATACTGCCGGCGCGGACTACCATCGCCTGCCGAGCCCAGCCCGGCGGTATCGCGCCGCGCAAAATGGCGCTGCCCTCGGCGACCCGGTAACCGACCAGCTCGTACTCCAACTGGCCGGGTAGATCGAGCTCGATGCGACGTATCGGCGGATCACGGCGTGGCAGGGCCACGCGGAACAGTGCTGCTGCCGGGCGCATGGTCCAGCCTTGTACCAGCAAGGACACGCAAACCACCACGAATGCGACATTGAAGTAGATCAGCGCGTTGGGCAGGTTGGCCAACATCGGGATCGATGCCAAAAAGATACCGACCGCTCCGCGCAGACCAACCCAGGAGATGAAGCCGATCTCGCGCGCGCGGTACCGAAATGGCGCCAGACACAGCATCACTGCCAGTGGCCGCGCCACCAGCATCAGAAAGCCGGCAATCGCCAGCGCCGGCCACAGCACATCGAGCAGGCTGCGCGGGCCCACCAGCACACCCAGTAGCAAAAACATGACGCCTTGCCCAAGCCAGGTGGCCGCATCATTGACGGCCAGCACATTGGCATAGGCGCGCAGCGGGCGATTGCCAACCACCAAGCCGGCCAGATAGGCAGCGAGAAAACCACTGCCGCCGAGCAGATTGGTCACAGCGAACACCACGATTGCACCAGCCAGCGCCAGTAACGGGTGCAAGCCCGAAGGCAGGGTCAGGCGATTGAGCGCAAACGCAATCAGCATACCGCCGGCCGCGCCAAAGCCCAGACCCAGCCCGATCTGCGACAGCAGTTCGTGGGCCAGTGAGATGCCGCTATTGCTGTTCTCCACTGCCAGCCAGCCGGTGAGCAACACGGTCAGGAATACCGCAACCGGATCGTTGCCGCCCGATTCGAGCTCCAAGGTGGCGCCGACCCTTCGGTTCAGGTGCAGCCCACCCGCACGCAGCAAGAAGAACACGGCGGCAGCATCGGTGGACGCAACGATTGCACCCAGCAACATGCCCTGGGTGGTGTTGAAATCGAACAACCACATTGCTGCCAGACCCGTTAGGCCGGCAGTGATCAATACCCCGATGCTGGCCAGCACACTTGCCGGCAGCAGCGCGCGGCGGGTTTCCGCGATACGGGTGCGCAGACCGCCGTCGAACAGGATGATCGCCAGAGCCAGCGAGCCCACCAGGTAGGTGGCGCGATAATCGTGGAAGCGGATTCCGCCTGGGCCATCGACGCCAAGCAACATGCCGAGCACCAGAAACACCAGCAACAGCGGGGCACCGAAGCGGCGCGCCAGCAAGCTGGAGGCAATGCCGATCAGCACCAGTAGCGATCCGGCGAGCAGGGGGAGGTTGCTGGAATGCAGGTAGTCCATTGCAGTCCATCATAGCGAGCGCGGATGTTGCGTGGTGGCATCACGGCGCAATGGCATTGCCTGCTGTCGATCAGGGCATCGCGCCGTTTGCGTGGCCACGATCCAGACGGCGATAGCCGATGGCTTCAGTGAGGTGCGTCGTGCTGATGTTGGCGCTGCCTGCCAGGTCGGCAATGGTGCGCGCCATGCGCAGGATGCGTTGCATGGCGCGCGCCGAGAGTTGCAAGGCATCGAGTGCGCGTTCGAGAAGGTGTTGATCGGCATTGCTGAGCCGGCAGTGTTGCTCGGTCTCACGTTGGCTCAGTGCCGAGTTGGCTTTGCCGGCACGGGCCAGTTGCACGGCACGCGCAGCAATCACGCGATCGCGCACCTGCGCGCTGGTTTCGCCGCGTGCGGCATCCGGGCGTAATTCACTGTGTGCCGGGCGCGGTACTTCCACGTGCAGGTCGATGCGATCGAGCAAGGGGCCGGACAGTTTGGCGCGATAGCGGGCGATATGCTCGCTGCTGCAATGGCAGCGCCCGGACGGGTCGCCGGCCCAGCCGCAGGGGCAGGGATTCATTGCCGCAACCAGCAAAAAACGCGCTGGAAACTCGGCCTGCCGCGCGGCGCGGGAAATGGTAACGGTGCCCGATTCCAAGGGTTCGCGCAGCACTTCCAGCGCACGCCGATCCCATTCGGGCAACTCATCAAGAAACAGCACGCCGCGATGCGCCAGGCTGATCTCGCCGGGACGCGGTTCGGCGCCACCACCGACCAGCGCCACAGCGCTGGCGGTATGATGCGGTGAGCGAAACGGCCGCTCGCGCCAGCGCGCAGGATCGAACGGGCGGCCGCTGACCGAGGCAATGGCTGCCACTTCCAGCGCTTCAGCGTCTTCGGCCGGTGGCAGCACGCCGGCAAGGCGCGAGGCGAGCATGGTCTTGCCGCAGCCCGGCGGGCCAATCAGCAACAGGTGGTGATTGCCAGCGGCGGCGATCTCAAGTGCGCGGCGGGCCAGCGCCTGGCCGCGAACATCGGCGAGGTCATTGCTTGTCGCGAGCACGGGTGCGCATTCAGGGGCAAGCGCCAGCGGCAGGGTGCGCACACCGCTGAGATGGGCGCAGGCTTCCAGCAGGGTGCGTGCGACCCGCACTTCCACGCCATCGACCAAGGCTGCTTCGGCGGCGCTGGCGGGCGGCAGGATCAGGCTGTGCCCGGCAGCGCGCGCGGCAAGGGCCGCCGGCACCGCGCCATCTACCGCACGCAACTCGCCGGTAAGGGCCAATTCGCCAAGGCATTCGGTGCTTGCCAACGCATCCAGTGGGATTTGCCCGCTGGCGGCGAGAATGCCCAGCGCGATCGGCAGGTCGAAGCGGCCGCCTTCCTTGGGCAGATCGGCCGGCGCGAGGTTGACGGTGACGCGGCGATTGGGGAACTCCAGCTGAGCACACTGGATGGCGGCGCGCACCCGATCCTTGCTTTCGCGCACCGCCGCCTCGGGCAGACCGACAATCGACATGCCCGGCAGGCCGCCGGCGAGATGCACTTCGACGCGCACATGCGGGGCGTCGACGCCAACGCGGGCGCGGCTGTGCACCAGCGCCAGGCTCATGGCCTGGCCTAGTGGCTGCGGCCGGTCAGCGCATCGACCCGCGATTCGAGTACGGCAACCACGCGTTCGAGCAAGTCGAGCTTTTCGCGGGTGCGCAGCAACACCGCGCGTTGCACGTCGAACTCTTCGCGGGTTACCAGTTCGAGCTTGCCCAGACCCGATTGCAGGGTGGCACGAAAGTGCTGTTGCAGATCGCTGCGCGCGTTCTTGAGATCGGGCGGCACCATATCGCTGAGCTTGCGGGCAAGGTCGTCGATGGATTTGAGGTCAATCATGGCGTGGTCTCCGTGTTGGGGAACCATTATCGCCGCAGCGCAGCATGTGCACAGTCAGAAAAATGCGCATTGTGCTGTAAGAAAATGCTTACCCCTGGATGCCGGTGCAGCAGGCAGTGCCTCGATCAAGCCGCTAAATATAGTCATGGCGGCATCGAGCATGCAACCGAGAATATCGTGGTGCAGTGCAACATGAACTGCTTTGGGGGGATTACTTATGCGATGTCCACGTGCTCTACCTCGATTTACCCTGCCTGTCGTCAGCCTGCTGGCGCTCATCGCGCCGCTGGCGCAGGCTCAGCCACAGAGCCCCGATTCGGGCGATACCGCCTGGCTTCTGGTGGCTACGGCGTTCGTCCTGATGATGATCATTCCCGGTCTTGCCTTGTTCTACGGCGGATTGGTGCGAAGCAAAAATATCCTGTCGGTGTTGATGCAATGTTTTGCGATTACGGCGCTGGTCAGCCTGCTCTGGGTGTTTTACGGCTATAGCCTGGCGTTCGATACCACCGGCATGGTCGCGGGTGAGTTTGGTCTGGCCTCGGTGATCGGCGGTCTGGCCAAGCTCGGCCTGATCGGGGTTGGCCGTGACGCGCTCACCGGCACCATTCCCGAATCCCTGTTTGCCGCGTTTCAGCTCACCTTTGCCGCGATCACCCCGGCCCTGATCGTGGGTGCCTTTGCCGAGCGCATGCGGTTCGGGCCGTTGCTGGCCTTTGTCACGCTCTGGTTCACCTTTTCCTACCTGCCGGTGGCGCACATGACCTGGGCCGGGCCGGGCGGCGTGTTCTGGGACTGGGGGGTGCTGGATTTTGCCGGCGGTACCGTGGTGCATATCAATGCCGGTGTTGCCGGCCTGGTGGCGTGCCTGGTGGTCGGCGCGCGGCGTGGTTGGCCACATCAGCCCATGCCACCGCACAACCTGGGTTACACGGTGATTGGTGCGAGCCTGCTGTGGGTCGGTTGGTTCGGCTTCAATGCCGGTTCGGCACTGGCCGCCAACGGCAGCGCCGCGATGGCGTTGCTGGTCACACAAGTTGCAACGGCTGCCGCAGCGCTGGCGTGGATGGCGATTGAATGGCGGCTGCACGGCAAGGCCTCGGTGCTCGGTATTGCCACCGGTGCGGTCGCGGGCCTGGTGGCGATCACCCCGGCCGCTGGCAGTGCCGGGCCGTTGGGCGCGATCGTGATCGGCGGCGTCAGTGGCGTGTTGTGTTTTCTGGCGGCAGCGCGGCTCAAGCGGCGGCTGGGGTACGACGATTCGCTGGATGTATTCGGCGTCCACGGTGTCGGCGGCATCGTCGGCGCCTTGCTGACCGGCGTATTCGCCGATGCCGCCTTGGGCGGCGTTGGTTTGGCCGAAGGGGTCAGCATCGGCAAGCAGGTGCTGGCGCAGGCGGCAGCGATTTCGGTAACCATCGTCTGGAGCGCATTGGTGGCGTGGCTGTCGCTGCGTTTGATTGCGCTGTTCAGCCCGCTGCGGGTGGATGCCGAGGGCGAGACCGAAGGTCTTGATCTGAGCTTGCACGACGAACGCGGTTACAACCTCTAAGCACGGGCGCGGCCGAATGGTAAGGCCGCGCTATGCTTGCGCCATGGCATTAGGAGAATACGCATGAAAATGGTCACTGCGATCATCAAGCCGTTCAAGCTGGACGATGTGCGCGAAGCGCTGTCCGAAGTGGGCGTCACCGGTATCACCGTCACCGAAGTCAAGGGCTTCGGTCGGCAGAAGGGACACACCGAATTGTATCGGGGGGCCGAATACGTGGTCGATTTTCTGCCCAAGATCAAGCTGGAAGTGGCAGTTACCAGCGATCAGGTGGAGCGCGTGGTCGAGGCGATCATGCAGGCCGGCAACACCGGCAAGATCGGCGACGGCAAGATTTTCGTGTACGCGCTGGAGCGGGTGGTACGCATCCGCACCGGTGAACTCGATGGCGACGCGCTGTAACGCGGCAACGGCCGGACGCGGCGGTTGAGCGCAATGCGGTTGGCCTTCACTTCGTCATTCCAGCGCAAGCTGGAATCCAGTCTGCTTTTGATTGGTCAAGGAAGGATCAACATGGACCCCAGCTTTCGCTGGGGTGACGGTCTGCTGGTATGTGGTCCAAGGACAGTATGGTGGTTCGCCGCCGCGTTACGGCTTTTGTTCGAGCGCCTCAAACACGAATGGCGGCAGGCTGATTGCCGCGCGGTGTGTGTCGAGGGAGTAGTAGCGCGTGGTAAACGCTTTGCTGGCGGCGCCGCGTTCACGAAACACGTTCAGTTCGCCGTGTTTGCGCGCCATGGTGCAGCTCCACCAGCCGGTGGGGTAGCACGGCTGCGGAAAGCTGATGGTGCGCAAGGACTGAAAACCGGCATCTTTCATTGCGCTGCGCATGGCGCGGATCAGCGCGATCTGCGCCAGCGGCGATTCACTCTGCTGCACCAGGATGCCGCCAGGGCGCAGTGCGTTCAGGCAGCTTTGGTAAAACGCTTGATTGAACAAGCCTTCGGCCGGGCCGACCGGATCGGTGGAATCCACGATCACCAGGTCCAGGCTTTCGGGTGCTGCGTTTTGCATGTAGGCAATGCCGTCGTCGAACAGCAACTCGGCGCGCGGGTCGGCGTTGCAATCGCATAGCTCGGGAAAATATTTCTCGGCCATGCGTGTCACCTGCTCGTCGATATCGACCTGGGTAACGTGTTCCACTTCCTTGTGCTTGAGCACCTCGCGCAGGGTGCCGCAATCGCCGCCGCCGATGATCACCACCCTCTTGGGGTTGGAATGGGTGAACAGCGCCGGATGCGACATCATCTCGTGATACAGAAAGTTGTCGCGGCTGGTCAACATGATCGCGCCATCGATCAGCATCAAGTTGCCCCAATCGGTGGTCTCATAGATCTCGATTTTCTGGAACGGCGACTGTACCTCGTCGAGCTTGCGCACCACCCGAAAGCCCACGGCGGAGCCGGTGGCGGCGAAGTTTTCATGAAACCAGGTGGCGTCGGAGTGGGTCATGGGCGTCGGCTGCGATGTAGGACGGACTGGTGATTGTAGCGGATGAGCATCAACGCGACGGTACAATGTGGCCCACCCACGCATCAGCGGAGACTGCAATGCCCTGGTCCCTCGACCGCGCCCGCCGCACCTATGCCATTGCCCACTGGGGCGAGGGTTATTTCGATATCGACGCCAGGGGCCGGGTGGCAGTGCAGCCGCAAGGGCCGGGCGGCCCGGCCATTGCACTGCCCGAAGCGGTTGAACGGGCGCTGGCCGATGGCCTCAAATTGCCCCTGCTGCTGCGTTTCTCCGACATCCTCGGTAATCGCCTCGCTGCCCTGCAGCAGGCTTTCGCGCAGGCAATGACGGAACAAGGTTATGGTGGTGGTTACACCGCGATCTACCCGATCAAGGTCAACCAGCATTTTGGTGTGGCCGGAGAACTCGCGGCGCAGGGCGACGAAGGTTTTGGCCTGGAAGCGGGTTCCAAACCAGAGTTGATGGCGGTGCTGGCGCTGTCGCGGCCCGGTGCGCTGGTGATCTGCAACGGCTACAAGGATCGCGAGTACATTCGCCTCGCGTTGATCGGCCGCCTGCTCGGGCTGCGCACCTACATCGTCATCGAGAAGCCTTCAGAGCTGGCGCATGTGATCGAGGCAGCACGCGAGCTGGGGGTCACCCCGGGGCTTGGCGTGCGTATGCGGCTGGCTTCGCTGGGTGCCGGCAAATGGCAGAACTCGGGCGGTGACAACGCCAAGTTCGGGTTGTCGCCGAGGCAGTTGCTGGATCTGGTGGAGCAGCTCAAGGCGGCTAATTTGCTGCATTGTCTGGAGCTGCTGCATTTCCACATGGGTTCGCAGATTTCCAATGTGCGCGACATCGCCAACGGCATGCGTGAAGCAACGCGCTACTTGGTCGAAGTCAGCAAGCTTGGCTGTCAGGTGCGTTACATGGATGTCGGCGGTGGCCTCGGCGTGGATTACGAGGGCACGCGCTCGCGCAGCGAATGTTCGATCAACTACGGCCTGCATCAGTACGCTGCCAATATCGTGCAGCCGCTGGCCGATGCCTGCGCCGAGCACGGCCTCACCCCGCCGATGGTGCTGACCGAATCCGGGCGTGCGCTCACTGCGCATCATGCGGTGCTGGTGGCCAATGTCAGCGAAGTGGAGCGTGCGCCGGAAGGCGCAGTGCCCGCGCCGCTGGCCGGCGAGCCAGCAGTGGTGCGGCATCTGCGCGAGTTGCATCAGGCGCTGGATCAGCGACCGCCGCTGGAGCTGTTTCACGAAGCGCAGCATCATCTTGCCGAAGGCCAGGCATCGTATGCGCTGGGGCAGATCGATCTGGCCCAGCGTGCGCGCATCGACGATTTGTTCTACGCCATCGCCCACGCCGTGCGCAGCCGGCTCACCGGCGAGGAGCGCAGTCACCGCATCGTGCTCGATGAGCTGAACCAGCGGCTGGTCGACAAATACTTCGTCAATTTTTCGGTCTTTGAATCGGTGCCCGATGTCTGGGCCATCGACCAGGTGTTTCCGATCATGCCGATTGCACGGCTTGACCAAAAGCCCGAGCGACGCGGGGTGATCGCCGACCTCACTTGCGATTCCGATGGCCGCATCGATACCTACGTCGATGAGGAAGCGCTCGACACCTCGCTGGCGTTGCATGCGCCGCTGGCCGGTGAAAGCTACCGCATCGGTTTCTTCATGGTTGGCGCCTATCAGGACACCCTGGGCGATATCCACAACCTGTTCGGCGACACCTCGGCGGTGAACGTGCGTCTGCACGGCGAGGGTTTCACGCTCAGTCGTTCGCGGCTTGGCGACACCTCGGATGTGATGCTCGATTACGTCGGCTATGACCTGGCTCAGCTGCGTGTACGCTATCAATCGCTGATTGCCGCTGCATCGCTTGCGCCAGAGCAGGCTGTCGATATCGCCGCACAGCTCGAAGCCGGATTGACGGGTTATACCTATCTCGCCGATGAGGCGCAGGGATAATCCGTGAGCGCGTCGGCGCGACCGGACCACAAATTGGCTGCGCAGTGCGTGTGGAGTCCAGAGCGCCCCGGTTCGGTGCGCTTATTCGCGCATCAAGCATGGGGCGAGCTGATGCGCTGCGGCGGAAATGGGGGTATGAAAGCAACGAGCGCTGGGCCCAAGGACGTGTTTGCATTGGTGCGCGATGCCCGCGTAGGAGTGCCGAAAGCAGCATGAAGCGCAAAAGCAAAATCAAAGACTTGGCGGATGTTTGGTGAGAGCCCTGTGGGCCACCGTTTTCGCACGCGGTGAAGCGGGAGACGGAGAGGCCATCAAGTAGCGCATGGATGCGCGGCCCAAGTGCGACAACGCGTCATAAAGCACGTGTCAGGCGCAGGCGTTTACCGCCCCTTTTTTCGCCCTAAAAATGGAACCCGCCGCCGCAGGCGGGAGGAACAGCTTTTGACTCTAGTTAACGCCAGGTGCCAGCAATTGGCATTGGCAGTCGCGACCGAACCAAGTGGAATAATTCACCTAACCATCGGCATATCGGTCAATCGCGCCAACGCTGTGGCGTAGCGCAGCCGGGTGCCTTCGATCACCTCCGCCGGCAGATGCGGGCCGGGCGCGGTCTTGTTCCAGTCCAGCGTCTCCAGATAATCGCGCACGAATTGCTTGTCGTAGCTCGGCGGGCTGCTGCCGACGCGATAGTCTTCCACCGGCCAGAAGCGCGACGAATCCGGAGTCAGCATCTCGTCCATCACCGTCAGCGTGCCATCGGCGTCAAGCCCGAACTCGAGCTTGGTATCGGCGATCAGGATGCCGCGTTTTTCCGCGTACGCTGCGGCAAAGCGATAGATCGCCAACGTAGTCGCACGCACCTGCTCGGCGAGCTCGCCCCCGATCAATGCCACCATCGCATCGAAGCCGATGTTTTCGTCGTGATCGCCGATTGCCGCTTTGCTCGACGGGGTGAAGATTGGTTCTGCCAGGCGTTCGGCCTGGCGCAGCCCGGCAGGCAGTTCGATGCCGCACAGCTGGCCACTGGCCAGATAGTCCTTCCAGCCCGAACCAATCAGATAGCCGCGTGCAATGGCTTCCACTGGCAACGGCTGCAAGCGTTTCACCACCACGCTGCGCTGTGCGTAAAGTGCCGTATCGACACCCGCCGGCAGCACCGATGCCACGCTGTCGCCGGTAAGGTGGTTGGCGATCAGGTGGGCGGTGCGCGCAAACCAGAAGTTCGACATCTGGCACAGCAACTCGCCCTTGCCTGGTATCGGGTCGGGCAACACCACATCGAAGGCCGACAGCCGGTCACTGGCGACCATCAGCAGGCGCGCATCGGGCAACGCAAACACATCGCGCACCTTGCCACGGTGAACCAGCTCCAGTCCGGGCAGATCGGCGGTATGCAGGGTATGGGTCACGGCGGCGCTCCGGGAAAGCGTTTATTGTAAATCGGTAGCGGGTTGGGTGCGTCCAGTTACTGGCCTTGACCGATGCTCAGGCTACAATCGCGGCCATGATGACCGCTTACATAACCCTGCTCGCTGCCGCCGAAGCGCTATCCGCACCGGTACGTCCGGCCAAACTGGAAATCTGTGCCCTGTGCCACGGTGAAGACGGACGCGCCAAAACGCCGGTGGCACCGAACCTGGCCGGCCAGAACGCTGCCTACATGGAGCGCGCTCTACACCGTTATCGCACCGGCCAGCGAGAGGGCGACGGCATGAACGCATTGGTACGTTCACTGACGCCCGAGGAAGTCAGTGAACTGGTTGCCTGGTATGCCGCACAAAACCCCTGCGGGCCGCAGCCATGAGGTGGTATGGCAAGGCGTTGGGCGCAGTGTTGGGGTTGGTGCTGTTGCGCAGTCCGTTTGGCCTGCTGATTGGCCTGCTGATTGGGCACATGCTGGATGCCGATTGGTTGAAGACGCGCAAAGACGATCCATATCGTGTGCTCGGGATCGATGCCAGCGCCAGCGATGCCGAGGTGGAACAGGCCTATCGCCGTCTGATGGCGCAATATCACCCGGATCGTGTCGCCGGTGCCGGCGAGGAACTGCGCGAGCTGGCCAGCCGCCGCGCGAGTGCGATCAACGCGGCCCACGATGCAATCCAGAAGCTTCGCAAAAAAGGTAACCGCTGATCATGTCCGATTACCGCATCGCGCCATCCATCCTGTCAGCCAACTTCGCCAAGCTCGGCGAAGAAGTGGACAAGGTGCTCGCTGCCGGCGCCGACTGGGTGCATTTCGATGTGATGGACAATCACTACGTCCCCAATCTGACCATCGGCCCGCTGGTTTGCGAGGCCCTGCGCAAGCACGGCGTGCGCGCGCCGATTGATGTGCATTTGATGGTCAAACCGGTGGATCGCATCATTCCCGATTTCGCCGCCGCCGGCGCCAGCCTGATCAGCTTTCATCCCGAGGCCAGCGAGCACATCGACCGCAGCCTGCAATTGATTCACGATTCGGGTTGTCAGGCCGGCCTGGTGTTCAACCCGGCGACGCCGCTGAGCTGCCTGGAATACGTGCTCGACAAGGTCGATTTGGTGTTGCTGATGTCGGTCAACCCCGGTTTTGGTGGGCAGAAGTTCATCCCCGGCACCCTCGCCAAGTTGCGTCAGGCACGCGCCCTGATCGAGCGCAGTGGCCGCGATATCCGGCTGGAAGTGGACGGCGGCGTGAACGTGGCCAACATAGGTGATATCGCCCGCGCTGGCGCTGATACCTTTGTCGCCGGCTCGGCGATTTTTGCGGCACCTGACTACGCCGAGGTGATTCGCCAGATGCGCGCCGAGCTGGTCAAGGCAAGGCAATGATGGTGGAGGCGTCCCTGCCCCCGACTATCATCCCTGGTCGAGCTCGTTACTGGCCATCTGACTGACATGCACAGCGTGCGCGCCGGCTGTTACAGCCGTATGTCGGCGCCGGCAAATCCATAATCCCGATTCGGGCCTTGCAAATCCGCTGCCGCAGCGAATGCCGATCCGGCATCTGCGAGCACGATCTCGCGGCCATAACCGGCCGCGCCCGGAACCCACGCGGCGTACTGCAAAGCGGAATCGCGCTGCGATGCATCGCCGCCGGTGCGCAGCGTGCGCAGCCACTGCTGCGCTTCGGCAATGTTCGCAGCGAGCGCTGGCGCCGGGCGCGCATACAACACATCGGTGGAGTCGGCATACACCACCAGATTGAAGCGATCCGTTGCGCGCAGCTTGGCAAGCTCGCGTTGCGCCTGCCGCAGCGCACGGCGAAAGCGCCAGCCGCGCATGCTGGCCGAACGCTCGATCACCACGATCACCTCGCGCGGCATGTGATCACTTGGGGTGCTGGTTGCTGCCGCCATGCTGTCGCAACCGGCAGCGGCGGTATCGACTGCCGGCATGAATGCCTGCGCATTGGCCAGACGCATCGCCAACAGCAGCAGCAACAGCAGGTTGCCGGCGTGGCGATGGCTGCGATGGCGCGGCCAGAATCGGGGTTTGCGGGTTTCGCGCTCGTGCATGACGTACACCTTGGCTGCTGGGCCGGCCCGCACCCAGGGGAGGGGCGTGCGGGCCGGCGCACCCGGTGCTGCCGGGTCAGTTGCGAGCGTTGCCGAGTCCGTATCGGCGCGTTTGCTCACGGCATCAGTTCAACCCGGGCGACGGGCGTGCGCATGGCCGGCGATGGCGGCGAGGCGATGGTTTGTGGCGAATTGCGGGCAACGCATTGCCGCCGTGTGCGTTGCCGGCCTATGCTGCAATCGTCAGGCGTTTACGCCGTTTGCTGCGAGCCCGTGAGCCATGGCCTACCGCGTTGCCATCGTTGAAGACGAACCGGCCATTCGCGCCAATTACAGCGATGCGCTGGCGCGCTATGGCTATCAGGTGCTGGCCTTTGCCGATCGCGCATCGGCGCAGCTCAGCTTCAGCCTGCAATTGCCGGATCTGGTAATCATTGATGTTGGCCTCGGCGAAGAACCCGAAGGCGGGTTTGATCTGTGCCGCGAGCTGCGCGCGCGTTCGGCGAGTCTGCCGATCCTGTTTCTTACCGCCCGCGATTCCGATCTGGATGTGGTCTCTGGCCTGCGCCTGGGCGCCGATGATTACCTCAGCAAGTCGATCAGCCTGCCGCAACTCACCGCGCGGGTGCAGGCGCTGTTCCGCCGTATCGAGGCGCTGCGCAAACCGGCATCGCGCGAAACCGTGGTCGCCCTGCGCCAGGTCAAGCTGGAGCTGGAGCGCATGCACGTCACCCTCAACGATGTCGATGTGCCGCTGACCGTCACCGAGTTCTGGATGGTACACGCGCTGCTGCGGCACCCGGGCCACGTGAAAAGCCGCGAACAACTGATGCGCGAGGCGCAGGTGGTGGTGGACGATGCCACCGTCACCTCGCACATCAAGCGCATCCGCCGCAAGTTCGAGCAGATCGACGCCAGCTTCGACGAAATCGAAACCCTGCACGGTGCCGGCTATCGCTGGCGGCCATGAACGGCGCGGCCTGAGCGATGTCACTGCGCGCCAAACTGCTGCTGGTGGCGTTGTCGATACTGACCCTGCCGTGGGCCGGCTGGCAGTTCGTGCGGCAGATGGAAACGCTGTTGCGCCAGGGCCAGGAACAGGCGCTGATCGCCACCGCCGAAGCGGTGGTGCGGGCGCTGGCAGTGCAGCCCGGTGCTTTACCCGCGCCGGGGCCGTCATGGTTTGTGCCGCAACTGGCGTCGCCGCCGCAGCTCGATGGTGACAACGCCGACTGGCCATTGCCGGCGCAGCGCCTGCGTCGTTTCAGCGATCCGAGCACCAACACCGTACTGGCCGGCACCGAGTTGGCATTGGCGCTCGGCGAGGCGCGTGATGCGCTGTACCTGTTTGCGCAGGTGCGCGATACCAGCCCGGCACGCGCTGATGCCCATTGGGTCAACGCCGCGCAGCGCGATCATCTGCAACTGCTGCTGGATGGTGGCAACGGCCGCGCCGCCCTGCGCATTGCCAATGCCGCCGACGGCACGCTGGTGGTCAGCGATGACGCCGGTCGTGCGCCAGCGCTGCGGGTAGCCGGGGTATGGCGCGAAACCGGCACCGGTTATCAGCTCGAATTGCGCCTGCCGCAGGGTTACCCGGTGCGCGCCCTGGCGGTGCAGGTGATCGATGCCGATGGCGCCGGCAGGGTGCAGCGCGTGGGCAGCGCCGCCAACACGCCGTGGCCGCTGCGCCAAACCAGCGCCAGCCTCGCCGCAGCGCTGGCGCCGTTGTTGCCGGGCGGTGCCCGGGCGCGGGTAACCGATGCCCAGGGCTGGGTGCTGGCCGAAGCCGGCGCATTGCAAGATGACGGCGTCGCCGAACAAGTGCCGCCATGGCGGCGCTGGGTTTATCGCTGGTTGCTGCTCGATAGCGACCCGGCTGCTGCCGATACGCCCGCTGCTGCGATGCGCAGCCAGAGCGCAGAAACCGAAGCTGCACTCGCCGGCACAGCGGCTGCGACGTGGCGACGGGACCCCGATGGCGAGCGCCTGCTGCTGCGCGTTGCCGTGCCATTGCCCGGCGCAGCCAGCGATCACGGCGCCGTATTGATCGAGCGCGAAAGCGAATCGGTGCTGCTGCTCACCGACCGCGCCCTCACCGGCCTGCTCGGCGCCACCTTGCTCGCCCTGCTCGGTGCCGGCGCGGTGGTGTTCGTGTTCGCCGGCCGTCTGAGTACACGGGTACGGCGCCTGCGCGATGCCGCTGAGCGCGCAATGGATCGCGATGGCCCGGCACAGCCGTTGCCGGGTACCGACAGCCGCGACGAGATTGGCGATCTTTCGCGCAGCTTTGCGCAGTTGCTCGATGAAGTGGCTGCCTACACTGCCTACCTGCGCTCGCTGGCAAGCAAGCTCTCGCACGAAATCAACACCCCGCTGGCGATCGTGCGCAGCTCGCTCGACAACCTGCCGGCAGAAGATGTGCCGGAGCACGCCCGCACCTATCTTGAGCGCGCCCGCAGCGGCGTCGATCGGCTCGGCCTGTTGGTGCGGGCAATGAGCGAGGCCACCCGCATCGAGCAGGCCATTGCCAGCGTCGAGCCCGAGCCCTTCGACCTCGCCGGCCTGCTGCGCGAATGCGGCGAGGCCTACCGCAGCCTGCTGGCACCGCGCCGGCTCGACATCGTGCTGCCCGACACCGAAGTGTCATTGCACGGCGCGCCCGAACTGATCGTGCAGGCGCTCGACAAACTGATCGACAATGCGCGCAGCTTCTGCCCCGACGATGGCTGGGTGCGGATCGCGCTCAGCCACGACGCCGAGCGCAGCGTACTCAGCGTCGCCAACAGCGGCCCGGCCTTACCCGCAGCGATGCGCGACAAACTGTTCGACTCGCTGGTCAGCGTGCGCAGCCGCAACCGCGCCGACGGCAGCGTACACCTTGGCCTTGGCCTGCACGTGGTCAAACTCGTCGCCGAACTGCATCGCGGCTGCGTGCATGCGCACGACCTGCCGAGTGGTGAGGGTGTGCAGTTCGACGTGCAATTGCACGGGTTTGGCCGACGATAAATGTTGTATTCAGCCCCAGCGGACAGCGCTGTGTAACGGCCGTTGGTAACGCGGCTGAACACTCGATCCAAATGCGGCATGATCACGATGCGCTTGCGATTCCGGGTGCTTGCTCGTAGTACCGCAAGGCAGTACCATTCGGCAATGAAGCGGGCCAGCCAGCGAACCCTGGAACTCCTTTTCGCCAAGCCCACGAGTGGCAACGTCAAGTGGCGTGCGATCGAAGCACTCTTCACCGAGCTCGGGGCCGAGATCACGCAACGCGAAGGAAGCCGGGTTACGGTCGTGCTGTTTGGTGAGGTGCGGGTTTTTCACCGTCCGCATCCCTCGCCGAACACCGACAAGGGCGCGCTTGCCAGTGTCCGCAGGTGGCTGGAGCAGCACGGAGTGGTGCCATGAACATGATGAAGATCGATGGATATAGCGCGAGGATCGAATACGACGCGGAGCTTGATCTGTTTCGCGGCGAGATCCTTGGCTTGAATGGCGGCGCCGATTTTTACGGCAAGAACCCGAAGGAGCTGCGCGCCGAGTTCAAGAAGTCGCTTGCGGTGTTCCTTGCGGTGTGCGCAGAAAAACATATCGAGCCTCGCCGCCAGTTCTCGGGCAAGTTCAATCTCAGAATATCGCCCGAGCTGCATGAGCAGTTGGCGATTGCTGCACAGGCCGAAGGTAAGAGCATCAACTCGCTGGCGCAGGAGGCATTGCGCGAGCGGGTTGCTGGCTGACTGCAAGGATCATCGCGTGACGGTTGCCGGGCTCGCTCGCGTTTTTGACGCGCTTTGCGGACTGTGTGCTTTCACACCACCCTTGCCACATCGCGCCACACTGGCATACTCGCTAGCCTATTCCCGCCCGACCTATCGCCGTGATCGACGCTGAAACCTTTGCCCAACTGGCCGACCAGGGCCATACCCGCATCCCGTTGGTGCGTGAAGTGCTGGCCGATCTGGATACGCCGCTGTCGGTGTTCCTGAAACTCGCCGATGGCGCCAACACGTATTTGTTCGAGTCGGTGGAAGGCGGCGAAACCTGGGGCCGATATTCGATCATCGGCCTGCCGGCGCAGCGACGCTTCGAGTTTCGCGGTCACACGCTGACCGAAACCGTGCTCGGCGAAACCGTCGATTGCCGCGAGGTGGCCGATCCGCTGGGCGAGGTGGAAGCGCTGCGCCAGCGTTACCGGGTGCCGCAATTGCCGGGTCTGCCGGGTTTCACCGGCGGCCTGGTCGGCTATTTCGGCTTTGAATGCGTGGGCTATATCGAGCCACGGCTGGCGGTTGCGCCGGGTAATGGCAAAGCCAAGCCCGATCAACTCGGCACCCCCGACATCGTGCTGCTGCTCAGCGAAGAGCTGGCGGTATTCGACAACCTCAAAGGCCGGTTGTACCTGATCGTACACGCCGACCCCAGCCAGCCGCAGGCGTTTGCCAGCGCCCATCGCCGCCTCGATGAGCTGGTGTTCCGTTTGCGCCATGCTGGCAGCAGTTATCCCGAAGCGGCCGCCAGCGCGGTGTTGAACGAGGCCGACTTCGTGTCCGGCTTCACCCGCGAGGGTTTCATCGCGGCGGTGGAGCAGGCCAAGGAATATATCCGCGCCGGTGATATTTTTCAGGTGGTGTTGAGCCAGCGCATGAGTGTGCCGTTCGCCGCCCGCCCGATTGATGTGTATCGCGCCCTGCGCGCGCTCAATCCCTCGCCGTACATGTATTTTCTCGATTTCGGCCCAACCCAGGTGGTGGGCAGTTCACCGGAAATTCTGGTGCGGATGCAGGGTGGCGAAGTGACCGTGCGCCCGATCGCCGGCACCCGCCCGCGCGGCGCAACCGCCGAAGCGGATGCCGCGCTGGAAGTGGAGTTGCTGGCCGACCCCAAGGAGCGCGCCGAGCATCTGATGCTGATCGATCTGGGCCGCAATGATGTCGGCCGGGTGGCGCAGTCCGGTACGGTGAAGGTGGGCGAGCAGTTCGGCATCGAGCGCTATAGCCACGTCATGCACATCGTCAGTGAAGTGACCGGCCAGTTGCGTGCCGGCCTGAGTTACGCCGACGTGCTCAAGGCCGCGTTCCCCGCCGGCACCGTCAGCGGCGCACCGAAGATCCGCGCGCTGGAAGTGATCGCCGAACTCGAACCGATCAAGCGCAATATCTATTCCGGCGCGGTCGGCTACATCGGCTGGCACGGCGATGCCGACACCGCCATCGCCATTCGTACCGCCGTCATCCAGGACGGCCGCCTGCATGTGCAGGCGGGTGCCGGCATCGTTTATGACTCCGACCCGGGCAAGGAGTGGGACGAAACCATGAACAAGGGCCGCGCCCTGTTCCACGCCGTGGCGCAGGCGGCGAGTGGCTTGTAGCGCCGCGATTGATCACAGCGCCAGACGTTCACGCAGCTCACGCGCCTGCCGGCGCGAAACGTCAACGGTGCTGCCATCCTTGAGCGTAAGCAGATAGCCGTCACTGATCGATTGTTCGATTGAGCGCACCTGGCGCAGGTTGACCAGGGTATTGCGATTG
>PGZE01000020.1:31061-34106 GCA_002840015.1 Gammaproteobacteria bacterium HGW-Gammaproteobacteria-2 | reverse complement strand
CCCCACCAAAGCGGCTGCTACCATGCAAAACACTGGGCCCGCGATACTGTGTCCGTTTCAGCGTGTCACTAAATAGTCACAAAAGTGTTATCTACTATGTCCAATCGTTAACAGGCATGGACAGGTGACAGGCGTGCGCAAACGCATCCTGATTGTTGAAGACGAACCCGCCATCCGCGACATGATCGCCTTTGCCCTGCGCAAAGCGGAATATGAGCCGGTACATGCCGGCGATGCGCGTGAGGCACTGGCACAGATAGCGGATCGTGCTCCCGACCTGATCCTGCTCGACTGGATGCTGCCGGGCACCAGCGGCCTGGAGTTGGCGCGGCGATGGCGCCGGGAAGGCATCACTCGCGACGTGCCGATCATCATGCTGACGGCGCGCGGTGAGGAGAACGACCGGGTGTCGGGGCTGGATGCTGGTGTTGACGACTACATGGTCAAGCCATTTTCGGCGCGCGAGTTGATGGCCCGCATCCGTGCGGTGATGCGCCGCACACATGAGGAACTGGAGGAAGGCACGCTCGAGGCAGGTAATTTGCGCATCGATGTTGCGGCGCACAGGGTGTTTGCCGGCAATGATCCGATCCAGATCGGCCCCACCGAATACCGCCTGCTGCAGTTTTTCATGACCCACCCCGAACGCGTTTATTCGCGCTCGCAATTGCTCGACAGCGTATGGGGCGGCAACGTATACGTCGAGGAACGCACGGTCGATGTACATATCCGGCGCCTGCGCAAAACACTGGAACCGCATGGCGCCGAAGCGCTGGTCCAGACCGTGCGCGGTTCGGGTTATCGCTTCTCGACATCGGTCTGAACGCCGTGGCGCTTGCTTGCCGGCTGCCCTGCCCTGATATGCTGGCTTGGGCATCCAGCAGCAATTCCTGCCAATCATGAGCTTCTTTCCCGGCCGAGCGTGGCAATCATCGATGTGGCGGCTGGCCGGCCTGCTGCTTGGCGGCGCGATTATTGGCCGCGTGTTGCTCGCTTCGGCCTGGATCGGCATCGCCCTGGTCGCCTTGAGTTTGCTTGCCTGGCATTACCTGCGGCTATGGCGGGTGTTGCGCCTGTTGCGCGAACGCCGCCTGCTGGTTGCACCGCTTGGCCGCGGGGTCTGGGGCGAACTGGAAAGCCTGCTCTACCGGCGTCAGCGCGAATCGCTGGTGCGCAAACGCAAACTCGCGTCGATTCTGCGTGCTTACCGTCAGGTTGCGGCTGCCGTGCCCGATGGCGCTGTGGTTCTGGAGCGGCAGGGGCTGGCCATCTTGTGGTTCAACGATTCCGCTGCCCGCCTGCTTGGTTTGCGCTATCCGCATGATCTGGGCGCGCGCTTTACCAATCTGCTGCGCACACCACGGGTGCTCGAATGGTTCAACGGCCCGGATCGCCTTGAACCACTGCTTGATCTGACGGTGCCCGGCAACGACAACGTGCGCCTGAGCCTGCGCCTGATCGCCTATACCGAAAATCAATGGCTGCTGGTGGTGCGCGATATTTCCACCCTGATGCGGCTGGAGCAGGTCCGCCGTGATTTTGTCGCCAATGTATCGCACGAATTGCGCACCCCGCTAACCGTGATTCACGGCTATCTCGACATGCTCGAACCCGGCGACAACCCCGAGTGGGCGCCGATCATCGAAGAGATGCGCACGCAAACCGGCCGCATGGCACAAATCGTCGAAGACCTGCTGATGCTGTCGCGGCTGGAAGCGCAAAGCCGTGCCAGCGACGAAACCGTCATCATGAGCAGCCTGTTGCGCACACTGGAACGCGAAGCACAGGCATTGAGCCGTGGTCGGCAACATATCCAGGTGGTCGATACTGCCCAATGCGACCTGGCAGGTTCACTCAAAGAGCTGCACAGCGCGTTCTCCAATCTGGTCAGCAATGCCGTGCGTTACACCCCGGATGGTGGCAAGATCACCATCCGCTGGCAACGGCGCGACGATGGCGGCGCCATGTTGAGCGTCACCGACACTGGCGTGGGTATACCCGCTCAACACATCCCGCGCATCACCGAACGCTTCTACCGCGTATCATCCAGCCGCTCGCGCGACTCTGGCGGCACCGGCCTTGGCCTGAGCATCGTCAAACATGTCCTTGGCCGGCACCACGCCCAATTGCTGATTGAAAGCGAGGTAAGCATCGGCAGCAGCTTCGCCTGCGTGTTCGGCCCCGGCAGCGTTCGCGAACACCGTTGAGCTTTGTGCGCCGATTGCTGGCATGCATCCGCTTTTCTTCTATAGTGTTGGCAACATGAATCCTGATTTGCGCCATATCTCAGCCAGGCACGCTTCGCCACCTTCTCCCGCCGGGAGAAGGTGGCGCGAAGCGCCGGATGAGGGTTCGATACCATGCAGCAGCTTCTATGCTCGCCGGACCCTCACCCCAACCCCTCTCCCGGTGGGAGAGGGACTTCGACCGCTGAGATATAGCGCTAATCAGAACAAGAATTGCCTGCACGACATCGGCTGACCCAATGACACACGAATCCAATCTCCACGACGGCGCACTGTTTCTCAACCGCGAACTGTCACAACTGGAGTTCAACGCGCGTGTGCTGGCGCAAGCCACCGACGCCAACATGCCCCTGCTCGAACGCCTGCGCTACTTGTGCATATCCAGCACCAACCTCGACGAGTTTTTTGAAATACGCGTCGCAGCAGTGCGTCATCAACTCGAATATGGCGGCGCCCTTGGCCCGGATGGGTTGAGCCCGACAACGGCAATGATCCGTATCCACGAGCGTACGCGGGCACTCGTCGCCGAGCAATATCAACACTGGAACGAGGTTTTACGGCCGGCGCTGGCCGACTCCGGCATCCGCATCCTGCAACGCGAGGGCTGGACGGCGCGGCAAAAGCGCTGGTTGTGCGGTTATTTCCGCGACGAGATACTGCCGGTGCTATCGCCGCTCGGCCTCGACCCGGCGCATCCGTTTCCGCGCATCCTCAACAAGAGCCTGAACATCATCGTGGTGCTGCAAGGCAAGGATGCCTTTGGCCGCGCCGGCCACATGGCCGTGGTGCGCGCGCCGCG
>PGZE01000020.1:0-30954 GCA_002840015.1 Gammaproteobacteria bacterium HGW-Gammaproteobacteria-2 | reverse complement strand
ACCCTGCTCAAGAACTTCGAGCTGACGGAAAAAGAAGTCTATCGCATCAACGGCCCGGTCAACCTCAGCCGCGCGATCCAGGTCTACGACCTGGTTGACCGCCCCGACCTCAAGTTTTCGCCCCTGCTGCCACGGCAACTGCCGCACGCCGGTAGCAATATCTTCCAGCGCATCGCCGGCGGCGATGTCTTGCTGCATCACCCATTCGATGCATTCAACGCGGTGCTCGATCTGGTCAAGCAGGCCGCACTCGATCCGAACGTGTTGGCGATCAAGCAAACCTTGTATCGCACCGGTGGCGACGCGATCCTGGTCGAGCACCTGATTACCGCGGCACGCAAGGGCAAGGACGTCACCGTGGTGATCGAACTGCGCGCGCGGTTCGACGAGGAAGCCAACATCCGCCTCGCCGATCGTCTGCAGGAAGCCGGCGTACAAGTGGTTTATGGTGTGGTCGGCCACAAAACCCACGCCAAGATGCTGTTGGTGGTGCGCCGCGAAGGCGGCAAGTTGCGCCGTTATGTGCATCTGGCGACCGGCAACTACCACGCCGGCACGGCACGCGCTTACACCGACATCGGGCTGATGACAGCGCACCCGGATATCGGCAGCGACGTGCATCAGATATTCCAGCAAGTCAGCGGCCTGGCACCGGCAATCAAGCTCAAGCGCCTGTTGCAGGCACCCTTCACCCTGCATGCCGGCATCATCGAAAAGATTGGCCGCGAGGCCAAGCACGCTCGCGCCGGCCGTGTCGGTCACATTATCGCCAAGATGAATGCGCTTACCGAGCCGATGGTGATCCGTGCGCTGTACGAAGCGTCGCAGGCCGGGGTAAAAATCGAGTTGATCGTGCGCGGCGCCTGCGCGCTAAGGCCCGGTGTCGCCGGCATTTCCGACAACATCACGGTGCGCTCGGTAGTAGGCCGCTTCCTCGAACACACGCGCATCGCGTGGTTCGCCAACAACGCTCATCCCGAACTGTTCTGCGCCAGTGCTGACTGGATGGATCGCAACCTGTTGCGCCGGGTGGAGATCAGTTTCCCGATTCTCGACCCGGCTCTGGTCAAGCGCGTATTCGATGAAGGCCTGGCCAATTATCTGGCCGACAACGCCAGCGCCTGGGCATTGCAGGGCGATGGCAGCTACCGGCGCATCGAATGCGGTGCGGACGACATGCCACACAATGCACAAATCCATTTGCTCAGCCTGACGCGGGCCTGAGCGAGCATGCCCGACACGCGCAGCAAGCTTGAAGATGGCGAATTGCTTGCCGCCATCGATATCGGCTCCAACAGCTTCCACATGGTGGTCGCACGTTATGTGCTGGGCCAGTTGCGCATCGTTGATCGCTTGCGCGACAGCGTGCGCATGGCCGAGGGTCTGGACGCCAAAGGCGGCCTGCGCCCGGACGTGCTTGCCCGCGCTCTCGACGCACTGGCTCGCCTCGGCCAGCGCATCCGCACCATTCCGCCACACCGGGTGCGCGCCATTGCCACCAACACCGTTCGCCAGTTACACAAACCGCAAGCGTTTCTGGTCACCGCCGAAACCGCGCTCGGCCATGCCATCGAAGTGGTTTCCGGGCGCGAGGAAGCGCGCCTGATCTATCTCGGCGTGGCGCATGGTTACCCGCCATCAGGTCGCAATCGGTTGGTCGTCGATATTGGCGGCGGCTCCACCGAGTTCATCATCGGCAAGCGCTATGAACCATTGGAGCGCGAGAGCCTGCAACTGGGGTGCATTGCCACTACCCGCCGTTTTTTTGCCGACGGCAAGCTGAGCAAACGGCGCTGGCGCGAGGCACTCACCGAAATCTCGGCCGAGTTCCAACAATTCGCCTCGGTGTACCGCGAGCGCGGCTGGAAGGAGGTATACGGTGCCTCCGGCACCATCAAGGCGGTTGGCGACATCGCCAGCAAAATGAAACTCTCGCGCGGCCAGATCAGCGACATCGCCGTTGAACAGATCCGCGACCAACTGCTCGCCTTTGACAAAATCGACGATATCCGGCTACCAGGTTTGGCCGATGATCGGCGCAGCATCATCGTTGGCGGCCTTCTGGTGCTGCAGGCGGCGTTCAACGAGCTCGGGCTCAAGCGCATGCATATCAGCAAGACCGCAATGCGCGAAGGAATTTTGTATGACCTGATCGGCCGCGCCGGCGACCACGATCCACGCGAAACATCGATATCCGCGATGATGCAGCGTTACGACGTCGATGGCGAACAAGCGCAGCGGGTCGAAGCGTCGGCATTGGACCTGTTCGATCAAGTTGCCGCAGGCTGGGATCTGGGCGACGATGATCGGCGGATGCTGGCATGGGCCTCACGCATCCACGAGATCGGCTTGGCGATCGCCCACAGCCAGCATCATGTGCATGGCGCTTATCTGGTGGAACATTCCGATATCGCCGGCTTTTCCAGGCAGGAACAGAAGATGCTGTCAGTGCTGACCCGTTGCCAGCGCCGCAACATCTCGCGCAGTGCGGTGGATTCGTTGCCCGATCGCATGTCGGTCCCTGGCCTGCGCTTGATCGTGCTGCTGCGTCTGGCCGTGCTGTTGCATCGCGGCCATGAACGCGAAGCATTGCCACGCCTGAAGCTGAAGGCCGATGCCCGCGATCTGGAGTTGCGCGCCCCACGCAACTGGCTGGATCGCCACCCGCTCACCGGCAACGATCTGGATGCCGAAGCACAGAATCTTTCCGATGCTGGCTTCGCGCTGACGGTGCGATCAAGTTGACCGCGTCGCGCTCGTAGTCGCTGCGCATCGCTCCGACCGGCATAGCGGAACGCCGCTTTGTGTAGGAGCCCACCCCGTGTAGGCACCGCTCCTCTGTGGAGCGCACCCTGTGCGCGACCGTAATTTCTCAAGTCGCGGAGCGCTGGTCGCCCACAGGGTGGGCTCCTACAAAAGGCGACACTGATTCGATGACGCCCACACAGCGCTCCTGCAGAACCGATCACCGCTGCTCTGTAGGCACCGCTGCTCTGTAGGAGCGCACCTTGTGCGCGACCGTAATTTCTCAAGTCGCAGTGCGCTGGTCGCCCACAGGGTGGGCTCCTACAAAAGGCGACACTGATTCGATGACGCCCACACAGCGCTCCTGCAGAGCCGATCACCGCTGCTCCGTAGGCACCGCTCCTCTGTAGGAGCGCACCCTGTGCGCGACCGTCCGTGCGGTGGATCGGCAAAAAACCCGGGCTGCGCTGGTCGCAAACCCGGGTTCTCCCATGCTCCGCAAAAATGCTGCTGCAATCAGAACGCGTAAATCAGCGAAACCGTTGCTGCCGTTCCGGTGAAGTCAGGCGCCTGATCGCCAAGCAAAATCACGTTGGCCAATTGATTGGCTTCAACACCATCCAGCGCGATGTCACTGCTGCGATAACGCTCGTAATACAAGGTCGCCGATGGATGAGGCACAAGCCGTGTATGCAGACTTGCAGCAAGGGATTCGCTGTATGTCGGCTGCCAACATTCGTAAAATCTTCGTTATTTGACGATAGTCAAAACAAGTTTAGTCAATCCGGCCCAGACTCAACTCAAACCTGAGGGGCGGATTGCAAGTCGCTCCGAAAGCCCTTGCAAAACTGGATATCAGGGTACGGGTTGCACCGGTCTCACACTGTCACTTCCTACCAGAGAGGTTCTGTCATGAAGCTTTCCTTAATCGGCACCACAATGGCACTTTTGCTTTGCGGCGCGGCGGCTGCTACCGACAAAGCTCCGGACGAGGCGGGCGCGATGAACCTGCTCAAGGCCAGCAAGTGCATGACCTGTCACAGCATCGACAAGAAGAAGGACGGCCCGGCTTACACGGCGGTGGCCGAGAAATATCGCGATGATCCCGAAGCAGTGGCCACACTGACCGACTGGGTGAGCAACAGCCATCCGGTGGAAATCGATGGTGCAGAAGAAGATCACGGTGTAGTCAATACCAGAGATGCAGCCAAGATCAACAATTTGGTGCAGTGGCTTCTGTCGCATTGATGTATTCGCCTCATCGAGGCGCAGTGCTCATTGCTTGGGCCCTGCTGATCGCCCCACCCCTGCTGGCGAGATGCATGGGGTGACCGCTTTTTCTTGGGGAGTGACATGAAAAAGGTTTTTGGTTCGCTTCGCTCTTGGGGTTGGTTCCGTATTTTCTGGGTTTCCCTGTTGGCATTGCTGGTCGCGATGACGCTGGTCGTTGGCGGTGCCGCCGGCCTGGCCTGGACCAGCACCGAGACGTTCTGCATCTCCTGTCATGAAATGCGTGAAAACGTCTACGCCGAATACAAGGGCACGATTCACGACACCAACCGCAGCGGCGTGCGCGCGATCTGCACCGACTGTCACGTTCCGCATGAGCCAATCGCCCTGATCAAGCGCAAGTTTGCCGCCACCGGCGAGTTGTATCACGCGATGCTTGGCACCATCAACACACGTGAGAAATTCGAGGCCAGGCGTTACCAGATGGCGTTGCATGTGTGGCAACGCATGAAAGACACTGACTCGCTGGAATGCCGCAACTGCCATGTGCGCAGCTCGATGAGCTCCGATTTGCAGTCCGAGCGGGCACAGAAGCGGCATGCCAAGGCCGACGCCGAGGGCATGACCTGTATCGATTGCCACTTTGGCATCGCCCACAACGAACCCGAAGGCCCGTTGGGCCCGCGCGATCTGCCGGTGCGCGGACGCATGCCCACAACGCCCGCCGAAGACAAGGCCGCTACACCCGCCACCTCGGCCGACGATGCCACAACCCAGAACACGCCCACACTGACGGTGGCTTCTGACTGAAGCACCGCGCTTTATCGAGACCAGGCCGCGCGCCAGCGATTCGCGACAACGGCCGGCAAACGCATCAATGAAACCACAATGAGGATATGACCATGAGACACACAAGCACCCTCTTCGGCTTCGTCGCCAGTTGCTTGCTGGCGTTCTCGCCCAGACTGATCGCCGCTGAGCTCGATAGCCCGGCATCGTTACTCACCGACCACCCCAGCACCGCCAGCGTATGCGCGGAGTGCCACGAAACCGAGAGCACAATCCACGCAAATCACGCCGAGTGCACCACCTGCCACATTGATGCAAGCACCCATGCCATCGCCAAGAGCCCGCGCAAGACGGCACCCGGCTTTCCGGAAACCGAGCAGTGCCTCGCCTGCCACAAGAACGACAGCGAGCACATGAACTTCGCGTTTTCCGACCATAACCGTGCAGGCGTTACGTGTGCCGATTGCCACGGCGTGCATTCGCCGAAGGTCGACAACAACAATCCCAAGCTGACCCGCGCCGATGAAAGTTCCAAGCTGTGCGCCACCTGTCACCAGGATGTGCTGGCGCGCTTTGACATGCCCTCGCACCACCCGGTGCAGGAAGGCGGCGTGTCGTGCGTGGGCTGTCACGACCAGCATTCCAGCAAAAAGGTATCGCTCGTCAACAATACCGAGCAATGCCTCACCTGCCACCAGCGCTTGCGCGGCCCGTTTGCGTTTGAGCATGCGCCGGCGGTCGAGGATTGTGCCACCTGCCATGACCCGCACGGCACACCAACCCGCCGCTTGCTGATTGCGGCACAGCCGATGCTGTGTTTGCAGTGCCACTCGCTGCCCAACAATCGCCATGGTCAATCCGCATCCAATGCGACAACTCCCGAAGCCTTGGGGCAACCAGTGTCTGGCGCGCTGTTGCGCGGATGCATCGCTTGCCACAGTCAGGTGCATGGCAGCACCCAGGATCAACACCTGCGGTTCTGAATCGGAACAAGGGGATGGTGCCGTCGCTGGCGCCATCCCGTAGCGGCGCCGCCCAAATCGGGATGGCAGCGCCAAATGGGTGATCGGGAGGGGATTTCCTGATTCACCAGCGAGGCATGATGCCTCGCGCCCGCAGGTGCTTTGGGTTGATCTGCGTGCGCACGAGGCACCGAACGAATTCGATGCTTATCGGAGACAATGTTATGAACACCCATGCATTCCAACGTTCGCTTTTGTCAGTCGCACTGATGATGGCCACATCGACGCTGTACGCAGCCGATGCGGCCAATGCAAACGCGACAGCTGCTGCTTCTGCGGTGCAGAGCGTGGCCGCCGCCCAAAGCGCTGCAACAATGGGCACTAGTGGCAGCAGCGGTACCACAACCACCGGCGAAGTCACGCCAAAACTGTATTTTTACGATTATTTCAGTGGCTTTGGCTCGGATCGCACGCAGTTTCTGGAACGCTACAACTACCAGAAGGGCCTCGGTGACGACCGCCGTTCCGATGTGTGGCTGGACGCCGATTTTCGTCTGGTGATGTCGGACGCTGATCGCGACTTGCTGGTGCTTGAGCGGCTTGGCTTCGGGCGCTACAACCACCGCAACACCATCACGGTGAATCGCGAAGCGTTCGCGGTGACCGGTTACCTTCGTCAATTCCGTTCCGCGACCGGTGGCCTCGACTACCTGTTCAGCCCCAATCAGGTCGCTGGCGGCACCGACGCCAGCTACTTCTTCCCGGCGCAGACCAATGCCAACTCGGGCTACCTTGCCCAGTACAACGACGACACCAAAAACCAGAACTTCAATATCAAGCGCACCAACTACGGCCTGGGCTTAAAGCTCAAGCCCGAGGTATTCAACGATTTCGGTTCACTGGCAGTGAAGTACGATGGTTACGAGCGCGATGGCCGGCAACTGTTCAACTACGTGCTCGGTGGCGGCGATATCCGCGAAGCGGGCACCAATGCCCAGACCGCGCCACGGGTATTGCAGCGCTGGCGTGGTTTCGATCAACAGGTCGATGAAACCAATCGCCGCGTCTCGGTGACCGCGATGGTGACCCCGCGCGACTTGTTCCAGGCGTCGTATACCTTCTCCTGGGACAAATACGACAACAACGCCACCAATGGCACGCATGCCGATATCGTGCAGTATCTGCCGGTTGGCTGGCAGTACAACACCGGTGGCGACATCACCCGGCCGTTGGGGTTTGTCGCCGACAGCCACCTGCTCTCGCATGCGCTGCGCTTGACCAAGAGCTTCGCCGGCACGACATTTGCCGCCGGCTATGGTCAATCGCGTCTGGAGCAGGACACCTTCACCCAGCCGCAGCAGCGGCTCGGCTTCGACAATGGCGAGATCCAGACCGACAACGCCTATGTCACCTTCTCCAGCAACCTGTTTTCGCGCATCGGCCTGGAAGCTTTTTACAAGTACTACCAGCGCGACAACGATTCCTCATTCCCGGTTGCCGGCCTGCTTGATCCGGCGGGTGCTGAGCAATTGGGCGTGCGCATCAACCAGATCGAGTCGAACACTTACGGGCTGAGTACCAGCTACCGCAATCGTGCGATCAAAAGCAGCTTTGTGCTTGGCTGGAAGCATGAGGACAAAAATCGCGACCTCACCTTCCACAACAGCACACTCGGGCCACCGGCGGTCAACGGTATTTCGGCTGAGCGCTCGTTCTACTCCGAGCACACCAGTTACGACGAAGTGTCGCTGCGTATCAACTCGCAACTGGGCAATGGCTTCAGCCTGCGGGTAACGCCGTCGTATCTGTGGGCCAGCCAAACCGCGCTGGTCAGCGAACCCGAGAAGCAGTTCAAGGTCAAGAGCACACTCACTTACGTCGCCCCGAGTGGCACCTTCGTCAGCGGTTTTTACAACTACACCGACAAGAGCAACAACGATCACTCGATTGTCGGCACCGATGGCAACCTGGCCACGCAAGACGTGGAGCGCACCGCGCAATCGGCGGGGCTGTCGGTAAACCTGAATCCCAGCGAATGGGTTACCGCCCAGTTCGGGTTCACCTGGTTGCAGGATGATTTCGAGGCGCTGTATTTCGGTTCCAACCGTCGCCGCTTCGAAGCCCCAGGCAATACCACCATCTTCTTTCTCCGTGATGGCTCCAACTACAACGTCGATACCTACGTGTTCAACGCCGGTGGCAACTGGCAAGCGAGCGACGACCTCACCTACACCGCCAATTACAGCTACTCGCAATCGACCGGCAATACCGCCAGCGGCGTAATTCTTGGCGCACTGCCGCTGATCGATGGCCGTATCGACAACGCCGTGCATAGCCTGGCGCTGGGGGTTCAGTACCGCCTCAACGAAACGATGCGCATCGGCGCCAACTACGTTGTTGATTACTACAACGACGATGCGTTCGACGAGCTTACCGGTGGCGTACACTCAATCATGGTGGGGCTGAGCGTCGCATTCTGAACCGGCCACATGCGCAGCACAGGGCGGGCCGCAATGGCCCGCCCTTTTTTGCAGGGCCTTGTGAACGGCTGCCGATCGCTGCGCGGTGCGTTATGAATGTGTCGCAAGCCACTCGCGCAGCGCCGCATTCATGCGCGTCTGCCAGCCGCGCCCAGTGGCGCGGAAAGCGGCTATCACGTCACTATCGAAACGCACCGTGGTTGATGTCTTGGCGCTGCCGGGCGGCCGGCCACGGCGGACGGCTGCGCGCATCGCGGTCTCGCCCTCGGTACGGGGAACATCGCGGCCATTGATCTGCCACGCACCCTTCGTGAAGGCTGCATCCGTCAGTTCCGGTGCATCGTCCGGGTCAACCCAGGGTGGGGCTGTATTTTGCGATTTCGCGTTCATTGGCTTTCCTCATGCTGATGATGCGGCGCGCCTCGCCGCGCGGCGTCCAGACCAGAACCACGCTTCGACCATCCAGCACGCCAAGCGTGATGAAACGCGGCTCACCGTAGTCGGCGCGCTCATCGCGCCACGTCACCACCGGACCGGCAAACACCAGCCCCGCATCGGCGAAGTCCAGCCCGCGCTCGGTTAGCGTGCGGCTGCGCTTGTCCGGATCGAAGCTGATTTCCATGCAATTAATTGTAGTAACATTTATCTGTTACGACAAGCGCTGCGCCTTCGTAACTGGAAGTTCAGCGAAAAACAAGGATTAGCCCCGACATCGTTGGTTCTGGTGTTATCGCCTTGCAGAAGCGACTGCTCAACCTCGCGCGCGCTCGAACCGGGGCTGTGTTGCCGCACAATGACCACCGAAAGCCGCCCACAATGGCCGCAGGAAGCCCGCACTGTGCATGACCGGGGTATCGACATCTTCAACCCAACCGCTCTGGCGCACGCGCTGCCAGCGCAGCCGATCGTGGTCGGCTTCAGCGGCGGCCTGGATTCGGGCGTGCTGCTGCACGCGCTGGCTGCGTTGCCTGCGGCACGCGCCCAAGGCCTGCGTGCGATCCATGTCCATCACGGCCTGCACCCAGATGCCGACCGCTGGGCTGAACACTGCCGGCAGGTCTGCGTCGAACTTGAGCTGGCCCTGGATGTCGCGCGGGTCAGCGTCGATCACGATTCGGGTATCGGCCTTGAAGCCGCCGCGCGCCATGCCCGCTACGCTGCATTTCGCGCGCAGCTTGCCGAACACGAGGTGCTGGCGCTCGCCCATCATCAGGATGATCAGGCCGAAACCGTGCTGCTGCGCCTGCTGCGCGCCTCTGGCAGCGACGGACTGGCGGCGATGAACCAATGGCGTGAGTTGGCACCGAACACGATCTGGCGGCCCCTGCTCAAGCAGCCGCGCGCGGCATTGTTGGTCTACGCCCAGGCCAACGCGCTGCACTGGATCGACGATCCGAGCAATGCCGAGCACGGCCCGGATCGCAATTTCCTGCGCCATCAGGTGTTGCCGCTGCTGCGGCAACGCTGGCCACAGGCGGGTGCGGCACTGGCGCGCAGCGCCGAACTGCTGGCCGAGGATGCGCAAAGCCTGCGCAGTGAAGCCGCCGTTCGCCTGGCTGGCGTACTGGCAAGCGACCCCGCCACCGTGTCGGTTACCGCGCTGCTCGCACAGCCAGCACCATGGCGTGCGCGGCTGTTGCGGTTTTGGATTGAACAACAAGGTCTGCCGCCGCTGCGTGGTGGCGCGATTGCGATCATTGAATCGCAACTGCTGCACGCACGCGCCGATGCGCAGCCGCAATACCGCTGGCAAGGCGCACGCATGCAACGCTGGCGCGATCTGCTGCATGTCGGCATCGAGCAGCCGCCCTTGCATGCTGACTGGCAAGCCACGTGGGATACCCGTGTCCCATTGCAGCTGCCCGATGGCAGTCGCCTGCAACTCGACACACCGTTCGAAACCACGGTATGTGTGCGCGCCCGGCGCGGCGGCGAACGCGTCCGCCTGCCGGGCCGCAGCCATCACCACAGCCTGCGCCATGTATTGCAGCAACAGGCCGTGCCGCCATGGCAACGCGAGCGCCTGCCGCTGCTGTTCGCTGCCGATGGCGAACTGCTGGCTGCCGGCGATGGCATCGTTTCCGCGCGCTGGCAGGCATGGCAGGAGCACAGCGGCGCGCGCTTGGGTTGGATTTCGCCTTGAACCATGACAGTCGGTGGGCTACGGCACAAGCGCCAAGCCACCGCGGCAGCCACCTGCTTTTGTGGAAGTGGGCTTTGCCCGCGCACGATCTGGCGAGAAACTTCGCGCGCAGGCGCATCAATGACGTACGCGACTGTTGGCCGCGCGCGGCTTTGCCGCCTATCCGAGTGGTCCGGCGGGAGAGTGGCTTCTACCGCTGAGATATAGCGCTAATCAGGAGCTTTGAAGCTTTGCTTTGAAGCTTCGCCGGCCGCAAGCCGGTGCAAGTTTTGCGTTGACTCTATGCCGGCCGCAGGCCTGCGGGAACTGCTTCACCCGTCACGCATCTCCAGCGTCCGCCGGACGCCATGCAACCGGCTCCGGCATGTGTACCGCAAAGCCTTGCAGGTAATCAACACCGATATCGCGCAACAGTTGTTCAAGGCGATCATCCGATACCCACTCGGCAATCACCATCAGGCCCAGTTGATGGCCGATGCCGGTCACTGCCCGCACAATGGACTGGCTCAACAAATCCGTTTCCAGATTCTGGATAAAACTGCCATCGATCTTCAGCACGTCCACCGGCAAGCTCTTGAGATAACCAAATGACGCCATCCCGGCGCCAAAATCATCGAGCGCAAAACGACAACCCACCGCGCGCAATTTCTCCATGAACTGCACCACTCTTGACATATTGCTGATTGCCGCCGTCTCGGTAATCTCGAAACACAACTTGTTTGCCGGCACCGCATGCACACGCAACAGCTCGATCACAAAATCGGCAAACGATTCGTCATCCACGGTTTGCCCAGACAGATTTATCGCGCACAGCGCAATCGTGGCTGACTGCGGCAACAACGTGTCGAAGTGCCTGATCGTCTGTTCGACAACCCAGCGGTCGATCAGCGGCATCAATCCAAATCGCTCTGCCGAGGGTATGAATGCGCCGGGCTGCACCAGAGTGCCATCGTCGTCAAGCAAGCGCAGCAACAATTCAAAATGGATGCCATCATCGCACTGCGTGGGATGCGCCGGCTTCACTATTTGATAATGCAGCCGCAGACGATTTTCATGCAACGCCCGGCGCAAGCGCCCCACCCATTGCATCTCCGAGCGTCGCTGTGCCGTTTCGGCATCCATATCTGAATGCATGTGTACACGGTTACGGCCTTTCTCCTTGGCCATGTAACAGGCGGTGTCGGCCAGTGCCAGCAACTCACGCAACGTGCGGACGGGCTGCTCGATCATCACCACGCCAATACTGCTGGTAATGGCGAAGCTCTTGCCATCCACGCTGAACACGAAACCATCGATGCTGCGTCGCAAACGCTCCGCCGAGTCGCGCGCATCCTCGGCGGTGGCGTTGACCATCAGCATGCCAAACTCATCGCCGCCCAATCGCGCAAGCGTGTCGTTGGGCCTGATCTGACCGCGCAATACCGTTGCCAGATCAGCCAACAAACGATCACCAGCAGCATGGCCGGAAGTATCATTGATCAGTTTGAACTGATCCAGATCGGCGTACATCAATGCCGCAGGTGGGCCACCTCGATCAACCAGGGTTATCGCCTGTGCCAGGCGCCGCTCAAACTCGCGCCGGTTGTACAAGTCGGTCAACTCATCGTGACTTGCCTGATAGCCCAAGCGATCATTGAGCTCGCGCAGCTCGGTGATGTCGTTGGCGACTGCGATCAAATGCGGTTGCTGATCCAACTCGATCAGCGACACCGATAAAGTCACCCATAACCGGCGTCCGGAAACGCCTTGCAACTGCACTACTTCATTCACCAGTGGCGAACCGCCACCGGCAACGCGAACGAGCGAGGAGCGGATACGCACATCAGAAATGATGTTGTCGAGCCGGTACGATTCGACCGACTCCATGCCCAACAACGAGCGCGCCGCACGATTGATATACACGATACCGCCGTCGGAAGCGCGCACCAGCGCAACCAACGCCGGCAAAAGCTCATTGAGCGCGCGAAACCGGTATTCGCTTTCACGCGACTGCCGTGAAAGACCAAGCGCCAGCGACTCTGCACGATAGCGCGTATTGAGCGTTACCCATATCAACAGAGTCAACATCGCGGTCAGCAGCAAACCAACCGTAAAGGTCAGCCACGGCCATACCAACAACGTGCCGGACTGCCTGCCCAGCGCAACATGCACTTGCCATACCCTGCCGCCAAAATCCAGCTTGCGCTGGAATGCCGTGCCATCGGCCTGTTCACTATCATGCGACGAAAACAGCAGCAGCACACCGCCATCGGTGACATCTTCGATCCGTACCCGCAAGCGGGGTTGCGCCTCATCAGCAAGCACCTTTCCAACCAGGGCCGACAGACGGATCGACATCGCCAGACTACCGATATCGCGTTGGCGACGCTGCTCGACATCTTTTGGCGGCATCCCTGCTGAAAAGATGGGCAGACGCACCACCATGCCGTTCGGCATGCTGGGATCGTGTGATTGAATCAGCGCAAATGGCCTGGAGACTACCGGCAAATCATTATCGCGGGCCGTCAATAGTGCGCTCAAGTTTGCTGGCTGCAATGCCACATCCAAGCCCACCAACGCCTCGTTGCCCACGCGTGGCTCGATGTAGCGGGTGATGTAGTGCTCATCGGTGCCAACCTGCTCACGTCGCGCGTATGCCACCGCAACCATGGCAGGAAACGTTTGCTCAGGATGTATCGCTGAAAAAGCTTGTGTAAACTCAGCTTCGCTGACGCTATCCGAGGCCAGAAACAGCGCCTGAAATGCACGGGTAATCGTTCTGCTCAGTGCAAACTGCTGCTCAATTCCGGCAACAATCCGATCGCCCAATCGCTCGACGTATTGCTCTTGCTCATGGCTGCTGATGCGGTAATGGGTTCGTGCCAGAACCCCGGACAACAGCGCCCCCAGAGCAAACAAGATGACGCTGCTCCAGAGCGCCGGACGCCGTGAGTGATTTTTTACTGGCAAATGATTTCTGCTAAGGCTCATCAACTTCCAGCATTCCGTGCATAACGTGCGCAACGCGGGTGATTGAGGCAGAATCACGCATCGTCTGCGTGTACTGCCGCAACCAGATCATGGTGTCATGGCCAAACGGTGCCCGCACGCCCAGCATATGGAATCGCACATGCCCCCCCAGACTGAACTGCTATACGCGAATCACCTGCACAACGTCAAGGGCTGCGCCGAATCGGCACTGGCCGCCGCCGGCTTCGATCATTTATTGATTGCGTCGGGCGTCGAGAAATATGCGTTTCTCGATGATCGGCCCTACCCGTTTCGCTGCAATCCGCATTTCAAGGCGTGGCTGCCACTTACCCGCCACCCACATTGCTGGCTCGCATTCACGCCCGGCGAGCGGCCCAAGCTGGCCTATTACCTGCCGGATGATTACTGGCATCTGCCGCCGGAAGAACCCGCAGGGTACTGGGCCGAACATTTTGACATCACCATCATCAACGATCCGTCGCACGCCAAAGCGATGTTGCCCAACAGTGGCAGAACCGCAATCATTGGCGAGCCGGACGCTGCCTTGCCGGGTTTGGTTCCCAACAACCCACAGGCGATCATCGATCACCTGCATTATCAGCGTGCGTTCAAGACCCCTTACGAGCAGGCATTGATGCGCCGTGCTTCGCTGCGTGCGGTACGTGGCCATCTCGCCGCCCGCGCTGGTTTTTTGCAAGGCCAGTCCGAGCTTGAAATCCACCGCGCCTACCTCGCCGCAACCGGCCATACAGATTTCGAGTTGCCCTACGGCAACATCGTGGCACTCAATGCCCATGGCGCCACCTTGCATTACCAGTATCAACACGCTGAACGCCCTGCCCGCAAGCTGTCGCTGCTGATCGATGCCGGCGCCGACGAACTTGGCTATGCCGCCGACATCACCCGCACCTGGACGACCGACGATGGCGCATTCGCCAGCCTGATAGCCGCCGTGGATCAAGCCCAGCTTGCACTGGTGGATGGTGTCCGCACAGGCACCGATTACCGCGAACTGCATGCGCAGGCACATCACCGCCTGGCCGCCATCCTGCAAGCCCAGGACATAGTCCGCATGAGCCCGGAAAGCCAGGTGGAAAGCGGCATCAGCGCCACGTTTTTCCCACACGGCCTTGGCCATCTGCTTGGCCTGCAAGTACATGATGTTGCAGGCTTTGCCGCCAGCGCCGCAGGCGGCGTGATTGACAAGCCAAAAGGCCACCCCTATTTGCGGCTCACCCGCATTGTGCGGCCCGGCATGGCACTCACGATTGAACCAGGCATTTATTTCATCGACACGCTATTGGCCAAATTGCGTGCAGGCCCGCATGCTGCGGCAGTCAACTGGGCAAGCGTCGAGCAGTTGAAGCCTTACGGCGGCATCCGCATCGAGGATGATGTGATTTGCACCGACGGCGCGCCGATAAACCTCACCCGCGATGCGTTTGCACAATTACAGACAACGCCGGACTGATGCTGCACTAAACGGCGGCGGGGCCGTATCCCCGATCTGCCCATCACAACTTGATCATGGTCAAGTGATGCGCCGCATCAAAACGCGAAAATGGTACCGCCAACATGATCGGAGGGCGTATGTCGCCGCAAATTGCCAGTGAAAGTTACAACGACAAGGTCGTTCGCCAGTTTGCCGTGATGACCCTGATTTGGGGAATCGTCGGCATGCTGGTCGGCCTGATCATCGCCGCCCAGTTGATCTGGCCGTCGCTCAATTTTGATATCCCGTGGCTGAGCTACGGCCGCCTGCGGCCATTGCACACCAACGCCGTGATCTTTGCCTTCGGCGGCTGCGCGTTATTCGCCACCAGCTTGCATGTGGTGCAGCGTACCTGCCATGTCCGATTGCTTTCCGATGGGCTGGCCGCCTTCGTGTTCTGGGGCTGGCAACTGGTCATCGTGCTGGCCGCGATCACCTTGCCGCTCGGCCTCAGCCAGGGCAAGGAATATGCCGAACTGGAATGGCCGATCGATGTGTTGATTACGGTGGTCTGGGTGGCGTACGCGGTGCTGTTCTTCGGCACCATCGTCAAGCGCCGGATCAAGCATATCTACGTTGCCAATTGGTTCTATGGCTCGTACATCATCGCGGTGGCGGTGCTGCATATCGTCAACAGCCTGGCGATGCCGGCAAGCGCGATCAAGTCGTACAGCGCCTACAGCGGTGCGGTGGATGCGATGGTGCAGTGGTGGTACGGCCACAACGCGGTCGGCTTTTTTCTCACCGCCGGTTTCCTCGGCATGATGTATTACTTCGTGCCCAAGCAGGCCGAGCGGCCGATCTACTCGTACCGGTTGTCAATCGTCCACTTCTGGGCGTTGATCGCAATCTACATGTGGGCCGGCCCGCACCACCTGCTGTATACCGCGTTGCCCGATTGGGCGCAGGGCCTCGGCATGGTGTTTTCGCTGATCCTGCTGGCACCGAGCTGGGGCGGCATGATCAACGGCATGATGACGTTGTCCGGGGCGTGGCACAAACTGCGCACCGATCCAATCCTGAAGTTCCTGATCGTGTCACTGTCGTTCTACGGCATGAGCACCTTCGAGGGGCCGATGATGTCGATCAAGACCGTCAACTCGCTCAGCCACTACACCGACTGGACCATCGGCCACGTTCACTCCGGTGCGCTGGGCTGGGTGGCGATGATTTCGCTAGGCGCGATGTACATGCTCTATCCGCGCCTGCTCGGGCTCAAGCAGATGTACTCGGTGAAGTTGATCGATACTCATTTCTGGGTACACACCATCGGCGTGGTGTTCTACATCACTGCAATGTGGATTGCCGGCGTGATGCAGGGCCTGATGTGGCGCGCCACCAACGCCGACGGCACGCTCACCTACACGTTCGTGGAATCGCTCAGCATGACCTACCCGTACTACATGGTGCGCTTGGGCGGCGGCCTGCTGGTATTCGTCGGCATGCTGGTGATGGCCTGGAACGTGTACAAGACCTTCCAGATGGCGCGCGAGGTGAAAGACAGCCCGGTGCTGGCCCCCGTAGCCGATGCGGCTCATGCCTGAGGATTGCCGATCATGAATCACGAAAAAATCGAGAAAAACGTCGGCCTGATGATGATCCTGATCGCAGTGGCGATCTCGTTTGGTGGGCTTGCCCAAATCGTCCCGCTGATGTACCAGGCCGAGGCGATCCAACCGCTGCCGGGAGTTACACCCTACCCCGCGCTGCAACTGGCTGGCCGCGATGTCTACATCCGCGAGGGCTGCTACAACTGCCATTCGCAGATGGTGCGTACGCTGCGCTTTGAAACCGCACGCTATGGCCATTATTCGCTGGCCGGCGAATCGGTTTACGACCGTCCGTTCCAGTGGGGCTCCAAACGCACCGGCCCGGACCTGGCTCGGGTGGGCGGCCGCTATTCGGATGACTGGCATCGCGCCCACATGACCAACCCGCGTGACGTGGTCCCCGAGTCGAACATGCCCGGTTATCCATGGCTGGCGGAACACCCGATCCACGCCGACGAGATCGTCGCCCACATGCGCGCACTCAAACGGCTGGGTGACCCGTACAGCGATGACGATATTGCTGGCGCCGCCGCCGCTGTAGCCGGCAAAAACGAACTTGATGCCGTGATCGCCTACTTGCAGGCGCTCGGTACCCATGCACCCAAGGGAGGCTGAGCCATGGATATCGGTACCGCCTCAGGCATCGTCACCGCCATCGCATTCGTTGCTTTCATAGCCGGTTGGGTGTGGGCATGGGGCGACAAGCGCAAACCCGAGTTCGATGCGGCAGCGCGACTGCCGCTGGATGAGCAGAGCGAGAAAATCTCATGAGTAGCGCCTGGTCCTGGTATGTAATGATTCTGGTCGTCCTCAACATCGGCGGTTGTGCGCTGCTGCTGTGGTGGACTGCACGCCGTCGCGGCGGCGAAAGCACTTCCGGCACCGCCGGCACCACCGGCCACGTCTGGGATGGCGACCTGCGCGAGTACACCAAACCGATGCCACGCTGGTGGATCATCTGGTTTTATCTCACCATCGTGTTCGCCATTGCCTATCTGGTGTGGTACCCGGGCTTTGGCAATTTCGCCGGCAGCAGTGGCTGGACTGCCGCAAAGGAGCACGATGCGGCGGTGGCATTGGCGCAGGAGAAGCTTGCGCCGTTGTTTGCCCGCTTTGACGGCCAACCGATCGATCGCATTGCCACAGATCCCGAAGGGCTGGCGTTGGGCAAGTCAATTTTCGCCAACAACTGCGCCGCCTGCCACGGCTCGGACGCGCGTGGCGCCAAGGGCTTCCCCAACCTGGTCGACGACGACTGGCAGTGGGGCGGCAGCCCCGACGACATTCTGGCCACCGTGCTCAATGGTCGTCAGGCGGCAATGCCGCCGATGGGTGCGGCACTGGGCGGCGATGAGGTGGTCACGCAGGTGGCTGTATACGTGCAGAGCCTGTCCGGGCAGAAAGTCGATCCGGGCATGGCTGCGGCAGGCAAGCCAAAGTTCGAACTGCTGTGCGCGGCTTGTCACACGCCCGCAGGCACCGGCAACCCCTTGCTGGGTGCGCCGAACCTGACCGACACCATCTGGCTGTACGGCAGTGATTTCAACACCATCCGCGATGGCATCGTCAACGGCCACGCCGGACAAATGCCAGCGCACCTGCCATTGATTGGTGAAACCCGCGTACGTTTGGCAGCGGCTTGGGTGTACGCTCAAAGCCATCCATCCAACGATTCCGCGAAGAACCCGTGACCACACCCGAACCACGTTTTGATCATCCGCCCCGGCCGCTGGCACAGCGGCTCGGGGCAATCCTCTGGCCTTCGTTTTTCGCTGCCGGCATCGCCACGATGGTGTTTTTTGCTTTCGTCGATCCACTGCTGCTGCGTGACTGGACGTTTCCCGAAATCGATCTGAGCCGCGAAGCGGGTTACACCATCGGCTTCTTCATGTTCTGGCTGGCCACCGCCAGCTCCAGTTTGTTTACCTGGATATTGTTGCGTCCGGCCAGCCGTTTCAACGCCCCACTGCCCCCCAATCGTTGAACGAGCCATAAGCCCGTGAACAAGACCATACCGGCCACCGTCATCGATGACGGTGCCATGTATCAATCCGAACGCAAAATCTATCCGCGCGATGTCCGTGGCCGTTTCGCCCGCCTGCGCAAGCTGGCGGTGTGGGTGCTGCTCGGCATCTTCTATCTGATCCCGTGGCTGTCGTGGGGCGAACGCCAGGCAGTGCTGTTCGATCTGCCGGCACGCAAGTTCTATATCTTCGGCCTCAACTTCTGGCCGCAGGACTTTTTCTTCCTCGCCCTGCTGCTGATCATGGCCGGCCTGTCGCTGTTCTTCTTCACCGCATTGGCCGGCCGCCTGTGGTGTGGCTACGCCTGCCCGCAAACCGTGTGGACTGAAGTGTTCCTCGACATGGAACGCTGGACCGAAGGCGACCGCAATCGCCGGATGAAACTCGATGCCGGCCCATGGAGCCGCGAGAAGATCCTGCGCAAGGGCAGCAAGCATGTGCTCTGGCTCACGTTTGCGTTATGGACAGGGTTCACCTTTGTCGGCTTCTTCAGCCCGATCCGTGATCTCGGCCTGCGCGTGCTGGCCTTCGATCTGGGCGGCTGGGAAACCTTCTGGATACTGTTTTATTCGTTGGCCACCTGGGGCAATGCCGGCTTCCTGCGCGAGCAAGTGTGCAAGTACATGTGCCCGTATGCGCGCTTCCAGAGCGCGATGTTCGACCGCAATACCCTGATCATCGCCTATGATCCACTTCGTGGCGAACCACGCGGGTCGCGCAAGCGCGGGGCGAGAGAAGCCGGGACTGGGGACTCGGTACTCGGGACTCGGGAGCAGCAAGAGCAAGAGCAGCAACAGCAACAGCAGTCGAAGCGCTTGGAAGGGTCACGTTCGAACCTACGCGCGAATTCCCCGCTTCTAACCGAGTCCCGAGTCCCCAGTCCCGAGTCCCGGGCCTCAATCGAGTCCCCAGTCCCGAGTCCCCAGTCCCGGCTTCTCGGCGACTGCATCGACTGCACCATCTGCGTACAGGTATGCCCTACCGGCATCGACATCCGCAACGGCCTGCAATACGAGTGCATCGCCTGTGGTGCCTGTATCGACGCCTGCGACACGGTGATGGACAAGATGAATTACCCGCGTGGGCTGATACGTTACACCACGCAAAATGCCATCGACGGCAACCCCAGCCACATCCTGCGGCCACGGATAATCATTTACGCGCTGCTGTTGACCGCAATATTCGCCAGCTGGGCTTGGGGTGTAGGCCATCGCAGTGAGTTGATCGTGGATGTGTTGCGTGATCGCAATGCGCTGTACCGGGTGGCTGCTGACGGCTCGATTGAAAATGCTTATACGCTCAAGTTGATTAACAAAACCCCGCAGGCGCAGCGCTATCGCGTGGAAGTGGTGGATGACCACAGCCACGCCATCGACGGTCTGCGCATCCTGGGTGGAGACATGCAGATCACCGCTGCGCCTGAGCAGGTATTGAGCCTCATCATCACCTTGAGCGCCGACCCCGCGAATGCCCACGGTCGCCGCAATGTGCGCTTTGTCATCACCGGCATTGATCGCCCGGATGTGCATGCGCAACAAGACACCCGCTTTTTTGGCCCGCTGCCATGACACCCGGCAGCAACCATATCCGGCCGTGGTACCGCGAGCCGATGGTGTGGCTGATGATGGCGTTGCCAGCGGCGGCCGTTATCGCCGGGCTGAGCACAGTGGCGATCGCGGTACGCGCCAGTGGTGATGACGCCGTGCCCGAGTCGGTGCGGCGCACAGCGCAGATGCAGGTCGCCGATCTCGCAGCCGATCAACAGGCTGCACGGCGCAAGTTGCGCGCGCACGTACAGGTAACTCGAAGCACTGGCGCTGTGCAGGTAACGGTGAGTGGCGACAACATCGCCGATAATCGCCTGCAACTGCGCTTCATCCACGCCACCGATGGCGCACACGATGCACTGGCAATGCTGGTGCGCTCGGGCGATGGATGGCTGGGGCGCATCGATGCACCGCTGGATCATCCGTGGGCACTCATCCTGTCCGCCGATGATGACGCATGGCGATTGCAGGGCCGCTTGCCGATCGAGCACGATAGCGCGCTTCTGGAACCTGCGCTCGCTGGCGAGTGATCGTGAACGCGCGTGAGCCGACTGCCAGCAAGAGAAGCCGGGACTGGGAACTCGGGACTGGGGACTCGGGAACAGCAGAAGCAGGAGCCACAACCGCTCCCGTGAGTAACGCGGCGGCCTGCTGCTATCACTGCGGCGAAGCGCTGCCAATGGCCTACCAGAGCGTAATGCTGGACGGCGCTGAGCGCACCATGTGTTGCAGCGGCTGCGCGGGTGCCGCCGCGTGGATTCGCGATGCCGGGCTTGATGATTACTATCGCCTGCGCCAGCGCGACGGCAGCCGGGTCACCACCGAGGCAACCGACTTTTCCGCGTGGGACCGCGACGATATCCAGGCGCAGCACGCACGCGAGCTCGATGGTGGCCGCGAGATCACCGTAGTCGTTGAAAGCATGCACTGTGCCGCCTGCGCCTGGCTGATTGACCGTGCGCTACACCGCGAGCCGGGTGTGCGCGAGGTACAGGCCAATGCCATCACCGGCCGGGTGATCGTGTGTTGGGACACTGCGAAGACACGGCTAAGCGTCATCCTTGCGCGCTTGTCTGCGCTCGGCTATACGCCGCACCTGGCTCCCGACGAGGCATTGGAGCGGGCACGCCGACACGAGCGCAATACGCTGTTGATCCGGCTCGGCGTAGCCGGGCTTGGCACGTTGCAGGCAATGATGTTCGCCGAAGCGTTGTATCTGGATTTCGACAACCAGATGCCCGTCGCCACCCGCGATTTTTTCCGTTGGATCACCTTTGCCGTGTCGGCGCCGGTGGTGTTTTATTCGGGATGGCCATTTCTTGCCGGCATGGCGCGCGAGTTGCAGCAACGCCGCTTTGGCATGGATACGCTGGTGGCAACCTCAGTGCTGCTCGCTTATTTCGCCAGCCTGATTGAAACGATACGTGGCGGCCCGCATGTGTGGTTCGATGCGGCGGTGATGTTTGTGCTGCTGCTGCTCAGTGCACGGGTAATCGAACGCCTGGCGCGGCAACGCGCCAATGCCGGCGTTGATGCGCTGGCGCGGGCGCGGCCAGCATTGGCCTGGCGCGTTGGCGAGCACGATGAGCGTACACAGGTACCGCTGGCGAGCTTGTTGGTTGGCGATACCGTGATCGTTGGTGCCGGCGAAGCGTTGGCCGCCGATGGTGTGCTGCTCAATGCACCGGCGCAATTTGACGAAGCGTTGCTGACCGGCGAGCCGCTGCCGCGTACGCATGCACCAGGCGATACCGTGTATGCCGGCAGCGTCTGCCGTGGTGTACCCGCACGGGTGCGGGTGCAGCGTACCGGCCAGGACACCCGACTGTCGCATCTGGTGCGGCTGGTCGAACAGGCGCAAGCACAGCGGCCACGACTGGCACGGCTGGCCGATGCCATCGCCGGACGCTTTGTCGTGGCGTTGTTCGCTGCCGCTGCAATCACCGCACTGGTGTGGTGGCAGCTTGCGCCGGAGCGCGCCTTCGAGGTGACGCTGGCGGTGTTGGTGGTGAGTTGCCCCTGCGCGCTGTCGCTGGCGATTCCGGCGGCGCTGTCCACCGCGCAGGGCGCACTGGCACGCATCGGCGTACTGAGCTTGCATGCCGATGCGCTGGAAACCCTGGCACATGCCGATACTGTGGTATTCGACAAGACCGGCACCCTCAGTTGCGGTAAACCGCAGATCAAAACCACGCAAACCTTCGACGGGTTCGACACGGCACAAGCATTGGCGATTGCCGCAGCGCTCGAACGTGATGCCGGGCACCCGCTCGCGCACGCCTTTCGCAGCGCATCAGCGTTGACGGCACAGCAGGTACAGGTGCAGGCTGGTGCCGGCGTCAGTGGCGCGGTGGACGGCGTGACGTATCGCCTTGGCCGCGCCGACTTCAGCCACGGCGGACACGATGATGGCTGTATCTGGCTGGCCAGCAACGGCCGGGCAATTGCGCAATTCACACTGTTCGACGCCACCCGCAGCGATGCCGCAGCGGTGCTGACACAGTTGCGGCACCTGAACTTGCGCTGCGAATTGCTGAGCGGCGATGCCGAGCCAGCCGTCAACGCACTCGCTGATGAACTCGGCATCACCAGCGCGCATGCGCGGCAAAGCCCAGAAGACAAGCTGGCGCATCTGCAGGCGCTGCAGGCTCAAGGCCATGTAGTGGCGATGGTAGGTGATGGCATCAATGACGCACCGGTACTGGCGGGTGCCAACGTATCGCTGGCAATGGGCGGCGGCGCACCATTGGCGCATCGCAGTGCCGACATGGTGCTCACTGGCGATTCACTGCGCCGCATCCCTGAAGCCATCGCCCTGGCGCGGCGTACCCGCCGTATCGTGCGCCAGAACCTGGCCTGGGCGCTCGGCTACAATGCACTCGCGTTGCCGCTGGCAGCGTTGGGCTGGGTCACACCGTGGTTGGCGGCTCTGGGCATGGCCGGCTCATCACTGCTGGTCACCCTCAACGCCCTGCGCTTGACGCGGCCATCGCCCCTCACGGCATCGGAGCCACGATGAGCATACTGGCAATTCTGATTCCACTGAGTTTGGTACTGCTGACAGTGGCGGTAACGGCATTTGTCTGGGCAGTGCGCCGTGGCCAGTTCGACGATCTGGAGACGCCAGCCATCGACATCCTCGCCGACGACAGCGCACCGCGTCACGTCAGCGAAAGCGTCCGCGATCCGCATGCCGATTGACTGGCTGGCACTGGCTGCGGCAGCGCTCAGCGGCATTTTCGGCGGCCTGCATTGCGCGTTGATGTGTGGCGGTATCGCTACCGGCATTGCCGCCAGTGCTACGCCATCGCCGCCGCTGCGCACCGCGCTGTTGACCAATCTCGGTCGCGTGCTCGGCTATACCCTGGCGGGTATCGTGGTCGGCGCCTTTGGCGCCGGCCTGCTCGGGCTCTGGCGACTGCCAAACCTGGCACTGGCAATGCGCATGGCGGTTGGCGCGGTGCTGTTGCTGGTGGCGTTGCGCTTGCTCGATCAACGTGGCCGTCTGGCGTTCGTCAACCGCCCCGGTGCAGCACTGTGGCAATGGCTGGCACCGCTGCACCGGCGTTTGCTGCCTGCCAACACGCCATGGCGGCAGTTGGCCGCTGGCATGCTGTGGGGCTGGCTGCCGTGCGGCCTGAGCGCCACGTTGCTGGCAGCGGCATGGCTCAGTGCCGACGCCTTGCAAGGTGGCCTGATCATGGCTGCATTCGGCCTGGGCACCTGGCTGGTGATGCTGCCACTGACCTGGAGCGGCGCGCGGCTGACCCGCTACCTCGCCCACCCGGCACTGCGCCGTGGTGCGGCCGCACTGATTGCCGCTGCCGGATTACTTACCTTGAGCGCACCGTGGCTGGCGCAGGTGCCAGCGCTGCATGCCGCACTCTCGGCGCTGGGCTGCCGCACGTTGTAGAACAGCAACGATCAGGAGCGCGCGCGGCGCTCCTCCGGCTCATGCACCATTTGCGACAAACGCTTGTGGTCGAGGATGCGCAACTGACGCCCTCGCACGCTGATGATGCCGTCATCCTGAAACTTGGAAAACGTGCGGCTGACAGTTTCGATCACCATGCCCAGGTAACTGGCAATGTCCTCGCGTGACATCGGCAGGCTGAACTCATCCGCTGATTTGCCCAACTCGCGGAAGCGCTCGGACAGGCTGTGCAGGAACATCGCCAGGCGTTCGCTGGCATGGCGCCTGCCCATCATTTCCACATGTTTCTGATTGCGGTCCATGCGCTGCCCCATCACCCGCAGCAACTGCCGCTGCAATCCGGGAACCTGCGCCGCAATAAGGCCCAACTCGTTGAATGGCACTTCGCAGACACTCGCTGGTGCCAGCGCCACGGCGTCGCAGCGGTGGATGCCGGTGCCCAGCGCATCAAGGCCGATCAGCTCGCCCGGCAGGTGAAAACCGATTACCTGCAAATCGCCTTCCTCGCTCAGCGCCATGGTCTTGAACGCACCATCGCGGGCCACGTACAGCGATGCCAGGGGTGCGCCGGCGCGAAACAGGAAGTCCCCGCGCGTCAGCGGACGCCGTCGCCGCACCAGATCGTCGAGCCGATCCAGATCGGTAATTCCGATACCCGCCGGCAGGCACAGTTGCTGCAATGAGCAACTGGCGCAACCACGGCGCAATCGTGCGATATCAATAACCTGATTTTCTGCATCCATACTCGGTCTGCTCCGGGACAGCATCAGCGACTATTTTTGCGCAGTCCAGCGGCGCAACCACTCGTTGACCGTATCATGCCATTGCACGCTGTTTTGTGGCTTGAGCACCCAGTGGTTCTCGTCCGGGAAATACAGGAACCGGCTCTCGATGCCGCGCCGCTGCAAGGCGGTGAATGCGGCCATGCCCTGATCGAACGGCACCCGGTAATCCAATTGCCCTTGCACCACCAGCATTGGTACCTGCCACTGATCCACAAAGCGCGCCGGATTGAATTTTTCGTATGCCTTGGGCTCGGCGAACGGCGTACCACCGTTTTCCCATTCACTGAACCACAACTCTTCAGTGGCATAACCCCACGAACGGTTATCGAAAATACCGTCATGATTGACCAGGCACTTCCATGGCGCATTCCAGTTGCCGGCAATCCAGTTGACCATGAAACCACCATAGCTGGCACCCAATGCACAGGCGCGCTTGCCATCGAGAAAATCATAGCGATCCAGCGCGTGGCTCCAACCCTTCTGCAAGTCCTTGAGCGGCTTGCCGCCCCAGTCGCCAGAAATGGAATCGGTGAAATCCTGTCCGTAACCGGTGGAACCGTGGAAGTCGATGAACACGACTGCAAAGCCCTGCCCGGCATAGGTTTGCGGATTCCAGCGCGTGCTCCAGCCATTGCCGAACGAGCCTTGCGGCCCACCGTGAATCAAGAACGCGACCGGATATTTTTTGCCCGCCTGATAATTCCACGGCTTGACCACGTAGCCATACACGATGTCGTCGTCGTAACCCTCAAAGCTGAACTGCTCGAACGCGCCCATCGCCACCGGCGCCAGCCGCTCGGCATTGGCCTGGCTCAGATCCCGCACGGCGCTGCCATCGGCGCGGGCCACAAAAATCTGCGCCGGCGACACCAGGCTGTCGCGCGCAAAAACCAGCGTGTCACCTGCCAAATCGAAACCCGAAACTGAACCATCGGCAGCAACACGGCGCGCCTCACCACTTTTGATGTCGATCGCAAACAAGGGGTGTTGACCCATGTCCTGGGCAGTTGTGTAAATGCTGCGGCCATCAGCCGACAATGCGATGCCATCGGCGGAACGATCCCAGCGCTTGGCGATACGGCTGGTATCGCCATCATCGAGATCCATCGCCATCAACTGGAACCGATCCGCCTCAAAACCCGGGCGCGACATGGCGCGGTAGTAGAGGGTTTTGCCATCGGCCGAAAATACCGGGCCGGCATCCCAGGCCAGGTTTTTGGCGGTCAGATTGACCGGCGCTGACAAACCATCCACCGCGACGCGATAGATGTCGAAATTGGTCGACCATGCCTCGGTAGTACCGGCAATACGTACGGAAAACGCCAATTGCTTGCTGTCCGGGCTCCATGCGTAGTCGCTGCTGTCGCCAAAGGGCTTTGCCGGTATATCACCATCAATATTGATGCTCAGCTTGATCGGTTCGCCGGCACTTTTACCCGCTGCAAGGCGAGCGACAAACAACTGACTGCGCCGGCCATCGGCCCAGGTATCCCAATGCCGCGCAAACAATTTTTCGTAAAGCTGGCCACTGCTCTTGTCCGACGCGACCTTGTCCAGCGCCGCCTTGGTGCAGGTCAGATCAGCGCAATAAGGAAACACGTCAAACGTAAGCGCCACCTTGCTGCCGTCGGGCGCCAGCTTGTAGCTGCCAACATCCAGCGGATAATCCGTCACCTGCACCGGCTCGGCGCCGATTGCCTGCGCCCACAGTTGCATCGAGCCGGACTTGTCGGCGAGAAAATACACCGTATTGCCATCGCCCGAAAAACTCGGTGAATTGACGTTGAAACCCTCAGGCGTCAGCCGTGCAGGCGGCGCGAGATCGCGCGTGCGCAGGTCTTTATATGCCAGGTGGCTGAAACCACGGTTGGCGTCAAAGTCGGTCATTCGCACTACATACACCACGCGCTGCCCATCGGCAGACAGCACCGGCGAAGACAGACGTTCAAAATTGACCAGATCGCGCACATCCAGGCCGCGATTGCCTTGCGCAAAAGCGGCTGCCGGCAACGCAAGGATCAGGGCTACGCTACGAATCGAAGCAAACATGGGCAACTCCGGGGGTTCAATCGTCGCCATGGTAGAAGGCTATCGCCCAACACGCAAAGGTTCTGCTGCACAGTTTGCTGCGCCCATGCTACTGCGAAGCTATCGTGCAGCCCCGCAAGTTTTGCCGATTTTGCACATTACACGGTTCATCAGGCGGCCCTTTGGGCCTCGACGATCAACCTGTGGCCCATGGCAGCCAGCGCCAACACCACACCATCCAGGCGTGAAGCGTGATCTGGGTTGACGAGGCGACGCACGGCGCCTTCCGAGATGCCCAAGCGCTGGGCGAGCGCGACATTGGAGATGCCCTCGTCCCGCATCGCGGCCCGCAATGCAAGCTTGGCAGCGACCAGCGGTGCCACGGGGACGAGGGATTGTCCCGGCGCCGGCCGCGAAGGCGTGGGCGAGTCGCGCCCTTCGATGGAATAGCCTGCCAGAGCCGCAGCCAGCGCGTCGCTCATTTCACACAGGGCCGCCTCCTCCGATTCGCCATCGGTGATGGCCTCGGGCACGTCCGGCGCGGTTGCGAGATAGCGTCCGTCGTCATCTCGCTCGATGGTCACCGGGTAGACGTAACGCATGGTTGTGGCTCCTAAAGTTCGTCGGGTCGAATGCCGAGTTGGGTACACATCGCTTTCAACAAGCCCCTCCCCAGTTCCTTCTTCCGATCCTTGAGCGTCGTGAACCGGTCGCCAAAGTACAGACGGCCATGGCTGCCCTTACCGTGAGATTCGAATCGGACCGGTTTACCTGTTCGCTGTCCGAGCCGTTTCACTCGCTTCTCGAACTGGTGTCCATTCACGATGCCATGCTCGCACATTTATGTACGTTTTGCAGCCTCGCCGCAAAAAGTGGATGCCCGTGGCAGCCACGCAAGCCCCACACACTACGCGAAACGCATTGATGCACGCCGAGCGATCCGGGTGGAACGAGTTGACTGCGTGGATGCGTCATGGCGACAGCATCATGGCGACAGCATGACGTGCTCGCAGCTATGCGTCAGTCAGCAAACCGCGCACGGGCGTGTAGGAAACTTCGGAATCTTGGGTGTCCCGGGCTTTCCTCGGGCTTTCCCGCCGGGCTTTCCCGCACGGGCGTGTAGGAAACTTCGGAATCTTGGGTGTCCCGGGCTTTCCCGCCATGCAGCGCTGTCGCAGCGCCGCCAGCCCGATGATGCAACTGCGTTGCGTGGGCTGCGAACAACACACACCCAACCGGGACACCCATGTGTTTCGGCTGATCAATGCGAAACACTGGGCGAAACACTGGGTGTCCCACATCATTGGGTGTCCCACATCATTGCCACCACGGGCAGCTGGCCCGCGATGAGGAGCTGGAACAGGTGGGCCGTGGCACCCTCGTCGGCCTCGCGAACGGCACCGAACAGCGCAACATGCCCGAACACCAGGGCCAGCGCGGCAAGCGACATGAGCAAGGGCAGAATTGCGCTGAATTGGCGAACGGCAGCTTGAAAAGTCATGGCGCGCCTCCTTTCGACGTCCCCCCGCTTTGAGTAGCGGGACGGTTTAGAGTCCGGGTTCACTGTAACTGTTTTGCATAGGCGGCGGGGGTCAGCCCGCCCAACGCCTTCTTCGGTCGTTCCTCGTTGTATTCCCGCCGCCTGCGTTATCGCTTTTGAGCGCTGTATGCGGCGCATTCGTGTCCATTCGCTACAGCGAGCGCCTGGCCGAAGCCGGCATCGAACCGTCGGTGGGCAGCAAAGGCGACAGCTACGACAACGCGCTCGCGGAGACCATCAACTGAGTTAAGCCGCGCCGCTAAGCGGCATCGGCTTGGACGAATTGTTAGCCCTCAACCGGCGTACCACGTGTTGTAACGCTCGATCGAAGGATCCGGTTGCTGGGACAGGAGTTCAACTTCCGGACTCCCTGACGCAAAGACCTGAAACACTTGGTTTTCTGTCCAAAGCCGGAACTCGCCGAGAGGCTGGTTGCCGAGCGTGATCGCGTTAGTGCTCTGGCCGACAAAGGTCTGAAATGTCGACTGCTCTACTCGGCGAAGTTTGCCCTTATCGCTCGTGACAAGGGTTTCGTCCGACGTGTCGTATGACTCATTGTAGGCCAACAAGACGAGACAGTCGGCGAAGCGAACCTCCGCAACGCGGCTAGTTGGCTCGACGGTTACAGGAAAAAACTCCCCGATCACTTTCTCGCCGACGTTCACAGGCTGTTTTTCTGAACCCTTTAGCCCTTCGGCAAGCCGGATCACTAACTTGCCGTCCGGAAACTGGGTGACGCACTCGAGGAACCAAGTGTGGCCGGAATCGAGGATGGTTTCCATTGAGGGCTAATGATTTGTTAGGTGCCCAACGCAGAACGTTTACGGCGCAGAACCAGAATAACACGTGCGAGCAACATTACAGCAAATGCGATAGCAGCCACTTGGACAAGCGCTGGATGACTGGCAGACGAGTTGGGCTGGAATGCGAGCCAAAGCATGCCGAACGCGAGAACGAACATGGCAAAAACAAGCAAGGACTTGGCGACGCGAGAAGAGAAGGGAAATGCCAGAAGTGGCGCTGCTATCAGCAAGAACCCAGCACCAGCAACATAGCCTGCGACTGGATCAGTTTTGACTGCGCCCGATGCCGTTATGAAGACCCAAGCTACCCCGAGTAAGGCGATGCATGCGCCTAAAAGGAAGGTGAAAACTTTTGTCAAAGTGCGGAATTTCACCTTGGGCACCTAACGAGGCTGTAGAAAAACTGGGCTCGTGCCCGGCACAAATAAATTGCGCACCAAAATCTCTCGCCGCACCACGATTCTTGGTCTACTCAAGACGACAGGGTGCGATTTATGTGCGTACGCGAGTGTCGAAGCGACAAATTTCTTGACCATGGACTTATCCTACAGCCTCAACGTCAGAAATCAGCCGCCGCGTCAGCGGTCGGCTGCATATCTTTGTTAGCTCTTATCTCTCTCATCTTGAGATCAATGTCTTGAATAAAGCTTTCGACCTTGGAGACAAGTTCTATAACATCGTTCTTGGTCAGTGCAATGTCTTCGCCAGATTTCGTTTTTCCGTTTCGATGAACAATGTCATGGCGCTTCAGAACCGCCTTCACTAGATCGCCCATTTCATTGTTGAACTCGACTCCGAGAACAGCTTTGTACATCGGTTTTACGCGGCCTAAGTTGTGCCAGACCACATCAACTAGATACGACTTGGCTCTTTGTTCAATTTCTTCTGCAGCCTTGTACACCTCAGACAGCGAAATTCTTTCTGTCTTGAATTCTGGTGTTGTCTCCACAAAGCGACGCATAAGCTCACTGTCAGGCACTACTGAGCTCATGAACGCATCTGACAGGTATGTTTCCATTGCTGTAATTGCGTTGACATATAGGAGTCGGAAGAAAGAGGCCTCCACAGAACTATCAATCTTCGCTTCGAGCATCTTTTCGATATCCGATATCGCGCCCGAAAAGTTATGGTAAAACTCTGAGATTTGCGCGATATCGTCAGCAAGGTATTCGTCATAATCTCCTGGCTTCTCGGTTGGGGCCCACTCCCAGCAAATGGCGGCAAGCTCTTCTGAGAGATCTTCAATAACATCGTCGGGGATTACGCCACCAAATTCAGCCTCCAGCTCTTCACGCGCTTCATGCGGTCCGCCCCAGATCCATATGTAACCACCCTCAGCAGATTCGTAGGGGGTTCGCTCAGCGGGATCCTCATAGTTCTGGAAGAACCATGTGCGCATTACGTCCAACTGAACCTCGCGGTCGTTGTTGGAAAGGTCCTCTCGACTCACCGTGCTGTCGGTTTCGGAAGCGAAGTATGTTGAGTCATCCATGGGAGATAGAGCTAACGAGGCTGTAGAAAAACTTCCCCGAGTTTGCTGCAATGGTGGTCAGCGAGCAAGGGGGCGACGATGGGGGCGACGATGGCGCGATACAAGGTGATCGACATGAGTCCGCGGCTGTTGCCGGTGGACCTGCACGCGCAACTGGTACCTGGTTCATTCGCACACGCGCTGCATCATCTGGTTGATCAGTTGGATCTTTCGGCATTCGATGCCCTCTACCGCAACGACGGGAATGGCGCGTCGGCCTTCGCCCCGGCGGTGTTGCTCAAGGCGGTGTTGTTGGCCTATTCGCAAGGTCTGATCAGCTCTCGGGTGATCGAGCGCGCGTTTCGCGACAATGTGCTGTTCATCGCCCTCACGGGCGACGCAAAACCGCATTTCACTACCCTCGCCGATTTCATCAGCCGTTCGCGTGATGCGATTGCTTC
>PGZE01000019.1 GCA_002840015.1 Gammaproteobacteria bacterium HGW-Gammaproteobacteria-2 | reverse complement strand
GCAATGTTGCCGCTTCACCCATCAATTGCCGGAAGGTGATTTTCAGCGCAAACGATTTTTGCAATTGCAACGCCACTTGCGTCAGCATCAGGCTGTCCAGGCCCAGTTCAATGAAATTGGTCTGCGGGTCGGCATCGGCCATGTCAAAGCCGGCGATATCCTCGAATACTTCGCGCAGTTGCGACAGCAGTCGCGGCATGCGGCTGGTTGAGGCAGGTGGTGCCGGGGTGATCGGTGTAGAGGCTGGACTTGGCATAGCGGGCTCGGCTGGGTTGACGGCGACCATGGCGGGATGCGCAATGATTTGCGCACCGGGCAAAGCTGCAGCTTCGACCCAATGCCGCTGGCGTTCAAACGGATAGGTGGGTAGACACAAGCGCTGGCGCCGGACACGTCGATCGAACTGTGCCGGGTTCAGGGCAATGCCCTGGCACCACAACTGCCCCGCAGCGGCACGCAGGCTGGCCAATTCGCGTTCCGGCAAGTCGGCAAGCGAGGCAACGGCGACACTGTGCTGTTTCGACAACATCGGCTGCTGCCGCGCCAAGGCGCTCAGGGTCGCACGCGGCCCGACTTCAAGCAGCACCCGACCCGGCGAATCAAGCAGTTTTGCCAATGCCGGCGCAAAGCGCACCGGCCGACGCAGGTGTTGCGCCCAATACGTTGCCGAGCACGCGCTCTCGCTATCCAGCCAATCCGCGTTGGCCGTGGACATCAACGGCAGATTCGGCGGATGACGCGTAACCGCGAGCAGTTTCTGGTGGAAAGGTTCGACCACCGCATCCATCATCGCCGAGTGGAAAGCATGCGACGTACGCAGTGCGCGGCAGGCGATACCGTCGGCTTGCAACTGCGATTGCCATGCCGACAATGTTTCGGCTGGCCCCGATACCACACAGGCTCCGGGCGCATTCTCTGCCGCCAGTGACACGCCTTCGGGTAGCCGGGACAGCACTGCTTGGGCGTTCATTCGCACCGAGAGCATCGCACCCGCAGGCTGTGCCTGCATCAAGGCGCCACGGTGGGCTACCAGACGAATGCCATCGCTCAGCGAAAACACCCCGGCCAGAGTGGCGGCAACGAACTCGCCGACGCTGTGGCCCACCATCGCGACAGGCTGGATGCCACAGCGCATCCACCAGCGCGCCAGCGCGTATTCAATGGCAAATGTGGCCGGCTGCATGATCGCGGTCGGCAGCAGCGCGTCGGCATCTTCGCCGAACAGGCAGTCGCGCAGATCGACAGCCAACTCGCCCTGCACCGCCGCAAGGCACTCGTCCAGCGCATCGCGGAAGGCCGGCTCGGCGGCATACAACGCCCTGCCCATGCCGGCATACTGCGCGCCCTGCCCTGGAAACATGAACACCACCTCTCGCGCATGCGCCGGGCGGCTGCGAATGATCGCTGCGGTGGTTTCGGTAGCGCGCAGTTGCACCAGTGCCTGCGCACGGTCATCAACCACCATGCTGAGGCGATGCGCGAAGGCTTTGCGGCCCACCGCCAGCGTCCATGCCACGTCCGCCAGGTTGACCTCGGGATGTGCCTGCAAATGGGCGGCAAGACGCTCGCTCGCAGCACCCAATGCGCTTGGCGTACGTGCCGACAGCAGCAACAATTGCGGCCCTTGCGCATTATCCGAGGCAGTCGGCAACGGTGCCTCTTCCATGATTACATGAGCATTGGTGCCACCCACACCAAACGAACTGACACCGGCCCGGCGTGGCCCGCCGGAGGTTGTCCAGTCAGCCGTCTGCTGCTGCACCACGAATGGCGAATGCGCCAGATCGAGGTCGGCATTGGCGGCGTCGAAGTGGATGCTGGCCGGGATGCGGTGTTGTTGCAGTGCCAGCGCGGCCTTGATTGCACCGGCAGCACCCGCCGCGATCACCAGATGACCGACGTTGCTCTTGAGCGATCCGATCCGGCAAAAACTGGTGCCGTCGCCACTGCCGGCGAACGCCTTGCGCAGGCCATCGACTTCGATCGGATCGCCCACTGGCGTTGCAGTGCCATGGGTTTCAACATAACCGATGCTACGCGCGTCAACGTTGGCATTGTCCAGCGCCATGGCGATCACTGCCGCCTGGCCGTCGCTGCTGGGCGCCGTGAAGCTGGCCTTGTTGCCGCCATCGTTGTTAACCGCGCCGCCGCGAATCAGCGCGATCACCGGATTGCCATCGGCACGCGCATCCGACAAGCGCTTGAGCAGCAATACGGCAGCACCATCACTGAACACCGTGCCCTGCGCCTTGGCATCGAAGGTGCGTGTGCGGCCATCAGGCGAGAGCATCGCACCTTCCTGATAAAGGTAGCCGCTATGCGGCGGACAGGTGATCGACACGCCGCCGGCCAGCGCCATGTCGCAATGGCCGTTGCGCAGGCTATCGACGGCCTGGCAGATCGCCACCAGTGAGGTTGAACACGCGGTATGGATGCTGATCGCCGGGCCGGTGAGATTGAGCTTGTGCGCGGCGCGGGTGGTGAGGAAATCCTTCTCGTTGTCCAGCATCACCTGGAACGCGCCAACCTTTTCGATCAGCTCTGGATGCCTTGATACGTGGCGCTGAAAATAGGTCGCGTTGTTCATGCCGGCGAACACGCCCACCGGCACCGACGTGCTGTCGGGCGCATGGCCGCCACGCTCCAGGCATTCCCAGCACAACTCCAGAAACAGCCGATGTTGCGGGTCCATCAGATCCGCCTGACGCGGCGGGATGCCGAAGAACGCGGCATCGAAATCTTCCACACCAGCGATCACCCCGCGTGCCGCAACATACGCAGGAGCGTTGCGTTCGCGCGCATCAATACTCGGATCGAGTTGATCCGGAGCGAACACGGTGATGCTGTCGCGCGCTGCGCACAGGTTGGCCCAGAACGCCTCGACATCAGCAGCACCAGGGAATCGCCCGGACATGGCGATGATAGCGATCGGTTCGTTTGCGGCCCTTGCACCCTCACCCATTGCCTCGCCGCGATGGGCCCGGCTGAGGCGACTGCGGTCGAGCTCATGGCGAGCCGCACCCGTGCGAATCAAAGCCAGTGCGGCTGGCGTGGGGTGTTGGAAAATGACGGTGATCGGCAATGACGGCGGCAAATCGCCGTTGGACAACAGTAATCGATGCATTTGCTCGAGCAGGCGCAACGCCAAGAGCGAATTACCGCCAAGCTCGAAAAAATTGTCGTTGCGCCCTACCGTCTCGATATCCAGCAACCCGGCCATCAATGCACACAACGCACGTTCATCGGCATTGATCGCCGGCTCGAAGGCATTGGTCAATTGTGGGCGCTGCCGATCCGGTGCCGGCAAGGCACGCCAGTCGAGCTTGCCGTTGGCGGTTATGGGTAGTGCCGGCAACAGCAGGTAGTGCGATGGCAGCATGAAATCCGGCAAGGTGTTGGCCAGATGTGCGCGCAATTGCGGTGGACTCAGATCGACACCGGCCTGCGCCACCACATACGCCACCAATCGTCTGTCGCCAGGCCGGTCGGCACGCGCCAACACCGCACAGGAACTCACTTGCGGGTGCCGTGCCAGCACTGCTTCTATCTCGTGCAATTCGATGCGATGACCACGAATCTTTACCTGGCCGTCGCTACGGCCAACAAACTCGATGACGCCATCAGGGCGATAGCGCGCAAAATCGCCGGTTCGGTACAAACGTGCTCCTGCGGCAGCAAACGGATCGTCAACAAAACGCTCGGCAGTGAGGTCGCGACGATTGCGATAGCCGCACGCCACCCCTGCCCCACCGACATACAACTCGCCCAGCACCCCGATCGGCACCGGCTCGCGACGTGCATTGAGCAGGTACACGCGGGTATCGGTGATTGGTCGCCCGATCGGGATCGAACGCGCATTTTCAGGCACGTCATCAATGGCAAACGTGCAAGTAAATGTGGTGCATTCGGTTGGCCCATAGCCGTTGCTCAGACGTACGCCAGGAACTGCTGCGCGCATGCGCCGCACATGCTCTACTGACAACGCTTCGCCGCCAGTAACAAGATCATGCAGCCCGGCCAGATGCTGCGGGTTGTCGTCAACCACAGCATTGAACAAGGCAGCGGTCAGCCATGCCGAAGTGATGCCATGCCGGGCGATTCGCGCTGCCAGCCCTGAACCACTGGGAACGAGCTCATCATGCACCACAACGCAACCACCGTTGAGCAGCGCACCCCAGATTTCAAGTGTGGATGCGTCAAAACCCAGCGGCGCTGCATGCAGCATGCGAGTGTCGGGGCCGAGCGGCAAATAATTGGCGCCGCAAACCAGACGCACAACGGCGCGCTGCGGCACTTCCACCCCTTTGGGAGTGCCGGTAGAGCCCGATGTATACATGACGTAGGCGAGCGCATCGCCATCATCGGGCCCATCGTGCGGCGCTGGCGATGAGGGCATCACGGCAAGCGCATCGGCCACCACGATGCAGCGCATGCCTGCGGGCAGGTGTGCGGCATCAGCTGGCGATCCCACAAGCGCCATGTTGACACCCGCATCGGACAGCATGAACGCCAGTCGTTCGGGTGGGTATTCCACATCCAGTGGCAGATAGGCGGCGCCGGCCTTGATTATGCCGAGCAACGCCGTAATCGCATCGGCGCTGCGCGGCATGGCAACCGCGACCAGAGCACCGCGAGCCGCCCCGGCGGCGTGCAGATGCAACGCCAATGCTTCAGCGCGTTGATCCAGTTGCCGATAGCTGAGCGTGGAGTGATTGATGTCGATGATGGCAGGGGCTTCGGGATTGCCATCTCGCGCCAGAGCAAAACGAGCGCTCAGGGTGTCGGGGCCGGCGCTGCGTGTCGGTGCATCATTCCAGTCGCGCAACAAGCACGTCCGCTGCGTATCGCCGAGCACGTCGAGAGTGCCCAGCACACACTCGGCCCCAACCGCCATCACCGACAAGGCGCGCTGCACCAAATCCAATGCAATCGTTATGGCTTCGCTGGTCAACGGCGCGCGATAACGCACATGCAACATGCCCGGAGTGCCAGCCTGCACACACCACAGCGAATGCGCTGAGGAGTCTTCGATGGCGCTCGATTCCAGCGCAGAAGCGTTGGCGAGCACTGACCACGCTACACGCGATGAACTGATGCAGGGAGCCATTGCATCAGCCGCTGCGATCACCCAAGTGGATACCGCCATTGACCGATCCAGAGCAATGTCGCCCTGGCGGGTATCGGTTCCAGTGCCCACAGTAGCCAAAACCACATCGCGCCCAGTGCATAGCGATTCCATCAGCACTAGTGCTGCACATAGCCAGTGTTGCGGATTCGCCTTGTTCTCGACGGGAATTGCCGACAAATCGGCCATCAATGGAACCGACAGCGATTGCCATGTGCTCTCGCCCGCACCCGCACTTCCCGGCAACAGGTCGAGTAACGATAGCGCGGTGTCTGGTTGCGTTGTCATGGAATATTGATCACCTGAAGCCCTTGATCAGCGAACAGCAGCAATAAACATAACGGCTGCCAGCGTATTCAGCGGTCATCCTCGGCGTAGGCGGTTGTGCCCGACTCACCGCCGCGCCGCGCGAGGCGGCGCCACAGCCTGCGTGCCTGCGCCAGCAACAACAGCCCGTCATCAAGGAAGGAAGACGTGCCCACCGGCGGCGGCACGAAGCCCATTTCACGCAACATCGCGTGGGCCTTATGCAGCAACGCATTGCGGCGGGTGGAATCGGTGTAATAGGTGAAACTCATGGTGACCGAAGTCTGGTCGCCGTTTTCCACCATGTGCGGGCTGGTTGACGGCATATAGGCACCCTCGCCGGGGCGCAGATCGAACACTTGCGCACGTTCGCGAAAAGCCTCATTCCACACCAGCAGCTTGCGTTCATGGCAATGATGAAAACGGTCGCGTGCGAGTTCGTTGGCGACAACCGTGTCGTTTGCATCCCACACGTAGACCCGTTTTTTGCCGCGAATCTGCAACAGGAAGTTGTGTTCCTTGTCGAAATGAAACGGCGTCACGGTGTGGGGCGATGAGACAAAAATCCAGCCGCCGCGATAGCACATGCCAGGATCGCATGGTTCCAGCAATGGGCGCACGCCGTCGAGAATGGTTCCGACGAACTCGCGATAAAGCGGGTCGATCTGCACGTTGAGCAGCGACAAAAACGCCTTGGCGTCGTTGATCTCCGCCAAGGTCTGCGCTGCGGAACGCGTGTTCGGATACAGGCGCGTGGCATCGTTGAATGGCGTTCCTGCTGCGGCATCGTTGCTGTGCGTGCGGATGCTGCCCATCACGTCAAGCCGATCAGCGAGCGCCAACAATTGCGGCATTTGCAGCAACGGATGATCCGACAGCCGATGTTTTATCGGCTGTACTCGCCACGGATCGAACCCATCGGATTGAAACGTGATCTGCGATTGCGAGCGCGTCTGCAATGCGTCACTGATTACGGCTGCGTCCACTTTGCTATCCCCAGGCATTGTGCATTCAGTAAACGTAGTGAGATGCTGCATTCGGCCAATTTTTGCAGCCCAGAATTTTTTTCCACACCGCGTTAGGATAATCCGCAGTGCGAGGGACATCATGACGCCTGATTTCAGCCGGATATACGCAGAGCTTGGACTACAGCCGGGATGTTCACTGGATGAGTTTCAGCGCGCTTATCGTCAGTGCCTTTCCGAACGTCATCCGGATCGGGCGCGCTCCACTGCCACCCCTGCAGACGCTGTGCCACTGAGCGATTTGATTGCGCTGCACTCCAGTGCAATGGCATTCCATCGTGAACACGGCCGCCTACCCGGCGGCACGACCACTGCAAATGCGCTGCCGGTTTCGCGTGTCCGCCACAATCCGTCACTGCTCATGGGCGAGCAAGCGGACCGATCAACCTTCACGCGCAAGCTGATCGCCAGCGCATTGATTGCCGGACTGCTGTTGGCTGGCCTTGTGAATGAACGCAAAGACATGCCGCCTCCCGCCGCTGCGTTGCGGGTCGATTCTGCACCCGTTGCAGGGCAGGCAACATCGGCCGTGTTGCTCGGCGGCCCGCTGCAACTGGGCATGGACGCTGCAACGGTGCGCCTGATCCAGGGCGAGCCGATGCGAATCAACGGCGGCACCTGGGAGTACGGCCCATCCTGGCTTCGCTTTGAAGATGGCGAACTGGTCGATTGGTACAGCTCACCTTTGTATCGCCTCAAGACCCCGACATCTTCGCCGGGCATCGATTCGCAATCGTCACGGCCCTACAAGCGCTGAACAAGCCAGCCAATTGGCATCAGCGCGCACCTCGCCCAAACAATACAACCTCCACTGTCTGAAGCATTATCATCACGTCAAACAACATCCCCTGGTTTTTGACGTAAAAAAGGTCGAACTTGAGTTTTTCTTCGGCGTCACGCACCGACGCACCGTAGGGATAGCGCAATTGCGCCCAACCGGTAAGCCCCGGTTTCACGCTGTGGCGGATGTCGTAGTAGCGGATTTCCTGATTAAGCTGCTCGACGAATTGCGGACGCTCCGGGCGTGGGCCGACGAAACTCATGTCACCACGAAGCACGTTGAACAACTGCGGTAATTCGTCGAGCCGGGTGAGGCGGATGAACCGACCCACGCGCGTAGTGCGATCATCGTTCTTGGTCGCCCAACGCGCCTTGCCATCGCCCTCTGCATCCACTCGCATACTGCGAAACTTGATGACATCAAAGGGCTTGCCACCCCGCCCAACACGCGTCTGTGAATAGAAAATCGGTGCGCCGGTTTCCAACCAGACGGCCAGTGCCACCAGCAGCATGAATGGCCACGCCACCAGCAACAATGCCGTGGCGGCGATCAGATCGAAGAAACGCTTGCTCAAACGCCGCGTTGCGGACTGATCAAAGCCGCCGGAGAACACCAACCACGAGGGATCGACCACATCCAGCTTGACCATGCCCGCCTCGCGCTCGAAGAAGGTCGACAGATCGGTCATGGTGATGCCGCGCTGCACACACGCCAGCATATCGGCCATTGGCAGCCCGCCACGACGCTCGTCGGGCGCCACCACAATCTCGTCGATCTGCTCGGACAGGGCGTATTCAACCAGTGGCATGTCCGGACGGATGGCAACCGCTTCGGGAACGATTACGGTCTGACCCGGTAGTGGCACGAAACCGATCAACACAAACGACTGGCGATCGGCACGCCGGCGCATGCGCTGATACAGCAAATCGGCATTTGCGCCAGCCCCCAGCACCAACACCTTCTGCTTGAAAAGGTCAGCGCTGAATACATGCTCGGACAATACACGAACAAGGATGACGCACACCAACGCCAGCGTGAGCGCTATCAGCAACACCCCGCGACCAATGTAGGTTTGCGGCATGAGGTAAAACAACACCAGCAAAGCCACGCCACCAAAAGCGAACGACAACAATAACCGCAAGAGTGTTTCCATCCGGTTGCGCCGTACGTTGGCTTGATACAAGCCAAACGCAGCCATCGACAAGGTAATGCTGATGGCTACCAGGAAAGTGCGGATTGGGGCGGTTTCGGCAAACAAACGATACGATTCACTGTCGCCCACAAAGCGTATCCAGGCAGCAACACATACTGCAAAAAAAAGCACGGTCATCTCTACTGCCCAAAGGGCAAACAATGCACGTCCTTTCTGACTGCGTAACGAAATACTCATGACGACACCCTCTGCAAACGGACAGCTGGAACTCGGCCAGCACGTTGTGTCGTGACCAGCACCGAGAGAAGCGCCGACGCCTGCAAGCCAAATCGACTTGCAGCGAAATTGATCCTGTTTTGCATGGCCTCACCTGAAACTAACGTTTGTTCCGGCAGTCGGCGGTGCGGTAATTGCACTTCAGCCACCCAGCCCCTGTAACCAATGCGCTCGCGGAGCGACTACGGCATGCATGCGTGCATGTTGCGTTGTGCCCCCGCCAACCTTGCTGGCATCAGTCCGGCATCAGCCAACGCCATGGCGCACTACAGTTGAACGTGAAGCCCATCACACTCCGGCCATTCCGCCCAAAGCAAGCCTGACACGCCGTGATTGCCGTATCACGCGCACAAGCTGAGCAACCGATTGCGCCACACTTACTCAAGCCAGGCCCATTCCAGAGTGGCATTCGGGGCTGCGGCGACCGCCACTCGCCACGGAGATATTGTATCAATTTCAGTGATTTGCACGTTATGGTCAATTTCATTTATCAAGCAAGTTGGCGCATCTACCGGTGCTTGAAACGCCGACATTTCCCAAGCCAGCCCTACTCCAAGCGCCTTCAAGCAGGCTTCCTTGCGTACCCACAGGCGCAGCAACGCCGCCTCGCGCGCGTGATCGGGCAACGCGAGCAGTGCTTGCAATTCGGCCGGGTGACAAATGCGATCCGCCAGTTCCAACAACCCTTGCGCCCTGCTTGCCGGCTCGATATCCACGCCAATGGCGCCCGCAGTACTCAATGCGATCGCGATGGCGCCGTCGCAATGACTCAAGCTGGTGTGGAACGGTGTGCCGGGAACCTGTGGGCAGCCGTTTTGATCGCGCAGCAATGGCACCGCGTCCGGCGCACACTGCAAACGGGCGGCCAACCACAAACGATGCACAGCATAGGCGAGCGTCAGCACTTCGCGATCTGCTGCGAAGCGCTTGCGCGCCACCCGAGCCAATTCATTCGCATCGAGCAGCAGTGCGACTGCTGGCAAGGCCGCGCGCCAACACGCTACCTCGACCAGCAGCATCTGGGCATTTTGCGATGCGTGTCGCACGCAGTATGCGAGCGGCAGAGCACGCGACAGCGCATCGATCATTGCCAGAGCAGGTTGAGAAACCCAGATTGCATCGGCCACGGCCATACCTGCCTCGGTTGAAATTACCTGCCTGGAACGCGTTGTGTCCGTAATTCACCCTTGGCGACGTTTCGGCTTTCAAACGCCAACCAGCGAACGAATGACGGACGCAACCATGCTTACGGAAAAACTGCGGTTGACCGGCCGAATATGCCGCCGCATCGCCAACGAAATCGCCCAATTGCCTGGTATCGAGCTCTTGTCGCAGCCGTTGTACCGGCGATTGTTTGCCCGCCAATTCTTTGGTGGCAACTCCTACTGCGGCGCTTGGGAGACGATTGCCGAAGCCAAGGCCAATGCGCCGGCACTGCTGCCGTCGAGCTACGACACGGAACCGGCGGGGAAAATGTATCGCAATGAGCTCGAACGCATCACGGTCAGCGACTACCCGGTGCTGTACTGGCTGACGCAGTTGCTGGCCACCGGACAACATCGGGTGTTTGACCTTGGCGGCCACATCGGCATCAAGTACTACGCCTTCCGGCGCTATCTGCACTATCCGCCAGCATTGCGCTGGGTCGTGCATGATGTCCCAGCGGTGCTCGCGCAAGGTCGTCAATTTGCCGCCGAGCACGATCCGGAACGGCGACTGGATTTCGCTGCCCGCCCTGATGATGCCAGTGGCTGCGACGTATTGCTGAGCACGGGTGCGCTGCAATATCTCGATTACACGCTGGCCGAGTTGATCGCGCGATTGCCACAGCGGCCTCTGCACGTACTGGTCAACCTGACTCCGATGCATCCCAGCCGCAGTTACTTCACCCTGCAACACATCGGCATTGCCATTTGCCCCTATCGGGTGAGCGCCGTGCCGGAGTTCGTTACGGCCATGGAAAAACTGGGCTACACCACGGTGGATCGCTGGGCGACGCACGAGCGCAATGTGCGCATTCCATTCCGCCCCGAGTGCGATATCGACAGTTACCACGGCTTTTACTTTCGCCGCGAATCGTGAACCGATGTTTCACCCTCACGGCCACTGGATTGGCCCGCGCAGCCAATGCGCCAACTGCGCGCCCAGCCACACCAGCGCAAAGCCACCAAGCAGGGTGGCGCCGAGGTAAGCACTCAGATCGAGCAGGCGCGCGCTGCGACTGAGCAGCAGGGCTTCGATCATCAATGCCGAAAACGTGGTGAGGCCGCCGAGCAAGCCGACGATCAACAGTGCGCGCCAATACAGGGCGCTGGGCCCGCGGGCTTCCAGCCACACCACCAGAAACCCGGCGATCAGTGCGCCGATCAGATTGGCCGCCAGCGTGCCCCACGGCAATGCAGTCCCTGCGTGACGCGTCAGCCAGCCGCCGAGCAGAAAACGGCCCGCTGCACCAAGCGCACCACCGGTCATCACCAGTGCCAACTGTTGCCACCAGCTTGTCATCATGTTTTGCGGTCCTCGTGCTTGCGCCGCTGAGCGACAGCCCGCTGTGTACGCAAGGTATCGAGCTTTTCTTTCAGCTTTGCTTCGATACCCCGGGCGAGCGGCTGATAGTAGACACGCTCACCGAGTTCGTCCGGAAACCCGGTCTGATCCAGGGCAACGCCGTCCGGCAAATCGGGGTCGTACTGGTAACCCTTGCCGTAGCCGAGCGATTTCATCAGCTTGGTCGGCGCATTGCGCAGATGCAGCGGCACGGATGCGCTACCCTCGGCACGCACATCGGCGCGCGCTGCATTGAATGCAGCGTAGCCAGCATTGGACTTGGCAGTACAGGCCAGATACAGCGTCACCTGGGCCAATGCCAACTCGCCTTCGGGACTGCCGATGCGATCAAATGCATCCCATGCTGCAATCGCCATTTCCAAGGCGCGCGGGTCGGCCAGGCCGATGTCCTCGACCGCCATGCGAGTCAACCGACGCGCCAGATAGGCCGGGTCACATCCGCCATCGAGCATGCGCAACAGCCAGTACAAAGCGGCGTCCGGGTTGGAGCTGCGCACGCATTTGTGCAATGCCGATATCTGGTCATAAAACTGTTCTCCACCTTTATCGAATCGCCGCGTTCGATCAGCCAGCACTTGTGCCAACGTTGCTTCGTTGATCGTCGCGGTACCGCCGGCATCGGGCTCAGCCAGTTCGGCAGCAATTTCGAGAAAGGTCAATGCACGGCGTACATCGCCATCTGCGGCTGCGGCAATCAGACGCAGCAGCTCCGGTGCGATTGATACGTCGAGGTGGCCGACTCCCTTTTCCCGGTCATGCAACGCCCGCTCCAGCGCAATCAAAATATCTTCAGGGCTGAGCGCATCAAGCACATGCACTCGACAACGGGAAAGCAACGCCGAGTTCAACTCAAAACTCGGGTTTTCGGTAGTGGCACCGACGAACACGATATCGCCACGTTCAATATGCGGAAGAAAGGCATCTTGCTGGGTCTTGTTGAAGCGATGCACCTCATCGACAAACAACACAGTGCGGCCGCCGCTGGCGAAGCGTGCCGAGGCTTCGGCCAGCACGGTGCGCACTTCCGGCAAACCCGACAATACGGCCGAGATTGCACGAAACTCGGCATCGGCGTAACGCGCCAGCAAGCGTGCCAATGTGGTTTTGCCGCAGCCCGGCGGCCCCCACAGGATCATTGAATGCACGTGGCCACTTTCAACCGCTCGGCGCAGGGCGCGGCCCGGCGCAACCAGTCGCTCCTGACCGACGATTTCGTCGAGCGAGCGCGGGCGCATGCGTTCGGCCAACGGCATCGCCGTAGCTGCAGGGGGAAACAATTCCGGAGTGGATGATTTGGTGCGTCGTGCCATGCGTCTATCATGCCCGATGCACTGGGTGCGACAAAGTGCGGTCAACCACCGGGTGGGCTACAAAGCGGTTGCGCTGCCTGTGGGAGTGCGCCTTGCGCGCGAAGCGAAGCCGTTCGCAAACTCGTTCGCCGGCAGGCCGGCTCCCACAATGACACTCACTGGCACCAGCGAGCAACACAGTTGCTCTACAGCAGTGGTGTCGTTCTTGCAGGAGCCCACCCTGGGGCGACCGACGCGGACTCTCAGCGTAGCGGAAACACTTCGGCGTCCTCGCCCATGTCACCGATGACGTCGGTTCCCTCAGGGGGGGTGAACCGGAATGTGTCGGCTGCCAGCCTGGGGTTGCGTCGCCAATTTGTAAACACGATCACGGTGCGCTGATCCAGTGCGTCACGCAGCTCCATTTGACGCAGTTCACCCTCGCCAAAGCCAAGCCATGCCTGACGCAGTTGCGCATCATCGCCCTGCAATGGCGTCAACACCAACCAGCTCATGCCATCGTGTTCACCACCTTCAGCGAACTTGAACTGCCGTTCAAGCACGCCCGGATCAATCAAGCCAGCCAATGGGCTTTGTTGTTCTTCAAGGCTTTGCTGGCGCACCGAGACTTGCTCCAGATCGGGGTCAAACACCCAGACGTGCTTGCCGTCGGCCACAATCAATTGCGGAAACGGCTGTGCATATTCCCAGCGAAACTGGCGGGGTTTGGATAGCGCAATCTGGCCGCTGGAGGATTCGCTGAGCTGTCCCTGGGGATCGAACACCTGTTGGCTGAACTGCCCATCGAGCACCTTGATGCCCTGGGTGAACTGATTGAACTCATCACGAGCAGCAGCCATTGCGCCAGCAGAGGATGCCAGCAATACAAGCGCGAAAATCAGTCGGGTCATCGATCGCATGAGCACTGCCGAAAAGTAAGGATGAAACAGTGTGTGGGGTGACGGCTGAATCCTCGATGGCCAGGAACAAGACAGGCCGGGATTCAACCACGCGGCGGCGGCGGCGCCAGCACCTTGCGATCACCGTTGTGTTCCGGCGCGGAAACGATGCCCGCCGCCTCCATGGCTTCGATCAGCCGGGCGGCGCGGTTGTAACCGATCTTCAAACGCCGTTGCACACCAGAAATCGAGCCGCGCCTCGATTCAGTCACGATCCGTACGGCTTCGTCGTAAAGCAGATCTGATTCGGGGTCGTTGCTGTTCAGCGACTCGGGCAGCCCGGTTGGCCCCACCACCATGCCATCGCCCATGCTGTGCGATTCTTCCAGCACGCCCGCGTAATAATTGGCGCCACCGCCGTTTTGCTTGAGATGCTCCACCACCCGATGCACCTCTTCATCGCTGACGAAGGCGCCATGCACACGTTCAGGCATGGCGGTGCCCGGTGGCAGGTACAACATGTCGCCGTGGCCTAGCAAGGTTTCTGCGCCAGACTGATCCAGGATCGTGCGCGAGTCGATCTTGGACGACACCTGAAATGCCATCCGAGTAGGGATATTGGCCTTGATCAGGCCGGTGATCACATCCACCGATGGCCGCTGTGTTGCCAGGATCAAATGCATGCCCGCAGCGCGTGACTTCTGCGCGAGGCGTGCTATCAACTCCTCCACCTTCTTGCCGACAATCATCATCATGTCGGCGAACTCGTCGATGATCACCACGATATGCGGCAATACTTCGAGCGTCGGCACCGCCTCGGTGGAATCGGGCGCCGGCCGATACAACGGATCGGTCATCGGCTGTCCGCTGTCAGCAGCATCCTTGACCTTGCGGTTGAAACCAGCGAGGTTGCGCACCCCCACCGCAGCCATCAACTTGTAGCGCCGCTCCATTTCCGCTACACACCAGCGCAGGCCGTTGGCGGCCTCCTTCATGTCGGTAACCACGGGTGCCAGCAAGTGCGGGATGCCCTCGTATACCGAAAGCTCCAACATCTTGGGGTCAATCATCAACAGTCGCACATCCTTGGCACTGGCCTTGTAGAGCAGGCTCAATACCATGGCGTTGAGGCCCACCGATTTGCCCGAGCCGGTGGTGCCTGCGACCAGCAAATGCGGCATCCGTGCCAGATCAACCACGCTGGGCCGGCCGGAAATATCCTTGCCCAATGCCAGCGCCAGCGGCGATACCAGCTTGTCGTATTCCTTGGAGCGCAATATCTCGGAGAGGTAGATGATCTCGCGACTGGTATTGGGTATTTCCAGGCCAATCACCGATTTGCCCGGAATCACATCAACCACACGCACGCTTTTTACCGACAAGCCACGGGCGATGTCCTTGTCCAACCCCGATATCTGACTACCCTTGACGCCCGGCGCCGGTTCCAATTCGAAACGGGTAATGACTGGCCCCGGATAGACGCCGACAACATGCGCTTCGATGCGAAAATCGCGCAGTTTGAACTCGATCTGTCGAGACAAGGCTTCCAGCGTTTCCGGCGAATAGCCCTTGGGTTGCGGCTTGGGATCATCCAGTAGCGACAAGGGTGGCAGAGAGCCGTCGCTATCGACATTGAATAGCGGAATCTGCTGCTCGCGCTTGGCGCGCTCGCTCTTCTCCACTACCGGTGGTGGCGGTGGCTCAATATGAATTGGCTCGCGTTTGGCGCGCTTGGCCGTTTCAACCCGGCGCACCTGAGTGCGTTCATCGCGCTGCAATCGGCTTTGACGCCATTGCAACAGTGCATGCACCCCCTGCGCCAGAACTCTCCCCAACCAAAGCACCAGCGCTCCGATGCGATCCATCAGAGCAAACCAGGACAGGCCGGTTGCCAACGTCAGGGCAATGAAAAACAGGCTGAACAGGAACAGGTTGGCACCCACCGACCCCACGACATGCGCCAGACCCGTGCCGACCAGTTGCCCGATCACGCCGCCGGCGTCAGCTGGCAGTTCGCTGGCCGCACCCCACTGCAATTGCGCCAACCCCGGTGCCACGATCAGCAGCAAAACCATGCCAGTCAAGCGCAAAGCCGGGGCAAGGTGTTCCGCATCGGCCTCACGTCCGTGGGTGGCCAACCAGACCACGCCGCCCAAAGTTATCGGCAGCAGGTAGGCCATATAGCCGCTGAGGTAAAATGCCAGATCAGCGATCCAGGCGCCGGCGATACCGCCAAAATTGTGTAGCGCGCCGGTGAGGGACCCCGCATGCGACCACCCGGGATCGTCGGGCGAATAGCTGACCAGACAGGCGAGCAGATACAACACCAGCGGCGCTGCCAACAACATGGGCAACTCGCGCCACAGGCTGGCTGGGCGATCAGCGGTAAACACCTTTGCGCGCGGAGCTTTTGTGGGTGGCACTTCGAGATTTTACCTTATAAACATTGGTTTATTGCATGAATATACAGAGGATTTAAGCGAATTCCCATGCTTTCGCTGAAAACCGCACACGCTTGCCCAGGTCTTCAGCCAACGGCCTTCTGTAGTTGCTCCGGGCTTGAATCATGGCCTGCAGGCCGCCATGCTAGGCGATTCACCGGCTACGCTCCATGTGCGGTTTGACAGCGTACCGCTGCATGGCTCGATCCCCCTCCAATCTCTACCGCCTGTTGGCGGCAAGGATACTATTATGACCGCTTCCAGCCCCGCCCCGCGCCATGCCAAAGCCCTGATCCTCGGCTCCGGGCCAGCCGGCTACAGCGCGGCCGTCTATGCCGCGCGTGCGAACCTCAAACCGCTGCTGATCACCGGGCTGGCGCAGGGCGGCCAATTGATGACCACTACCGAGGTCGACAACTGGCCGGGCGACGCGCATGGCTTGCTGGGGCCGGACCTGATGGCGCGGATGCAGGCACATGCCGAGCGCTTTGAAACGCAAATCGAGTTCGATCACATCCACACCGCGCACCTGTCCGAGCGGCCGTTTCGCTTGAGCGGTGACAGCGGCGATTACACCTGCGACGCCTTGATTATCGCCACCGGCGCCACTGCCAAGTATCTTGGCCTGTCGTCGGAGGAAGCCTTCAAGGGCAAAGGCGTTTCCGCCTGTGCCACCTGCGACGGTTTTTTCTTCCGCGACCAGGATGTGGCGGTGATCGGCGGCGGCAATACTGCCGTTGAAGAAGCGCTGTACCTGTCCAATATCGCGCGCAAGGTGTATCTGGTGCATCGCCGTGACACCTTGCGCGCCGAGAAAATCATGCAGGACAAACTGTTCGCCAAAGCCGAAGCCGGCAAGATCGAGCTGATCTGGAACCATACCGTGGACGAAGTGCTGGGCGACGATAGCGGCGTGACCGGCATGCGGATTCGTTCAACCCGTGGCGACGCCACGCGCGACATCGCCTTACAGGGCTTCTTTGTTGCCATCGGCCACAGCCCCAACACCGAGCTATTCAAGGGCCAACTCGATATGAAGAACGGCTATCTGGTGATCCGCACCGGTCTGGATGGCAATGCCACCCAGACCAGCATCCCCGGCGTATTCGCCGCTGGCGATGTCGCCGACCAAGTCTATCGTCAGGCGATCACCTCGGCTGGTTTTGGCTGCATGGCCGCGCTGGATGCTGAGCGTTTTCTTGACGGCCACGGGTGATTGTCACGCCTGAGCCACACTCATGAGTGAACTCCGCATCATCCCCGCCCTGTCCGACATTCCAGCGGCGGCTTGGGATGCGCTGCGCAACGATGACAACCCTTTCCTCAGTCACGCCTTCCTCGCCGGCCTGGAGCAATCCGGCAGCCTGCGCCCGGACTGGGGCTGGCATGGCCATCACCCCACTCTGTGGCAGGATGGCGAACTGGTGGCAGCAGCACCGGGCTATTTGAAAACCAATTCGCATGGCGAGTTTGTGTTCGATCATGCCTGGGCTGCCGCTTACCAGCATCACGGCCAGCACTATTACCCCAAGTGGCTGCTTGCCGTGCCTTACTCGCCCGTGCCGGGGCCAAGGCTGTTGGCACGCACGCCCGCGCTGCGCGCCGAGCTGATTGATGCAATCCTCACCCATGCGCGAGCGCAGCAACTTTCTTCCGTACACATCAATTTCTTGAGCGCTGACGATGATGCGGCGCTGGACGCAAGCTGGTTGCGCCGCGAAGACGTGCAATACCATTGGCAGAACCCGGGCGACTGGCACTGCTTTGATGACTTTCTCAATGCACTCAATCACAAAAAACGCAAAAATATCCGTGCTGAGCGGCGCATGGTCGCTGCTTCTGGCGTTCAATTTCGGCGCCTGTCGGGAGCGCAGATAGGCGCGAGTGAACGTAAAGCCATGTACGGGTTCTATCTACGCACATTCATCGACAAGGGCAACTCGCCGGCCTTGACCCCTGCGTTTTTCGAGCATCTGATCCGCGCCATCCCCGCGCAGATCGTGCTGATACTTGCCGAACTCGATGGCCAGCTGATCGCAGGGGCATTGTGTCTACGCAGCAGCGACAGGCTGTTTGGCCGTTATTGGGGTACAGCAATGGATATTCCCGGGCTGCACTTTGAGACTTGTTATTACCAGGGTATCGAGTATTGTCTGGAGCACGGCATTGTCGCCTTTGAACCCGGCGCCCAGGGCGAGCATAAAATCGCGCGTGGCTTTCGCCCGGTCAGGACCCACAGCCGGCACTGGATTTCCGACCCGGCGTTTGCACAGGCACTGGCAAGCTGGTGTACGCAAGAGCGTGCAGCCATTTCGCGCTATCGTGAACAACTATTGACCCACAGCCCCTTTCGCAATGCGCATACCCTTACCACAGCTTGCCCCTGAGGCTGACGCACCGTTTCCGCCGGGGGATGAGGCGCTGGACGATCCTGACGGTTTATTGGCCTTTGGTGGTGACCTGAGCCAGGCGCGCCTGCTCAATGCCTACCGCAATGGCGTTTTTCCCTGGTTTTCCGAAGGGCAAACCATTTTGTGGTGGTGTCCGCAGCCGCGTTGTGTGTTCTATACCGATGCAGTTCGTCTGTCGTCTCGCTTTCGTCGCAGCTTGCGTCACTGCGACTGGCATGTTTGCGCTGATCGCGACTTTGCTGCCGTTATCGAGGGCTGTGCGAATACCCCGCGCCGAGGCCAGGACGGTACCTGGATTACCCCGGCAATGAACGCGGCATTCCGCGATCTGCATCGCGGTGGCTGGGCACACAGCATCGAGGTGCGCGATGGCGACACCCTGATCGGCGGGCTTTACGGCGTGGTCATCGGCCAGATGTTTTTTGCCGAAAGCATGTTCAGCGTGCAATCGGGAGCTTCAAAGCTGGCGCTGGCGGCGTTGGCGTACCGCCTGTCGCAATGGCACTGGCCGTTGATCGATGCACAGATAACAAACCCGCATTTGTCCAGTCTTGGCGCCACCACCCTGCCACGTGTTGTATTTCTCGCCGAGATCAGCCGATTGACTGCGTTACCGCCGGCCACACCCGATTTTGCGACGGCGTTCGGTGTCGTGCCGGGTATCGTGTTGGCAAACACAACACCTTTGCGCCAAACACGCTGACATGGCACAATACCCGGCTTATGACCGCGGCTGCGCCGCCATCAATTGAAGTGACGAATGTCCAAGGACGATTGCATAGAATTCGAAGGCACCATTCTCGAAGCGCTCCCGAACACCATGTTCCGGGTAAAGCTTGAGAATAGCCATGTGATTACCGCCCATATTTCCGGGCGGATGCGCAAGCATTACATCCGCATTCTTACCGGCGACAAGGTCAAGGTAGAGATGACTCCCTACGACCTGAGCAAAGGCCGCATCACCTACCGCATGCGTTAAGCGGGATCGGCAGCGGACGGGATTACTGGCAGTAACTGAGCTCTGGTTCGTCCTGATTGCATGGCAATCACAATGCGCGATGCACGGCCTCGCCGAACAAGCCGGTATGGTGCGCGCAGTCGTTCAAGCGAACCACATCAAGACGCTCGGCGCTCGGCCCTTCCAGTAGATTCAAGGTCGCTGGCGCCTGTCGGAATCGCCACAACTGGGAAAAGTCAATGCCCAGGATGTGGCACAGAATCAGCCGGTTTACCGCGTCGTGGGCGACCACCAACAACGTCTGGCTCGTGCTCAAGCCTTCACTGGCCGTAACAAAAGCCGGCCAGACACGCGTGAATACCTGCTTCAGCGACTCCCCCTCCGGCATCTGCACTGTCTGCGGCGCTTCACGCCATGCCTGAAACTGCACGGGGTACTGCTCGGCAATTTCGCCAGCGAGTTTGCCTTCCCAGGTACCGTGCGCAATCTCGCTCAAGCCCGGCACCAGGCTGAGCATCCCTGCCCGATCACCCAATGCCAGCTCGGCAGTCCGCCGGGCCCGCTGTAACGGCGAAGCAACAGCACGGTCAATGCTGACATCTGACAGACGTTGTCCCAGCAAGCGTGCTTGTCGCTCACCGGCGTCTGAGAGCGGTATGTCAATCTGGCCTTGATAGCGGCCTTCAGCGTTCCACGGCGTTTCGCCGTGGCGTGCAAGCAATATGCGCATGATTCTTTACCAAAAGGTTGATTGGGGTGCGCACTAACCCAAATGCCGCATTGGTTCAGTCGCAACAAGATGAACGAGGGTGACGACAGGGTAGCCACACGATGGGCTGCTTGCGCCCGCGAGGCGAACTCGCATAGAGCGGTAGCGCTTACTCGATGGTTGCCGGCAACAGCAATTCCTCGGGATGAACCTCGACATGCAGCTCGCCATCGACCACATCCACCGTCACCCTGCCGCCATTAATCAGCTCGCCAAACAACAATTCATCGGCCAGAGGCCGTTTGATCTTGTCCTGGATCACACGCGCCATCGGGCGAGCGCCCATCTGCTGATCAAACCCATTGTCGGCAAGCCACTGCCGCGCCTCAGGCGTAGCACTCAGGGCAACATGTTTTTCCTGCAACTGGCTTTCCAGCTCGATCAGGAACTTGTCAACCACGCGCAGGATGTGTTCCATGCCCAGGCTGCCAAACTGGATCACTGCGTCGAGCCGGTTGCGGAACTCGGGGGTGAAGGTCTTGCGGATCACTTCCATCGCGTCGGTTGAATGATCCTGGCGCATGAAGCCGATCGTACGCCGCGATGCCAGTTGTGCGCCGGCATTGGTGGTCATCACCAGCACGGCATTGCGGAAATTGGCTTCGCGGCCGTTGGTATCGGTAAGAATGCCGCGATCCATCACTTGCAGCAGGATATTGAACACATCCGGATGCGCCTTCTCGATTTCGTCGAGCAGTAGCACGCAATGTGGATGCTTGACGATTTCCTCAGTCAACAAGCCACCCTTGTCGAAGCCGACATAACCCGGCGGCGCACCGATCAGGCGGCTCACCGAATGCGCCTCCATGTATTCGCTCATGTCAAAGCGCACCAGTTCGATACCGAGCTGCATTGCCAGTTGTCGGGTGACCTCGGTTTTGCCGACACCGGTGGGGCCGGCAAACAAAAAGCTGCCGATCGGCTTGGCCGGATCGCCCAGCCCCGAACGCGCCATCTTGATCGCCGAAGCCAGCGTATCGATTGCCGGGTCCTGGCCGAAAATGACCATCTTCAGGTTGCGGTCGAGGTTCTTGAGCACATCCTTGTCGGATGCCGAGACTTGCTTGGGCGGTACCCGCGCCATCTTGGCCACGATCATCTCGATTTCTTCGACATCGACGACCTTCTTGCGCATCGCCTCAGGCACCACACGTTGCCGCGCGCCCGCTTCGTCGATTACGTCGATGGCCTTGTCCGGCAACAAACGATCGCCGATGTGCTTGACCGACAAATCAACCGCTGCGCGGATCGCGTCGCCGGTGTATTGCACGCCATGGTGTTCTTCAAAGCGTGATTTCAGACCGGAAAGGATGGCGATTGCTTCGGCCACCGTCGGCTCCACCACATCGATCTTCTGGAATCGCCGCGCCAGCGCGTGATCCTTCTCGAAAACCCCGCGGTATTCCTGGAAGGTGGTGGAACCGATGCAATGCAGATCGCCGGACGCCAGCATCGGCTTGATCAGATTGGACGCATCCATGGTGCCACCCGAGGCCGAACCAGCGCCGATGATGGTGTGGATTTCGTCGATGAACAAAATCGCACCCGGCTCCTTTTTCAATTGCGCCAAAACCGCTTTCAGACGCTTTTCGAAGTCGCCACGGTATTTGGTACCAGCAACAAGCGCGCCCAGATCAAGCGCGTAAATCACGCCATCGCGCAGTACATCAGGCACCTGCTTGTCGACAATGCGCTTGGCCAGGCCTTCGGCCAGCGCGGTTTTGCCGACGCCCGCCTCGCCCACCAGTAACGGATTGTTCTTGCGCCGCCGGCACAGAACCTGAATGATGCGCTCGACTTCCAGCTCGCGCCCGATCAATGGATCAATGCGGCCGGCAAGGGCCGCTTCATTGAGGTTGCTGGCAAACTCGTGCAACGGGTTGCCGCGCGACTCGCCACCCTCGCCCTCGCCTTCCTGGGTGTTTTGATCGGCCGCCTTGGGCTCATCATCGCCCACACGGGCAATGCCGTGCGAAATGTAGTTGACCACGTCCAGCCGGGTAACCTCCTGCTGTTGCAGGAAATACACCGCATGCGAGTCTTTTTCGCCGAAGATCGCCACCAACACGTTGGCGCCAGTCACCTCCTTCTTGCCCGAGGATTGCACGTGATAGACCGCACGCTGCAACACGCGCTGAAACCCAAGCGTGGGCTGGGTATCGCGGCTGTCGCCTGCTGGCAGCACCGGCACCGTATCGGCCACGACCTGACTGAGATCGGTCGTCAGTCGCTCGGCGTTGGCGCCACAAGCGCGGTCATGAACTCATGACGCGCCTCGCGTGCCTGCTTGTAGCACTGGCCAATGGTGAATTCGAGATCCTTGCTGAACATATCGCCTCCGGCGGTGATCGACTACATCGACAACGCGTCACACTCGCTCAAGCGTACACAAAAGCGGGTGCTGCTGCTGCCGTGAAAACTCGTTTACCTGCGCAACCTTCGTTTCTGCCACTTCCCGCGTGAACACACCGCAAACGCCCTTGCCACGCGTGTGTACATGCAGCATCACCTGTGTCGCCTGTTCCCGGGTCATCGCAAAAAACACTTGCAACACTTCAACCACGAACTCCATCGGCGTGAAATCATCGTTGAGCAACACCACCTGAAACATCGGCGGCTTTGCCAACTCGGGCCTGACCTCTTCGACCGCCAGACCGTGGCCGTGTTCCTTGTCAGAGGACATATCGTGGCTCATTGCATTCTCCTGAATGCCACAATATGGGTATCAAGGCTCGCATCGCAAGAGCCGAACACACGTTGCGCGAATCACGATCCTCCAGCATGCCCGAGCCAATGGCCACGGCGCTGCGGATGCGCTCGTGTAACATTTACCCACTGCGAACCCGATCACAACCGATGAATCACTCAGATACCGTCCACGAAGCAATTTTTGCGCCAGACCTGACCGTGGCCACGGTCGTCGTGCGCGACGGCCGGCTGTTGATGATAGAAGAACAGGTACAGGGCCAGGCCGTCATCAACCAGCCGGCCGGGCATCTGGAGCCTGGCGAGACATTACAGCAGGCGGCGATCCGTGAAACCCTTGAAGAATCCGGATGGGATGTGGAATTGATCGCTTTCATCGGCTGCTACCAATGGACCAGCCCGGCAGATGGGCGCTCATTTGTACGCTTCGCCTTCTCCGGCCGGGCCTGCAAACACTATCCCGAGCGGGTACTGGATGACGGCATCATTCGTGCATTTTGGCAGACCCCCGGCGAAATCCACGCCGACCGCGAACGCCACCGCAGCCCACTGGTCATGGCAGTGATCGACGACTGCCTCGCCGGCAAACGCTTGCCGCTCGATGCCGTGCGGCATCTGCCATGACTGCGACGCCAGAAATTGTTGTAGGGGTCTCCGGCGGCGTGGATTCCTCGGTAGCCGCATGGCTTATTGCCCAATCGGGCACGTCGCTCGCTGGCCTGTTCATGCGCAACTGGGCCGAGGATGACAGTGGCGACTGCCGCGCCGAGGATGACCGACGCGACGCCGTAGCTGTCTGTGGTCACCTTGGTATCCCTTTCCATAGCCGTGATTTCTCGCGTGAATACTGGGACGATGTGTTCACCCATTTTCTCGCCGAATACCGCGCCGGGCGCACGCCCAACCCGGATGTACTGTGCAATCGCGAGATCAAGTTCAAATCCTTCCTGAATGCTGCACGCGAGTTGGGGGCCGAAGCCATCGCCACCGGCCACTACGCACGCACCGCAAAAATTGGCGGGCACTGGCAACTACTGCGTGGCCGCGATAAGGGCAAGGATCAGAGCTATTTCCTGCACCAACTCGGCCAGCAACAGTTGGCAGCCACGCGTTTTCCGATTGGCGAACTGGAGAAATCCGAAGTACGCCGGATCGCCCACGACGCCGGGCTGCCGACCGCCACCAAGAAAGATTCTACCGGCATCTGTTTCATCGGTGAGCGCAACTTCCGCGAGTTTCTCGGCCGTTACCTGCCAGCGCAAGCAGGTGAAATCCGCAGTGTCGATGGAACGGTTTTGGGCCAACACAGCGGCGTGTTTTACTACACCATGGGCCAGCGCGAAGGTCTGCAAATTGGCGGGGTGCGTGGCCGTGAGGCGAGCGCGTGGTACGTGGTCGGCAAAGATGTTGCAAACAATGTCCTGTATGTCGATCAAGGCACCGACAGCCCATTCCTGCATTCTCGCTGGTTGCGCGCCACCGCGCCGGCATGGGTGTCGGGCTCAGCACCAGGCCGTGTACTGGACTGTACCGCCAAGATACGTTATCGCCAGCACGATGTGCCTTGCCGGCTGCATGTGCTCGACGATGAGGACGCCATTGAAGTCACATTTGCCGAACCGCAGCGCGCAGTAACCACAGGGCAGTCGGTGGTGTTTTATCTCGGGGAGGCTTGTCTTGGCGGGGCCGTCATCGAAGCCAGTGACGCCCCCATGGAACGTCGTTTACAAGGAAATGTTGCATGAAAGATCGGGTACTGGCCTTGGCGGGCTTGCTGCAAAGCTGTGATCTGGCACGCCAGATCGCCGCCAATGGTGATGCTGAAACAACGCCGTTGACCGCCTGCATCAACAGCATTTTCGCCACCGACGCCGATAACACACTGGCGGTCTATGGCGATATCGCCGCCTTGCAGCGCGGCTTGCGGCTGTTGCTTGCGCATCTGGAAGGCGACGCCAACCGCGACCCGGCACTGGCACGCGTGGCGATTACGGTGCTGCATCTGGAGCGTCGCTTCGCTGCACGCAACGATGTGATCGACCAAGTGCGCAAGGGCATCGAGGATGTGCGCCGGCAATCCGCACATTGGGGCAACACCCATCCAACGGTGTTAACCCGTCTGGGCGAGCTGTACGCCGCCACCATCAGCACCCTGCGTCCACGCATCCTGGTGCAGGGCAATCCGGTCTACCTTGGCCAACCCGCCATCGTTTCCGAGATTCGCGCGGTGTTGCTCGCCGCGGTGCGCTCGGCGCTACTGTGGCGGCAACTGGGCGGCAGCTATTGGGATTTGCTGTTTCGCCGTGCCGCGATGAGCCACGCGGTGCGTGAATGGTTGGGCGAGGCCTGACCCGTTACTGGCGCGAGAGCGCATCGACGTGGTCGGGCACATAATCACCGGCGCGCCACGCTACCGCCGCGGCAAGCAATTGCGCAGCCGAGTTCAGACCCAGCTTGCGCTTGCAGCTTTCGCGGTGGCACTCCACCGTTTTTACGCTCCGGCCCAATGCTTGGCGATGGCCTGGTTGCTTTCGCCCGCACCAATCCGGGCAAAAACCTCCTGCTCGCGCGGGCTCAGCGGCAACGATGCCGGCACCAGCGATGGCCGCAACGGGCAGGTCTGGCAACGCCCGGACCTGCCTGCCGCAGGTACGTCACACGACGCGACGATGCGCGCAACCACTTGGACATGCTTCAGCGGCGCCCGCTCGCGCACAAAGCCGCAAGCGCAGTCCATCGCGCAGGCAGCATCGAGGCCGATGTGCCGGTGCGGCGAAAACAATAAGACGCGAGGATGGGTTTCGTGCCCGTCGAATGCGGCCTTCATCTTCTCCGCCAGCACGACATCCAGAAGCAGCACGTCAAGCGTGTGCGAGCGCATCGCCATGATTGCGGTTGCCGCGTCTGCGGCAACACCACGCAATGAACACCCGGGCATGCCGCGCACCATTTCAGCCAATGCAAAGCGCAGGATGTCCCCCTCTACGGCGATCAGTACCTGAGCGGCGGATCCATGCATTAGGTAACTCCATTGCGACTTCGAGGCAGCAACGCGGCGCAGCGAAGATACGTCAGTGCCCGTGATGGCTCAGTGTAGATTTCAGAGTTGGCGAGTCTGTCCTGATCCGCGCGCCCCGCATACCGGGGAACCACCTAACCGCCGGGCTCGGACGTGACCGATCGCGGCGACGTCGCTCTCGACCGCTGCGCGGCACGGTCGGTCGCCTACCGGTGAATCACCAAGTACGGCCAACGCCGCCGTTGCGGCCCACACCGGGAATCTCCCGGTAGACCATCTGTGGGAAACAACAGACCATCGAAGCATCGACGCGACCACACCGCTGCTCAGACACTCGGCGAATGCATCGGTGGAAAACACACACGTTCGCGCTATCGCAAACACCACCGAATCGGGTTAACGAACTGACGCAATTGGATATTTCGATATTTTTCGACGGAAACCGCAGTCATATGCAAATGCGCCTGTCGCGTTGCAAAGCCACCGCTTTTGGCGCGCCGCGCTGGTCGCAGAATGCTGCCCCGACACACCCCGCCAGGTATCGGTCGCATGCGGCCTCAAGTTGGCGCAATGGCCGCCGACACCTCCACGCAGGGTTCACAGCAGTCGCTGTGAAATGAAAGTCATGTTTCTTTTCAGAGGAATGGGGATGCGCATCAATCTGCCGGTAACCAATCACGAACGCGTGCTGAAGGATGGCGACAGTGTCATCTCCAAGACCGATACCAAGGGCAAGATCACCTACGTCAATCGCACCTTCTGCGAAATCAGTGGCTTCTCCGAGGAAGAATTGCTCGGCCAGCCACAGAACATCTTGCGCCACCCGGACATGCCGCCGGCGGCCTTTGCCGACTTCTGGAAGACCCTGCAATCTGGCATGTCCTGGAAAGGGCTGGTCAAGAACCGCTGCAAGGACGGCGGCTATTACTGGGTCGAGGCCAACGCCAACCCGATCTATCAAAATGGTCAGGTGATCGGCTACATGTCGCTGCGCACCCGGCCCACGCGCGAGCAGATCGAACATGCCGAAAAAGTGTATGCCGCTATCCGTGACGGGTCGCAGCGTTGGACTGTGAAAGGCGGCCGCACGATTAAACGTGGGCCACTTGGCTGGTGGCAACGGGCTATTGCTGCCGGCACATTGGCGCGCATCGGTGCCGCTAGCATCCTCATGATGTTGGTCTTGTTTTGTTCAGTTGCGGCCTGCGTTGTCGAGATGCAGCGGTTGGACACCGAGATGCTTTCCCTTGCCGACAATCTGGACACTGCAAATGCAAAGGAACACGCATCCCAATTGCACCGTGAAATGACAGCGGTACGATCAACAATCATAGTCAGCATCTTGATCGCATCGATCATTGTAGGCTCAATTTTGTTGCAAACGCTGCGGCAGCTTAACTCAACGCTCAAGCGAGTCGAATCGTTTGCGCAGGCGGTAGGCTCGGGCGATCTCACTGGTACTGTCGATGTAGGTGCCAGCAGCGATGTGGTCGGACGTACCGCACAAGCAGTCAAAAATATCGCCGGAAACCTGCGTGGTATTACCGCCGATGTCCGCGACGGCAGTGCCGCAGTCGCCAGCGCCGCGACCCAGATATCCGCCGGCAACAACGACCTGAGTGCGCGTGCCCAGGAACAGGCATCGGTACTGGAAGAAACCGCCGCGGCGATGGAGGAGATGACCGCTTCGGTGCGTCAAAACGCCGAGAATGCCGGTGACGCCGCGATGATGGTCAACGAGGCGCGTGGCCGCGCCGAGGCGGGTGGGCAGCTGGTCGAGCGTGCGATTGCGTCGATGGACGACATCAATCGATCCAGCAGCAAGATTTCGGAAATCATCGGCGTGATCGATGGCATTGCCTTCCAGACCAACCTGCTTGCGCTCAATGCGGCGGTGGAAGCGGCGCGCGCGGGCGAACAGGGTCGCGGCTTTGCGGTGGTGGCGGCCGAGGTGCGCAATCTGGCGCAACGCTCCGCAGAAGCCTCGCGCGAAGTCAAATCGCTGGTGGGCGACGCTGTGGAAAAAACCCATGTCGGCTCAGCGGTGGTGCGCGAATCGGGCGATGTGCTGCGCGAGATCGTTGGCAGCGTGCAGAAAGTATCGGCCATGGTCAGCGAAATCGCATCGGCCAGTTCCGAACAATCGCAAGGCGTAGGCCAGATCAACACGGCGGTGGTGAAGATGGATGACGTTACCCAACAAAATGCTGCACTGGTCGAAGAAGCTGCCGCTGCATCCGACGAGCTGCGCTCGCAATCCGAACGGCTGGACCGGCTGATGGGGTTCTTCCGGCTGGCTTGAACGGGGGTTGCAACAGGATGAACTTGCCAGTCACCGACACTGAACACCATCTGCGCGATGGCGACAGCGTGGTGTCGCGTACCGATATCCGGGGCATCATCACCTACGTCAACACCACGTTCTGCGAAATCAGCGGTTACAGCCGCGAGGAGTTGATCGGACGACCGCACAACATCATGCGCCATCCCGATATGCCGGCGGCGGTGTTCGCCGATCTGTGGGCAACGCTGAAAGCCGGCAAGGCGTGGAAAGGGCTTATCAAGAACCGTTGCAAGGACGGCGGTTTTTACTGGGTGGAAGCCAATGCCAACCCCATCATCGCGGACGACGAAGTCGTCGGTTACATGTCGTTGCGCACGCGACCAACAGCTGAACAGGTGCGGCGTGCACAACGCGCGTATTCCGATCTGCGCGATGCATCGCGCCATCATCGATGGCGGCTGCGCCGGGGCCGATGCGTCCGCAGCGGCTGGTCGGGATGCACCGAGCGCACCTGGTGCCCTCACAGCAACTGGGCATGATCATCCGCAAGATGATGGAGAACCGTATCCGGGTGATGCAAGCGCTCCACCAGCCAACCCCTGAAACGGTCGCGGAACACAAACGCCAGATCATCAGCACGCAGGACGACATCAGCGCCCTGGTCGATGCCTACCGCGCCGCGAGCGCACCGAGCGATCAGCTACAGATCATCGCATCGTGGAACGACTCGAGCTTGCGCTACAAGGACGGAATCGACGCAGTGATAGAGCTGCTGGAGAAAGACGACGTCAGCGGCGCCGCTGACATCGCTTATACCGATTTGCAGCAACTGTACCAGCCGATCGTTGCCAATGCGTCGGCGATGCTGCAACGGCATCTGGATACGGATAGCGCGGAGTTTCGTCGCGCACAGACCAGTTACGCCAGGCACATAGCGTTTGCGATTGCTTTGATGCTGATCGCGGTGGCAACGGCTGCATGGCTTGGCTTCGCACTTGTCGATGCCATCATGCGTCCGCTGCGCGACGCGCGTGCGTTGGCCAGTGCAATCGGTTCCGGCGACCTCAGCGCCGCCGTTATCGACCGCCATGACGACGAAATCGGCGACATCGTGCAAGCGATCCTGAATATTTCCGGGAACTTGCGCGGCCTGACACGCGACGCAGCGATCGCCAGCGACACCACCACCGACGCCGCGTTCCGGATCGCCGACGATGCGCGCGATATCGGGCTGCACGTGATCGAGCAAAAGCAGGCACTCGCACGCATCGCCAGCCAGACTCACGAATTGCGCAAGACCATGGAAAGCCAATTGGAACACGCTACCGCGGCGCACGAACTGGTGGGCGACAACGTGACGCTCTCGGCCAGCAGTCGGATGGCGCTGCAACAAGTCATCCAGTCGATCGACACCGTCCAGCAGGCCACCAATCGCATTGGCGATATCGTTACGGTGATGGCATCGATCGCCAGCGAAACCGATCTGATCGCACTCAATGCCGCCGAGAATGCGCGCAGCAGCGACCCGCGCCACGCACTCGAGTTGGTGGTCGATGAAGTTCGCAACCTGGCGAAACGCTCGCGCTCGGCCTCCAGCGGCGCCCGCCGCATGATGTCGGAGATCGCGAACACGCTCGACCGCTGCGCAACATCATTGCGGACATGCCGGGAACGGCTCGACACCATCGGCGTACATGCGAACGAGGTCGCGCATTTGATGGCGTCGAACATCGAAAATGCGCATGCGCATGCCGACAGCGCGGCACTGGTGGACGCGGAATTGCTGAAATTGACGCGTCTTGCCGAGGACGGCGCCGATTTGTCGTCGCAAACAATGGAACGCGCGGTAATGCTGAGAAAGTCTGCCGAACAGTTGCTCTACCGGATGTCGTTTTTCACGTTGTCGGTGGGCGAGTCGAGCGCCAAGGCGTCGCCATCCAGCACGCTGGCGTTGCAAACCGCCGACAGCGGGGCCGAACGCTGATATTTCATTTCCGATAGGGAAACCCCGGCTCTGCCGGGGGACTCACAGGGTTTGACCTTTGCGGCGGTCGGCTTCAAGCCCCTCTTCCGCCGGGAGAGGGGTTGGGGTGAGGGTACGCCGAAGTCGCGATGGTTCGGACTTGCGCCGCTTCGCCGTACCCTCATCCGGCGCTACGCGCCACCGCGCAAGCCGATGGCTTGCAAGCGCAACATCTCACCCCGGTGGGAGAAGGGATCAAGCCAGTCGCCTTCAGGCGGCCCATGTTCTTATCGCGCCTTTGCTGCGCTCACCTGATAAGCCCCCGGCTTTGCCGGGGGTAATTTAACTCGGTCCGATCAGCGACTGAACCGCCAGTCGAGCATGCGCCCGTCGCGGTACGGCATCACGCCGTGGAATGGGCGCGGATCGTCGTCGAACACCAGCGGCAAAAAATGCCGATCGCCGTCCCATAACGGCAGACCCGGCACGTCGCCCAGTGCAACCCAGTGCAGTTCGCCCTCGGCATTGCTCGCGGGCGGCTCGCCGCGAAAGGCATCAACGACAAACAGGAAACCGAACCAGTCCTCGCCATTGCGGCCGAAGCCTGGCCAACTGATGGTGCCGCGCAAGCGCATGGCGTCGATTTCGAGCCCGGATTCTTCACGCAACTCACGCGCCGCGCCGCTGTACACGTCTTCGTCGCGTTCCAGCTTGCCGCCGAGACCGTTGTACTTGCCCAATTGGGCGTCGTCGGCGCGAGCGTTGCGATGCACCATCAACACTTTGCCCCGATCTGCGGAGAGTACGTAAATCAGGGTTGCGAGAATTGGCGTATAGGGCATGATTGCTGTCAGCGTTGCCGGTAAAGACGTGCAGTGTAGCTGGCGGCACGATACAGCCCTATCAACCTTGGAACCACCACCATGCCTGACTGCGCATCAGCAACGCCGGATTTGTTGATTGGCATCGATCAGGGTACATCGGGCAACACGGTGCTGGTCATTGATCGCGAGCTTGCGGTGGTTGCGCGTGCCAATGTCGGCTTTGCCCAGCACTATCCGCAGCCGGGCTGGGTGGAGCATGCGCCCGATGAAATATGGGCTTCGCTGCGCGCAGCGTTGCGTCTGGCGCTGGACGGTATCGACCCGACCCGGTTGGCGGCGCTCGGCATTACCAACCAGCGCGAAACGACATTCGTGTGGGATGCCGACAGCGGCGAATCGCTCGGCAACGCCATCGTCTGGCAGGACCGCCGCACCAACGATTGGTGCGAACAACACAAGGCGCTTGAAGCCGATACCCGAGCGCGCACCGGCCTGCCGATCGACCCCTACTTTTCGGCCAGCAAGCTGGCCTGGCTGCTACAGCATCACGGCGCACGCAAGCTCAGCTTTGGCACCGCCGACACCCACCTGCTGCGCCGGCTCAGCGGCCAAAACCTGACCGACCGCAGCAATGCCAGCCGCACCCTGCTGCTCGATATTGCCAGCGGCGAATGGTGCGGCGAACTGACGCGTCGCTTCGGCGTTGCCGACATCCAACTGCCCCGCCTCGCGTCCAGTTCGGGCATTTGCGCGCGGGTGCATGATGTGCCGGAATTGCCGGATGGCTTGCCGATTGCCGGTATTGCCGGCGATCAGCAGGCGGCCTTGTTCGGCCAGGGCTGCTTCGATGCCGGACAGAGCAAGATCACCTACGGTACCGGCAGTTTCATCTTGCTCAATACCGGCAATACGCCGGTGCCCAGCAGTCACGGCATGCTCAGCACCATCGCCTGGCAGCTCGACGAGCACGTTACCTACGCGCTGGAAGGCGGCGCTTATATCGCCGGAGCGCTGGTCGCATGGTTGCGCGATGGCCTGGGCATCATCGAACATGCCGGGCAGATCGAAGCGCTCGCCGCCAGCGTGCCCGACAGCGGCGGCGTCACCATCATTCCCGCCCATGCCGGGCTGGGTGCGCCGCACTGGCGGCCGCAGGCGCGCGGCCTGATCCACGGGCTCAGCGGCGGCAGCACGCGCGCGCATCTGGCACGCGCGGCGCTGGAAGCCATCGCCCACAGTCAATGCGACATTCTCGAAGCGATGGCGGCGGACATGGGCGCGCCATGCTGCAAATGCAGGCGGATCTTGCCGGTGTCACCCTGCACCGGCCGCGCATGCTGGAGACAACCGCCCTCGGCGCCGCGATGCTGGCCGGCCTCGGCGTTGGCATTTGGTCGGGGTTGGACGAATTGCGCCGCGCCTACACGCCCGAACGCAGTTTCACCCCGCAAGCCCATCGTGCCGAGGTTGATGCGGCGCGGGCACGCTGGCGGCAAGTGTTGGCTTTGGCTTGATTCAAGCTCACCACTCGCTGCGCATCGGCAACAGGCCACGCAATTCGGCATCGGTGAGATTGCGCCACTGCCCAATCTTGAGGTGGCCCAGCGAGATATTGACGATACGAGTGCGCACCAACCGCTTCACCCGATAGCCAAAATGGGCGGCCATCAGCCGAATCTGCCGGTTCAACCCTTGCGTGAGAACGATGCGAAACCCCAACTTGCCCAGCCGCGTGGCACGGCACGGGCGGGTGCGCTGGCCATGCATGACGATACCGCCGCGCGCCATCCCACGCAGAAAATCATCATTGACCTCGCGATTCACCGCCACCAGATATTCCTTTTCCTTGGCATTCTCGGCGCGCAGGATCTCGTTGACGATATCGCCGTTGCTGGTCAGCAGGATCAGACCTTCGGATTCCTTGTCGAGGCGGCCAATCGGAAAGATGCGCTGTTGATGGCCGATGAAATCGATGATGTTGCCTTTAACCTCGGTATCGGTGGTGCAGGTAACGCCCGCCGGTTTGTGAAAGGCGATATAGACATGGCGGCGGCCACCGGCAGCACGACGCGGGCGCAGCGGCTGCCCGTCCATCAACACCGTGTCGCCATCAACGATATTGCTACCGATACCGGCAATCGCGCCGTTGACGCTCACCCGACCGGCGGCAATGCGCTCATCGGCTTCACGGCGCGAGCATTCGCCGCTATCGGATATGTATTTGTTCAGGCGCATGGGCGCGCATGCTGGCACAGCACAGAGGCCATGTCACTCATTGTTTTGCAAACGGCGCGCAAGATGGCGATCCAGCGTCCAGCGATCGGCACCGCTCGGCGACACCAGCAAGAAAATGATCAGTGCCGAACGGGTGAACGTGTGGCCATCGATGTTGAACAACGCTTCTTTCAGCGCATGGCCGTAGGTAGTTATGATCAACAGCACGGCAAGCGTGGCCAGCGTCTCGCGCAGTCGCCAGCCCAAAAGCAGCGTTATGCCTGCGGCCAGCTCGACAAATGGAATACCCAAACCAAGCGACCAGAGCAGCGCGTCGGGAATCCAGCTATCGGCAAACCAACCAATGAAAAATTGCTCGGCATGCGCCATCGGCGTGAGTACGAACACTTTCCACCAGCCAGCCATCACGAAAAGGATGGCGAGGATGAAACGCACAAACGCCGTTGCGATCTGCCAATCCGGCAGCAATCCGGGCTTGCTCATGACATCACTCCTCACCAATCCGTTCACCCAACACGAACGGGCCACCTTTCTCCAGCGCGCGTTGATACGCTGGACGAGCGCGGATACGCGCAAGAAAACCGCTCAGGTTGGGACGATTGCAGCCCAGCACGCCAGCGGCTTCAGCGCCTTCGATGGGAAAGCTGATCTGGATATCCGCCGCGCTGAATTGTTCGCCGGCAAACCACGGTGAGGCGCCCAACTGGGCTTCCATGTAATCCAGATGCAGGGCAATCTGCGGCGCCACGTAGCGCTGCATCACTTGCGCCGAAATGCGCCGTACCAGCGGACGCAGAAAAAATGGCATTGGCCCCCGTGGCAGGCGCCGGAATACCAGCCCGAGCAACAACGGCATCATCGCCGAACCTTCGGCATAGTGTAGCCAGTAGGTGTAACGCAGGCGTTCATCCTCGCCTGCCGGTGGCGGTAACCGTTGTTGTCCGTAGCGGGCCACAAGATACTCGATGATGGCGCCGGATTCGGCAACCACCCGGTCATCGTCGCTGATTACTGGCGATTTGCCCAGTGGATGGATGGCACGCAGCGATTCGGGCGCCAACATGGTCTGCGGATCGCGGGAGTAATGCTTCACGGTATAGGGCAACGCCAGCTCCTCCAGCAGCCAGAGCACACGCTGCGAGCGTGAGTTTTCGAGGTGATGCACGGTGATCATGGGTGTGGGCCTTTGGGCAATGGCAGGTTGGCAATCAGTCGCTCACAATACCCTGCCCCGTCGACGCTGAAAATCCCGCCATGCCGAATGAAACCTGTCACTACCTGCAACTGGATGTTTTTGCCAAGCAAGCTGGCCGTGGCAACCCACTGGGTGTAGTGCTGGGTGCCGATGACTGGCCGAGCGAACGCATGCAGGGCTTTGCCACCTGGACCAATCTGGTTGAAACCACTTTTGTACTGCCGCCCAGCGAGCCCGGCGCCAGCTATCGCTTGCGAACTTTCACACCCGGCAAGGAAATTGCGTTTGCAGGTCACCCCAGCATTGGCTCAGCGTTTGCTGCGCTGCACAGTGGTTTTTGTGTAGCGCATGACGGGCAATTGATACAGCAATGCGATGCCGGCCTGCTGCCAATTGCTATTGATGGCGAGCCGCAATGCCCGATGTTGTCGGTTGCAGTGCCTGCTGCACATATTGAACTGGCTTGCCACTCGGACATGCTGGCGGTCGAACAGCTATTGGATGGGCTGACGCTGGGTGCATTACCGCCGGGGCTGGTCAGCGGTGGTCGTCGCTGGTGGCTGGCAGAACTGGCCGATGAACATCAATTGCGCGCATGGAATGCCCCGTTTGCAGGCATCGCCGCACTCGCCAAGCGCAGCAATACCCTTGGCCTGTGCTTGTTCGCACGCAGCCATGACCCGGCGTTTGAACTGGTGGTGCGCGCATTCCCCGCCGGTGCCGGCATTGTCGAGGACCCCGCTTCGGGTGCCGCCAACGCGCTGATTGCCGCCTACATCGCGCAGTTGGAGCCACACGGCGCGTTAAGCCGGGGTTACCGGGCAAGCCAGGGGCGCGAGATGGGCCGTGACGCCATGCTGAGCTTACGTGTCCAGGGCAACGGGCAGGTCTGGGTTGGTGGGCACTGCGCGCTGGTGATCGACGGCACGCTGGCCTGGCCATAAGTCAATTGAGCGCAAGCACTGACGCAATGCGTCACTTAACGCCGAACCCAGTGCTTCGCGCACTTCGCCGCAAGCCCTGAGCCGCTGATTTTACACGCTTTGGTTTCTGGCACAGAAGCTGCAAGTTCCCGTCAACGATCAAATGCAACCTGGGGGTTGACGCGCATGACCAACGTACTGAACTTCCCCAACCCATCGCTCAGCGATGATGCGTTGGTAGGCCGTCTGTTTGAACTTGCGGCCAGCGGTGATGCGCTCAGCGACGAGTTCCTGGAGTTGGACGCCGAGATGCAGCGCCGCCTTGACCGGGCAACGGCGGGAGAGCCAAGACGGCTGTCAGCGGTCAGCCGGTTCGGCTGAGGGTACGGGGCGAATCGGCTCTGCTCGCTACACAGCGAGCCCATTGCAGCGGTTGGCGCCGCCCATCATTTTTGCCCAATCAACCAGTCTTTTTCGCGCCATAGCGTATTCAGCCAATCGCGCAACTCCGCTTTTGTCCGTGCATCCTCGCCACCGCTGCGCAATGACTCCGGAATAGTGCGCAACCGCAGATCGACTTCTATCTTTTGTACACGGCCCGCAAACAGATCGATCACGCTCGGGCTGCCCTGCGGATAAACAATGGTGACGTCGAGCACGCCTTGCAACAAATCACCCATTGCAGAAAAAACCTGTGTCACACCGCCAGCTTTCGGTCGCAACAAGTGCTGGTACGGCGACGACTGCGCCTGCTGCTTGGCCACGGTGAAGCGGGTTCCTTCGACAAAGTTCATCACCGCAACCGGTGTGTCGCGGAATCGCCGACAGGCACGCCGTGTTGCTTCCACATCAGCCAACGCCAATTCGGGCTTGCGCGCGATGGCATCGCGCGAATGCCGCCGCATGAATGGAAAATCCAGCGCCCACCATGCCAGCCCCAGGAAGGGAACCCATATCAGTTGCCGCTTGAGAAAAAAACGCAGCAGGGGTGCCTTGCGATTGAGTGTGTATTGCAGCACCGGGATATCGACCCAGCTTTGATGGTTGCAAAGCACGAGGTAGCTGGCATCGGGGACAAGGCCAGCTATGCCATCGCCAGTAATCGCGATGTGCGTTGGCGTCAGCTTTTCGATCAAAAGGCTGTTGATCGCAATCCAGCTCTCGGCCAGCACCACCAGCACTCTGCCCAGCGCAAGCCGCCATGCGCGCACCGGCAATGCGAGTTTGAGTACTGCCAACGCGATCAATGGGATGGTGTGCGCGAGGGTGCTGAGGATGAATGCCGCAGCAGCGAACATCAGGCGAAATGGGCCGAGCCAATTGGTGAGCATAGCGATTGTGTGTGTTTGCAAAGCCCAAGTGTAGAGCAATGACCTATGGCACTACCGTGCCGAGCGCGATCAATCATCATCTTTCGTCATGAAAACATCTCAATTACCACGCTATTTTAATGCTGTTGTTGATTTCGCACCCACTGGAAAATTTTGGGCCGTATCGTTGGCCACGAACACCTGCCGATAGCGCCAACACGTGCATGCCTGGTTTGGTGATATGGGTCACATACGCGCATCGCGGGTTATCCGTACGCTCCCCACTGGAAGCATGTATGCGAAAGCGACGGGGAAGTCGCTCGAACCATGGATTGGTGCGCCCGCACATCGTTGCATATCGAAATCATTCAAGTAATGCGCAAGCCTGCCGATACGGTCGGGTAATGCGCAGGGGGGTCATCCAATGTCCAGTAATGTGTCAACTTCCTCATTTGCTTATGCGAAGACTAGACGCGCACTCTTCACCGTAGCCGCCTTGGGATTTGCAGCATCATCACTGGCTGCGAGCTTTATTGCTTATCCCGGTGTGTATCCAATCGCAGTTATCGAAGTTCGCGATGCGAAGACGTTTTACGTCAATGCGGCGGTGTGGCCAGGCTTTGAACGCAACTTTGTCATAACCCAGCCGGGTATCGATATTCCAAGTGACGGCATCCGCGCTCCTGCCTGCGAGCAAAAACTTGCGGCCAAGGCCAAGGCATTCACCCAATCCTTCTTCAAAGGCGCTGAATCGAGCGAAGTTCACAACATCGAGATGGCCGACACAGCCAGCGAGAATGCCGTTGCCGTGGCTTACACCGAGCAAGGAAGCCTGGTCGATGCCCTGCTCGAAAAAGGCTTTGCCCGGCCTTCTGGCACGGATCCTGCTACGCCGTGGTGTAGCGAGTGAAGTTATCGCGCACTTTGCATTGACTGTGAATGGCCGTAAACAGTAAGGATTGGCGTTTGATCTGACATTCGGAGCACGATGGGTCTGCTTGAGCAGACAAGGTTTTGCATGATGAGACAAGCCGAAATTACATTGAAAGGCCCACTCTCAGTCAGATGGAGTCAAGCGGCGGGGGCCGTTTGATTGTTGTTGGACCACGCTGCACGTCGTATCGCAACAGGGGCGTTACCGATGAGAGACGAAGTGGAAACATTCAATGCCAAACAGCTTGCCCGGTCCACGCCGGGATTGGCACAGATTTCCGATACCGCATGGCTGGCGGCGATCGAAGCAGCGCACGTGATGCGCCTGCCCGATGGCGCATCAATGAATATGTGCAGCGACGATGTCGAACATTTCGGGCTTGTACTTTCCGGCACACTGAAAGTGCGTTCTCGTTCCGATGATGGCCGGATCTTCAGCATGTATCGCGTGCGCGCAGGCGAGATGTGCATGCTCAGCCTGGCATTCATGAGTGCGCGCAACCGCCTTTACGCGGATGTTGCCGGCGAAGGTGATGTGCTGGTGCTGCGCATACCCGCAGTGCATTTCGAGCGGTTACTGGCGCATTCAACGGGCTTCCGCACCTTTGTGATGGGCTCGATGTCCAGTTATGTCATCAAAATGCTGAGCCTGGTCGAAGAAGTCACCTTCGAGCGCCTGCAAACGCGCATTGAACGGCACCTTGAAGATGTTGTGCGCGCTTCAGGCTCGACCAATATCCGCGTCACCCATCAAGAGCTTGCCCACGAGCTGGGCAGCACCCGCGAGGTGATCAGTCGCCTGCTCAAGACCATGGAAAAGTCCGGCAGCATCGAGCTTGGCCGCGGCACCATCAATTTACTGACACCGATCGATCCGGTTCGCTGATTCTTGCAGCGCCCAGCCAGCAAACAAGCGCTCGCTGTGGCAATGGCTACAGCGAGTCGCTCAGATCGCCTTGATCAGCAACTGCGTGCTTAATCCGATCAATACAAGCCACGTCAAAACCGTGCCGTAAAAGCGCCCTGCCGACGTACCAGCTGACCCGGAAAGGCCCACGCAGTGCCAAAGCCGAGCGAACAGCAGAGTGGCACCGTACGCGTGTATCGCGGTTGAGCCGGCGCCTCCCAGTTCAAACAAGACCAGCAGCAACAGCACCAGCGGCAGGTTTTCCAACGCGTTGGCATGGGCGCGGATGGCGCAGGCAAGACGGGTGTCGCCGCCATCACCGAGGCCGATACGCTTGCTGCGACGCAAGAGGATGACTTGCGCCGCCAATGCCAGCACCAAAAGTGCCGATAGGGCTACGTAAATGGAAGCAGTCAGTTGCATGGATAACTCCTCAGATCAAGCCCATCTGCCACGGGCCGGTAATGGCAACACTGAAACCAGGACGATAGATATTGGCAAACAACCATCGTCCGTCGGGAGAAAAACAGGCCCCAGCCCACTCCTGGGCGCGAAAATCGCCAACAAAACCGCGCTCACCATTGAGCACCACATTGTTGCCGGCGAACTCGAATAACTCGCCCTGCGCAGTTAGCCCGTGCAACTTTTCCACGACCGCATCACGTGCAGAGTCCTGGCACAGCAACAATCCGCCACGTGGGCTGAGCACCACATTATCGGGGTAATCGAGCACGGCTCGATCTGTGGATTCATAAATCAACACCAGCACTTGCCGATCCGGGTAATAGCCCCACACCTGCCCTGCCGCCAGATCGCCACCATCCGTCGAGGTGAAATACACCACCGCATCGGTTGCGATGCAGCCCTCCAGGCGGGTAAAGCGCGATCCACCCGCAGCCACTCCCTGATTGAGCACGCCGGTAATACCACCCTCAGCATCGATGCCACGCTCAGGATGCTCAATATCGACCCAATGCACTGGCAGCAGCGCGCCCACGCGCATGCCACGGCGCAAATCCGTCTGCCCTTTGACTGCCAGCATTTGCAGGCGGCCACCGCCATGCAGATTACCCGCAACATGCGGGATAAAACGATAAAAACCCGCATCAGGAGCATGATCTTCTGTCAGATATGCGATACCGCTGATGGCATGAACGCTGGCGGCTTCGTGGCGGAACTGTCCCATGCCGATGATGGGCTCGGCGTTGGAAAATCCTTCTGCAGGCACTTCAAATACAAAGCCGTGATCGCGGGCCAATACACGCTGACCATCTTGCAGCATCGAGGAAGTGCCCGCGCGCGATACAAACTCTTCGCAACTCAACCACGACCCCCAGGGCGTAACGCCTCCGGCGCAGTTTTGCAGGGTGCCGGAAAGCGACGGTGTGGCTGTCAGCACTTCACCGCGCGCACTGTCGTAACGAAGAGTAACCGTACCGCCCGCACACAATGGATCGTAACTCGCCGCAGCAGGTGCGAAAGTGCCACTGGCGCGGACAATTTCATGATTGCGCACCAGGGTAATCACCTCGCCATCGGCAGCAACAACGCCCATGCCGTCATGGGCATCCGGGCACACTCCACCGCCAAGCAGAGCATCACCAGCCCAACCGAAACTGCGATAAGCAAATCCAGCTGGCAGAGTCAATAACGGCAGGCCGGTAGTGAGGTCACTAACCGGCGCAAGCGGCCCATAGCCAGCACTTTTACGGTTGCTCGGGTCGCCGGCACTGGCCAGCAACTCACCCACACGGCCCAGCCCCAGTGTTGCAGCGAGACTGCCGCCGGCAAGCAAAAAACGGCGCCGTGATACAGCCAAATCGTTGGCACTCAAACGCATGGGCTACACCCGAAGTTAATTTTGTTGGCGCACACGGCGGAGCACAACCAACAGCAGAAAAGCCAAGAAGAGTAACAGCCCGGCCAGCAGCCACCACGCCAGATCAGCGCCAGGGCGTGCGCCCTGCACCAAGCCTGGCAGTTCGGTTGTCACGTCCATGCCACGAATCAGTCCACCACCTTCACCCATCGCCAAGCCGGCATCGTTGAGCAGCACCAGGCCGCGCACAGGCCCGGAGGGCAGCGATTGCCATGAAACACGCAAATCACCGATTTGCGGTTGCTCGCTGGCATTGCCGGAAAACAACTGTCCGTCTTCAACACGAAAGATTGCGGCAAGATTTTCGGGCAACAAATCAATTTGGGCTGCTTGCGCCTGCCAGCCATCCAGTGTTTGCAGCAACGCCGGGCTGACCGGTTGTCCGTTCAGCAGCGCACTGCCCGACAACCATTGCGCCGACATGAATGGCATCGCCGGGTTTCGATGTTCGGGATCGAAATCGACGGAAGCGATCGGCTGTTGCGACCATATTGCTTGATAGCGTATAGCACCCGGCTCCGCATCCGCGAGCAATTGCCATTGCCACATTTCGACAGTTCGTCGCAACCCCAGTGCGCGCACGGCAATCCCGAACTCCGGGTCAATCAGTGGTTCACTGGCAGCCAGCTCACCAGCCACCACGTCAAGCTTTGCGGATTCGGTGGCCGGTTGCGCAAGAGTTACCGCCGACAGCAGCAGCAAACACAACAACCGGGCAAAGCGCACAAAGTTGGCGGTCATCGTGTTGTCAACTCAAACCCGTGCAACTGCGCGTGCGCGTTGGCGCCTTGGTAACGACTCTTGGCATCCCGAACAATCGACGCGCAGGCAAACTCCGGGTCGTGAGTGAAAAACAATCGCACTCCACGTTGCAGCAACTCATCGAGCAATGCGCGCTTTTCTTCGATCAATTGCTCAGGAAAACGATCATAGCCCATCGAAACCGGCACATGGATCCAAGCCATGCCGGGAATCAAATCCGCACAAAACAACATGCCACCTTGCGCAGCGACGAGCTCCGAGAGCATCAGCCCTGGGGTATGACCCTGGCTGTAATGAAAACGCACCGACTCACCCAACGCCTGACAATGCGCGCCGTCAACCAATTCAAGCCGACCAGATTGCTCCAGCAACGGCATCAACTCGGGAATGAAACTGGCGCGATCACGCGGGTGCGGATTCACTGCACGCTGCCAATGCTCGGCGCCGACCACAAAACATGCATTCGGAAACAGCAAGCATGGCGGCGTGTTTTCTTGCCATGGCGCAAGCAAGCCACCGGCATGATCGAAGTGCAAGTGGCTCAGCACCACCACATCAATATCCGCGTGGCTCACCCCGATTGCGTCAAGGTTATCGAGCAATACATGACGCTCTTCGAGCACACCATAACGCGCGCGCAGTTTGGGCTCGAAGAATGCACCAATGCCGGTTTCGAACAGAACCCGCTTGCCGGCCAGACCATCGGCGTAAAGCGCACGACAGGCCAAGCTAACGCGGTTTTCAGCGTCAGCCGGCAGCCATTGCGACCACATTGCTTTTGGCACATTGCCGAACATCGCGCCGCCGTCCAGACGTTGCGAGTTGCCGAGCACTGAAAATAGACGCACGCTCATGATTCATGCCATCTCAACGAAATATCGCGGCTTCGGCAGGAACATCACCGGTAGCAGCCTTGCCAACACCCTGCCAGCGGCCATCGCTGCCCGCTTCCACGCCGCCGTTGCCCTGATCCCAGGTCACAATCTGCATATTGCCCCAAGTGCGTGACTCAACCGTGACTACATGGCCCTTGGCCTGCAAACCCTGAATCTCAACGGCGCTCAATGCACCCGTTTCTGCCGAGATCACATCGGGCAAATATTGGTGATGATAACGAGGCAGATCGGTTGCCGCTTGTGCGCTGCCGCCATCCATCAATTCAAGCAGACCGAGCAACACCATGGTGATGATGCGGCTGCCACCAGGGGTGCCGATTGCAGACACCTTGTTGTGACCCACCAGGAAACTGGGCGTCATTGACGATAACGGACGTTTGCCCGGCGCGATGGCGTTGGCGTCATCACCAACCAGGCCGAAGGCATTGGGCACGCCGGGCTTGACCGAAAAATCATCCATCTCGTTGTTGAGCAAAAACCCGGTGCCAGCCACAGCAAACGCGTTGCCGTATGGCAGGTTTACCGTCTGCGTGGTGGCCACCAGATTGCCTTCGGAATCGACAATCGAATAGTGCGTGGTCTCCACCCGCTCGCTGCCCTCGCCCACGCCCGGCAGCAGGATGCTTGGCGTTGCATGGCTTGGGCTGATACCCGCACGAAGCCCAGCCGCGTAGTCGGCACTGGTGAGCAGCGCGAGCGGCACCTTGAAGAAATCCGGGTCGCCCAGGTAAATCGAGCGATCACGATAGGCGCGGCGCATCGCCTCGACGATCACGTGAATGCGATCCGCACGCGTCATCGCCGGATAGTCATAACCAGAAAGGACATTGAGTATTTCCGCCAACGCAACACCACCGGAAGACGGCGGCGGTACGGTGACCAACTGGTAACCCCGATGCGTTATCCGGATCGGCTCGCGCTCGACCACCTGATAATCAGCCAGATCGGCTTCGCTCCAGATACCGCCGGCCTTGCGTACGCCACTCGCCAACTTGCGCGCAAAAGCGCCGCGATAAAAACCATCGGCCCCCTGCTTTGCCAAAAGTTGCAGGGTACGTGCGTAATCGGGATTGCGCATGCGAGTACCTGCCTTCGGCACCTCACCGCCAGGCAAAAACAATTTTGCGGCTGCCGGCGAACGTGCCAGCACATCCTTGCGAAATCCCAGCATGGATTCGTTTTTACTGCTGAAAATCCAGCCCTCATTGGCCAGGCGAATGGCCGGTGCCAATGAACGCGACAAAGGCAATCGCCCGTACTTTTTTGCCAGATGAACGAGGCCAGCCGGCAACCCCGGGATGCCAGCGGCAAGCGGCCCATTGACTGCCAGATCACGATTGGGGTTGCCCTGCGCATCAAGATACATGTCGCGTGTTGCCGCAGCAGGCGCCCTTTCACGCGCATCGATGAACACGTCGCGGTTGTCGTGTGCGACATGCAGCAGCATGAAAGCGCCGCCGCCAAGCCCCGAGCTTTCCGGTTCAACCAGGCCCAGGGTGGCGCTGACCGCAACCGCAGCATCAAATGCATTGCCACCAGCGGCAAGCACTTCAAGACCCGCATCCGTTGCCTGGTTGTTGGCACTGGCAACCGCCACTTGCTTTGGCAGCACCGGCCGCGAAAGCCCAGCATCGGCAGCCGAAACGGAAACGGCAAATGTCAGCCACAACAAACCCAGCAACAACCAACGCACGTGTTGCTTCATCCTTTTTCTCCGGTCAAGGACAGATATTTGCTTTGCAATTGTGCCGACGATTCCACGCATTCAGGATCAAGATCGATACACTCGACCGGGCACACCACCACACATTGCGGCTCATCGAAATGACCAACGCATTCGGTACAGCGGGCCGGATTGATCGTGTAGATCGCTTCACCCTGACTTATTGCGTTGTTCGGGCAAGCCGGCTCGCATACGTCGCAGTTAATGCATAACTCGTTGATTTTAAGTGCCACTACACACCATGCCCGGCGGGCTTGCCACCTTCTCGGCCAATGCATATCGGCTCAGACGCAGCGGGCCGAGATGGCAATAGCGAAATCTGCTGTCGGCGCCGCTACGCTTGTGCCGACCCACGACGAGACACCTTCCGCGCAGGCCGGCCTGACAATTCACCAAGCTTACTTCAACTCATGCAACACGAATATCGCACCGGTCGGCTCGACTGCGGCACGGACACGCTCACCCTGCTCTACCGTGCCGATGAACAGAACACGCACATCCTTCATGCTGTCGGACGGGGCGTCGGCGAATGCCTCCTCGATCAATTCGGCCATCTTTTCCGAATTCGGGGAGCCAAACGCCAGCATATTGCCCGGCAGCACGGTGCGTTGCACTACGTTCTGCACGTTTTCCAGCTGGCGATCATATTCGCCGGCAGCGTCCTCACCCTCGGATGCCGGCAGAAAATACATGAACGGCGACTCGGTCACTCCGGCCAGATTGCGCTTGACCACTTCGGTCATGTACATGCGCCACGCCATCGAATCGCTGTTGGTAGGCGCAACCAGCGGGGCGGGTGCCTGCACCACGGCTGCTTCTTCTTTTTTGCAGGCAGTCAAGGACAGCAATCCAAGCGCCAGCATGAAATAACGGATTTTATTAGTTGTCATGGTTATCACCTCAGGGCTCAGGAACGAAATCAACTGCGCTGCCACTTCCTTTTCAGCGCGGACTGTACCTCCGGGTGCACGAAACCCGAGACATCCCCTCCCAGGCGGGCAATCTCACGCACCAACGAAGACGAAATGAAACTGAATTGTTCGGCCGGGGTGAGAAACATGGTCTCAACCTCGGGAATCAGGTGGCGATTCATGCTGGCGAGCTGAAACTCGTACTCGAAATCCGACACCGCGCGCAAGCCGCGCAACAACACGCCGCCGCCAACATCTCGCACAAACTGGGCCAGAAGGCAGTCGAATCCACGCACCTCAACGTTGGCAAAACCGGCAACCGCAGCCTTTGCCATCGCAATGCGCTGATCGAGCGTAAAGCTTGGGCCTTTGCTGGAGCTATCGGCAACACCGATGATGACGCGGTCGAACAGCAGCGTCGCGCGGCTGACCAGATCGACATGACCGTTGGTGATCGGGTCGAATGTCCCCGGATAAACCGCTATGCGCACATTGGCCTCACTCATCTGGGCATTCCACTATTCCCCTTCCCCTGGCACAAGTGTAACAGGGCCGACAGCGGACGCGGCATACAAAACGTGGCGCATATCGCGAGTGTGCCCTTCGCGCAGCAAGGTCCATTGCGCAGGGACCGGGCAATGTGTCGCCAGAGGTGATTCGACATGCACTCTGGCGTCTGCGGCCAGCAATCGCTGCAACGCAGGCAGCACTTGCTGCCACAGGCTTTGTGCAAACGGCGGGTCGATAAACACGATGTCAAAGGGGCCTTGTGCGACATTGAGCCACTCCAGCGCATCGGCATGAATGACATCGACCTGATCGGCATGCAGGCGGTCCTTGGCTTGCTGAAGATTTCGCACCAGCGAGCCATCGCGCTCGAGCATCGCCACGTGCGCAGCCCCGCGCGATGCCGCCTCGAATCCCAACGCGCCGCTACCTGCGAACAGGTCAAGACAGCACGCCCCCGGCAGCCTCGGCTGCAACCAGTTGAACAGCGTCTCGCGTACCCGCTCCGGGGTCGGCCGCAAACCGGGCACATCAGCGACATCAAGGCGCGAATTGCGCCAAGTGCCGGCAATGATGCGAACCTTGCCTGGTGGCTTCGATCTCATCGAGCGTGGACTGCCTGCGGTGCTAACATGCCGGTATTTTCCCGCATATGTGATCCCATGTTCGGCTTCATAAAAAAAACCAAATCCGCGCCGCCTGCCGAAGCATTACCCGCCGAACCTGAACCTACGGCAGCCGGTGCCCAGGGGTGGCGCGAGCGTTTGCGTGACAGTGGCATGGCGCGGGGCTTGTCGAGCTTGTTCGCGCGTAACCCGCGTCTTGACGAGTCACTGCTTGATGATATCGAAACTACCCTGCTATTGGCCGACGTCGGTGTATTGGCAACACAAACCCTGGTTGCCACCCTGCGTGAGGGTTTGAAATCGCGCGCTTACGCCGATGTTGACGCCTTGCGCCTGGCGCTGCGCAGGCAATTGGTAGCGCTGCTCGAGCCGGTTTCAAAGCCGTTGTTGATTCAAGGCGGGCATCGGCCATTTGTCATCCTGATGGTTGGCATCAACGGCGCCGGCAAAACCACCACCATCGGCAAGCTGGCGCACCGAATGAAGGATGAAGGCCGGCGGGTGATGCTGGCGGCCGGTGACACCTTCCGCGCTGCCGCCGTCGAGCAGCTCAAGGTCTGGGGTGCACGTAATGATATTCCGGTTACCGCGCAAACCCACGGTGCCGACCCGGCGGCGGTGATTTTCGATGCGCTGCAGGCAGCCAAGGCTCGCGATATCGATGTATTGATCGCCGATACCGCCGGCCGGCTGCATACCCAATCCGGGCTGATGGCGGAGTTGGGCAAGGTCAGGCGTGTACTCGGCAAACTCGACGACAGTGCGCCACACGAAGTGCTGATGGTTATCGATGGCACCACCGGGCAGAATGCAGTCAGTCAGTTGCGCCAGTTCCAGCAGGCAATCGGGGTTACCGGGCTGGTGATCAGCAAGCTCGACGGTAGCGCCAAGGGCGGCGTGGTGTTTGCGTTGGCCCGTGAGTTCGGTCTCCCGGTGCGATTTATCGGTCTCGGCGAGCGAATGGAAGATCTACGCCCCTTCGACGCCGAATCGTTCGTGGATGGTCTGTTGCCCGAGACCCTTGGCGAGCCCTGAATGCGCCGTCGAAGCTGGTTGATCGTACTGGCGGTTGTTGCCGCGCTCGTAATGGTCGCGGTATGGATGGTCGGACGGTTTTTGCAGCCGGAACGCTTGACCCCGATGTTGCTTTCCGCCATCGCCGAGGCCGCCGGCCTTGAGCTGAGCGTCAGTGCGCCCGCCGATTATGGCTTACGCCCGGAGCCGCGCCTGCGCCTGCACGGAGTGCTGGCGAAGGCACCGGGCAACCCGGAACCGCTGCTGGAAATCGGCCTGCTCGATATCGCACTGCCGTGGCAAACGCTATTTGGCGGCGAACCGGTGATAACGGCGGTTTATGTGCAAGACGCCCGCTTGTACCTGCTGCCGGTTCAGCACTGGCTGCGCCAGCGTCAGGACACCACCGAACAAGGCGCCTGGCCAACGCTGGAGCGCGGTCTGAAGATCAGCAACAGCCGGGTGCTGGGCGATGGCTGGGCGTTGCAGATCGATGCACTTGACCTGCCCCGTTTCGCGCTTGGCCAGCCGGCCGCGATGACCATGACCGGCCATGTCCTGGGTAGCGATGCCAGCGCTGCCCGCGACTGGCCATTGCAACTGAGCGTTGACACGGTGATTGCGCGCAGCGACTCGGCGGTTACGCTCAAACCATTTCAGCTCAGCCTGCAAGCTGCATCGCCACTTGCAACCGTGCATGCCAACGGCGATCTGAGCGTTGGCGAGATAATGCAGTTCAAACTTGCTGGCGAGCTGGCGCAGTGGCCTGCGCAATGGCCTGTGCTGCCAGGCACCGATCCATCCTTGCCAATGACATTTGAGATTGCCGGCAACGGCTCGGAACTGGCCCGGATGGCATTGGCAGTGAGCCTCGAACAAGAGCAGACCCGGCTGACACTCAATCTGGTTCCCGAACAATTGCAAGCCTGGCTTGACAGCGACGCCGCCTCACCATTGCCGCCACTCAGCGGGGAACTGCATACCGAGCGGATGATGATCGACGGCACCGAGCTGGAAGGGGTCGAGATTCGTGTAGAGGCCGATCCAGAGCCATGAGCACGTTTGCCGAGCGTCTGCTGGCTTGGTTCGATCAGGCAGGGCGCCACGATCTGCCCTGGCAACACCCACGCAGCCCCTACCGGGTGTGGCTGGCAGAAGTGATGTTGCAACAGACGCAAGTGCGCACCGTGATTCCGTATTACCAACGCTTCACCGAAGCACTGCCCAGCCTGCCTGCGTTGGCGCTGGCACCGCTGGATCAGGTGCTGGCGCTGTGGTCGGGGCTGGGCTACTACAGCCGTGCCCGCAACCTGCATCGCGCTGCGGGAATCTGCATGGCAACCCATGGCGGTGATCTGCCATGCGACTTCACCGCGCTGGGTGCCCTGCCCGGCATTGGCCGCAGCACCGCCGGCGCCATCCTGGCACAGGCGCATGGCTTGCCGTATCCCATACTCGATGGCAACGTGCGCCGTGTGCTGTGTCGGCTGCATGGCATCGATGGTTGGCCGGGCTGTGCAGCGACGCAACAAACGCTGTGGGCATTGGCGCAATCGCATCTGCCCGCTGCGCGCCTGGCCGATTACACGCAGGCGCAAATGGATCTAGGTGCCAGCGTATGTACCCGCAGCAAGCCGCGTTGTGGCGAATGCCCGTTGCGCGACCAATGCCTGGCTTATCGTCAGCAACGCACCGCGGATCTGCCAGCGCGTCGCCCCAAGCCGGCCTTGCCGCAGCGCGAAACGCAGATGCTGCTGGTGCAAGATCAACAGCAGCGGCTGTTGCTGACCCGTCGCCCACCCATCGGGATATGGCCCTCGCTATGGTCGTTGCCGCAGGTAAACGATCGCAGCGAGGCCGAGCGATGGTTAAGTGCCATCGTCAACATCGGTGCGACCCCGCAGCAGCTCGGCGAGCCATTGCTGCACACCTTCAGCCACTTCCGCCTGCGTATCACCCCGCTGCACTACGCGATGGTTCAGTCCAAGTCGAGTGCAGGCGACAATCCGGATCTGCAATGGCGCAGTCTCGACTCGCTCGACCAGATCGGCTTGCCGGCACCGGTACGCCGCCTGATTTCGCGACTGGCGGCATAAACCAACTTCCAAGATAATCCGCGCAATTCATCGGCAGAGGTTTGCTCGCGGTGATCGCCAGGCGCATCATGACCAAGGGATGATCAAGATCCGCCCGATACGTTTTTTTTTGCCACATTTGCAGGAAGCCAACGATGAGTCGCAACGTATTTTGTGAAAAGCAACAATGTGAAACCGCCGGCCTGGACTTCGTGCCATGGCCCGGCGCAATGGGTAAACGCGTATACGAGCACATCGGCAAAGCCGCGTGGGCACAGTGGCTTGAGCACCAAACCCTGTTGATCAATGAAAACCGACTGTCGCCGCTCGACCCCAAGCATCGTGCGTTTCTGGAAACCGAAATGGAGAAATTCCTGTTTGGCGGTGGTGCCGATGCGCCTGCGGGCTATCACGCACCGGAAGAATGATCGCCCGACCAACATTTCAACCGTCCACGCATCAATGGCAGGAAGCACCATGGCAGACAACACTGCGGGTTACGCACTGATTACCGGCGCATCGGCCGGTATCGGCGAAGCAATTGCCCGTGAATATGCGCGTCGCGGCAAGCCGCTGATCCTCACCGCCCGCCGCCAAGATCGCCTGCACGCATTGGCGCGCAGCCTGGCTGGCGTGGTGCCCTGTGAAGTCATCGCCGCCGACCTCGCCGACCCGGCGGCGCCGCAGGCGTTGTTCGATGTCTGCCGTGAGCGCGGCCTGCATGTGGACACCCTGGTCAACAATGCTGGCTATGGCGTACCCGGCGCCTACCTATCGTCGCCTTGGGATGCCCATGCTGCGTTTGTGCAGGTGATGATCACCGCGGTATCGGAATTGAGTTGGCGCTTTCTGCCCGCCATGCGCACTGCCGGGCACGGCCGCATCCTGAATGTCGCGTCGTTGGCGGGGCTGGTTCCGGGTTCGGCTGGCCACACCCTTTACGGTGCTGCCAAAAGCTTTCTGATCAAGTTCAGTGAATCGCTGGCACTGGAACACGCTGAGCATGGTATCCATGTCACGGCGCTGTGCCCGGGTTTCACCTACTCCGAGTTTCACGACATCACCGGCACCCGCGCGCAGGTGTCGCGGATGCCGCGCTGGATGTGGCTGAGCGCCGAGCAAGTGGCCGCTGAAGGCATCGAGGCGCTTGAACGCGGCGAGGTAATGATCGTTACCGGGCGGGTCAACCGCCTGTTGCGGCAAGTCGCCAAACACCTGCCCGACAGTGCGGCACGCAAGCTGGTAGCGTCACGCTCGCAAAATTTCCGCGACGCGCAATAGTGTGAGCATCCCTGCCGATAAACGCTGGCGCTTCGCAGCGTTCTATTTCAGCTATTACGCTGCCTTGGGCGCATACACGCCGTACATCGGCCGCTGGGTAGACAGCGAAGGCTTCAGCGGCTATGTGGTCGGCGCGATGCTGGCGCTGTGGTACGGCAGTCGCGTGATCTCGCCGCCGTTGTGGGCGTGGGCGATTACCCGCAGCAATCGTCCCGGTTATGTATTGGTGGCAGGCTGTGTGATCGCCTTGCTGGCTTTCGCCGGGTTTACCGTTACCCATACGGTATTGAGCCTGATTGTGGTGATGGCGATCTTCGGGCTGTTCTTCAATGCGGTGATGCCGCAATTCGAAGCAATGACGTTGACTGCGCTTGGCCGCAATGCCAACGATTACGGCCGCATCCGCTTATGGGGATCGATCGGTTTTCTGCTGGTTGCAGGCAGCTATGGCGCGTTGCTCGATCGACTCGGTGACAGCAGTTTCCCCTGGCTCAGCCTGCCCCTGCTGGCGGCGACGGTCTGGGCCGCCAGCCTGCACCGCAATGACCCAGCGCCCGAGCGCATTCCCGATTCGGCCGATGCCGGGCATTTGTGGCGTCGGCCCGGGGTGCGGCGATTCTTGATTGTGGCGCTGCTGATGCAGATGAGCTTCGGCCCGTTCTATGTTTTCTATACCCTGAATCTGCAGGCGCATGGCCACAGCGGCCTGGCAGTGGGCAGCCTGTGGGCGATCGGGGTGCTTGCAGAAATTGCGTTGTTTTGGGTGGCGCCGCAATTGATTGCACGGTTTGGCGCGCCGCGTCTGTTGAGCCTGTCGCTGGCCGTGACGATCACCCGCTGGTTGCTTGTCGCCCTGTTTGCCGACTCGTTTGTGGTGATGGCATTGGCGCAAACCAGCCACGCGCTGGGGTTTGCCATGTTTCATGCCTGCAATATGCGGCTGATGAGCGAGTACTTCCCGGGCCGTCGCGCCGCCTCCGGGCAGAGCCTGCTTTATGGTTTCAGTTCGGGCATTGGCGGCGTACTCGGGGCGGTTTTTGCCGCGCTGGCCTGGAACCGCGGCGGTGGCGCATCGGCTTTCATTTTCGCTGCATCGATCACCTTGTTGGCATCGGTCATCTACGCGCGGCGGCGGCCTGCGTCATTAGTCCACAGCACTTTGTCGTGAGTCTGATTGGACCGCGCAGAATTGGTGTGCCACGGTACAGCCAAACCCAACGCTTCACGAGTAAACTGTTGCATGTTTGCTCATGCGTGCAGGTCTGCGTTGCAATGATTTCACCAACTCGCCAAGCCGTATTGCCCGTTATGTTGGTGCTGCTTGTTGCCTGCGCCAAGCCGGTAGTCAAGGAAACGCCACCGCAGCCGGTCGTCAGCAAACCCGTCCCCGTATCCGCAGCCAAGCCCAAGCACGAGCCGGTGCTCAGCATTGAGCAGATCGTGCCGATGCTTGAAGTGGGCGACTACGCAAGCGCGAAAAAGCATCTACAGCGTCTGCTCGCCGACCAGCCCGACAATGGCGCAGCGAAAAACCTGCTGAACCAGGTCAGTTTCGACCCGATTGCCTATCTCGGTGCCGAGCACACGCTGCATGTGGTCGAACCAGGTGAAACACTCAGCGGCCTTGCGCGCACGCACCTCGGCAGTGCGATGTCGTTTGTCATTCTGGCTCGCTACAACCAACTGCCGGCACCCAAGCAACTCGAAGTGGGTCAGCAACTGAAAATACCCACAAACCCACCGGTCAACCGTCGGTTGGCAACAAGCTCCCCTGCCCTGACTGCAAGCGCAACGAGCGACTGGCCTCCGCCTGTCGGCATTGATGCAACGACGCTTGCCCGACTTTACCGTGAACGTATCACCAGTCTGATTGCGGCTGAGAATTACCTGGATGCCTTTGACACCGCAGCCGAAGCTGGCGAACGGCAACCCGCACCCGGCACTTGGAACCCCTGGCTCACGCCGCTTGATCGCCGCGCCAATGCTTTGCTCTGGCAACAACGCGGGATCGAACAGATGCACGGCGACAACTTGTCGTCACACGAACAAGCGTTTAGCGCATTTGGCAAAGCATTGGAGCTTTCACCCGGGCTGGAGCCGGCCACGACAAATCGCAAAACGATACAGGGCGTACTGGTGCTCGATTATCACGAGGCAGCGATTGTTGCTTACCGCAACCAACAACTCGATTCAGCGCTGCAACTGTGGGATAAAGCACTGACACTCGACCCGCAATTCGCGCCAGCACAGGGTTATCGTCTTCGCGCAATGGAACTCAAGCGCCGGGTGCAGAATCTGGATACAGCGGCGCAGCCGTCTGCGAGCGGCGATCAGTAGTCTGTGCTGCTGACGGCTGAATTTCCTGGGTAGTCGAGAGAGCATCCACCGCCCCGGCAGGCGAAGCCTCGGCCGAAGTGTTGTACTCGCCAGTAATGCTGCCCGGGTTGATATGCAGACTGAACATGCGCGCCTCAAGTGAATCGGCCATTGCGTTATAGGCAGAAAACACTCTTTCAAACTCATCGTCGCGATGCTGGCGGATACGCGAATCAAAGTGACCTTGGGTGATCTTCCAAAGCGCACGGCGCACCAGTTCGATAGGCACCATGAGCCGCCGCGAGAGCGTGTAGGCACCTGCAAACACCACAACCAGCGTAATCAGCATCAGCACCACCATGGCCGTTACAGTCGTGCGATTTGCCGCAGACAACCCGGCTGTAGACATGCCTACGCGCAAGCTGCCAATAGCATGATCCTGGTAGCTGACCGGGGTTTTGAACAGCATGAGCTGGCCTGCCGCATTGTTGCTGGCAGAAAACACCTGCTGGTCATCGCGCGTTTGCAGCAAGGAACGTTCGTTGTCAGCGAGCGATTCGCTTTCAACGAGACTGTTATTGGTGCTGGCCACGATCGCGCCGGAAGCGTCACTCACCTGTAAAAAGGCGATATCACGATTGCGCGCCATCGCTGCAACCATCGCCCGCAGGGCAACATGATCTTCCAGCAGCAAGTCTTCTGCGGCCTGATCAGCGATCAATCGTGAAAGGGTAAAGCCATAATCGAAGGCCAACCCGGTACTCGCCTTGTTCTGGCGGTTATGCACCACGCCAAGACCAATCGCCACAGTTACCGCTACCAACAAGCTCATGACCACGGTCCAGCGCACCCGGATCGGCACGATACGACGGCCTTCCCATGTTTGTTCCTGCGTTGCGAGTACGTCATCGATCTGGCGCAGGTCTTCTATCAGCTCGGCACCGGTCTGATAGCGGTCGCGTGGATCTTTTTGCAGCAGCGTGCGCACTACCTGCAACAACGCCTCCGGCGCGTCCGGGTGTTGCGGTAGCAAAGGCGGCAATGGCTCGTTGAGTATCTGCCGAAACAAGTCACTGACATCTGTCGCCTGGTAGGGCGTACGGCCCGCGAGCAGCCAGTACAGCATCACCCCCAGCGCGTAGAGATCACTGCGTCCATCCACCTCAACGCCGCGCAAGGTTTCTGGTGACATGTAATGCGGCGTACCCGCTATGTAACCCTGTTCGTCGGGTTTCCAACTGGCATCGGAGCGACGTTTGGCAATGCCAAAATCCATGATTTTGACGTTGCCCGATTCGCTGGTGCAAATGATGTTTTCGAGCTTGATATCCTGATGAACGATACCCTGCCGATGCGCATAATCCAGGGCATCGGCAATCTGCATTGCCATCTTCAGAATCATGCGAAGTGGCAAACTGCGCTGATCGCGCACGAAATCATCCAGCGATGGGCCATCGACGCGCTCCATTGCGATGAACGGCATGCCCGATGTTTCACCCACATCGAAAACCGTGACGATACCCGGATGGGTCAAGGTACCAACCGCGCGCGCCTCGGCAACGAAACGCTGACGGTAGGCTTTGTGCTCGGCGTACTCCGGGCGCAGAGTCTTGATTGCCACCACTCGTTTGATGTGCGGGTCGTATGCCCGGTACACGATCGACATCGCTCCCCGGCCAAGCTCACCCTGAATCCGATAGCGGCCAAGTGTTTCTAGCATGCGCTGCGCTCGCTCATCCGCCGCGCAAAGCAACCCACACAGACACGGCTGCCACCATCAAAGCAATGCTGATGACAAGCCGCTTGCGGTTGCGTGAGCGCGCCAAACCTACGCCCGAATGGCGATCCTCGCCCATCTGGAATATGAACTCGACGGTGCCAAAGCGCAGCCGGTCACCATGAACCAGCGTAGCTTCATGCACTTTTTTATCGTTCACAAAGGTGCCATTGGTGGAAAGCATGTTCATGACCCGCGACACGCCATTGTCGCTGATGATCCAGGCATGCAAAGCCGACACGCTGGACTCGCTAATCACGACATCGTTGTTCTCGCGCCGCCCGACCAAAGTACGGCCGCGACGCAGCACAATCCGCATGTCCTTGACTGATCCCGAGACACCAAGCAGGTGGGAGCGCCCACCAACGGCATTGGACTGCCCGTCAGCAGTATCCTGCACAGCCGGCACATCTGACGCGCGAAACACCATTGTCCCCTGCGGCCCCGACTTGCTCACCGATTTGTCCGCACCGGTTCTGCTCATGATTTCCCCCACAAAATCCTTGCTGCCGTGCTGGCCAGTATGCTCGCTTGCAAGATTGCATGATTACATGATTACAAACAAACGTGCCCGCCTCAGTAGCATTTATCGCACGTGCAACCAGCCATGAATAGTCTCGGGTACCTCGCGCTGCGCCCGGCCCGACACATAGATGCCGATATGGCCACCACGGAACGACAACTCGGTGTAGTCATCGGTTCCCGCCAAAGTGCGCAAAGCTTTCGCTGCGCTGGGCGGAACCAGATGATCGTGCTCAGCAAAAATGTTCAATACCGGCATCCCGATATTACCCAGGTCGACTTCGCGGCCACCGATTTGCACACCACCGTTGACGAAACCATTGCCCTGATAAAACCACTTGATGAACTCGCGAAACGCCTCGCCCACCTGGTCCGGCGAGTCAAATATCCAGCGTTCCATACGTAAAAAGTTTTCCAGCTCGGTGACATCATCGAGGATATCGACCAGGCCGACATACTTTTGTTGCAACAATCGAAATGGCTTCAGCGTGAGATAACAACTGTTCATCAGATCGGCTGGGACATTGCCGAGCGCATCCACGAACAAATCCACATCGATGCTTCGCGTCCAGTGCGCAAGCATGTTGTCGGGGGTATGAAAGTCGACGGGTGTGACCATGGTAATCAGATTGCGGATCTTCTTGCCATTGAGCGCCGCATAGCACAGCGAAAACGCTCCGCCCTGACAGACCCCGAGCAGATTGATCGAATCCAGTGCGTGGCTTGCGCGTAGATGCTCAACTGCACCATCAATGAAGCCGAGAATGTAATCTTCCATCGTTAGAAAACGGTCGCTGAGGTCGGGATAACCCCAGTCGATGATGTACACGTCCTCGCCACGCGCGAGCAGTCCTTTCACCAATGATCGGTCGTGCTGCAAATCGATCATGTACGGTCGATTGACCAGTGCATAACAAATCAGAACCGGCACTTTGGCGGTTGGCGTTTGCTCGCCCTGATAACGATACAAGGTAACTTTGCCGTCGCTCCACACCGCGTGCTTGGGAGTAACTCCGAATTGGGTGTCACCCAGTTGCCGCAGCGTGCTCAAACCAGCGCTGAGTTTACGTTGCAGCGTTTGCGCTTCAAATGCCAGGGCTTCGGGCGAAATACGGATCGGACCGGACATGCTCAGGCTCCTTTACCGCGGCGCGATGCCGCCTTGGCAACAGGTGGTTTTCGCGGCTTCGCTGCGGCTTTTCTGGTCAGCGACGCAACCGCTTTCTTGGCTGCCCGCGGCTTGGGTTTTGGCGCTGCGGCGGGCTTGCTTGTCGCTCTGCGCGACGCCGCCTTTTCCGTGGGCCTCGATGTACCTGGCGTTGCGACCGATTCGCGGTTAGCGGCTGCGCGATGCTTGTCTGCCAACTCTGCACGCAGCGCACGCACACTGCGCTCCAGCGCATGCACTTTGCGATGCGTGGCTGTAACTTCGCTGCGCGTGGGCATGCCAAGTTCACGGCAGACGCGCTCAAGCTCGTTTTGATTGGCGGCGCGCAAGCGCATCTGCGCATTGACCATCTCGCCATAGGCGACGCCAAACTCGGGGCTCAAGGCAATCTGCGCGTAGGATTCTTCGGCGGCATCGATCCACAGATCATAAATGGCGCGCAGCGATCCGAGTTGGCGCCCTGGCGCTTCATGCTCTGTCAATTTGCTCTCGAAGCCGGCCAACGCCTTTTCTATCACCTTGCCCAGCAACGCCTGATAGCGCGATTGTGCTTGTTGATTATCAAGCTGGGCTTTGACAAGCGCCTGCCAACGCTCCTGCTGTTCGCGGCCTGGGCCGAATGCTGGCGCATCCAGTGATGCCGTGACCTGCTTGCGGAAAGCTTCCAGCATCGGTGCGACAAACGTGTTCAGATCAAAACCGCTCACGCCCTGCGCAAACTGGCCCGTAAATGCACCGCTCGCGCCGGTTTCCAGCGTTTCGCGCCAGCGACGTGTCAGCTCCGCCGCAGAAAAGCCGCCCTCACCCAAACCTGGCCCCAGCGCAGCCATGAACTGGGAAAATGCCTGGCTCGGCTCAGCAATGCGGCTCATCGCATCTTCGACGCCCGGCACGGCTTTGGCCAGCGATTGCCATGCCGTCATTGCCTGGCTCCAGTTGTCGCTGAGATCACCCAGCCAGCTCAATCCATCCTGCGCTTGCGTCATTACCGATCTCCGTGTGGGCTTCGGTGGCGATTACCCAGCACAAATGCCGATATCCGCCCCTGCGGGGAATCCTAGCATTGCGCACGATGTCAATCGCCAGCAATCTGTCATCCGTCCGGCAAGCAGGCTCACGGGGCTCGTGGGAACGCGCCTCGTGCGCGAGGCTATCTCAAGTTTGTTCGCCGGCAGAACGGCTGCCACGATAACGCAATACACAGGCGCTCCTGCCGTGAGCGCAACCGCTTATTGGGTCCACGCTCGCCGATGCAGGATGGCTGACCCGCAGCGCAGCATGACAAACCGTGAACCAGTCATTAAGGTCAGCATTCCCATACGCCAGCGAAGGGAGAGGTCCTGGCGTTTGTAGCAAAGGCAGCCGCATGCGGGATGGTCATGCCCTGCCACCAATCCGGAGAGTCCACGTGCGTAGATTTTTGCTGGGATTAACCCTGGCCAGCTGTGCGTTTGTAGCGCAGGCCGCCAGTTCCACAACCGGTGTCGCTTTTGTTCACGGCACCGGCAGTCAGACCGATGCGTCAGGCCAATTTCGTCGTGATCAACTGCGATTTCAATCAGTACATGTGGGACAGCCGTGCGGCAGGCTGCCTGGCCGGTCAGCTCACCAATTTCATCAGCCAGCGTGGCATCACCGACCTGGTGATAATTACCCATTCCAACGGTGGCAATGTGATGCGCTGGATACTATCCAACCCGACCTGGGATGCGCGTTACCCAAATATCATCAGCAAGACCCGCTGGGTCAACGCATTGGCGCCGTCGTCGGCCGGCACACCGCTCGCCGACGCGGTGATGAATGGCAATATCTTCGAGAGTGCGGTGGGCTGGTTGCTCGGTTTCAAGACCGATGCCGTTCGCCAGCAGCAGGTCAGCTGGATGGCCTACTACAACGCCAACTGGTTGCTGGGCACCGCCGGCCGGCCGGCAACCCCCAAGAAGTTTTACTCTGTGGTTGGCACCGATGTTGAGACAGCCGTATGGGATTCGGACAGCTACTGTGGTGGCTACACCGAGAACCTTGGTCTGGAAGTAACCCAGTTCTGGCTCGATAGCTGCTCGGATGGCTTCCTCAATTGTTCCAGCCAGTCAGCCGCAGGGTCGGTCTGGTTCAACGATAAATCGCGCATGGCTGGCGGCGAACCGTTGAGCCACAACCAAAGTCGTCGTGCCTGTTTTGGCCTCGACACCATCCTGCGTAACGACCTGTGAGGAGCGCGAGCATGAAAATCCAACACCTCACCACCCTGTTGTTTGCACTTGCTGCCGCAGGCAGCGCATTTGCGCAATCTGGCCATCGTCTGCCGGCTGCCACCGCCGACGACCTTGTAGCTTCTCGCCTGGTTGCAGCGCCTGATCCGGGCATCAATGCAGAACGCGCTCCGGTACAGTTCGCCTGGAAATTGAAAGCCACAAACCAACTGGAAACGGCAGCGCCATTTGTCGATGACAGCCAGCAATTCTGGGCCAATGTCAGTGCCAAGCAAATGCAACGAGGCTATGCCATCGACACCACAGCACCGGGTGCAGTGATTCGCATCAGCCCGCAAGCTGGCAACGACATGACCATGCTGTCACTTTCCGATCTGGAGCTGTCAGTGGCGGGTAAATATGCACCGGCCAGCCGTGCGGTTGAACGCGCGACAACCAGTGAAGAGTTGCGTCAGGCAGGGGCCGACTTCAGCGAAGGCACCATTGTGTTCCGGGTGCGGCCGGAATTGGGTGAAGGGCAAGTTGCCCTGCGCGCGGCCAATGCCCGTGGCAATTATCTGGTGCATGTGTACGAGCCAGCCAGTCCGTATCGGCTGCGCCTGTCCGCTGACCGCGACAATGCCGTTGCCGGCGGGCAGATTGCCATTTCGGCGCGGATGTACGAAGGCGAACTGGCTATCAAGGCGAGCAATCTCGGCGGCCTGATCACCGCGCCAGACGGAACCACTGTGGATCTGCGTTTTGTCACCGCGGCCGATGGTAGTGTCAGCGCGACAGCAGATTTGCCGGCTGACGCATCCACACAAGCAGGGCTGTGGGAAGTACATACTTTTGCCGCCACCAAAACCGGCAAGGTTCGTGTGCTTCGCGATGCCAAAACCGCAATTGCCGTGTCAGCACCTACCGCCCGATTCGCGGGTGACGTGCGCATGAGCGAGGCCAACGGCGTGCGCATTGCCTTGGCTGTCGAAACCGCAGCAGCGGGCCGCTATCAGGCCAGCGGCGTGCTCTACGGCAGCGATGCCCAGGGTCGACTGCAGCCGATGGCTGCCGCGCAGACTGCCGCGTGGATCGACGCTGGAACCGGTGAACTGGCCCTGCAGTTCGGCCCGGATGTGCTCGATACCAACCTGAAGGCACCGTACGCCCTGCGTGACTTGCGCTTGTTTGACCAGACCCGCATGGCACAGCTTGAGCGGCGCAGCGCCGGTCTCGAGGCACTCGGCGGCGATCTGCCAACGCGTCCGACCGCGCCCGCCGAGTATTGAGCAATTGATTTGCCCTGTAGTGGCCCCGCCGCATGGCGGGGCCAGACTCGCGACACGAATACATCCTGTTGATTAAGCCTCAGCAAAGCATGACCCGATAGGATGGGGTTTCATCCATCGCGGAGCCTCGTCATGCGCCTACGCCCCCTTGCCACATCGATAATTCTCGGACTCGCCAGCACCAGCGCCATGGCACAGTGGCAAGCGTTACCCGAACAGGCGCCCGCCCCCGCCGACAACCCCACGACAGCGGACAAGGTCGAACTGGGCAAGATGCTGTTTTTCGACCCCCGCATCTCGTCCACCGGCACTATTTCGTGCGCCTCATGCCATAACGTGATGGAAGGCGGTGACGATCATCGCCCGACATCCATGGGTGTACACGGGCTGCAAGGCGGGCGTAATGCGCCAACCGTATGGAACGCCGCATTTCTTTCAACCCAGTTCTGGGATGGCCGCGCCGCCAGTCTTGAAGACCAGGCCAAAGGCCCGATTGCAAACCCGATCGAGATGGGCATGCCAAGCCTGGATGATGCCGTTGGTCGCATCGCAGCAATGCCCGCGTATGCGCCATTGTTCAAGCGTGCGTTCGGTTCGCAGACCATTGATGCCGATGCCATCGCCAAAGCGATTGCTGCCTATGAGCGGACCCTGATTACGCCCGGCAGTGCCTACGATCGTTTCGCGGCCGGTGATGCCAGCGCATTGAATGAGCAGCAAAAACGCGGTCTGGACACCTTTGCGGCGACCGGCTGCACCGCCTGCCACAGCGGCGCCAACTTCAGTGGTCCGCCGCTACCGGTTGGCACTGGGTTCTTCATGCGCTTCCCGACCTTCCGCGACAGCCCCTATGTAGCCAAATATCAACTCGACGCCGACAAGGGCCGCGAAACCGTGACCGGCAAGCCTCAGGACGCCAATTTCTGGCGCGTCCCCAGCCTGCGCAACCTGGTATACACCGCGCCGTATTTTCACAACGGCTCGGTGAAGAGCCTGCCTGAAGCGGTGCGGGTGATGGCATCCACGCAACTGAACAAGCAACTTGGCGACAATGAAGTCGCCGACATCGTGGCTTTCCTAGAAACTTTGGGCGGCCCGTTCCCGGCCCAGAGCATGCCGCGTCTGCCGCCAACACCCGGCGACATGCTCGAATAAGTGGCGCCCGGCAATGGTTGCGCAGCGTAGGCTCGGCGGCGGCTGGTTGTTCAGGCCAGCGCCGCGACGATGTCCTTTTCGATCGCTGCCGGCTTGTCGGTTGGCGCATAGCGCTTGATCACTTTACCGTCGCGGGAAACAAGGAATTTGGTGAAGTTCCACTTGATGCCACTACCGAGCAGACCGGATTTTTGCTGCTTGAGCCAGGCATACAAGGGGTGCGTGTGGGCACCATTGACCTCGATTTTCTCGAACAGGGGAAAACTGACCTCGTAGCTGAGCGAGCAGAAATTGCGGATCTCATCAGCATCGCCCGGCTCCTGATGACCAAACTGGTCGCAGGGGAAGCCCATGACCACGAGACCCTCCTCGCGATGCGCACGCCACAGCGCTTCCAGCCCCTCGTATTGCGGCGTGAAGCCGCACTTCGAGGCAACATTGACGATCAGCAACACTTTGCCGCGATAGTCGGACAGGCTTTGTTCGGTGCCATCAAGGGTGCGCACAGTCAGCTCATAGAGCGTAGTCATGTTCTGGTCCGGTAATGGACGGGCCGGATCACTCCGGCCCGTCAAGGTGTCGATCAGGCTTCCTGATTTGCGCCATATCTCAGCCAGGCACGCTTCGACTCCTTCTCCCGCCGGGAGAAGGTGGCGCGAAGCGCCGGATGAGGGTTCGATGCCATGCAGCAGCTTCTATGCTCGCCGGACCCTCACCCCAACCCCTCTCCCGGTGGGAGAGGGACTTCGACCGCTGAGATATAGCGCTAATCAGGTCAGGCTTTGCCCCACTTGCGATCGAAGCTCAGCGGGCCCGCACCGTTGGCAAACAGGAACAGGAAGCCACCGGCCATCGCCAGGTTCTTCATCAGCATGATGCCTTCATTGACCACGTCTGCGCCTTCAACCGGGACGGCATGCATCAACAACCCCGTGACAATTGAAAAGCCAGCCAAAGCCAAAGCCGCCAGACGGGTCTGCAAGCCGATGATGATCAAGATGCCGCCAACCAACTCGGTGAAGATGACTACCGGCAGCAACATTCCGGGAATGCCATGCAGCGCCATATCAGCAACCGTTGCGTCGTAATGCATGACTTTGTTCATACCAGCCATCACGAAAATCAATGCGATCAGGATGCGTCCAATCAGATCTGCGAACTTGTTCATTCGTGCCTCTCCCATGCTGTCCAGGAAACATTGTTATGTCGGGTTGTTATTGCCCGGCGCCAACTCGGATACAGTGCAAGCCCGGAATGCGCCTGCACAGCATCCGAGTTGGCGGGGCAAAGGTCAACACCGTGATGAAATGCTTGCGCACAATCAAGGTGGAACGTCGGCTGTTGCCGTAAAATGCGGGTTTACTCCTCGCAAGCCCTCTTTCATGTCGAATCTGCACACCGAGCGCGTGCTGGCCGTGCGCCACTGGACGCCCGATTACTTCAGCTTCACCACCAGTCGTGACTCGAGTCTGCGTTTTGCCAATGGCCAGTTCGTGATGATCGGCCTAATGGTGAATGACAAGCCGCTGCTGCGCGCCTACTCCATCGCCAGTGCCAACTGGGAAGAGGAACTGGAGTTCTTCAGCATCAAGGTTGCCGATGGCCCGCTCACCTCGCGCTTGCAACATATCCAGGCGGGCGATGATCTGATCGTTAGCACCAAGCCAACCGGCACCCTGTTGATCAGCGACTTGTTGCCGGGGCGTAACCTGTATCTGCTCGGCACTGGCACCGGCATCGCGCCATTCCTGTCGATCATCAAGGACCCGGAAACCTGGGAGCGCTTCGAGCATGTGGTGCTGGCTCAGGGCGTGCGCCAGGTTGCTGATCTCGCCTATCGCGATTATCTGAGCCACGAATTGCCGCGCCATGAATACCTTGGTGAGGCAATCCGTGCAAAGCTACATTATTTCCCGGCGGTGACCCGTGAGCCGTTTGCCAATCAGGGCCGACTCACCACCCTGCTCGACAGCGGCGCGATGGCTGTGGCGGCAGGTTTGCCGCCACTAAACCCGGAACAAGACCGGGTGATGATCTGCGGTAGCCCACAAATGCTGGCCGATACCCGCGCACTGCTCGATGCCCGCGATTTCAGCGCGGCGCCGCGCATCGGCCAGGCCGGGCATTATGTGTTCGAGCGGGCGTTTGTCGAACGCTGAAAACAGCGCCAGTCACAGTGGTGAGAGCGGGCCGGTCAACACCTGCATGCACGCATCCACCGCATCGGCGTCATAGCGTGAACCGCGCCCGGAAAGCAGTTCGCCGCGCACCAATTCCAGCGTCAACGCGGCACGATACGGCCGATGCGACAACATCGATTCGGCCACGTCGGCAACCGCAAGCACCCGTGCCTCGAGCCGTATCTGCTCGCCGAGCAAGCCATTGGGATAACCCGAGCCATCCAGCCGTTCGTGATGCTGGCGCATGATGTCGGCGACCGGCATGCCGAAATCGATTTGCTCCAGAATGCGATAGCCGGATTCGACATGGCCCTTAATCAACTCGTATTCGGCGTTGGTCAGGCGCGTCGGTTTGCTGAGTATCTCGGCGGGCACGCTCATTTTGCCGATGTCATGCAATTGCGCCGCCAGATCCAGCGCCTGCCGCTGCGCCGGCGGAAACCCCAGTACATCGGCGATTGCAACCGCGAGCCTGGCCACGCGCTCCTCGTGCCCGAACGTATACGGGTCACGGGCCTCGACCATGCGTTGCAAGGCGTTGACGGTGCCATGCAAGGCGGCCTGCAAGCGCTGTGTGCCCACCTCGCTGGCAACCCGGCGCCGAGACAGGGCCAGCGCCTGACTGAGGCGATAGGAAAACTCAGCGATCAATTCTTGTACCGGTTCGGGGTAGGCACGCGCCTCGCGGTGATAGCCGCAAAGTACGAAATCGGGCGAATCGGCGCGGCCAATGACCGGCGCGGCGAAGGCGCAGGAGAACCCGTGATCCAGCGCAAATTGCCGCCAATGCGCAAACCCGGGGTCGTTGGCGATATCGTCGACCACCACCAGCTTGCGGCTGCGTATCGACTGCCCTACTGGCCCGGCCCCGGTATCGGCACCATCCCACGTTACGCGCAGGGTATCGAGGTAGGTGCGCCCGCCACCTGCCGATGCGACTGGCATAACCGAGCGATCCGCATCGGCCTTGACGAAACCCACCCATGCCAAAACGCACACACCGCGCTCGGTCAGGCTGCGGCACGCATATTCAAGGGTTTCCTGCGCCGTGCGCGGCTCCAGTACAAAGGCATCGAAATCCGACAATGCGCGCAGCACGCCGCGACTGCGTTCATCAATGATCTGCTCGCGCCGGGCCTGGGTGATATCGCGGATGCTCGCCACCATGCCAGCAAACTCACCGTCGGCAGAAACCAGTGGTGCGGCGTTGACCGACAGCACCTTGCGTGCCGACCCGGCCGGGTTAATCGCATGCACGGCGCCCATAACCGGCTTCATTTGCGCGCGCACCTGGGCAAACGGCAAACGCGAAGACTCCATCGCGGCACCATCAGCATCAGTGATCGTCCATTCCGGCGCATCGAAGGCGTTGCCGATCAAGGCCGATCGGGTAACACCCAGCACCGTGCGCGCATGTGTGTTGGCGTAGCGAATGCGACCGTCAGCGTCGAGCACTACCAACGCATCGGGCAAGGTTGCGGCAACCGTGCGCATCAACTCCGCCGACGCCCGTGCCTTGATTTCAAATCGATGCCAACGCAGCAGAGCGCGATGCAGCCCCAGCAACAACACGGTGGCCGTAACCAGCACGAACGCAAGACCTTTAAGCGTGCCGAACTGCAACAAGTCAACGCTGACAGTAGCGCCCAGCCGACCCAGCACGCGGTCACTCAACACGATCCAGACGATGCCAAACAGCGCGTAGAGGCTGGCCACCTTGGCCGCCGACCACCACGCGGCACGGCGTACCCTGCGCTCAAACCCAATGGCGACCGGAGCTGCGCTCAATGGCTCGTCGGCCAGTATGCTGGCGTGCTCGGCATCGTTGCGGATCTCACTATCCATGACACCCCCGGAACAGACACCGCACAAACGTCTGACGCGGCCCGTCGCACCACTCGAAAAACTTGAGTATACAGAGGCTCTTGCAAAACTCTCCTTCGCGGCTGGATTTCCACCAGCCCGCACGGCGAAAAAAGAGTGGAGCGGGTGTTGCCATTGAAGGCATGATGATGG
>PGZE01000018.1 GCA_002840015.1 Gammaproteobacteria bacterium HGW-Gammaproteobacteria-2 | reverse complement strand
GCTCGACTGGACTGGCCGCCAGGTGCATCCGAACAAACGCGGCAAGCTCAGCGGCCCGCCACCACGCGCATTGCAGGGTCTGGGCCACGATGCTGCACTATGGCCGCGTCAGGTGCTGGCAGTCGGCAAATTGAAGAAGTGACGACGAATTGTATGTTCGGGACTGTTTCTTCTGCCGCCCAAAGTTCGAGCTAAGCGTTCTGCCGTTGGCGCTCCGCTTGAGCGAGGGGTTGGACCCCGCCGCGCGCATCAGGCCGCCTGGAGCAGGAACTCGACCTTGACGGCCTCGTACGGGAACTCGACTTGACCAGACTCAGTGCGGCTCAGTACACCGGCTGACAGTAGGGCAGACAAGTCTGTATGGACTGCCTTGATATCCCGACCGACGCGGCGCGCCGCCTCGCGAACGGTGACCGGCCCTGCACCGCAAAGTGCTTTGAGAAGCTCCCAGCGTTTGGCGGTGAGTACCTTCCAAAGAAGCTCGGGTGTAGCGAAGGAAATCTGGTCCGGCTTTGCCGCCTTCCCAGTCTTCCAAGCCTGTGCGAAATCTGCCATCGCCTCGGCGGGCGGGCGAACATCAAGAGTCACTGTCTTCACGGTTGATCCTTTCGATGTCTCGTTGGAAAGAGGCGAGAAGCTTGTCTACGTCATCAAAGGCGTACCGAGACTCCTTGTCTCTGAAGTGCCGATGGTCACCCTTGCCTGACTCGTTGTCGTACCTGAGAACGGATACTCCTGCAACCACGTACGCCAGGCGGTACTTGTAGGAGTGGCTCGAACCCGGTAGCGGCGCTGGAAGCTGCCATAGAACGAGTTCGGCAAACGCCGCCTCGGTGTACGGGATGCGTCGCCTCAGTAGCTCAGTGGCCTTCATGTTGGTCAGTGTGCCAACAAGTTGATCCGTTGTCAACGCGGACAACGGAAGAGGGTTCTGTGGGGTCTAACAGTATTGGGTCACGCCTTGTATTGATACATCAGCATTCGGCATTCAAGCCGCCGTTGACTTGACCTTGCGCGCGATGCGCTTGGCGCGCGGTTGCGGTCAGCGCAGGTCGTGGACGGTCTGCAGGTTGAGCCAAGGGCGGGCATCGCCGCCGAAATGCCGCGCCGATGACGACGATGGGTAGCTCGTTCACCACTCGCAATCAGACACGGTCACGGCGACCTACCGCGAGCATCCGCTGCAGCGATTGCCGCGCACGCGCGGCGATTGCCGGGTCAACGGTGACCTCGTATTGCCGATCACGCAGACAGGCGTAGATGTTGGGCAGGGTGATGCGCTGCATGTGCGGGCACAGGTTGCACGGCTGGATGAAGGCGATCTGCGGGAACTCGGCCTTGAGATTATCGGCCATCGAGCATTCGGTGATCAGCGCCACTTTTTGCGGCCGGTGTTTGCGCAGCCAGCCGGCCATGGCGGTGGTGGAGCCGACAAAATCCGCTTCGGCCAGCACCTCGGGCGTGCATTCGGGATGGGCGATGATTTGCGCCGCGAAGCGCTCGCGGGTTTGCTGCACCTGCGCGGCGCTGAATAACTCGTGTACCTCGCAACTGCCTTGCCACAGGATCAGCTCGACGGCCGTTTGCGCGGCGATGTACTGGCCGAGGTAGCGATCAGGCAGAAAGATCACCTGCGGGCTGGCCATCGATTCGACCACCTGCAAGGCATTGGCCGAGGTGCAGCAGGCGTCGGATTCGGCTTTCACTTCCGCTGAGGTGTTGATGTAGCTCACCACCGGCACCCCGGGATGGCGCTGGCGCAGGGCACGCACATCGGCGGCGGTGATCGAGGCGGCCAGCGAACAGCCGGCGGCGGTATCCGGGATCAGCACGGTGCGCGAGGGCGCCAGTATCTTCGCGGTCTCGGCCATGAACTGCACGCCGCAGAACACGATGATCTCGCTGTCGCAGTGTGCCGCCGCTTCGGCCAGCGCCAGCGAGTCGCCAGTGACATCGGCAACGCCGTGAAAAATCTCCGGCGACTGATAGCTGTGAGCGAGGATGGTGGCGCCGCGCAGCGCCTTCAGGCGGCGTATCGCGTCGATCCACGGCAGGTGCAACGGCCATTCCACGCACGGCAGCAGGCCGCGCAGACGCTCGCCGAGCTCGGCGTATTCGTGTTCCAGCCCGGGGCGGGGCTCGGGGCGGGGCAGCGCGGACAGATCGGACATTGCACAGATCCCGGCGGTTTACCGCAGACAGGGCGGCAAAGCATTGCAGCAACGCACTGCCTCAGCCCTGATCCAGATCAAATTGCGGCAGACGTGAATCGGCCACAGTGGCTGGATTCAATGGCAGCGCACCGCGCAGCATGGAGCGTTGCCGGCAACTCACGGAGAGCGGGTGATGGCATTTCACGATCTGCGCAGCTTCATTGCGCATCTGGAAAAAAACAACAGCCTGCGGCGGGTGCGCGAGGCGGTTGATCCCGAACTGGAAAGCACTGCGCTGTGCCTGCACGCATTGCGTGCGCAGGGGCCGGCGCTGTTGATGCAGCAGCCCTGTGGCTCGCAACACCCGTTGCTGGGCAATCTGTTTGGCCATCGCGATCGCATCGAGGCGGCGATTTCAGGCCGGCCGCTGGCGTCGCTGCGCGAGCTCGGCGCGCTGCTGGCGGCGATCAAGGAACCGCGCTGGCCGAGCAATCTGCGTGAAGCCCTGTTGCAATGGCCGGAGCTGGCGCAACTGGCGCATGTGGCGCCGCGCACCGTGCGCGAGGCGGCGTTTCAGGAGCAGGTGCTGACCGGTGACGAAGTGGATCTCGGCCGGCTGCCGATCCAGCGCTGCTGGCCGGGAGATACCGGCAAGCTGATCACCTTTGGCCTGGTGGTGACCCGTGGCACCCGCCAGAAACGCCAGAACGTGGCGATCTACCGGCAACAGGTAATCGACCGGAATCGGGTGATCATGCGCTGGCTGCCGCATCGCGGCGGCGCGCTCGATTATGCCGACTGGCAGGCCGCGCATCCAGACAAACCGTTCCCGGTGGTGGTGGCGATTGGCGCCGACCCGGCGACGCTGCTGGCGGCGGTGGCGCCGGTGCCCGACACCCTGTCCGAATACGAATTCGCCGGCCTGCTGCGCGGCGAGCGCACCCGCGTCTGGCACAGCGCGCTGACCGGCCTGGACGCGCCGGCCGGCGCCGAGATCGTGCTCGAAGGCTTCATCCAGCCCGGCGATACCGCGCTGGAAGGGCCGTTCGGCGATCACACCGGCTACTACAACGCGCAGGCGCCGTTTCCGGTATTCACCATCGAGCGTATGAGCCTGCGCCGCGATGCGATCTATCACGGCAGTTACATGGGCCGCGCACCGTTTGATGAACCTTCGGTGCTGGCGCTGGCGCTGAACGAGATCTTCGTGCCGATCCTGCAGAAAGTGTTTCCCGAAATCGTCGATTTCTACCTGCCGCCGGAAGCGTGTTCGTACCGCGTCGCGGTAGTGAGCATCCGCAAGCAGTACGCGGGACACGCGCGGCGGGTCATGATGGGCGTGTGGTCGTACCTGCGCCAGTTCACCTACACCAAGTTCGTGATCGTCACCGATGCCGACATCGATGTACGCGATTGGTCGCAGGTGATCTGGGCGGTTTCCACCCGCGTCGATCCGGCGCGCGATAGCCTGCTGATCGAAAACACGCCGATCGATTATCTGGATTTCGCCAGCCCGGTGCCGGGCCTCGGCTCGAAACTGGGGCTGGATGCCACCAACAAATGGCCCGGCGAAACCACGCGCAGTTGGAGTCAGCCGATCACCACCGACCCCGCAATCGAGAAAAAGGTACGGGCGTTGTGGGAAAAGCTTTCCGCAATGCCGCAAACCTGATCCGGATCAAGTCCCCGGCCGATACCGGCGGCGACAATCGATACCCGACTTCAGGCCATGAGGTGAAACCCGTCATGCAACTGGTTTGTCCCGCCGGCAATCTGCCGGCCCTCAAGGCGGCCATCGATGCCGGTGCCGACGCGGTCTATGTCGGGTTCCGCGACCAGACCAACGCGCGTGCCTTCCCCGGCCTCAACTTCAACGAGACCGAACTGCGCCAGGGCGCGGATTACGCGCACCAGCGCGGGCGCAAGTTGTACATCGCGCTCAATACCTATCCCGATTCGGCGCGGCTGGCGATGTTCGAGGCCGCCGTGGATCGCGCCGCCGACCTCGGTGCCGACGCCATCATTGCCGCCGAGATGGCGGTGCTCGACTACGCCATGCGCACCCATCCGCAGCTGCCGCGGCATCTGTCGGTGCAAGGTTCAGCGACCACGGCCGCCGCGTTGCGCTATTGCCACGAGCGTTTCGGCATTGCGCGTGCAGTGTTGCCGCGGGTGCTGTCGATCGAGCAAGTCGAGCGCCTGTGCGCCAGCAGCCCGGTGCCGCTGGAAGTGTTCGCGTTCGGCAGCCTGTGCATCATGGTCGAAGGCCGCTGCCAGCTATCGAGCTACGTCACCGGCGCTTCGCCCAACCGCCATGGGGTGTGCTCGCCGGCGAAGTTTGTGCGTTGGGAAGAGCTGCCGGACGGCAGGCGCGCGGTGCATCTGAACGGGGTGCTGATCGACCGCTTCGCCGCTGGCGAGCCGGCCGGCTACCCGACCGTGTGCAAGGGCCGCTTCAACGTCGGCGACGAGGTGTTTCACGCGCTGGAAGAACCGACCAGCCTGAACACCATGGAGTTACTGCCGCGCTTGATGCAGATCGGGGTCAGCGCGCTCAAGATCGAAGGGCGCCAGCGCGGCGTGGCGTATGTGTCGAGCGTGACCCACGCCTGGCGCAGCGCAATTGATCGCTATGCAGCCGATCCGGAACACTGGTCAGTGGAACCGGCCTGGAAAAGCGCGCTGTCGGCACATGCCGAAGGCCACCAGACCACGCTCGGCCCGTATCACCGGGCGTGGCATTGAGCGCCGGATGGTCGCCCACAGGGTGGGCTCCTACAGGTAAGCGTGACCGCTCTTTGTAGGAGCCCACCCTGCGGGCGACCGAGCGAAGCGAAGGCGGGACTGGCGAAGCCAGTGTCGCGAAGCGACCGACCGCAATGGTTACCTACATCATGTTTCAACATGCGAAGGATTGAATCCATGCGACTGAGCCTGGGACCCCCGCAATATTTCTGGCCACGCGATCAAGTGTTCGCGTATTACCGCGAAGCCATGCGCTGGCCGCTGGACGTGTTCTATCTCGGCGAAAACGTGTGCTCGAAACGGCGCGAACTGCGCAGCCGCGACTGGCTGGCGCTGGCCAACGAGATCGCCGACAGCGGCCATGAGGTGGTGATGTCGAGCCTGGCCTTGCTGGAGGCCGAGTCCGAGCTGGGCGCGCTGCAACGCCTGGTCGAGAATGGCCGCTTCCGGATCGAGGCCAATGATCTGTCAGCAGTACAGTTGTGCCGCGAACGCGGCCTGCCGTTTGTCGGTGGGCCAACATTGAACGTTTACAACCATCGTGCCTTGGCGATGCTGGCTGCCGATGGCATGCAGCGCTGGGTGCCGGGTGTCGAGTTGAGCCGCGATCTGCTGCGCGAACTGTGCGATGCGGCCACCGCCGAATCGATCATGCTGCCGGAAATCGAGCTGATTGCCTGGGGCCGTTTGCCACTGGCCTATTCGGCGCGCTGCTTTACCGCCCGCGCACTGGATGTCGGCAAGGATCAGTGCGAGTTTCGTTGCCTGAAGCATCCTGATGGCTTGCCGCTGGCCACCCGCGACGGTGAACCGTTTTTGGTCATCAACGGGATTCAGATACAAGGCCGTGAGGTCTGCGATCTGGCGCCGGAAATCGCGGAAATGCGCGCGCTCGGTGTCGGCTTGTTGCGGCTGTATCCGCAGGCCGAAGGCATGGCCGAAGTGGTGCAGTATTTCCGCGCCGCGCTCGCCAGCGAAACCCCGTTGCCACGCCGTGGCGATGACAACGGTTATTGGCATGGCCGCGCCGGGATGGCGGTGTAGGCCGCAACCCTCATGTGCGTCGATGCGCGATGCACAACATCGCCGCGAATTCACGTCAATGCGTATCGCCCGAGCGGTCATCGCGATGCGCAGCGCGTGCGGCGCGGGCGAAACGGGCGCTGCGATTGAGTGCGATGCGCAGGCCCAGCGGCACCTCCTCCCACGGCAGACGATCAAGCAGGTTGCGCGCGGTCAGGCCCAGTTCGGTATCGCCGGTCAGTTCCAGCCGACGCTGGAAAAACAGGGTGTCGGCATCTTCGAGCCGGCTCGCCAGCAGCAGCAGATCGGTGGCGCTGCCGCGCACCGAGGCCTCGGCTTCGACGCCCGGCGCGCAGACGTACAGTTGCTCGCCGCGCAACTCGATCACCCAATGCAAGCCGAGGTCGGACACGCTGATGCCAAGCCGCCGGCCGAGCATGAAATCCAGGTCGCCGATAGCCATTGCTGGTGCCAGCACCCGCGACATTGCCAGCTCCAGCGCGCGCTGTTGCAGTATCGGCGGCAAAACTCGCAGCAGTGGCGCCAAGCGCTGCGGCGGCGGCACCGCACGCAAAGCGGCATGGCCCAGGCGCTCGCCGAGCGAGGCAAACGATGATGGCGTTGGTGTTGCCGGGGTATAGGTGGTCATTGCGGTGCTTCCTTGATTCGGCGTTGCAGCGGGTAATTCAACGATGCCCTGCTGCGCACGGCCATCGGCGATCAACAGGTCCATCAGCGCGTGCGCCAGCGGCGCGGGCAGGCCGAGGCGGGCGCTAAGCGTACCGGCGCGGCGATGAACGGCATGCTCGCGCAGCGGATCATGCGCTTGCACACGCCGCCGCCGTTTGATCACGCCCACCGCGTCGACCAGACGCCGACGCATCGCCACCAGCAGCAGCAACGTGTCATCGATGCGGTCGATCACATGGCGCGCCTGCTGCAACGGCAACGGCACGAAGGAATGATCGTCTGGCGTCACTTATGGTGTCCGGGTTCGAGCAGGCTGCCATGACACGCTATTTTTACCGCGCCCGTCATGATCTGGATCAATGTGCGTGAAATCCAATGTCATGAGAATGGTTCGCATGAACACATCCCCTGAAATGGCACTGCCGCGACTTGCCGAGGCGCCCCACCGCCTGCTGTTTTTTGTTGGTACATTCAACGTGTTGGCGATGATGCTGTGGTGGACGCTGTGGTTGATCGGCCAGCATTGGCCGGTACTGGCGCTGCCGCAATCACCGATTCCGGCCGGTTGGGTACACGCGCTGATGATGCCGCTGCAGGTGCTGGCGCCGTTCATGTTCGGGTTTTTACTGACCGTTTTCCCGCGCTGGATGAACCAACCCGCGCTCAGTCGTTGGCATTACCTGCCGGTCGGCCTCGGCCTGTTCGGTGGTCAGGTACTGATGCTGGTCGGTTTGTGGGGCGCGAACAGGGCCGCACCTGGCATGCACTCAGCGCGTTCGCGGCGTTGGCCATGGGCCTGCTGGCCTGGTTGCTGTTTGCTGCCTGGCTGCACGCGCAGTCGCACCTGCTGTGGGTGTTCGCGGCGATCAAGATCGCAGTGTTCGGATTTGCGTTGCCGGTCTATCTCACCGTGTGCCATCGCATGCTGCCGTTTTTCGCCAGCGTGGTGATCCCGGGCTATCGGATGTGGCGGCCGCTGTGGCTGCTGGCGGCGTGGTGGTTGCTGGTATTCGCGCATCTGTTGCTGGAATTGATGCACGGCTACCGCCTGCTGTGGATCGCCGACCTGCCGATGGCGTTGCTGGCGGCGTTTACGCTTTGGCAGTGGTGGCCGAAGCACAGGGATGTGCGAGTGTCGCAAGAGCATGGCGACGGCATGGATGCCGGAGGTACGACTCCACGGATGGAGGAGGTAGAGCCGCGTCTGGAACAGCGGCCGAGAGCAACGCAGGAGCAGTTGCCGGACGCGCAGGAGCGACCGCGCAACCCGATGCCCGGCCTGTTGTCGGTCTTGCTGATTGGCTTTGGCTGGTTGCCGATCGGGTTTGGCTTGTTTGCGCTGCAAAGCCTGGTATTTGCGATCAGTGGCGAGTTCGTGTTCGGCCGCGGCCCGGTACACGCCATCACCATCGGCTTTTTCGGCAGCCTGCTGGTGGCGATGGTTACCCGCGTTACTCAGGGCCACTCCGGGCAGCCGCTGCACATGACCGGCGTCGCCTGGTTTGCGTTCATCACCATACAGTGCGTTGCGGTGATCCGCCTGCTTTCTGAAGCAGCGAGCGATGGCCCGCTGTGGCAGATCGTGGCCGGGGTAGGCTGGCTGCTGGCGTTCACGCCGTGGGTGTTGCGCTCGATGCGCATCTATCTGAGCCCGCGTGCGGACGGCAAACCCGGCTGAGCTCAGGTTCACGCGAGCATTCCGGCACCGCTGGGCCCGGTTCATTGTTGCCATGCAACAATCGGGCTTGGCAGTTGTCCATCCCCTGCCGCCTGTTCGCCGCGCGCTGTGCCGTCATCCCTGTGTCGCGTGCGCGTGTTGCCATTGGCACAATCCCTGAACCCCCGCGAGGACACCATGCTCAAGCACAAGACCGCACTCATCACCGGCTCCACCTCTGGCATCGGCCTGGGGATTGCCGAGGCTTTCGCCGCCGCCGGCGCCAATGTGATTCTCAACGGTTTTGGCGATGCCGCCGAAATCGAGGCGATTCGCTCGCGGCTGGCCAGCGAGCACGGTGCCACGGTGCGTTACGACGGCGCCGACATGAGCAAGCCCGATGCGATCGAACGGATGATCGACGCCGCAATCGCGGAGTTCGGTTGCATCGATATCCTGGTCAACAATGCCGGCATCCAGCATGTCGCGCCAATTGACGAGTTTCCGCCGGGCAAATGGGACGCGATCATCGCCATCAACCTGTCATCGGCATTCCACACCACCCGCCTGGCGTTGCCGGCGATGAAGAAAAAGGGCTGGGGCCGGGTCATCAACATGGCCTCGGCGCATGCGCTGGTGGCCAGCCCGTTCAAATCGGCGTATGTGGCGGCCAAGCACGGAATTGCCGGGCTGACCAAAACCGTGGCATTGGAAGTGGCCGAGCAGGGCATCACCGTCAATGCGATCTGTCCGGGTTACGTGCGCACACCACTGGTGGAAAAGCAGATCCCGGAAACCGCCAAGGCGCGCGGCATCACCGAGCAGCAGGTAATCAATGATGTGATGTTGCATGCGCAGCCGACCAAGAAGTTTGTCACGGTTGAACAAGTCGCGGCACTAGCGAAGTTTTTGTGTGCCGATGATGCAGCGTCGATCACCGGCGCAATCCTGCCGATCGATGGCGGCTGGACCGCGCAGTGATGGCCGTACTCGATAACCAGGGCAAAAGCGCATGAACGCGACCGACATCCTCGGCCTGCCGTCGATGCCAATGGCATCGCCCTCGTATCCGGCCGGCCCGTACCGTTTCATCGACCGCGAATACCTGATCATCAGCTATGAGTCGGACCCGGACGCGATTCGCGCTGCATTGCCCGAACCACTGCAACCCGACGGCAGCAACCGGGTGCTGTGCGAGTTCATCCGCATGCCCGATTCCTCCGGTTTCGGCAGTTATACCGAATCGGGTCTGGTGATTCCGGCGCGCTTCAACGACACGCCGGTCAACTTCACCGCGCAGATGTACCTCGATGATCACCCGCCGATTGCCGGTGGCCGCGAAATCTGGGGTTTCCCGAAAAAGCTCGGCCATCCGAAATTGCAGGTGGTGCACGACACCCTCACCGGCACCCTCGACTACGCCGGTGTGCAAGTGGCGGTGGGCACCATGGGCTACAAGCATCAGCACCTGCTATACGACCTGAAAGGGCGCAAGGCCTGCTCGTCGGTTTCGATCATCGAAAAAATGAGTGCGACCCAGGTCAACCTCAAGCTGATCCCGGATGTCGACGGCTCGTTGGCGATTGCGCAGTTGGTGGCGTATGAGCTGGTCGATATTCAGGTCAAGGGGGCTTGGTCCGGCCCGGCGCGCCTGCATCTGCTGCCACACGTCAACGCGCCCTTGGCCGACCTGCCGGTGCGCAAGGTGCTCGGTGGCCTGCATTTCATTGCCGATCTGACCCTGCCTTACGGCCGCGTGATCCATGATTACAAGACCACCACCAAGGCGAAGACATGAGTGCTCCGAACAAACGTGGCAAGAGCAAGGCCGCCGCGCCCGATGCCTGCGCACCGCTCGGGCAGACCGTGCTGGTGCTGCAAGGCGGTGGCGCGCTCGGCGCGTTTCAGGTGGGTGCCTATCAAGCCCTGCACGAGGCGGGCATCGAGCCGGACTGGATCATCGGCACCTCGATCGGTGCCATCAATGCCGCGCTGATTGCCGGCAATCCGCCCGAACAGCGCATGGCCGCACTGGACGCGTTCTGGCAGCGCATCACCCAGCACGGCATGGGGCTGTGGACACCGCCGGGGCTGGCCAGCGCGCTGAGCGACATGGCGATCATGGCGCGCGGTGTGCCCGGTTTTTTCAGCCCCAATCCGAATGCCTGGCTTGGCATCAATGCCGCGGTCGGGCTGGAACGGACCTCGTATTACGACACCGCGCCGCTGCGCGAAACCCTGGCCGGGCTGATCGACGCGGATCGGCTGAACGCCAACGCGCCGCGGCTGACCATCGGCGCGGTCAATGTGCGCACCGCAGCGATGCGTTACTTCGATTCGCAGCGCGACACCCTCGGCATCGATCACATCCTCGCGTCGGGCGCGTTGCCGCCGGCGTTTCCGGCGGTGCGGATCGATGGCGAGGCGTACTGGGATGGCGGCATCTATTCCAATACCCCGATCGAGGCGGTGCTCGATGACCACCCGCGCCGCGATTCGCTGATTTTTGCGGTGAATGTATGGCACGCCCACGGCGATGAACCGGAGAGCGTCGCGCAGGTGATGGAGCGGCAGAAGGACATCCAGTACGCCAGCCGTGCGCACAGCCACATCGCCCGCCAGCAACAGATCCATCACTTGCGCCATATTGTGCGTGAGCTGGCCGGCCAGCTACCCGACGCCGCGCGCAAATCCGCCGAAAACCAGGCGCTGGCCGCGTATGGCTGCCGCACTGTCATGCATGTCGCCATGCTCAGCCCGCCGCATCTCAAGGGTGAGGGTGCCACCAAGGACATCGATTTCTCCGTTGATGGCATTCGCAGGCGTCATGAATCGGGTTACGCACAAACCCGCGCGATGCTGGCGCGTGCGCCGTGGAATGCGCCGGTCGACCCGATGCTGGGCGTGATCGTACACAGCGACAGCGACAGCGACTGAGCCAGGTCAAGATGCCGGTGCACGCAGACAAGTAAACTCGTCGCCTGTTTTCAGGCGACGGGCAATACCGATGATTGCGTTTTACGCTCAGATCAAACTGGTTCACCTCATTGCCGTGCTGCTCAGCGGCAGCTTGTTTGCGCTACGTGGCATCGGCGTGCTCGCCGGCCAGCGCTGGCCGCTGGCGGCGCCGCTGCGGTACCTCAGTTACAGCATCGATACCACCCTGCTCACCGCCGCGCTGATGCTGCTCACCATTCTGCCGGCAGGCGTGTTCGCCAACGGCTGGCTCACCCTCAAGCTGGTGTTGTTGGTGGTGTACGTGGTGCTGGGAACCGTTGCACTCAAACGCGGAAGAACGCAGCGTACACGCGCGATCAGCTTTGTCGCCGCGTTGCTGACCTATGGCTACATGCTGGGCGTGGCGCGCATGCATCATCCGCTGGGTGTGTTCTATTCGTGGTTTATGTAACGGCTTGCTGATTTCCGTGCATCCCGGTCGCCCACAGGGTGGGCTCCGACAGTAATGCTTCAGTGCGTTCGTGGGAGCGCGCCTTGCGCGCGAAGCTGTCGCGGGGTTGTTCGCCGGCAGGCCGGCTCCCACAGCAGCACGGTTTGGCACCAGCAGAAACACAGTTGCTCACAATGAAACATCGCGGCTTCTGTAGAGCCCTGTGTGGGCGCCGCCACCTCACCACTCCACATACACCGTGATCGAGGCATTGCGGCCTGCGCCGGTGAAGAACTCCAGGTCGGGCGCGTTGGCAAGCAGGTTGCGGGTGCTGGCCCAGTCCCAGTGTTTGCGGTCGGCCAGGTTGAACACGCCAGCGTTTACGCGAATCACGTCGTTCGGCCTCCACCATGCGAGCAGGTCGATCAGGCCATAGCCGGGGCTGCGAAACAGGTTGGCGGTGCTGGTGTCGACGTCGGTCTTGCGCAGCACGCCGGTGCCCACCAGTTCGCCGCCAAACTGGCCGTTGCGGCTGTCATAACCGATACCCAGCACCAGCCGCGCCGGGTCCACGGTGTTCAACGGCTGATTGCGGCGGGTATCGTCGCCTTCGGTCCAGGCGGCGGCGCTGCGCAGGCGCCAGCCGGCCAGTGCGTCGGCCCAGGTGTCCAGCGCAATGCTGAGGCTGGCCTCGACGCCACGAATCCGTGCGCGATCGCGGTTTACCGACTGGAATACCAAGGCGCCGGTCGCCGGGTCGGTGCCCATGTTGGCGCGCGACTCGATCAGGTTGCGGTAGCGGTTGTTGAACAGCGCCAGGCTGGCGCGCAACTCCGGTGATTCATAGCGCCAACCGGCTTCGAAGCCCTTGCTGGTTTCCGATTTCAGGTTTGGGTTGGGACGCGCCAGAAAGTTGAAGGCGGGGATGGTGAAGCCGACATTGACATCGCCAAATGGCGGTGCGCGAAAGCCCTCGGCGTACTGTACGAACAGGCTGCTGCGATCATTGAGCTTCCAACGTGCGCCAAGGCGTGCGGTGAGCCGCGATTCGCGGATGTCAGCCGGCTCGCCGCTCGGGTTGTCAGCGCGATAGGTTGCATCCGGCTGCGCATCGAGCCGATAACGCTCCCAGCGTAGCGCCGGGATCAACGCCAGGCGTTCGTCAAGGCGCATTTCATCCTGCCAGAACACGCCCAGCTCTTTGCCGGTGGACTTGGGGAAATCGCGCACCGGCAGCACTTCGCCGATCACGGTTTTGCTGGTGACGCCGGTATCGAGATTGGTTTCAAAGCCATCGCGCAAATCGCGATAACGGGTATGCGCAAACTCGACGCCGACCACATTCCAGTGGCTGATGCCGAGCCAGTTGCCGCGTTGCTGGCCAAGCAATTTGAAACCGCGAACATTCTCTTCGTAGTTGAAATCGCGCTCACGCAAAGAAAAAAAACGGGTACGCCCCTCCGGGCGCCGATGCTGTTCGGCGTGCTGGCGGGTATCGGCGTTCTGGCCGTAGACCAACACATTGAGTGAGTCCAGCCACGGCAGACCGGTATCGATGCTGCCATCGAGGCTGACGCGGGTGCGCCGCGCACGATCATCCGCGCGCAAGGCGGTGGTGCTGGAAAACTGGCCGGGGCCATTGACCAGGGATTGCACATCGGTTTGCACTTCGCTGCGGCTGTGGTCCAGTGTCAGCCGCCAGCGGCCGAGTGCGCCGGCATCGCGGATCAGCTTGAGCAAGGCGCTCTGGCGCAAGGTGTCGGCGGGATTGGCCTTGCGCAGCGGATCATCGGCCGAGTTTTCGCTCTCGCTGCCCTCGCGCCGCGCCAGCGACGCCATCGCCTGCCACGGCCCGGATTCGGCGGCCCAGCCGGCACCGGCCAACACGCTGTCATCGCGGCTGGAATAGCCGATGCGAGCACCATAAAACTCGCCCTCGCCGTCGCCGCGCGCAAGGAAATCATCGGGCTCACGAGTGCGGTAGTTGACAATGCCGGCGAGCGCATCACTACCCCACAACGTGGATGCCGGGCCGCGCAATATCTCCACTTGCTCGATGGCCTCGACATCGATCAGGTCGCGGCCGGCAAGCGAGAAGCTGCCGACACCAAAGCCCTTCGGCAGCGGCACATCATCAACCACCATGCCCACCCGGTTGCCGTCCAGGCCGCGAATGGAAAAGCCCTGCAGGCCAAAGCGACTGGGATCGCCGACCACGCTGACACCCGGCTCGTAACGCACCATGTCGCGGATATCCTGGGCCATGGTGCGCTCGATTTCGCCGCGATCGATCACACTGATGGAGCCGACCACTTGCTGGATCGGTTCGGCCACCTTGCTTGCTACCACTACCATCCGGTCCAGTTCAAAGGCAGGGCCTGCTGCCGCACTGCCAGCATCACTGGCGACGGCAACAGGGGGTAGCGCCAGCGCAACGGCGATCAGGGCTGCCAGCGGCTTCAGGGTCATCACACACACTCCAAATTGGACTGCGCTCAGGTTACGCGGCGCACCGCAAACACGAATTGATCGCAGTCAGCTACTGCTGTGGCGTGGCGACAATCTGGCTTCGGCTTGATCCAGATCACGGAGCCATGGCGGCAGAGGTTCAAGCTAGTCTTCGACGCCCCGAGTGGGCCAGATTCGATCCCTTGGAGAACCGTGATGACACAGCTTGAGCGACATATTCCGAAGGCATTGCGCACGCCACGCCTGCTTGCTGCGGCGATGTTGATGGCCTTGGCCGGCAGCACATTGGCGCAGGATGCCAACGAGCGGCCGGGCAAGCATCCCGATGAAGCCGGACAGGCCGCGTATCTGGCCAATTGCGCCGCCTGTCATCAACCAACCGGTGCTGGGTTACCGGGTGCATTTCCGCCTTTGGCCGGTTCGGATTTCATCGCCAAGAACAAGGCTGACGATCTGATTGCCGGCGTGCTCAAGGGCTTCAGCGGCAAGATGGTCGTCAACGGCGTTGAGTACAACAACGTGATGCCGGCGATGAGCCATCTGGCCGATAGCGACGTGGCACACATCGTTACCCATGTGCTCAACAGTTGGGGCAACCCCGGCGGCAAGATCAGCGAGAAGCAGGTCAAGGCTGCACGCACGCGCCTGGCTGTGAGTACCGACAAAGCGCAAGGCGAATCGCATCCGGGTACCCCGCGCGCGCAAAGCACGTATCAAGGTGCGCCATCCACACTGGCATCCAGTGATGTCGAGATGGTGGTCAATCCCGACGCGCCATCAATCAGCAAGTCCGAGTTCGACCAGGCCACCAATATCTTCTTCCAGCGCTGCGCCGGTTGCCATGGTGTGCTGCGCAAGGGCGCTACCGGCAAGCCGCTGACCCCGGACATCACCCGTGCCAAGGGCACCGAGTATCTCAAGGCGCTGATCAACTTCGGTTCCCCGGCGGGCATGCCCAACTGGGGCACATCGGGTGATCTGACTACCGAGCAGATCGACATCATGGCGCGCTTCCTGCAACACGATCCGCCGAACCCGCCCGAATGGGGCATGCCGCAGATGCTTGATACCTGGAAGGTGTTGATTCCGGTCGATCAGCGGCCCAGCAAAAAGATGAACGACTTCAACATCGACAATATTTTTGCGGTGACGCTGCGCGACAGCGGCGAAGTAGCGCTGATCGATGGTGACACCAAGAAGATCGTCAACATCATCAAGACCGGCTATGCGGTGCATATTTCGCGCATGTCCGATTCGGGGCGGTATATCTACACCATCGGCCGCGATGGTCGGCTTGATCTGATCGACCTGTGGATGAAGGTGCCCGATCGCGTCGCCGAGATCAAAATCGGTCTGGAAGCGCGTTCGGTCGAAACCTCCAAGTACAAGGGATACGAAGACAAGTACGCGATTGCCGGTGCCTATTGGCCACCGCAGTTCGTGATCATGGATGGCGCCACCCTGGAGCCGAAGAAGATCGTATCCACACGCGGCATGACCGTGGACACCCAGGAATATCACCCGGAGCCGCGTGTTGCCGCCATCGTTGCCAGCCACGAGCACCCGGAGTTCATCGTCAACGTCAAGGAAACCGGGCGGGTGTTGCTGGTCAACTACGCCGACATCAACAACCTGCAAATCACCACGCTCGACGCCGCGCGTTTCCTGCATGACGGCGGCTGGGATTCGACCAAGCGCTACTTCCTCACTGCCGCCAACCAGTCCGACAAGATTGCGGTGATCGATTCGCGTGATCGCAAGATGACCGCGATGATCGATGTCGACAAGATTCCACATCCGGGCCGTGGTGCCAACTTCACGCATCCACAGTTTGGGCCGGTTTGGGGAACCTCGGCATTGGGCAACGAAAAGATCACGCTGATTGCGACCGACCCGGAGAACCACAAGGACAATGCGTGGAAGGTGGTGGAAGTGCTCAAGGGCCAGGGTGGTGGTTCATTGTTCATCAAGACCCATCCCACCGAAGATCAGCCAGAGCATCGCGGTGTTCGACATCGACCATCTCGACAAGGGCTACGTCGTGTTGCCGATTGCGCAATGGGCCAACCTGGGCGAAGGCGCCAAACGCGTGGTGCAGCCCGAGTACAACGCCAAGGGCGACGAGGTGTGGTTCTCGGTCTGGAACGGCAAGGATCAGAAGTCCGCGATCGTGGTGGTGGATGACAGGACCCGCAAGCTCAAGGCGGTGATCAAGGATCCGCGCATCATCACCCCGACTGGCAAGTTCAATGTACACAACACCCAGGATGACGTTTACTGAATCCAGTTGTTGACCGCGTGGTACCAGGCAGAACCCCGCCGCAAGGCGGGGTTTTGTTTTCAAACCGGTGCTTCAATACGCCCAGCCGAGCCGGCGATAGAGTTTGCTCAGCGTCCACAGCGGGCCGATCAGCAGATACACCAGATCGGTGAAGAAACTCGGCCGCTTGCCTTCAATGTGATGACCGATGAACTGGCCGATCCAGGCGACCACAAACACGATGCTGGCGATGATCGCCAGGCCGCCACCGCCCAGACGCAGGTACAGCAGGTGGCAGAGCAGGCCCATCAGAACGAATGCGACCAGCAGGCCAAGCGCCAGTGGCCGCGACAGCCGCCAGTAGTAGCTCAGCGCCAGCGCCAGCGCGATGCCGGCCCACAGCCCCGGCTGGCCGAGTGACGGTGGCACCGGGATCGCCCACAACGCGGCGATGACGGTCCACACGATGGCTGGTACGCAAACCAGATGGATGCGCTGGTTGGTGCGATTGCGATGATCGCCTGAATAGTTTCCGAGCCAGCGCTCGATGGGGCGAAGGGGCGCGTTGTCGTTCATGGGGTCGTTCATGGTGTGGCTCCGCACGGCAGTGGGTTGCCGGCCAGTGTAGTGGAGGCGTAGATTGTGTGCGATGTGGTGGGTGGGCCTCGGGAATCGGTCGCTGCACGACAGCGCTCGCAATGCTCGCTACGCCTTCGTTACGCCTTCGCTAAGCTCGGTAGGCAGGTCGCGCACAGGGTGCGCTGCCACAGACAGGCGGTAGCGCTCACCTGTAGGAGTCCACCCTGTGGGCGACCGGACGAATCAAGGTCGTCACCATGGCGGGCCTTGGCTGCAGGCCGGTTGAAACGTTGCTCTGAAGTTGCACCAGTCGCAGGCTACCGATATCCGTCGCTATGATCCAGACCTCACTGCACCTTAATTGCATTGCCGCCAAGCACAGGAGCAACACATGAACGTCGGAGTGATTGGACTGGGCGCGATGGGCGAGCCGATTGCGCGCCACCTGCATCAGCGCGGCCTGCTGGCGATGGTGGGCAATCGCACTCAGGCCAAGGCCGATCATCTGGCGGCAGAGCTGGGCGTACTTGCTGCGCATGCGGCATCCGACTTTACCGAGTGCGGCATCGTGGTGTTGTGCGTTTCGATGGATAGTGACGTGTTGGAAAACGTCGCCGCGCTGGCTACGGTGTTGCGCGAAGGGGCGGTGGTGGTCGATCACTCAACGGTGTCGGTGGACACCGCGTGCAAGGCCGCTGCACAACTCGCCGCGTACGGCATCGGTTGTCTCGACGCGCCGGTTTCCGGCGGCGTCGAAGGCGCACGCAACGGCAAGCTGTCGGTGATGGTCGGCGGCACCCAGGCCGATCTCGACAAGGCGATGGTAGCGCTGCAATGCTACGCCGCTAAAATCACCCTGATGGGCGACAGTGGTGCCGGCCAGGCCACCAAGGCGGTGAATCAGATTCTGGTCGCCGGGATCAATGAAGCCGTATGCGAGGGCCTGGCGCTCGGCGAACGGCTTGGCCTCGACCCGGCGCGGCTGTTGCCGACTCTGGCCGCCGGGGCTGCCGGCAACTGGTTTCTCGACAAGCGCGGCGCGACGATGTTGCGTAACGAGTTTGTGCCCGGCTTCAAGTGCGCGCACCTGCTCAAGGATTTGCGCATCGTACACGGCATGGCGCACGCTGCCGGCACCAGCACCGCGGTGATCGACCAGGCACTGGCCGACTATGCGGCGCTCGTTGACGCCGGCCACGGCGATGCCGATACCTCGGCGCTGATCGTGCGTAAGCGCGTGCGATAAAATTCCGTTGCTATTCGTCGAGGCACTGGGATTGATGGGTTTCTGTCGCTTCGCGACAGCGTTCGCTGCGCGAACTACGCCTTCACTTCGCTCGGTCGCTACGCTCTACCCATCCAACGGACTGAATCGCGAGTCACAGTGTTCGCGTCTGACCGCCGTCAACGTCGAGGATGGCGCCCTGCAGGTAGGCGGCGGCAGGCGAGGCCAGAAACGCCACCGCGCGCGCCACGTCTTCGGGGGTGCCAAAACGTGCTACCCCGAGTTTTTGCGCCATCCGCCGCGCCGCAGTTTCAGCATCGATGCCTTCGCTTTGCGCGACGCTGGCGATGCGCGTGAGCAGGCGATCGGTGGCGATCGAGCCGGGATTGATCGCGTTGACCCGCACGCCGTCGGCAATCCCGCGATCCGCGAGCGCCTTGGTGAGATTGAGTACGGCGGCGTTGACGCTGCCGCCGATGGCGAATTCGGCGCTACCGGTGCGGCCGCCGACGCCGGCAATATTGACGATCGCGCCGCTACTGGCGCGCAGATGCGGCCAGGCGGCACGACAGCAACGCATCGCACCGAAGAACTTCAGCGCAAATCCGTCGGCCCACTGAGCGTCGTCGAGCGCGAGAAAATCCCCGCGTACGGTGGCGCCGGCGTTGTTGACCAGTACGTCGATGCGCCCGAAGCGCGCCAGTGTCGCCGCGATCAGCGCAGCGGCTGCGCTAGTGTCCTGTCACGCCTCTAGTGGCGTATTCAGCAAGCTGAGAAGCGGCCAGATGCTAGGCGCGCGAGCGCAGGACTCGCCCAAGCGCCAATACTGCGTTGCAGTCCTTGGCAAGGGCACGCCATTCCCTGCGGACTGCGCCTTGTCTTGGCACTTGGGCGGAGGCTCTGAACACGTCACTAGAGGCGTGACAGGACACTAGGGTCGCGCAGATCGGCGGCATGCACCAGGCAATCACCGCCGCTCTCGCGCGCCAGCACGTCAAGTGCTTCGCGTGATCGCGCGACCACCACCACCTTTGCGCCTTCGCCTACCAGCGTGCGGGCGATGGTACGGCCAATGCCGCGACTGGCACCGGTGATGATCGCCACCTTGTCGCGCAGATTGAGATCCATGTTGATCCTGCTCGGGGTACGCCGGGCATCGCCGGTTTGCGAAAACGTCAGCGCTGTTGCGCGCGGGTGAGCGCCGCATCGATTGCCTGCAAGGCAGCTTGCAGCACTTGCGGATACGGCATCCGCGAATCGATATCACGTACATTGGCGCCGTTGTAGCGGATGCGCGGCATCACCTCGATTTTGTCGCGCAGCTCGGACAGGTGATGGTCGGGTTTACGCGCATACGCGGTATCGGCGTCGATGGTGAGGCGGATGATCAGCGCAGGCCTTTGCTCGGACATCCACTCGTAAAGCTTCTGCTCGCGCGCTGCCAGCTTTCGTATCAGCCAGTTGTTGGTGCGATGGGCGGTCAGGCCCGGGCCGTCATAGTTGAAACCCGGAATTTCCGCCTGCGGGTAGCGATCAGCAATCACCAGCACGCCATCGTGTGACAAGCGCATCACCCGCCGCAGTCGCGAAACCCGCCACAGCGACAGCAGATACATCACGATCGCGGTAAAGGTGCCCGGCAGCTTCTTTTTCATGTCCTGTGCGCGCCGCGCCTTGGCTGCGAGATAACGCTCCAGGCGCACGCCGATGAAGGGAAGTTGCTTGATCTTGTCGCCCATTTCGCCGGAGATCAGCCCCATGTAGCGGCGTTCGGCTGGCCCCTTGCTGCGCAGATGGGTGAGCAGGTCGGCGGTCAAAGTCGATTTGCCGGTGCCATCGCAGCCAACCACAGCGACGACGCCGGTGAGGGGAGCGTGCGGCGCACCGGCAGGAGCTATGTTCTCAGGCATCTGGCACTCGGCATTCAACGGATGGACTTGACTGCACAGTGTAATCGGTACACACACAGAGCGTCATACGAGCACAGGTACGCATAACTCCAGGCTGCGGTCATTTTACCGCGAGGCAACGGCAGCGCGCGCGGCCGTCAATGCCGCCTGCAGGACCTGCGGGTAGGGGTCGCGGCCGTCGAGATCGAGAATGTGCGCGCCATTGAAATCCAGGGCCGGGATCACCTTGACCTTGTCTTGCAGCATCGATAGCTTGTGGTCGGGCTTGCGGGCGTGGGCGGTTTCAGCATCGATATTGAGGCGAATCAGCAATGCCGGCACATGGCTGGCCATGCGTTGATACAGCCGCAGTTCGCGCGCCGCAAGCCAGCGCACAAACGCGTTGTTGATACCGTTGCAGTCCAGGCCAGGCCCATCAAAGTAAAAGCCCGGCACCTCGGCTTGCGGATAGCGATCAGCGATCACCACCACGCCACGACGGTTGAGCGCCAGCATTCGCCGGAACTTGTGATGGCGCCAGCGCGACAGCAGATGGATCACCAGCGCGGTGGGAATATCCGGTGATGCGGATTTCTTGTCCTTGGCATGTGCGCGCTCGGCCTTGCGCACCAGATAGCGCCCGAATGCGGGGCCGATCAGCGGCAGGCTGCGGATCGCGTCGGCGATGTTGCCCGAGGACTGGCCCAGATACAGCAACTCGGTCGCTTGCTCGGCGCGCAGATGGGCGAGCAGGTCGGCAGTCAGCGTCGATTTTCCCGAACCATCACAGCCGATCACGGCAATCACTCCAGCAAGCAGTTGGTGCGGTATTTTTTGGCGCTGAGATTTCACCGAGTTGAACCCGAGTATCCATTCAACGTAGCAGATTACGACGTTTTTGCCGGTGAGCAAACCTTGGGGTTGAGATCATCGCCAGCGGCCGGAAACCAATGCCATGTTAACAATATGTTACAATTCAGGGCTGGCCGCGTTCGCCGCGGTCGTTATCCCATGGCTGCTGACAGGCCGCCGTATTTCGCCAGTCGCTGTCCCCTTGTGAGGAACACCACCTATGTATCAACACGAACTCGCGCGCAGCGGCGAAGCCCTGTTCAAGATCCGCGGTCATTACCTGACAGCCGTAGTCATCGGTGGCGCGATCATCGCCTATCACTCTCGCACTATCGGCCCATTTGCCACGGAAAGCGCCAATCAGGCGTGGTTCTGGTCGTCGCTGGCCATTGCGGTGGCGGGTGCATTGATCCGTATCATTACCAGCGGTTTTGCGGCGCTCGGCACCTCGGGCAATTCCAAGGATGCACCGGTCGCGGCGGAATTGAACACCACCGGCCCATACTCGCTGGTGCGAAACCCGCTTTACGTCGGTCGGATCATCAATTTCACCGGTATTGCCATGCTCTCGGGCAGTTGGGTGTATGGCGCATTGGTGTTGCTGATTTCAATTATCGTCTATGAGCGAGTGGCGACGTTTGAAGAAGAGTTCTTGCGTACGCAGTTTCCTGAAGCGCATGCGCAGTGGGCAACCCACGTGCCGTTTCTGCTACCGCGCCTGCATGGCTGGCTGAAGCCGAAATACCCGTTCTGGCTGCGTCGCTGCATTCGCCGCGAAAACAAGAAGCTGTTCTGGCTGGTGACCGCAGTGATGCTGTACGACTTCGCGCGTGCTGGTTTTGATATCAGTCGTTTCCATGAAAATATCGGCTGGTATGGTGCTTGGGTGTTGCTGGCGGTGGTATCGCTGGTGATCCATTTACTGCGTCGATTCAGCAAGACCTTCGCCGATATTTCCTGATGACAACGCAGCACGCGGAACTGGGGCCGCTGATTGCCGTCATCGGTTGCGATGGCTCGGGCAAGTCTACCGTTAGCGAGGATGTGCTGGCGTGGGCCAGCCGCTTCGGCCCGGCGGCAGCGGCGCATTTGGGCAAGCAGGCGGGCACCGTTGGCCGCGCGCTGGAGCGCTGGCCATTGATCGGCGCATGGCTTGGCCGCGTGATCAAGCGCAAGACCGACAGCACCCGCGCGCAGCGTGACAAAAAGGCGCCGGGCTTGTTGACCGCGCTGGTGCTCAGCGTATTCGCGCTGCGCGCTGCGCGCCGCTTCCGGCGAATGATGGCCTTGCGCCGGCAGGGGTTGATTATCGTCACCGACCGCTACCCGCAGCTCGATGTGCCCGGTTCCTACGATGGCACCGGCTTGTCGGTGACTGCTTCGGGTAATGCCATCGTGCGTTGGCTGGCGCGCCGCGAGCGCGCCAATCACGAGCGCATGACCAGCTACCGCCCGGATCTAGTGCTCCGCCTCAATGTGGATCTGGATACGGCTTGCGCCCGCAAGCCCGATCACCGGCGCGAATTGCTGGCAGAAAAAATTGCCGCCACGCCGTTGTTGAAGTTCAATGGTGCGTCCATCGTGGATATCGACGGCACCCAGCCGCTCGATGCGGTACTGGCTGCGGCCAGGGCGGCGGTGACGCAGGTACTGACCGCACAGGGTTACGCTGAACCGAAGCATTGATACTGAGAGCTATCGGTTTCAATTGCCGCAAGGTGAAGCGTTACCGGGCGATGGCGAAGTGCTACCGGATGGCCTTCGGCCAATAGCGGTCGGCGGCGCCGAACCACAGCCACAGCCAGGCCGCACTGATCACCCAACTGGCAAGCACATCGCTGGGGTAATGCACGCCCAGCGCAACACGCGAAATGCCGATCATCAGCGACAGCGCAACCGCCACCCCATACAGCGCCAAACGCTCACTGTGCCGCCGCAGCAGTGGCGCAAGCAATAACGCGATGGTCATGTAGAACAGGGTGCTGTTCAGTGCGTGGCCGCTGGGGAAGCTGGCCGAACTGAAGTGATCCAGATGCGCCACCAGTTCTGGCCGTGGCCGAGCCACCCAGTGCTTGATCGCGGACGAGAGCATGAGGCCACTGAGCAGTACGCCGCTCATCAACAGGGCATCGCGGCGACGGCGAAACCACAATAGTGCAATCAAGGCCATTACTGCCGCGACGATACGCGGCAGCGCATCGCCCAGCCAGGAAACAGTTAACCAGAATGTCGTAACCCACACCGGGCCGGCGATAAGCGCGCTGTTGCCGCTGTCGCGAAACCAGATCAATACGGGCTCATCAAATGGTGCTGGCCCGTAATTCGCGAGGCCAAGGCCACCACCTGCGGACAGTAGCAAAATCAATGCGGGTAGCCAGCGCCACAGGCGACGACCAGCCAGATTCAGGGTTGGCACATGGATTACTCGCTGTGGTGGTGCGCCATGCGCCGGTGGCGGCAACGGCATGGCGATATCAAAGGGCGGCTCAGGGTGAACTTTAAGACATATTTAAGTATCGTCAGTGTACATTGTGTCGGTGTCGCACCGGCGTGGCTTCCGGAACGTCGCGGCCAGCGTCTGGCGCGCCTCGCCAGTCGGTTGTTTATCAAGGAAAATAAATGAAAACCCGGTTTGTTTCGCTGGCGTTTTTGTTGGCCGTTGCACTCGTCAATCCTGCGGCGCAGGCACTCGACAAGAATGATTGGGACAACATCAGCAACGTCGGCGCACTGTCGCTGATGGGGACTGCCCTCATTGTTCCGACCGCGAAGGGTGACTGGGAAGGTCTTGGCCAGGCAGCGCTCAGCGTCGGCAGTGCCGGTGCGCTGGCCGAAGTGCTCAAGCAGACGTTCCCGGAGCGGCGGCCGGACAACAGCGACAACAAGAGCTTCCCGTCCGGGCACACGGCATTGTCGTTTGCCTCGGCAACCACGCTACATCGCCGCTACGGCTGGCAAGCCGGCTTGCCAGCGTATGCGCTGGCGACGGTGGTTGGCATCGGACGCGAGCGTTCCAACGAGCACCACTGGTATGACGTAGTGGCCGGCGCCGCGTTGGGCACCGCCACCGGCTGGTTGTTCACCGATGCATTCAACGACAAGGTACGCCTCGTGCCTTGGGCCGACAGCAAGGGTGGTGGTGTGATCGTTGCCGTTAACTGGTAACACAGCGGTAATGCGGCATGCGGATAATTTGTGCCCTTGAGCCAAGGCGTGCTGGCTGAGCCGGAGCTTGCAAGTGGATCACACGCTATGTTTGTTCGCCCGCCGGACGCTGCGCCAGCGCGGGCATCCTTGGTGTGGGCATCGCCAGATCGGCCAACGCAACCATGAGGTGTTCAGTGATCGCTTCGGACCTCCCTCCGCTGATCGCCGTTATCGGCTGTGATGGCTCCGGCAAGTCCACAGTAATCGAGGCGGTACTTGCCTGGGCGAATCGTTTCGCTCCGGCAGATGGTGCTCACCTGGGCAAGCAATCCGGCAATATCGGGCGATCACTCGCGCGTCTGCCATTGATTGGGGGAGTGCTTGACCGGGTAATCGCACGCAAGACCGACAAAACGCGGGCAAAGCGGAGCAGAGAAAAAATGCCGGGGCTGATGACGGCATTGGTGATATGCGCATTCTCGTTGCGGCGTGCGCGCCGATTCCAATGCATGATGGCGCTGCGCCGGCGTGGCGTGATTATTGTCTCTGATCGCTACCCACAGTTGGATGTGGCGGGTGGTTATGATGGCCCTGGCCTGTCGGTTGATGCCACGGGCAATGGCAATGTGTTGGTGCGCTGGATGGCCAGGCGCGAGCGCGCGTTGTTTGAATGGATGACCAGTTATCGCCCCGATCTGGTGATCCGGCTCAACGTTGATCTCGATACCGCCTGCGCACGCAAACCCGATCATCGCCGGGAAATGCTGGCGCCGAAAATAGCCGCAACACCGCTACTGAAGTTCAATGGTGCGCCGATTGTGGATGTCGATGCCAACCGGCCACTGGAAGAGGTACTTGCCGCAGCAACGGCGGCGACCACGCGTCTTTTGCTGGCACGCGGTTACCCGGAGCCGAGCCCTGGGCATGGGTGACGGTGCATTGGTCGGGCTGTGTTGGCTGCGCGCTTCGCAAAAACCCGTTTACCGATAACACCCCGTGACTGCAACCAGTCGCGCCCTGATGTCGTCGGGGATGGGGAATCGATCCGCGTGATAGTTTTGTATCTTGTTCATGTCCTTCACAACCAGATCGTCGTGCAGGCTGCCCATCAGACCGTTGATGGTGTTGAAATAAGCCGATACGCAACGATGGTAGGGCGATGGGTATAGCACGTTCAGATTGTCGTATATCGCGACTTGCCGACTGATGACTTTGCGGATGTCGTGAAACTCCTTGCTGGTGACGCCAGATTTATCCAGGTTGTTGCGGATGAATTGCATCTCGTGGGCCACGTAGCTGCGAAATGATTCGGTGCTGCAGAGGTGAAAGTGATCGATCTTTCGCGATATGAAATGGTATGGAAATGACTGCCAGAGAAAGCCGAGCAGCATGGCGAGGCGATGGGTATCGCGTTGCTGCTTGTTTTTGAGCGCGTCTTGCAGATAACCCATGATGGATATCAACCAATGAAACATCCGTGGGTAACGATGCTGTTGATCGAACGCCGCGTAAGCCGCGCGCAAGTGCTTGAACTTTGCGCGGACATGCTTGAAGTACAACTGGTCAGTGGGTTCCAGACTGCGCTGCATGCGAAGTTTTTTCAGGATTTGTGCAAATACGCGGCGGTCGATGCCATCCTTCCAGAGTTGTCGGCTGATTGCATAACAGCGCGCAAATTGCTCCTGTGAATAGTCCAAATGGATTGATTCCGGAACAGGCGCAGATAGATCAATTGCGTCATGAGCAAGCACTGTCGCAAACAGATCATCACACTGCTGCGCGGATACAACGTGGGCTTGGGCTGACATGGGTTCACCTTGTGCATCAACGTTCACGGCAAGGAACGCTGTCGGTTGACGGGTACGGTTTCTCTAACGAGCCTCTGAACAAGCCACATCCTGCGTCATTGCGAGCGGCCGCTCGTGCGCATCCTGCGCCCGCGGCGCTTGCACATCCATGTGCGTCGCAGCGAAGCAATCCAGTGCTCTGATCTTTTGAAGATTTCTGGATTGACTCCGATCCGCTATGGCCTGAAGGCCATGCGGAATCGTATGCCCTAAAGGACTCCGATCCGCTATGGCCTGAAGGCCATGCGGAATCGTATGCCACGTTGCTTCGCTCCTCGCAGTGACGGCTTGTTCTGAGCATCCCTAAGATATTGGATTTTCGTGCGCTGGATTGTCAGCACGACACGGCATCAAGCCTGCGATTGCAGGCGCGCAAGTGCCGACTCGCCGGCTTGGCGAAAAGCGGTTTCGCTGAAACGCGCGAACACGCGCGTGCGCGCCAGCTGACCCATCGCTGCCAATTGTGCAGGTCTTGATAGTGCTGCAGCGAGCGCGTCGGCCAAAGCCTTCGGTTCGTTCGGTGGCACCAGCCAGCCGCCTACCTCGTGTTCCATGGTATAGGGCATTTGCCCGACGGCGGACGCGATGACCGGCAATCCCGCCTGCATGGCCTCGTGCATGGCGATGCACAGCCCTTCGGCACGCGATGGTTGCAGGTACAGGTGCAGGCCAGCGAGGAATTCCCGTGGTTGCTCGGTGTAGCCAACGAGATGCAAATCGGCAAATCCGATGCGCTGTGCCGTCGCACGCAGGGCTGCGTGCTCTTCGCCGTCACCGGCGATCATGATTTCAAAACGCACCGGCGACTTGAATCCGCGCGCTTGCAATATTTCCAGGGCGGCCAGCAGCACGTCGTAACCTTTGATGCGATTCAGGCGGCCGAGGCTGCCGATGCGCAGGGTTGCGCCTGCTTGCCACGGTTGCGATTGCGGCGCGTTGGGGTCAGCGGCAAATAGCGGCCAGATCACACGACGCTCAGGCGGCACTGCAAATCGCTCCGAGGTGAGTGTATCGACCAGATCGGAGTCGCTTACCCACAGCGCGGGGCGCCGGCGCAACAACCGCAGCAGCCTGCGGCCAGTGGCGTTGAGGTAGGCGTTGTGTTGCCACACCACCACCGGCACGTTGTGGCGCCAGCCATAGACCAGGCCGATCACGCTCGCGCGTGACAGCGAGGTCCAGACATGACTGGGCTGGTACGTTTGCAACGCGCCGTCAAGCCAGCGCGCGGCGGCGAGATGGTCTTTTTCGCCACCATCGCGGATAACCACCTCAAGCCCGTCAGCCAGCATCGCCGGCAGCGCACGACCATCGCGGCGGGTCAATGCAAACACCGTCACTTGTGCGCCGGCATCGCGCATCACGCGGGTGACTGCGGGCACTGGCAAGGCCGCACCACCGCCTTCCAATGAATTGATAACGTAGGCGATCTTCATCAGGTCATTGCGTCGGAAAACGGTAATTGTCGCGATTGCCGTGTTCGCGAATTGTTAGGGTTACGGACGGTGCTGTTACCGCGTTGCGCACACTTGGCAGCTTGGGTACGCAGGGTAACCACGGGCCTGTAACCAAGGCCGACGTGAGCAAGGGTTACCGATGCGTCATGGTGTTGTGGCTTTGCCTGCTGCTCACCCCAGCCCGGACGTTTGTTGTTCCTTGAGCCGCTTTTCAAGATAGTGGATGTTCATGCCACCAAGCTGAAAGCCGCGGTCGGCCATAATTCGCTGTTGCAGTGGCAGGTTGGTTTTGATGCCATCGACAATCATCTCGCCCAGCGCTACCCGCATCCGGGCAATCGCCTGGGCACGGTCGACGCCATGCACGATCAGCTTGCCGATCATCGAATCATAGTTCGGCGGTACCCGATAGCCTTCATAGATATGGCTATCGACGCGCACACCGGGGCCGCCGGGTGCGTGAAAATGATTGATCAGGCCGGGGCAGGGCATGAAGGTGTCCGGGTCCTCGGCGTTGACCCGGCATTCGATGGCGTGGCCGCGAATGATCACATCGCTTTGCTGAATCGACAGTTTCTGGCCAGCGGCAATCAACAGTTGTTCGCGCACCAGATCGATACCGGTTACCCACTCGGTGACCGGATGCTCGACCTGGATGCGGGTGTTCATCTCGATGAAATAGAACGCGCCATCTTCATACAGAAACTCGAAGGTGCCGGCGCCGCGATAGCCGATGCGCAGGCAGGCTTCGACGCAGACCCGGCCGATCTGCTCGCGCTGCGCGTCGGTGATCCCGGGAGCAGGGGCTTCTTCGACCACCTTCTGGTGGCGACGCTGCATCGAGCAATCGCGCTCGCCCAGATGGATCGCCTGGCCCTGGCCATCGGCAAGCACCTGGATTTCGATGTGACGCGGGTTCTCCAGGAATTTTTCCATGTAGACCTGGCCATTGCCGAATGCTGCCTTGGCCTCGCTCTGGGTGGTGACGATGGCATTGAGCAGCGCCGCATCGGTGTGTACCACGCGCATGCCGCGGCCGCCACCGCCGCCTGCAGCCTTGATGATCACTGGGTAGCCAATTTCCTTGGCGATGCGATGGTTCTCGTCGCCGTCTTCGCCCAGTGGTCCGCCGGAGCCGGGCACGCAGGGAACGCCAGCGGCTTTCATCGCGCGGATGGCCTCAACTTTGTCGCCCATCATGCGGATCACGTCGGCGGTGGGGCCGATGAAGATGAAGCCGGATTTTTCGACGCGTTCGGCAAAGTCGGCATTCTCCGAGAGAAAGCCGTAGCCCGGATGAATCGCCTGGGCGTCGGTCACTTCGGCAGCGGCAATGATGGCCGGAATGTCGAGGTAGCTTTGCGCCGATGGCGCCGGCCCAATGCACACCGATTCGTCGGCCATTGCCACGTGTTTGAGATTGCGATCCACGGTTGAGTGAACGGCCACTGTCTTGATGCCCAGCGCATGACAGGCGCGCAGGATGCGCAAGGCGATTTCGCCGCGGTTGGCGATGACGACTTTCTCCAGCATCATCATTCAGCCGATCACGAACATGGGCTCATCGAATTCCACCGGCTGCCCATTCTCGACCAGAATGGCGACGATGGTGCCGGAGACATCGGCTTCGATCGGATTGAACATTTTCATCGCTTCGATGATGGCCAGAGTATCGCCGGCCTTGACGCTCTGGCCGACGCTGATGAACGGCGCCGCCTCGGGATTGGGCGACGCGTAATACGTACCGACCATCGGTGAGCGGACCATGTGGCCGTCGGGTATCGCCTTGCCGCCGTGCTTGCTGTGGCTGTCTTCGGCTACGGGTGCCGGGCGTGCATGCTCTACAGCGTGTGTCACCGGTGCTGCGTGCATCGCAGCGGGCGCGGCGCTGGTGCGTGGCTGTCGTGCCAAACGTACCGACTCTTCGCCCTCCTTGATCTCGATTTCGGTGAGCTGTGATTCTTCAAGCAGATCAATCAGTTTTTTTATTTTGCGAAGATCCATATCGGCCTCAAGCGGTAAATAGTGGGGATTATTCGGGTTGGCTGAGCCGCGCAATCGCGGCCTGCAGGGCATAGCGGTAGCTGTCGGCGCCAAAGCCGGCGATCACGCCAACCGCCAGGTCGCTGAAATACGAATGCTGGCGGAATGGCTCGCGGGCATGCACGTTGGACAAATGCACCTCGATAAACGGGATCGCTACGGCAGCCAGCGCATCGCGCAACGCTACGCTGGTATGGGTAAAGGCGGCCGGGTTGATGATGATGAAGGCGGTGCTATCGCCACGCGCCGAGTGCAGCCGCTCAATCAAAACGTGCTCGGCATTGGATTGCAGGCACTGCAACGGATGGCCGGCGGCCTGCGCCTGTGCTGTCAGTGCAGCGTCGATTTGGGCAAGCGTGGTGTGGCCATAAACGGCCGGCTCGCGGGTACCGAGCAAGTTCAGGTTGGGGCCGTGAAGAACCAGAATCATCGCCATGAGCCTTGGCTTTCGAGGCGCACAGTCTGAGCGAACACTCGGCACTTTGTCCAGAAGTTAGCGCCCGATTGGCCGAAGATCGCCGCAATTACTTGGCAAGATTACCTTGGTGGACGGCCTGGCTGGTCCATTGCGCGAGCGCTTTGTGACTGAAACTGCCGGCTTTTTGTGCCGTAACCTTGCCCTCGGCGTCGATCAGTACCGAAAAGGGCAGCACGCTTTGTCGATTGCCCATGCGCACCGAACTGTCATCAGCAGAGGGGATTTCCAGCGCGATCCGATAATCCACCGGCAGCTTGGCGAGGAACTCGCGCACCGCGACCTCGCTGTCGAGCGCTACACCCAGCACTTGTACGCCATGCTCGCCCTGTTCGGCAGCAAAGGCGTCGAGCACCGGCATTTCCTTGATGCACGGCCCGCACCATGAAGCCCAGTAGTTGATCAGCACCGGCCGGCCGCGCAGTGCAGCGAGTTCGGCTGTCGTGCCGTCGAGTTGCGGCCAGCTCAACGCCGGCACGCTGTCACCCACGCCGACAATGTTGAGCCCGGCGGGTGCCGGGCGCTCGGGTGGCAACGCAAATTGCTTGCCGACCAGCAGCCCGGCCAAGCCACCTAGCACGGCAATGACCAGCAGGAGCAGTGTATTGCGCATTACCGGCTAGCCTTTCGTATCCGTTCGGCGAAGGGCGCGGCTTTTTCGAAACCGATCAAGCGCAGGTGGCGCTGTTCGTTTCCATCAAGCCCGAAAAACAGGGTGCCCGGTGGGCCAATGATACCGAAACGCTGCATCAGTTCCTGATCGACATCATCATTGGCGGTGACATCGGCCTTGAGCAGCACAAACCCGCTCAGGGCACTGTGTACGGCGGGGTCGGTGAAGGTGTACTTTTCCATTTCTTTGCAGCTGACGCACCAGTCGGCATAAAAATCGAACAGCACCGGCTGGCCCGACGCGTTGGCCGCAGCGATGGCGCGGTCGAGATCGGCGGACGACTTGATGACGGTGAAATGCAGCTCGGCCGTTGCCGGAGCGCCGCCACCAAATACGCCCTTGAGCGGTTGCAGTAAATCGCGGCCACCGGCCAGCGCGCCAAGCATCTGCGCACTGCCGATCAGCAGCAGCAACACCCCGATCGCTTTCCACAGGCGTTTCCAGCCGGACGCGGCCGTGGCCACCGGCTCCAGTGCGCCAAGGTAGATCGCGCTGCCGATCAGCAGGCTGCCGCTCAGCGCCAGGGTGACGGCGGGATCGACAATGCGATCGAGCATCCAGATCGCCAGGCCGAGGAACAGCACGCCGAACACCGCCTTGACCGCGTCCATCCAGGCTCCGGCGCGCGGCAAAATGCGCCCGGCAGCAGTACCGAATGCAAGCAACGGGGCGCCCATGCCCATCGCCAGCGAAAACAGCGCCAGGCCACCGAGTATCGGGTCGCGGGTCTGGCTGATGTACAACACCGCGGCGGCCAGCGGCGGTGCCACGCAGGGGCCGACGATCAACGCCGAGAGTACGCCCATGATGGCGACACCAAGCAGCGAACCGCCGGATTGCTTGTTGCTCAGCTCGGTCAACCGGGTTTGCATGCTGCTGGGCAATTGCAGCTCGTAGAACCCGAACATCGAGAAGCTCAGCACCACAAACAGCAAGGCAAAGCTGATCAATATCCACGGCGTCTGGAATACGATCTGCAAGTTGGCACCGGCCAGGCCGGCGACCACGCCGGCGATGGTGAATATGACTGCGGTGGCGAGCACATAGACCAGCGACAACACAAACGCGCGGCGGGTGGTGATATTACCGGCACCGGCGATGATGCCCGACAGGATCGGCACCATCGGGAACACGCAGGGCGTAAACGCCAGCAACAGGCCAAAGCCAAAGAAGGTGAGCAGCGTCCAGATGCGGTTGGGGCCGGATAACGCGGCGGCGAGGCGGCTGTCCTCGGCCTGCGGCACATCGACAGCAGCGCTGTCGCCATCGCTGGCCGGCAGCGACACCGCCAGTGTGCGCGTTATTGGCGGGTAGCAGATGCCGTCGGTTTCGCAGCCCTGGAATGTGGCCTTGAGCAGGATATCGCGTGCTGTGCCATCAGTGCGCCGCACTGGCACCGGCACCTCGATCGGTTCGAAATACACCACTTGTTGGCCGAAGTGCTCGTCCTCATGGCTGACCCCTGCCGGCCAGCGCGGCTCACCGAGCGTGATGTCGTCGGCGTCCTCAATGCTGATGCGGGTGCGATCGCGGTACAGATAGTGGCCGGGGGCCGGGCTGAAGCGCAGCAACAATTCATCGCCGGCATCGGCGATGGCCTCGAATGCAAACGCTTGCTCGGGCGGCAGCGGCAGGCCGTCATTGCCATCGCGCCCGTTGCCGGGCTTGAGCAGCGCCGCCAGCGGGTTGTTGCCAGTGGCACTGGCGGTGGTAGCAACCGAGCTCGAAACCGGCAGTGCGATGCGCTGCGGCACCTTGTGCGGCGGATAGCAGATGCCGACATCGGCGCAGCCCTGTGACGACACCACAAACGCCGCCTCGGCCGCACCCGCCGCAGGGGTGATCGGCAGACGCACTAGCAGCTCGTGGCGGTACGTTTCCACATCGCCAAAAAACTCATCGTGCTTGCGCTTGCCCGGCGGCAATTGCAGTTCGCCAGGGCTGAAGCCCTCGGGCGTGAGGATCATGATGCGGTGGCGATACAGGTAATAGCCATCGGCGATCTGCCAGCGCAGTTCGACGGTGTTCGCGTCCAGTACACGCGTGCTCAGCGCAAAGGCCTGTTCAACCGGCAACAGCTCCGATTCATCGATGGCGGCACGGGCGGGTGGGGCAAACGCAGCGGTCAGGGCCAGAACAAACAACACCAGGCGGGGCAGCAACAGACGAGCAATCACGCAGAATCCTTCGGTATGCAAAGTTTCGTGGAGTGTCCAGCCGGAGAGCGGCACGGTTGGTGCCGATTCGACCAATGGAGCATGACAAAGTTCAGGCAGATACCGCTTGCAGCCATCCCCTGTGACGCGCTGCGGCGCGGCTGGCCGTTGCTGCCATTGCACCAGCAACTGTCGATTGTCGATTGTAGCGCCGGGGTGGTTTGCGTGCAGCGCAAGCTTGCTCTTGAAATGATCGAACGCTCCCCCCACCTTGGGTGAAGCTGGCGCGCTTCTTTTGGGGGGCGTGTCACGCTATCATTGGCACTCACGCGGGGGGAGTGCTAACAAGTCTCCCGCAGGTTATTCAAAATCAATCGCTTAAAGAGGAATACCATGAGCATCCAGCCGCTGTACGATCGCGTTGTCATCAAGCGCATGGAAGAAGAGAAGCTGTCCGCCGGTGGCATTGTCATCCCGGATTCGGCCACCGAAAAGCCGCTCAAGGGCGAAGTGATTGCCGTTGGCGAAGGCAAGGCCCTGGATAACGGCAGCGTGCGCGCACCCAAGGTCAAGAAGGGCGACAAGGTACTGTTCGGCAAGTACGCCGGCACCGAGGTCAAGCTTGACGGCGTTGACCTGCTGGTCGTCAAGGAAGACGACATCTTCGCCATCCTCAACTGATCCCGCTGACGCTTGCTCCGGCGCGGCCCTGAGCCGCCGCCGCTGCAAACCGTCGAGCGCAAATCCATTCGCAACTCAGAGGTAATGCAATCATGGCAGCTAAAGAAGTTCGTTTCGGTGAAGACGCCCGCGCCCGCATGGTGCGCGGTGTGAATATCCTGGCCAATGCGGTCAAGGTGACGCTGGGCCCGAAGGGCCGCAATGTGGTTCTGCAAAAGAGCTTCGGTGCGCCGACCATCACCAAGGACGGCGTGTCCGTCGCGCGTGAGGTTGAGCTGGCCGACAAGTTCGAGAACATGGGCGCGCAGATGGTGAAGGAAGTCGCCTCCAAGACCTCCTCAAGCGCGGCATCGACAAGACCGTCACCGCCGCTGTCGCCGAGCTCAAGAAAATCTCCAAGCCCTGCGCCACCAGCAAGGAAATCGCCCAGGTCGGCGCTATTTCCGCCAATTCCGATTTCAACATCGGTGAGCTGATCGCCAAGGCCATGGACAAGGTCGGCAAGGAAGGCGTGATCACCGTGGAAGACGGTTCGGGCCTGGACAACGAGCTCGACGTGGTTGAGGGCATGCAGTTCGATCGCGGCTACCTGAGCCCGTACTTCGTCAACAACCAGCAGTCGATGTCGGCCGAGCTGGACGACCCGTTCATCCTGCTGTTCGACAAGAAGATCGCCAACGTGCGCGAGCTGATCCCGGTGCTGGAAGCCGTGGCCAAGGCTGGCAAGCCGCTGCTGATCGTTGCTGAAGAAGTCGAGGGCGAAGCCCTGGCAACGCTGGTGGTCAACACCATCCGTGGCATCGTCAAGGTGTGCGCGGTCAAGGCGCCGGGCTTTGGCGATCGGCGCAAGGCGATGCTCGAAGACATGGCCATCCTCACCGGTGGCACCGTGATTTCCGAGGAAGTCGGCCTGCAACTCGAAAAGGCCACGATCAGCGATCTCGGCCGTGCCAAGAAGATCCAGGTCAGCAAAGACAACACCACCATCATCGATGGCGCCGGTGAAGCCGAAGCGATCCAGGCCCGGATCAAGCAGATCAAGGCGCAGCTTGAAGACACCAGCTCCGATTACGACCGCGAAAAGCTGCAAGAGCGCATGGCCAAGCTGGCCGGCGGCGTGGCCGTGATCAAGGTCGGTGCCTCGACCGAAATCGAGATGAAAGAGAAGAAAGCCCGCGTCGAAGACGCCCTGCACGCAACCCGCGCAGCGGTCGAAGAAGGCGTGGTACCGGGCGGCGGCGTGGCCCTGGTGCGTGCCCTGCAGGCGCTGCATGCGCTCAAGGGTGACAACGAAGACCAGAACCACGGCATCGTGATCGCCAAGCGTGCGATGGAAGCGCCACTGCGCGAAATCGCCACCAACTCCGGCGATGAGCCGTCGGTGGTGCTCAACAAGATTTCCGACGGCAAGGGCAGCTACGGCTACAACGCTGCCAGCGGCGAGTTCGGTGACATGCTGGAAATGGGCATCCTCGACCCAACCAAAGTCACCCGCACCGCGCTGCAAAACGCGGCATCGATTGCCGGCCTGATGATCACCACCGAGGCGATGATTGCTGACGCCCCGGACAAGGACAAGGGCGGTAGCGCCGGCGGCCATGACGGTGGCATGGGCGGCATGGGCGGCGGCATGGGCGATATGGGCTTCTGATCAGCGTTCATACACTGATTGGCCGGGTCATCATGGCCCGGATTGGCTTGGATGGCGCCATCCGTGGCAGCCATCGTTTCGTGCAAATGCGTTGAAAGCAAAGCCCCGCAGTGATGCGGGGGCGTGACAGTGGTGAAATTTCCGTTAGCCTGTGATCTCCCGACGTGGGGGAGGGAGTAAAGCCCGTATCTGGCTCTGGCCGATACGGGCTTTATCTTTTGTGGGGAGCAGTTTCATTCGAGTTAGGCCGCTCTCCGGATGGCAAGGCGCGAGCTGTGTGTGTAGGACCGGTTGCCCTCACTGTGGTGTCGAACGTGTTGACTTCAAAGCGCGTCGCGTTGTCGGTAGCTGCGGTACTCGCCTTTCCGCTTCTCTGGTGGCTTGTTACCCTTGGCCGGTTTCCGCTTCTGTTTTGCGGCGCTGTTGCGATGAGTTCCGTTACATTCATCATGTACGGTTTGGACAAGTGGGCTGCAAAGCGAGATGCGCAACGCACTCCTGAAAATACCTTGCAGTTCTGCGCGCTCGTCGGAGGTTGGCCTGGTGCGCTACTCGCTCAGCAGGTATTTCGGCACAAATCGAGCAAGCGTTCCTTCCAGGTTGTATTTTGGTCCATGGTAATGATCGATTGTGGTGTGCTCGGTTTCCTGCTTTCACCAAGAGGCACTGCACTGATCCGGCAACTTTTGGAGGTAAGGTAAAGAAGGCTAACGAACAAAGTTAGATCGTGCGCAGCCACGATCTGAACCGTTAGCCGCTATGGGCAGCTTGATTGCTTCGTTGCTTGGCTCAAATGTGTGGTTGTTTCATTGCACACACTCGGGTTGTGAACGGGTTGAGTGCCTCGTGGGAGCAGGACGATGACTGAGCCGTTGGCGTTGACGTATTACTCCGATGTGTTGTGTGTGTGGGCGAATATCGCGCAGCCGCGCATTGATGAGGTGGGTGAGCACTTTACGGATACGGTTGCGATCGACTACCGCCTGTGTTCGGTGTTTGGCGATACCGCACACAAGATTGGGGTAGGTTGGGCCGGGCGTGGCGGTTACGCGGGATTCGCACAGCATTTGCACGAGGTCGTCGCCGGGTTCGATCATGTCACGCTTCATCCAGATATCTGGCAGCGCAATGCGCCGGTGTCGTCCACCCCGGCGCATCTGCTGATCAAAGCCGTTCAGCGGGTGGACAAGCGGCAATGCCGGGCGGTGTTGCAGGCGCTTCGCGTGGCATTTTTTGAGCGCTGCCTCGACATCAGCAAGCGCTCGGTGCTGATCGACACGCTGGAGGCGGTCGGTGTCCCGGTTGATGCGGTGCAGGCACAAATCGATAACGGGATGGCCTTCGCCGACCTGGAAGCGGACCGCCGCGAACAGCAACTGCTGATGGTGCAGGGTAGCCCCACGATCATTCTCAATGAAGGGCGGCAGAAGCTATACGGAAATATTGGCTACAAGGTCATCGAGGCCAATATCCGGGAGTTGCTGCGCTCGCCGGTTGCCGGTGCAGCAAGCTGGTGTTGACGAGGCAGCAAGGGCAAACGTGTGGTTCGTAGATATCGGGTGGATGCCATTCTTGCCACGACGGCCCTGATCGGCCATAATGCGCGGCTCTGCGCCATGTTTGTGCGTGGTTGGCCGCTGTCAGCGCGATGGCTCACGGTCTGCCCGGTGTAGCGAGTAATTGTTTCCCGTATCGTGCGCGCCGCTTTGGTGGTGCTGGGGCCGATGCCTTCCTGGCCAAGGGGGGCGCAACCGAACTACGTGATCGAGGTGTGCCATGGCCCGTGTGTGCCAAGTAACCGGAAAACGTGTGCAGAGCGGCAACAACGTCTCTCACGCCAACAACAGAACCCGCCGCCGTTTCCTTCCCAACCTGCATGAACGCCGGTTTTGGGTTGCCAGCGAGAACCGCTGGGTGAAATTGCGCCTGTCCATGCACGCCTTGCGCACCATCGACAAGAACGGTATCGATTCCGTTCTGGCCGAGATGCGTGCTCGCGGCGAGAAGATCTGAGGAGACGACCATGGCTTCCAAGCGTGACAAGATTCGCCTCATTTCCTCAGCCGGCACCGGCCATTTCTACACGACCGACAAGAACAAGAAGAACACGCCGGCGAAGATGGAAATCAGCAAGTATGACCCGGTCGTGCGCAAGCACGTGCCGTACAAGGAAGGCAAAATCAAGTAATCACGCTTCGCCGTGATTAGCGATTCCCCAAAACCCGCCGCAAGGCGGGTTTTGTGTTGATACCGCACCCGCCGCAAGGCGGGTTTTGTATTGATCCCGCACCCGCCGCAAGGCGGGTTTTGTGTTTCCGGCGATAGCACGCGCTACCATGCAGCAACTCCATCAGGAACCGAGGCGAGCATGAAGTGGCGTGGTCGACGCAGCAGCAGACATGTTGAAGACCAGCGCGGTGCTGGCAGTGGTTTGCGTCTGCCGACGAGCGGCCGCAAACCGGGTGGCTTGATGCTGATCGTGCTGGTGATCGTGGCCATCTATTTCGGTGCCGACCCAAGCCAGTTGTTGCAGGACACGACGCAGCCGGCCAGCCGACCCGCAACCTCAGCTTCGGGCGACGACACCCTGGCGCAGTTTGTTGGCGTGGTGCTGGCCGATACCGAAGACACTTGGCACAGCCTGCTTGATGGCGGCGATACACCGTACCGTGAACCGACGCTGGTGCTGTTCAGCGATCAGGTGCGCTCGGCTTGCGGCATGGCCGGTGCGGCGATGGGGCCGTTTTACTGCCCGGCCGACCAAAAGGTGTACATCGATCTGGGCTTTTATCGTGAGCTGCAAAGCCGTTTCGGTGCGCCCGGCGATTTCGCACAGGCGTATGTGATTGCGCACGAAGTGGGCCACCATGTGCAGAACCTGCTGGGAATTTCCAGCGCCGTCCACGGCCGCCAGCAACGCGCCGACAAAGTTCTCGCCAATCAACTTTCGGTGCGGTTGGAGTTGCAGGCCGATTGTTTTGCCGGAATCTGGGCGAACCATGCCGAGCGCTCACGCGACTTGCTCGACGCCGGTGATATCGACGAAGCCCTGGTTGCGGCCAGCGCGATTGGCGATGATCGCTTGCAGCAGCAGGCGCAGGGGCGGGTGGTGCCGGAGAGTTTTACCCACGGCAGTTCGGCGCAACGCATGCACTGGTTCCGCGCCGGCTATGCAAGCGGTGAGATCGCCGCTTGCGATACTTTTGCGATCACCCGCCCTTGACCGCGGGTTTCGTTGAACGCCTTGCCTGCAAGGCCAGCCATGCAGCGGCGGTGGTGCAGGCATCACCGAGTGCGCTGTGGCGGCCCAGTGCTGGCACAGCCAGTTCGGCCAGCAACGTATCAAAGCGCAGATCCAGATCGCCGGTGGGCCGTGCGCGGCGCAGCCAAGCGGCATAGGCGCGGGCAAGATCATGGCGGGCATTGGGCAGGGCGAAGCCAGTGATGGCCGGTACGTGGCGGTTGAGCATGGCGCAGTCGAAGGCGATGTTGTAACCCAGTAGTGGCCGATTGCCGAGCCAGTGCAACAACCCTTCTACTGCTTCGCGTGGCGGCAGGGCGCCGGCCACCTCGGACGGCCGCAGGCGGTGATGACGGATCGATTCGATGTCAAACTCGCGGCCCGGCGACACCAGGCAGGTGAAGCGCTCGGACAGGCGCAGCACGCAGCCACGGATCGGCACTGCGGCGATGCTCACGATCTCGTCGCTGCGCGGGTCAAGGCCGGTGGTTTCCAGGTCAAGCGAGACCAGTTCTTCGCCGTGATAGGGCGCCAGCAGCCGCACCCAGGGCTGGTGGCGATGGCGCCAGTGCAGGTAGCGACGGCGGAGCGCGTTCATTCGCGCAGCGCGAACGTTTCGCGGATGTGATCCTTGAAGGTGTTGACCACCCGCAACGCATCGCGCAGCAACTCGCGATCGAGTCGACGCAGTGCGCGCACGTCGACAAAATTGCCGGCCGGCTTGCCGGCGTCCAGATCGGCCAATTGCTGGCTCAGCCGCAGCCGCATGAATATCGCCAGCGATTGCTGCAGGTCGCGGCCCAGCTCGTTGGACAGCACGCCGGCTTCGACCAGCGCCTGAGCGCGATCAAAACTGTTGTTGTGATGGATGCGGTGGCGCAGGGCCAGGGTGCGCAGGCCATGCACGATCGGAAACACCGCGCCCTTTTTCAGGTCGGTGCCGCGCTCGTCGCCACGCACCTTGCCAAACAAGGTCAGCGGCGTGGAGAAGTCGAGGGTAGCGCGGGCCAATTGCCGCAGGGCGATGTCATCGCGGCCGAGCGCGTGCAGCGCCTGTTTTACCGGGGCAAACAGATCGCTGTTGCCGGCCAGTGGCCGCGCATCAAGGGCAATGGCAAGATCGAGCATGCCCGCACCGCTGGCGTCTGCCTGCCAGCCGGTGATGCGTTGTTGCCATTGGCTTTGGCGGATCCGCCAGTGCGGGTTGCTGACCATCACCTTGCCCGGGCAGGGTGGATAGCCGACTTCGGCCAGCGTTGCCGAAAAGCGCTGCATTGCTTCGTCGATATCCGGCCAGTCCAGATCATCAGCAAGTACCAGTGCATTGTCCTGGTCGGTCTTGAGAATCTGCTCACGGCGGCCTTCGCTGCCCAGCACCAGCAGGCAAATCTGTTGGCGCAGTTCAACCGGCACCACGAACTCGAAAATCTTCGCCATCACCCGGCGGTTGAGCGCGCTGACCAGTTCCATCAGGTAACTCATCTTGGCGCCCTGTGCGTGCAGGGTACGCACCAGATCGGTCATGCCGCGTGTAGCCTGACCAATCTGTTCGAGTGTGCCGGCACGCGCCAGACGCAGGCTGATCAGATGCGAGGTGCTGGCGTAATGGGCCAACACCTCGGCCATGCCCAGGCTGCCGACGTAGTGCTCGCCGGATTGCACCACCACCCGCTCGATGTGGCGTTCGGTCATGGTGACCAGAGCCTGGAACAGCACTTCATCCGCACGAACGCTGATCAACGGCCGGCTGGCCAGCAGGGATATTGGTGCGTCAACCGAATAGCCCTTGAGTGTCAGTGCTTCGAGCAAATCCGTCCGAGTGACGATGCCAGGTGCGGGACCTCCAAGCACCAGCAGGCAATCCACACGCTCGGCCTTCATCCGCGCACTGGCATCGATGATCGAGGCGCTGCCTGCGAGATGTGCCAGCGGCGCCAGTTGTGCATCGCGGACCCGGGTCAGCATCAATTGGTTCAGTTCCGAGCCCTGTTGTTCGGCGGCAAGTTGGCGCTTGGCGCTCAGGCCCTCGCTGACATATGCCGCAAAGCGCGGGTTGTCGGCGAGCAACTGCTGGAAGACAGACGCCGGAATCAGGAAGCACAACAAGTCTTCGCCAGCAACGTAGCTGTGGCGCGCGCGCCCGGCGATGACGGCAAATGTACCAAACAGATCACCGGTAGCGTAATCGGCAAAGCGGCGCTCGCCACCCGCGATCGGATCCAGCGCATGGACATGACCTTTGCACACCACAAACACATGCGCCGATGGCTTGCCGGCCTCGATCAGGCGGGTGCCGGCCGGGTAGTAGCCCATGTCCACGGTGCTTTGCAATTGCGCGCGCGAGCGCTCGCTGAGCAAATCAAACGGTGGTGAATGCAGATCAAGGCCAGGTACCGGTTCCATATGCCAAGGCTGCCACGCTTGCGCGTCCGCGTCACCTCGACTTTGGCCGTATGCCAATGGCCTGAGGATGTAGGATCATGCACAACAACACGCTGGCGGGAGAGGGGAGTGATCGCAGGCTGGATATTGTTGCTGGTATCGCTGATGTATGTTGGCCTGCTGTTCGGCGTGGCCTGGTTTGGTGATCGCAAACCCCTCTACCCACAACACCACTGGTTGCGACCGCTGGTATACAGCCTGGCATTGGCGGTGTATTGCTCGTCATGGACGTTCTACGGTGCGGTCGGTACGGCGGCCAACGATGCGCTGGCGTACTTGCCGATCTATCTGGGGCCGATCCTGCTGATGCTGTTTGCCTGGCGCGTGCTGGAGCGGATGGCGCTGGTGGCACGTGAACAGAACATCGTCTCGATTGCCGACTTCATTTCTTCGCGTTATGGCCGTGCGCAGCATCTGGCGGCGCTGGTCAGCCTGATCGCACTGGTCGCGGCGGTGCCGTATCTGGCGCTGCAATTCAAAGCGGTGGCGATGAGCGTGGACGTGCTGATTGGTACCAGCAGCAATGATGCTGGTCTGCGCTCGGTGCTGTCCGACCCGGCGCTTTACGTGGCGCTGATGCTGGCGGTGTTTTCAATTTTGTTCGGTACCCGCCAGATCGACGCCACCGAACACCATCACGGCATGATGTTGGCGATCGCGCTGGAGTCGCTGGTCAAGCTGGTGGTGTTCGTGGCAATTGGTATATTTGCGGTCACCCGTTTGCCTGGCAGCGGTGATTTCGCCACGCGCGCGGTGGACTCGCTACACACCTTTGCTGCGTCGGAATTGCCGCGCGGATTCGTTGCCCAGACCCTGCTCGCATTCACTGCCATCATCTGCCTGCCGCGCCAGTTTCAGGTGGCGGTAGTGGAGTGCGAGGAGCCCGGTGATGTGCGCCGGGCGCGCTGGCTGTTCACCGGCTACCTGTTGCTGATCTGCCTGATGGTGCCGCCGATCACGCTGGCCGGTCAGGCGCTGCTTGGCGCCAGCGGAACGCCCGGCGACAGCTACGTGCTGGCGTTGCCGATGGCGGAGGGGTTCCGCGGCCTTGCGCTGGCGGTCTACATTGGCGGGCTGTCCGCCGCCACCGGCATGGTCATCGTTGCCAGCGTGGCGCTGGCGACCATGGTCAGCAATGATCTGGTGATGCCGCTGTTGTTGCGCTCGACGCGGCTGCGGCCAAGCAGCCAGCGCAATTTCGGCCGCCTGGTGCTGATCGTGCGGCGGGTCATCATTCTGGTGTTGGCGTTGGTCGCCTATGGCTATCATCGGGCCACCGGCGGTGCCGGCAATCTGGCCGCCTTCGGTTTGCTCGCCTTTGTCGCGGTGGCGCAGTTTGCGCCGGCGCTGATCGGTGCGCTGTACTGGCGTGGCGGTAGCCGTGCCGGCGTCGAGGCCGGGCTGATCGGTGGTTTTCTGGTGTGGATTTATACCCTGGTGCTGCCGATGCTCACCCGTGCCGGCTGGTTCGCTCCGGAGTGGTTGCTTACCGGCCCGTTTGGTTTGGGCTGGCTGCGCCCGGAAGCCTTGTTCGGCGTGATCGGCTGGGATGCGATCACCCACGGCACATTCTGGTCGCTGTTGCTGAACATCGGTACCTTTTTGGTTGTTTCAGCGCGCTATCGCCCCAGTTTTGATGAACAGATGCGGGCGACGCCATTTCTTGACCCCTACGCACGGCGGCCACCGCTGGCGTCGGCCAGTTGGCAGGGCAGGGTCAGTGCGGCCGACCTGCTGGCACTGGCCGGCCGCATTGTGGGCGAACGAAATGCGTTGCGTGCCTTCGAAGAAAATGCCAAAGCACAGAGCAAGGAACTGACGCTGACGGTTGCCGCTGACCGTGTGCTGGTGCAGTTCACGGAACGCCTGCTTGCCGGTGCCATTGGCGCAGCATCTGCACGCGTCACCCTCACTTCGGCATTGCGCGGCTCGGGCATGGAACTGGGCGAAGTGGTGGCGATGCTCGACGAGGCCAGCCAGGAGCTGCGTTTCAACCGCGAGTTGTTATCGACCACCATCGAGAACATCCCGCAAGCCGTCAGCGTGGTGGATCGCGACTTGCGGCTGGTGGCATGGAACCGGCGTTATCAGGAATTGTTCGAGTATCCCGATGGCATGCTCTATGTTGGCCGCGCGGTGGCTGATCTGATTCGCTACAACGCCGAGCGCGGTGAGCTGGGGCCGGGCGATATCGATGCCCAGGTGGACAAGCGGGTTGCCTATCTGCGCCAGGGTTCGGCGCATGTCTCCGAGCGGGTGCGGCCCAACGGCCAGGTGATCGAACTGCGCGGGCAACCATTGCCGGCTGGCGGTTACGTCAGTACCTATACCGACATCAGCGAATACAAACGGGTGGAGCAGGCGCTGCGCGTCGCCAACGAGACGCTCGAAGCGCGGGTTGAGCAACGCACCCATGAGCTGGCCGAGGCATTGTCGGCGCAGGCGCAGGCGCGCCAGGATGCCGATTTGGCCAACGAATCCAAGACCCGCTTTCTGGCCGCGCTGAGCCATGATGTGTTGCAACCACTCAACGCTGCCCGTTTGTTCGCGTCAGCCTTGCGCGAGAGCGATGACAGCGCCGAGCAACATCGCCTTGCCGAGCGGGTGGACACCGCGTTGCGTGCAGCGGAAGACCTGCTCGATGGCCTGCTCGATATTTCGCGGCTCGACGCCGGTGCGCTGACCCCGCAATGGCAGTCGGTATCGCTGGATGCGCTGATGGATTCAGTAGCCGAGCAATACCAGCCGCTGGCGCAGGCGCGCAAGCTGGAATTCCGTGTGCATCGCTGCGGCCTGGCGGTGCATGCGGATCGGCGCTTGCTGCGGCGGGTGATCCAGAACTTCGTCGCCAATGCGTTGCGCTATACGCCGTCGGGGCGGGTGGTGCTGGGCTGTCGGCGGCATGCCACGAAAGTGGAGATCGAAGTGTGGGATACCGGCCCGGGCATTCCGCCGCATCACTTGCAGCAGATCTTCGAAGAGTTTGCGCGGCTTGACCAATCCTCGCCGTGGGGCGAACGTGGCCTCGGCCTTGGCTTGTCGATCTGCCAGCGCATCTCGCGCGTGCTTGACGCGCCAATCCGGGTGCGCTCACAGGTGGGTCATGGCAGCGTGTTCAGCATTTGCGTGGCGCGCGCCACATGCATGCCGGCGCGGCCGCCGACACGCGCCGTCAGCGGCGACGGGCTTGCCGGCTTGCGGGTGTTGTGCCTGGATAATGATCGCGAGATTCTCGATGGCATGCAGGCCTTGCTCACACGCTGGCACGTGCAGGTGGAAACCGCAGAAACCATCGATGAGGCTCTGGCGCGCGCGGCGGCGCAACAACCGCAGGTGTTTCTGGTTGACTACCACCTGCATGATCGCGCCGATGGACTGGCCGCGCTGGACGCCTTGCGCGCGGCCGGTGGCGATGCCAGCAGCGGCGCGCTGCTCACCGCCGATGGCAGCGACACGCTGAAACAGCGCGCGCGTGAACACGGATACGTGGTACTGACCAAGCCGATCAAACCGGCGATGTTGCGCGCATTCCTGGCCGCGCAGCAGGTTTCATGAGCTTGCGCTTGGTGCCTGCGAGAGTCACTCGAACGCGTCCGATTCGTCTGTGGTAACTGTCACCGTGCCCGGATCAACTGCCAGCCGCGCCGCCAGCAGCACCGCCTGGGTGCGATTGTTGGCACCCAGCTTGCGCAGGATCGCAGTCATGTGTGCCTTGATGGTGGCCTCCGAGACATTCAACTCATAGGCAATCTGTTTGTTGAGCAGGCCCATGCTCAACATGCCCAGCACCCGAAATTGCTGTGGTGTGAGTTCGCGCACACGTTGTGCGATCTGTGCTTCTTCCTGATCGATGCCGTGCGCCTGCGCCACCTGTGGCGGTGCCCAGTTGCCACCCGACAATACCTCGGCGATGGCCTCGCGCATGTGAACTGCATCAACGGATTTTGGAATGAAACCCGAGGCGCCGTGATCGAGCGCACGCCGGATGATGGCGGGTTCTTCGCGCGCAGAAACCACCATGATCGGCAATTGCGGTTGGCTGCCGCGCAAATGCACCAATGTGCTGAAACCGTGCGAACCGGGCATGTTCAGGTCGAGTAGCAACAGATCGGCATCCGGATGATCGTCTGCGAGTGCCAGCAGCGAAGGCGCGCTGTCCGCTTCGAGGATCGCGGCATCCGGCAGCAGGCGCTGTACGCGGCTAATCGCGGCGCGTGGATTGAAGCAGATGGTGGCTATGGGTGGACTCGAACCACCGACCCCAGCATTATGAGTGCTGTGCTCTAACCGGCTGAGCTACATAGCCACGGGGAGCAGCGCTGCTCCGAGCGAGCCGGGAATTGTCCATGCGCAGGGGGCTGCTGTCAATGCAAGGGCGTTTGCCTTGTGCCATGCGGCGTGTCGTGGCACAGTCTCAGGCAATGAATTCGGAGTCGGTTCCATGATCGATCCCGACGGTTTTCGTCCAAATGTGGGTATCGTGTTGTTGCATGCCAGTGGCCAGGTATTCTGGGCGCGGCGCTTGCAGCGTGATGGCTGGCAGTTTCCGCAGGGCGGCATGAACAGCGACGAGACGCCGCTGGAAGCCATGTACCGCGAACTGCACGAAGAGACCGGGTTACAGCAACATCAGGTCGATGTGCTCGGCACCACCCCCGGCTGGCTGCGCTACCGCTTGCCGCGGCGCTGTTTGCGCGCCGGCAGCAAACCCTTGTGCATCGGGCAAAAGCAGGTGTGGTTTTTGTTGCGCATGCTGGGTGATGATCGCGATGTGCGGCTCGATGCAACCGGCAAGCCGGAGTTCGACTCGTGGCGGTGGGTGGATTTTTGGTACCCACTGGAGCACGTGGTCAACTTCAAGCGCGAGGTTTACTGGAATGCGCTGCTGCATCTGGCGCCGGCTGCGGATGCGGTGGCAACCGCTGCGGCGATCATGAACCGCAAGCCCGAGCTATCGGGTGTTCCCGGCCACGGCCCCGCAGTACGAGGGGCTGCCAGGACGCATATCAACAGCCGCTATTGACAATCGTTCGCATTCGCGTTCAAATGAGTCTGCCTCGCTTGGCAGGAGCAGTCCCATGTACGTGTGCGTGTGCAATGGCGTGACCGACCGTGACATTCAGCGTGCGGCTTTGCTGGGCTGCACCGACATGGCTGAGCTGGGCGCACGTACCGGTTGTGGTACAACCTGTGGTTGCTGCAAAAAAGCAGCACACGATGTGCTTGCTGACGCCGTGGCGGTATTGCGCCAACCGCAGAGCGAAGCCGCCTGATCACAGTGCATTGGCGTGAGGCGTGTCGCCAAGTCGCATCTTCGTTATAGTCACCTGACTCAAGAGCATTGCCTGGTTCGGGCGATGCGTTGCATGGGAGCGACAAAATGAAAGGTGACGCGAAAGTCGTCGAGTTTCTCAACAAGGCGCTGTACAACGAGCTGGTTGCCATCAATCAGTATTTTCTGCACGCCAAAATGTTCGCCAACTGGGGTCTGAAGGCGCTGGCCGAACATGAGCATCACGAATCGATCGATGAGATGAAGCACGCCGATCAACTGATCGAGCGGATTCTGTTTCTTGAGGGCCTGCCCAATTTGCAGAACCTGGGTAAGCTGCAGATCGGTGAGACGCCCGAAGAAGCCTTGCAGTGCGATTTGCGCCTGGAACGCGAGGCCCTGCCGGCGTTGCGTGAGGGCATTGCCTATTGTGAGTCGGTGGCCGACTACCCTAGCCGCGAATTGCTGGTATCCATTCTGGAATCGGAAGAAGAACACATCGACTGGATCGAAACACAACTGGATCTGATTGCGCGATTGGGCGTGCAGATTTACCTGCAAAGCAAGCTCTGAGACGAACTGCCCTGAGCGCGATCAGGGCAGTACGCGATCACCCACGATCACAATATCGGCCGCGCGGCGGGCAAACAGGCCGACGCTGACCACGCCGACGATCTGGTTGATGTCGGTTTCCATCTTCACCGGGTCGTTGATGTGCAGGTTGTGCACATCGAGAATCCAGTTGCCGTTATCGGTCACCACGCCTTCGCGCCATGCTGGCTGTCCGCCACGTAGCGCCAGTTCGCGGGCAACGTGGCTACGCGCCATCGGTATCACTTCCACCGGCAACGGGAAGCGTCCCAGCACCGACACCTGCTTGCCGGCATCGATGATGCACACAAAGCGTTTGCTGGCGGCGGCGATGATCTTTTCGCGCGTCAATGCCGCGCCTCCGCCCTTGATCAGGCATTTATGCGGGTCGCACTCATCGGCGCCATCGACATACAGCGCCAGCGGCCCTACCGCGTTGAGGTCGAACACCGGGATACCCAGTTGCGCAAGCAGTGCCGTGCTTTGTTCTGAGCTTGAAACTGCGCCTTCGATGCGATCGCGCATGGTGCCCAAACCACGGATGAAGTGCGCCACAGTGGAGCCGGTACCGACGCCAACGATGCTGCCTTCCTCGACAAACGTCAGTGCCAGTTCGGCGGCCTGGCGTTTTTGCGCATCTGCGTTGCTACTCATGCGGCATGCTCCAGTGCAAGGATGTGTTGATACTGCGATGCGCTCACCGGCATCACCGATAGCCGGTTGCCACGCCGGATCAGGGCGAAATCGCCCAGTTGACCAGCCTGGTTGCGGATTTCATCGAGCGTAATCACGCGTTTGAGCTGGCGCACGAAAGCGATATCCACCAACAACCAGCGCGGAGCCGATGGTGTTGATTTCGGGTCGTAGTATTCGCTGTCGGGATCGAACTGGGTTGGGTCGGGATATGCCGCACTCGCCACTTCCGCAATACCGACCACACCCGGCTGGGCGCAGTTGGAATGATAGAAAAGTACCTTGTCGCCCTTGCGCATGGCGTCGCGCATGAAGTTGCGCGCCTGATAATTGCGAACACCGCTCCAGGGTTCCCGGGCAACCTTGGCCAGGGCCTCGATCGAAAACTCTTCGGGCTCGGACTTCATCAACCACATTGCCATTGATGCTTGCTGCTCCTGTACGTTCGAATCAGCGCAGCCGGAGATAGCCGCGCTCGGTAACTACCGCGTCGAGCGGCACATCCCATGTTTGTGCGGCCAGCGCATCGACCTGCTGAAAGGCATAGCCAATGCCGATCAGAAGCGGCATTGGCTGGCCGTGCAGGCGAAATGCGAAGCTGCGATCATACCAGCCGCCACCCATGCCCAGCCGGTTGCCTTGCAAATCGAACGCCAACAGCGGCACCAGCACCACGTCGAGTTGATCGGGCCCCAGGCAGTCGGCCAGCGCGATGTCGGGCTCGGGAATGCCGTAGCGGTTGGGTAGCAGTTCCACGGTGGGCGCCCACGGTGCGAAGCGCAGCTGACCCTCCGGGGCGAGACGAGGCAGCAGATAACTGGCCGGCGCGCTGATGCGCGCGGCAACAGCATTGAGCGGCAATTCGCCAGCTATCGCCCAGTAGCCGGCGATACGGCTCGCTGTACCTAGTGCCTGGCCATCAAACAAGTGCCTGGCGACAGCTTGCGCACAGCGCACACGCTGCGCTGCAGAAAGCGCTGCGCGCCGGGCCTTCATCGTGGTTCTAAGTGTCGTGTGCGGATGCACTGAAGAAACATCCTCCGCCATGCCGGTGCGTGCGAACGACCTTGATCCAGAGGATCAGGTGGGAACGCTTCCAGCCGATCAGGCTTTCCGCAACGGGGCGGACATGCACACAGGGCTGGGGTGACGCCCCCGGGGTCGCTTATTAAGGGTCAAGGCAAATGTTAGCGCAAGCTGCCGAACACGGCAGAGGATGCGCGCACAGTATAGCCCCGGCGGGTGATTGTGATGTGATGCATGCCGCGAAGTAGCTAAAAGACAGACTGCCAAATTAAACACTACACCAGATGACTGGCCGCCAGCACATCATCCAGGCGTTGGGTTAGCCGCGAGATGGCGGTTTCAAGCGCTTGATCGCGTGCAGCATGGGCTTTGCTCACTTGTTCAAACTCATGGGCAATGTCGAGGGCGGCCAGGATGGCGATGCGGTCGATTGATGCCATGCGGTTGCCATTTCGCACCTCGCGCATTTTTTCGTCGAGCAAGCGCGCGGCGGATATCAGGCTGTCGCGCTCACCATCGGCACAGCCGACGGTGTATTCACGATCCAGAATGTGCAGGCTTACGGCCTCGCTCACGGGTTTTGCTCCAGCGATTTGAGGCGTTGAATCATGGCATCCACACGCGCGCGTGCTTGCTCGCTTTTGGACAGCAGGTTTGCCCGTTCGCCAATCAGTTGCTCTTGACTGGTGCGCAGGCTGCGATTTTCTTCAGCCAATCGGCGACACAAGTCCAGCACTTGCTCCAGACGGGAAGTGAGGATTTCCATGGATGTGGGCGTGGCGGCGTTCATGCGGATGCCAACAATAGGCTGTGGCGGGAGCGGCGGTCAATATGGCGTACAAACCCGGGGCGGTTCATACGGTGCTTGCCGGCTGCCAACTGCGCATGAACGCGAGGCAGTGATGGGCATCCAGTGGTGGCGACAACCAGAATCCCTGGATCGCATCGCAGCCGTGATCGCGCAGATAGTCCATCTGCTCTTGGGTTTCCACGCCTTCAGCGACAACCTTCAGGCCAAGCGAGTGGGCCATGGTGATCACTGTGGCGGTGATCGCGGCATCATCGGGGTCGCAGCTGAGGTCGCCGACAAACTCTTTGTCGATCTTCAAGGTGTCGATCGGCAGCCGCTTGAGATACACCAGCGAAGAATAGCCCGTACCGAAGTCGTCAATGGCGATCGTGGCGCCGATCTGGCGCAATGCATTGAGTGCGGTATTGGTTTGTTCGGCTTTGGCCATTACCATGCTTTCGGTAATTTCCAGCTCCACGCGGTTGGCAGGCACTTGCAGCTCAGTAGTCATCTGCAAAAGCAATTCAGGCAGGTTGGCGCGCAGCAATTGCAATACCGACACATTGATCGCCATGGTGATATCGTTCAGGCCGCTGTGGCGCCAGCGCTTGAGTGTGACCAGCGATTCACGCAATACCCACTCGCCGATTGGCACAATCAAAGCGGTTTCTTCGGCAATCGGGATGAACACGGCGGGCGGAATATCGCCCAGTTCGGCACTGTGCCAGCGCAATAGCGCTTCCACGCCAGTGATGTTGCCGGTGGCCAGGTCGAGCTTGGGTTGAAACAGCAAACGGAACTCGCCGCGATCCAGGGCCTTGCGCAAGGCGCCGGCCATCAACGCGCGATCACGGGCCACCGCATCCATGGCTTCGGTGTAAAACTGAAATGTATTGCGGCCACTGGCCTTGGCCTGATACATCGCGGTGTCGGCGCACTTGAGTAGATCGGTTGGCACCAGTCCATGGTCGGGATACAGGCTGATGCCAATCGATGGCGAGATGATTACGTCGCGTTGATCGTCGATATCCAGCGAGGCGGTAAAACTGTCAATAATGAGCTGTGCCTTGCGTTCCACGGCAGCGATATCATGAATATCCTCCAGCACCAGGGTGAACTCATCACCACTCAGGCGCGCCACGGTATCGTTTCCGCCGGCAGCAGCCAACAATCGCGCTGCAACCGCTTTCAGGATGCGATCACCCACCGAGTGGCCAAGCGAGTCGTTGATGTCCTTGAAACGATCCAGATCAAGAAACAGGATCGCCACGCGACTGTCCTGCCGGCGAGCCCGTACGATGGCATGGGCCAGTCGTTCGGAGAGCAGCGCACGATTGGCCAGGCCAGTGAGATTGTCGTAGTTGGCGAGGTAGCGCAGTTCCTGTTCAAAGCGTTTGGTGTCGGTGATGTCGGTAAGCACGGCAACAAAGTGGCTGCGCTCGTGCTCGCCATCGGCGACTTCGGATATTTCGATCTGGCCAAGAAACTCTTCGCCGTCCTTGCGCCGCTGCCACATTTCACCGGCCCAGCGACCATCGGCAACCAGCTGCGCACGGATTTTCTGGTAAAAATCGGGTTGGTGTTGCACGCTGTCCAGCAGCGCGCTGGGGCGGCCGATGACCTGTTCTTCGAGATAACCGGTGATCCGCGAAAACGCCGGGTTGACCGATACGAAGTTGAAGTCAAGATCGATCACCGCCACCGCTTCGCCCATCGAGCGCAGTACCTCGCTGGCGATGCGACGTTCGCGTGCGACTCGCCGATCTTGCGAGATGTCACGGGCGGTACCGGCAATTCGCGTCGGCTTGCCGTTATCATCACGCGCCACGATCTTGCCACGCGAACGCACCCAGACCCACTGGCCTGAGCGGTGGCGGACACGATGCTCGGTTTCGTAAAACTCTGATCGTCCCTCCAGGTGCGCGGTGACGGCTGCTTCAACCCGCGCAATATCGTCGGGATGCACCTGCTCATCGCGCCAACTCTCGATCGACACGCTGTCGAGATTGCTGGGATGACCCAACAGGCGATCCGCGCCGATACGGAATAGTTCGTTGCGGGCGATATCCCAATCCCAGAACTCGTCGCCAGAGCCCCAGAGTGCCAGGCTGAGCCGTTCTTCACGTTCGATCAATTCGCTGTTGTGTTCGCTACGCTGCTCGCGTAACGCACGGCGGGCGCTCCAGCGCAGCATAACCAGGCTGCTGATAAGTAGCGCCAGTAGCGCCAACAGCCATTCAAGGCCGATCGAGATGGTGCGTTCAGCGGTGTCGGCAAGTGCAGGCAGTGGCGCGGCCAAAAGCAGGTACAGCAGGCGCGGACAGCATGACGCAGTTACGCCGGCCAATCCTGGCGTATGGGTGCGCGTACGCTTGGGCTTGGGCGTGTTCAACGGCTCAAACGTTCATATTCTGGAGCGCTGCACGGGTTTGATCCATCGTGTTGAGTGTAATTGCACGCATGCCAATCGCCAAGCACTACATATGCCCTGTTAATATTTGTTCTCGATTCGCTGGACTAATGGTTATGAACGATTGCACATTACCTGCCTATTCGATGGTGCTGGCCGACATTGAATGCAATCGCCTGGCGGTTGATGCATCCGAGCTGCACGGCTCATTGAGTGGTTTTCTCAGTGCCGGCGGAGAGGCGCACAGCACGGACTGGCTAAGTCAGCTGGCGCTCGAAGGCGCTGCGGGCGACGCCTTGCAGCAATTGTTCCAGGCGACCAGCGATCAGTTGCAGTCGCCCGACTTCGGCTTTGAATTGTTCCTGCCCGACGACGAGCAAGCACTGGAACTGCGTGCGGATGCGCTGGTTTACTGGTGCCGTGGGTTTCTCGGCGGTTTCGGCCTGGTTGCTGGCAGCAGCGATGTGCTGAGCGATGAATCGAACGAAGCCTTGGCTGATCTGGGCCGTATCGCATCCAGTGCCTTTACTTACGATGATCCTGATGCCGACGAAGCCGCGCTTGCCGAAGTCATCGAGTTTGTCCGGGTGGCCGCATTGCTACTGCATGGCGATTGCGTGCTGCGCCGGCAAACGCGCCGTGAATTGCATTGAGCCGCGCAGCCATGAATGCGCGGCCACAACGTAGAGCGACTAAAGGCGAAAGCATGGTTGGCATCGCGGCAACGGAGTTTGTCCGCCGTCGCCGGCAACTGATGCGCATGGCCGGTGACGATGCCATTGCCATACTGCCGGCAGCGCCGCTGCGCGTGCGCAGCAACGACACCCATCACCCCTATCGTCAGGACAGCGATTTCTGGTATCTGAGTGGCTTCCCGGAACCCGAAGCGGTGCTGGTGCTGGTGCCGGGGCGCAGCCATGGCGAGGTGCTGATGTTCTGCCGTGAGCGCGATCCCGAGCGCGAATCCTGGGATGGTGCGCGCGCCGGCCCGGAAGGCGCAGTTGAACAATACGGCTGTGATGACGCCTATCCGATCGATGATATGGACGAAATCCTACCGGGTCTGCTGGAAGGCCGCAGCCGCGTTTACTATCACTTCGGCCGCGATATCGAGTTCGACATCAAACTGATGGGTTGGGTCAACCGCGTGCGCGCGCAAGTGCGCCACGGCGCGCAGCCACCGCACGAGTTTCTGGAACTGGGCCATTTGCTGCACGAACAGCGTTTGTTCAAGAGCGCCGCAGAACTGCGGCTGATGCGGCATGCGGCAACGATTACGGCGCAAGCACATGCAGCGGCGATGCTCGCAGCCCGCGTTGGGGTACACGAATATGCGGTAGAGGCCGCCTTGTTGCACGCGTTCCGGCGCCATGATGCGCACCCGGCGTATCACCCTATCGTTGGCGGCGGCGCCCGCGCCTGCGTGCTGCATTACATCGCCAACAACCAGAAGCTGGCCGATGGCGAGTTATTGTTGATCGATGCCGGCGCCGAATATCAAAACTATGCCTGTGATGTGACCCGCACCTTTCCGGTCAATGGGCGTTACTCGGCTGAGCAGCGCCAGCTTTATGACCTGGTATTGGCAGCGCAGCATGCCGCATTGGCGCTCGCTCGCCCGGGCAGTAGCTGGATCGCGGGCCACGAAGCCGCGGTGGCCGTTATCACTGAGGGTCTGCTGAGCCTGGGCTTGCTCAAAGGCAGCCTGAAAAAAGCCCTGGCCAGCGAAAGCTACAAAGCTTTCTACATGCACAAAACCGGTCACTGGCTTGGGCTGGACGTTCACGATGTCGGTGATTACCGTCTGCACCATCGAGCCTGGCATTTACATTGCGCCGGGCAGCAAAGTGCCGGCGCGCTGGCAGGGCATCGGTATTCGCATCGAGGACGATGTGGCGATTACTGCAGATGGCCACGAGGTGCTGACCGCTGCGATACCCAGTGCGCCCGATGTGATCGAGGGCCTGCTGGCACAACGCGCCTGAAGCCGGAATCGCAGCGTCGCGTCATTCCAGCAGCGAACGCAGCATCCAGGCGTTTTTTTCGTGTACGACCAAGCGCTGTGTCAGCAAGTCGGCCGTGGGCTCATCGTTGGCGTCATTGGCGCTTTCGAGCACCTTGCGCGCGCTGCGGCACACCGCTTCATTGCCGAGTACCAGTTGCTTGACCATGGTCTTCCAGTCCGGCACTTCATCACCGGCTGGGTCTTCCTTGATGCTGGACAACCGGGCAAAGGCGCTGTACGAGCCGGGCGCCTTGAAGCCCAAGGCACGGATGCGTTCGGCAACATCGTCGAGCGCGGTCCATTCCTCGGTGTATTGCTGCTCGAACATCACATGCAAGGTATTGAACATCGGACCGGTGATATTCCAGTGGAAATTGTGGGTTTTCAGATACAGCGTGTAGCTGTCGGCCAGGAAGTGGGACAATCCGTCGGCAATTTTGCGGCGCTGCTTCTCGTTGATGCCGATGTCGATCTTCATGCGTTTTCTCCCAGGTTGCGGTGGGTGGCTCGCCCGGTGTTTTGCGCGAACCGGTTGATGCTTACCATAAGCGCTGATTAAAGCTGATAGAAATGAATTGTTTAATCCGTAACGATAGATTTTATCAATTGAAGTGAAACCTGGCGTGAACGCGATCCAACACTACCAACGCCAGCTTGCTCAGGCGCTAAGCCGCGATCAGCGCCGATTGCGTCAGTTGCTGGGGCGTTTGCGGCATGCCCCTGCTGACGCAGCCATTGCGGCAGCGTTGGAACAGGCGTTGGCGGCATCGATCGCTTCACGCGCGACACGCGCGGCCGCGTTGCCTGTGCCAAGGCTGGATGACAGCCTGCCGATTGCCCAGCATGCCGAGCGCATCGTCGACTGCATTCGCCGCCATCCAGTGGTGGTGATCGCCGGTGAAACCGGTTCGGGGAAAACCACGCAGTTGCCGCAACTGTGCCTGGCCGCTGGGCGCGGCGCAGCCGGTATCATCGGTTGCACCCAACCGCGCCGGATCGCAGCGCGCTCGGTCGCCAACCGGGTGGCATCCGAGCTTGGCGTGAATCTGGGTTCGGCGGTGGGCTATCAGGTTCGCTTCACCGAGCGCACCGCCGAGAATACCTGCATCAAGTTCATGACCGATGGCATTTTGCTGGCTGAAATCCAGTCCGATCGCATGCTGTCGCAATACGACACCATCATTCTGGATGAAGCGCACGAGCGCAGCCTGAATATCGATTTTCTGCTCGGCTACCTGAAAACCCTGCTCGCCCGTCGCCGCGATCTGAAGTTGGTGGTGACTTCCGCCACCATCGATACCGAACGCTTTTCGCACTTCTTCGATGACGCGCCGGTGATCGCCGTTGAAGGGCGCGCATTCCCGGTCGAGGTGCGTTACCGTCCGCCACAGGCCGAGGCAGATCACGGCGATGGCGATGACTCCAGCCGCGAGCCGGTGCGCGATACCGTGGACGCGATCGTGGCGGCGGTGGACGAACTCACCCGTGAAGACCCATTCGGCGATGTGCTGGTGTTCCTCGCCGGTGAGCGCGAAATCCGCGATACCCATCTGGCGTTGGAGCGGCGCAAATACCGCGCCACCAGCGTATTGGCACTGTATGCGCGGCTTTCCACCCGCGAGCAGGATCGGGTATTCAATCCCGAGCCGGGGCGGCGCATCGTGCTGGCCACCAATGTCGCCGAAACCTCGCTGACGGTGCCGCGCATCCGTTACGTGATCGACCCGGGCTTTGCGCGGGTAAAACGCTACAGCCCGCGACAGAAACTTGATCGCCTGCACATCGAGCCGATCGCGCGCGCCAGCGCCGATCAGCGCAAGGGCCGTTGTGGCCGTGTTGCAGCGGGTGTGTGCATCCGCCTGTACGCCGAAAGCGATTACCTGTCGCGGCCGCAATATACCGATCCGGAGATCCGCCGTTCCAGTCTTGCCGGTGTCATTCTGCGCATGCTCGATCTGGGCCTTGGCAGTATCGAGGGATTTCCGTTTCTCGAACCACCCGATGGCCGCGTGATTGCCGATGGCTGGCAACAATTGCAAGAACTGGGCGCGGTGGATCACGAGCGCAAGCTCAGCGCGATCGGCCGCAAGATGGCGCGATTGCCAGTGGATGTAAAACTGGCGCGGATGCTGGCAGCCGCCTGTGAGCATGGTTGTCTGCGCGAGACTACGGTGATCGCCGCCTTCCTTGGTATTCCCGATCCGCGCGAGCGCCCGCCGCAGGCACGGCAGGCGGCCGACACCGCGCACGCGCAATTCAACGACGGCAAATCCGAGTTCACCAGCATCTACGCACTGTGGCTGGCCTATCGCGAAGCGCATGAGGCGCTGACCCAATCGAAATTGCGCGCCTGGTGCGAAAAACATTTCCTGTCGTTTCTACGCATGCGTGAATGGCGCGAGCTGCATCGGCAGTTGTTGCTGATGTGCGAGCAACTGGGTTGGTCGATGAATGCCGAGGCGGCAGGTTACGCCGATATTCACCGCGCCCTGATTACCGGCTTGCCGACCCAGATCGGGCATCGCCTGGAAAAAGGCCAATTCGAAGGTCCACGCGGCCGCCGTTACGGCTTGTTCCCCGGCTCGCCGTTGAGCAAGGCACCGCCGCCGTGGGTGCTCTCGGCGGTGCTGCTCGATACCCAGCGCGTATGGGGTCTGGTCAACGCGCGTATTGAGCCGGACTGGGTGATTGCGCAGGTTCCCCATCTGTTGGCGCGCAAGCATTTCGATCCGCATTGGTCGCGTGCGCAGGGCCGGGTGCTGGCGTCGGAACAGATCAGCCTGTTCGGTCTGGTATTGGCACCGAAGCGACCGGTGCATTTCGGCTCGATCGCACCACTTGAAGCGCATGACCTGTTTGTACGCCAGGGCCTGGTAACGGGTGAAATCAACACCCGCGCCGGTTTTCTGGCGCGCAATCTTGCCATGCTCGAACAGGCGCGCGATGAAGAAGCCAAATTACGCCGTGCCGGGCTGGTGGCCGATGAAGACTGGCAGGCGCGCTGGTATCTGGATCGCGTTCCCGCCGATATCTGCACCGCAGTGGGCCTGGACGCCTGGTATCGCAAGTTGCCGCCGGCGCAACGTAATAGCCTCGAATGGCCGCTGGCCGAATTGTTGCCGGGCGAGGGCAGCGAGGCCGATCGCTTCCCGAAGTTCATGCGGCTTGGCGATGCGCGCTTGACGCTCAGTTATCGTTTTGAGCCGGGTACCGACGATGATGGCGTTACCCTGGAAGTACCGTTGCACCTGCTCGGTGCGCTCGATGCTGCGCGACTGGACTGGCTGGTGCCGGGGCTTGCGGAAGACAAGGCCAGCGCGCTGATTCGCAGCCTGGCCAAAGCCCTGCGTCGCAACTACGTGCCAGCGCCGGATTTTGCGCGCGCATTCGTGCAGGCCTGGCCGCAGCCGTCGGCGGATAGTCTGGCCGGTGAACTGGCGCGCTTTCTCAGTCGCGTCACCGGTGTGGCGCTGGCAGTCACCGACTTCGATGGCAATGCGTTACCGCGCCATCTGTTGATGAACTTTCGCGTACACGATGGCGGTGGCGTGGTGCTGGCGGAAGGCCGTGACCTTGCGGCGCTGCGCACACAATTGGGCGAGAGCGCCGAGCGCGCATTCGCGCGTCATGCCGGTGAAGGTGTACGCCAGCAGGGCCTGCGTACATTCCCAGTGGACGGTGTACCCGAAACGATTGCTGGTGATGCCCGATTGCCGGCGTTTCCGGCATTGTGTGTGCGCGGTGATGAGGTGCAACTGGAAGTTTTCGCCGATGCCGAACGCGCCCGCGAGGAGCATCGCTGTGGCGTGCGCGCCTTGCTGCGGATTGTGCTCGGCGAACGCCTGAAGCAATTGCCACGGCAATTGCCGGTGTCGGCAAAACTGGGCCTGGTTTATTCGGCGATTGAAAGTGCCGAGCGCTTGCGTGGTGATTTGATCGAGGCGGCGTTTGCGGCCCAGAGCGCCGATGATCTCGACACCATCCGCAGTGCCGATGCGTTTGCGTTGCGTGCCGAGCGCATCGGCCGCGAATTGCTGGCGACCGCCGTCGAACGGCTGCAACTGGCTGAGGCCATTCTGGCCGCCTATGTCAGCCTCAAGCCACTGCTCGATCCGCCATTGATGGGTTGGGCCAGTGCCAGTTACGCCGATATGCACGCGCAATTGGCGGCCTTGGTGTATCCCGGCTTTTTGCGCCAAACCCCTGAAGCGGTATTGCCCGAACTGCCGCGGTATTTGCGCGCGATAGCGCAGCGCGCCGAGCGCGTGCGCCTGGATCCGCAGCGCGATCAGGCGCGCTTGCTGGAATTGACACCGTTTCTCGACGCCTTCGCCGCCGCCCGGGAGGCCGGCGTGGGCGATGAGCCGCGTTGGCAGGCGCTGCGCTGGAATATCGAGGAACTGCGGGTGTCGCTGTTCGCGCAATCGCTGGGCACGCGGCAACCCATGTCGGTGAAGCGGCTAACCCGCGAGCTGGCTCAGCTCAAGGCTGCGTCCGCTTAATCAAACGGCAAATCCAATACCGCGTGTCGCCCACAGGGTGGGCTCCTACAGGGGTGCTTCAAGGCGTTTGTGGGAGCGCGCCTTGCGCGCGAAACTGTCGCAAGATTGTTCGCCGGCAGACCGGCTCCCACAACAGCACGGATTGGCACCAGCGAGTAACACAGTTGCTTCACAGGGCTGGATCACCGTTCGTGCAGGCGTGTCGCTTACTGGGTGGGCTTCCACAGGGCGAGATAACCGTTCGTGCAGGAGCCCACCCTGTGGGTGATCGATCGAGCTGCGAAGCGGCTCCCGTTGCGAAGCAACTGCATGGCGTGCCGGTTTTGTGTATGAGCCCACCCTGTGGGCGACCTGCCTGCCGGCAGGCAGGCCGAGCGAGCCGCGAAGCGGTGAAGTGTTGGGGCGCAGCTCAGCGTATCCGCGCCGCGGTCGATGGCGTAGAACGCGCTCAGGGCAACACCGACTGCTGCGAAAACTCGATGCCGCGCGCGCTGGCATCCAGACGTACGCGGGTACGCTTGAACATGGTCGGGTAGATTTTGGCGATCGCCAGTTCTTGTTCGGCCTTGGCGCGGGCATCGGTGCTGGCGTCAGCAGGCAGCCGGCGCAGGTTCCATTGCGCGATATCCACATACAGCGCACTGTTCATGCCGATGACCAGTAGCGGTTGCTGTTTTTCATCGCTACGCAACAATTGCGGCATCGCTTTTTCTTCGCCAACGCCAATGCTCACGGCAAGCGCGTTGTCGCTCATCGCCGCAAACATCGGCGCGTTCAAACCCAGTTCGGGCATGGCGGGCAACGGTGTCGGCGTGCTGTCGTTTTTCAACTGTACCGGGCCCAGCGCCGGCACCATGCTGCGCGCAATGCCGAGCAGCGACGCCGGGTTGTCGCCACCAACCACCAGCGCGCCGGAAAACTCGGGAATGGTGACGTCATCGGGCCAGCGCAACTGATGGATGACGGCGAATACGCTGCGCACCATCGTTGCCGAACCAAGCAATGCCGGATTGGTGGATTGCGCCTTGAGCGCTTTCGAGGTGTCGTTGAGCGCTGCCAGTTGCGGGCATTGCCAAGGCGTTTGTTCGCTGCCCTTGACCAGCGCGGCAACCACGGTTGGCACCTGTTGCAGATTGATGCTAACGCCGACATCAAGAGCAGAATCATCGGTAACGGCAGCCATTCCCGGCATCGGTGTACGCAGGCGCATCAAGTTGCTGGCAATGTCGGTACGCAACTGCAGCACGCTCAGTGCGCCGACCCTGTGATCACTGACCTGGGTATAACCAAAAATCAGGCGTGGCATGGCCTGCGCGAATTGCTCAAACTCGCCGCTGCATTGCGCACTGGGCGAGGGCTGCGACACACCAAGAGCCGCCAGCAACGCGCTGTCGGGCGCGCTCAGTGGCGCGCTGGTGGCGTGCAACAGCGCCATGCTGTCGATGTAGCCGGCGATGCCCGAGTGCAGGCCAAAGTTCGCAATGACATCATGCAGCGTGTTCGCTGCTTGCAATGAATGTGCCGGCAAATCCATGCCAAGCAGACTGCGCATCGCTGCATCCGGTGCCGGGTCGGCCACTACGCTGAGTACCAGCGTGGAATCGATCACCGCCATCACCAGGCGCACAGGCGATTCACCCAGATTGAGATACCAATAGCTTTGCTCGCCGATTTTCGCTTGCGCCAGGCTCTGCCCAGCCTGTTGCTCGATGCGTGCCACGCTTTGTGCAAAGGCTTGTGGCTGATCGAGTTCCATGCGCAGCACCGGCGACAAGCCCAGGCCGTACAGCACGTTGCGGCCGCCCAGGCGCAGCCCGAGAAGGGTATGGATTTGTTCCAGGTCTTTCCCGGAAAACTCTTTTTCGAACGCACCAATCAGCCGGTCGAGTTTGCCATCGTTGTTGTCGGAGGCACGCAGGGCGGTTTTCACGGGCTCGGCCAGCATCGCCATAACCTCGCTGCTCAAGCCGTACTGGCGCAGCATGGCGCGCGCTTGATCCGTGGATAAGGCCGTGCTGGCAGCGAACACATACGGGGTGTTGGCCGGCACATAGTCGAGCGGATTGCCGACATCGCTATTGCGCCCCTGATACCACCAGAATGCGAACGCAAACAGGCCAAGCAACAACACCACAGCAATGGGCTTGCGCATACGGATATCCTGAATGATGGTGTTGGTGGCTCAGCCGCGCAGGTGCGGCATACCGTGCGCGTTGCGATCCTCAGGCACGGCTTCGTCCTGAATCTGCTGACGCAAACTGCGCCCGGCCAGCGCAACGGCTCGCTTGCCGCCACGCACGGCCAGTGCATTGGCGAACGCCTGACGCGCACGTTTGTCGTCGTTCTGGCTGGCAAAGCATTGACCGAGCACTTCCCAGGCTTCACTGCCAGCGCCTTGGGCAATGGCGCGATGGGCATACTCTTCGGCGTCTATCCAGCGCTCTTCATTGCGGCAGATACGGCTCAACGCCAGCAGCAGTTCAGGGCTGGAGGAGTGCGTCGTCAGCCACGCTTCGGCGCTTGCCAGCCGCGAGCCACTGCGCGGTCGCGGCAGTTCACCGAACAGCGCGGCCAGTGCATCGGACCAGTTGCGTTTCAGTGCATGTTCAATGGCTTGTGCTGCCTGATCTTCCATGCCGAGGTTCATTGCCCGGCGGGCATAACTTGCGACGACATCGGCATCAAGGCGCAGTGTGGCGGAGACTTTTCGCCACAACCCATCCAGTGCGCCGGCATCCGCGCATTGGCGCAAGGCCAGCACGTGCAATTCGCGTTCAAACGCGTCGGCTGCAGCATCGGCCAGCACCCGGCTGCGCCGGATGTTGGCCAGTAGCGGCAACGCGTCAGCAGCGCGACCGCTGTCTGCCAGTGCCTGCGCGCGAATGCGGTGGCTCGCTGGTGGCAGCGGGCGGGCGGTAATGCGATCAAGTTGTGCCAATGCGGCAGCGGGTTGTTTTGTCGCGATGGCCAAGCGTGCGCGCTCCAGCGCTACAGCGCCGCGGTCCGGCTGTGCTGCTGCCAGATCAAGCAGCAGTTCGGCTCCGGCGTCATCGCCGCGCGCGCGCGCCGCGCTCGCGGCGGCGAGCAATGCCGGCACGCGCACGCGCGATTCATCTGCGGCCTTTTCCAGCAATTTTTGTGCGCGTAACCAACGGCCCTCGTGCAGTGCGCTCAGGCCATCGCTCAGGCGCGCTCGGGCACGGCGCTGCCGGTAGCGAGTCCAGACCCGGAACGGAATGCGGATGATCGACACCAGCAGCCAGACAGCCAGACTGGCAAGGATGAGGAAGATGCCGGCAACCGGCACCGAAGTACTGATGTCGTAACCGCGAAAGCGCACGATCACCAGGCCCGGATCGCTGGCAATCACCTGCCAGAGCAGGGCGCCGGCCAGCATCGACAACAGCAACCACAGCAAGGCGCGCAACAGTTTCATGGCGTGCTCCCGGTAATGCCGGTGTTGTCACGCAGTACGCGCAGTTGCTCCAGCGTGCTGCCAAGTACCGGCAGATCGAGGCTCAGGGGCTGATCGCGCAATGCATCGAGCTGCTCCAGATGCGCCTGGCGGGCATCGGATGCGGGGTACAGGCGCTCAATGGCAATGACAATACGGGCGAGCGTGCTGCGAAAGCCGGTTTCATCGCGGCGTTCAAGTGCCGCCCGTGCCAGCGCCAGTTCGAGATTCAGGGCGGTGCGTGCCAGATCACGCTCGTCGCTGGCCAGTAATTGCTGTGGGTCGGTGCGGCGTACCTGTACCAGATGGCCAAACAATGCACGCCAGCGTGGCTGTGCAGTGGCGGCAGTAACTTCAAGGGTTGCACTGGCGAGAGTGTCCAGGTCGGCTTCCAGCGCATCGAGTGCCGACATCGCCAGCGCACGCGGGTCTTGTGGTGCAGTGCGCAGTGCGGCGAGTTCCTGTGCAAGGGTTTGCCGCAAGCTGACAAAACGCGGATTGGCTACGCCGTCGAAAATCGCTTCGGCCAGCACGTAAGCGCGCTCAGCTGCGGCGCGATCATTGGCCAGATCAAGCCGCTCGATCGCCATCACCAGCAACAGCTCCGCCTCATCCAGGCGCAAGGTCTGGGTGCTGCCGATTTCCGGGTCGGCGAGACGATTGACTGCATCTTCCAGCAATGCAGCACGCTCGGCGATGCCGAGCAGATCCTCACGGATGATGCGCTGTGCCGAGGCATTGGTGACGATGCGCTCACCCATTTGCCGCAGTTCGTTGCGATGCTCTTGCACCTGCGATTCAAGTAAGGTGATGCGCTGTGCAGTGTCGTCCACCGGGGCAGGCGCAAACCACTGCCCGATGGTGCCGTGCCAGCGCCACCAGGCCAGCGCGAGCACGGCCAGCAACACAAAAAACGATAGGGCAAAAGCGACGAGCCGACTGCGTTTGCGGGGGATGGGGGTTTCACTCACGGTGATGATATTCTCAACTGGATGGTGCCCATGCTACCGGAACCGTGATTCGCCGTGAAACTCGGCCAGCGCCTGAAGCATGCTCGATGGCCTGGCGCTGGCGGCGCGAACGATGTGTTTGAACCCGGCGAGCCGGGCTTCTTCGCCCAGACGCTCGCTGGCTGCCACCACCATTGCCGCATCGAGAGTGGTGCGTGCGCTGGTTGGGCATTGTTGAAGCATGGCGTTCAGGGCTTCGCTACTGCTCACCATGAGTGCCAGCGGTGCGGTGATTTTCTCCAGATTGGCCCAGGCATCGCGGCGGATCGTGCGCGCAACCCGTTGATAGACTTCGGCTACATGCAACTGCCGCGCGCGTCGGCGCAGGCTCTGGGCCAACACGCCACGGCCACCCGGTGCGGTGATCAGGCCGACCGAATGTGATTCCAGATGCTGCATCTCGGGCAGCGCAAGCAGGCCTTCACTGGTCATCTGCTGGCGCGGATGCACGGCGGTGATGCCTCGGCTTGCCAGTGCTGCCGCCGTGCCGGCACCGACCGCAAGCACCACGCGTTCAGGGCTGGGCGTCAATGCGTGTTGGGTGCCGGCAAAGCGCACCGCCGCAGGGCTGCTGAATACGATCCGATCCGCCGCCAGCGCGCGCTCCAGAGCATCGTTGCCAGCCAGCGGCCGCAGTGCCAGCGGCGACAACGCCAGTACCCTGGCGCCGTGTCGGGCGGCAGCGCGACGCAGCGGCGCATGCTCGCCGCTCGGCCGCAGCGAGAGGATTGTCCAACCCTGCAAGTCGGCTGGCAGCGGGTTGCTGCGCGTCAATTCGGACATGGCGACTACTGTCGCACAACTGTGCGCGTAGTGTCGTGACAGTGGTCTTTGGCGCAATGTGCCCGTTGGGGGCTGGCGCGACAGCGACTGGTCGTAGGCCGGTCGAATGTCGCATAATCGAAGCCCGATCCAGCTATCCGCGAGACCCGCCTTGAACATCCCCCGCGTTACCACCGTCCGGCAGATCACCGTGCCGATTGCGGGCGGGCGAGCGCATGATCGGGTGTGCGCGTCGATCGGGCCGAATCGATGACCGAGGTGGCGGCTATGGGCGCGTGGCAGCCACTGGATTGGTTGCTGCTGCTGATCGTGCTGTGGCTGCTGCTCGGGGTGGCGGGTCTGCTCGCCTTGCGCCGTTTCGACTTCGTGGCGCGCGTGCTGTTCCCCCTCGGTGGCCTGGTCGCACTGGCGGTTGCGCTGGTCGCAGCGAGCGCGATCACCGCGGCGCCGCAATCGGTGGTGCTGGCGATCGGCTTGCCGAGTCTGCCGTTCCATTTCCGGCTCGATGCGCTGGCGGCTTTCTTCCTGATGGTGATCGGCGCTACCACGGCCGGCGTGTCGATATTCGCCGCCGGCTATTTCCGACAGGGCGAAGGCACGCCGCCGGGATTGCTGTGCCTGGAATACCACCTGTTCGTGGCCAGCATGGCGCTGGTGGTGCTGGCCGACGACGCCTACGCGTTCATGGTGATGTGGGAAACCATGGCGCTGTCGTCGTTCTTTCTGGTTACCGCCAACCACCGTATTGCGGAAATTCGCCGCGCCGGCTATCTGTACCTGTTGATCGCGCACGTCGGCGCGATCGGGATCCTGTTGTGTTTCGGCGTACTGCAGGCCAACACCGGCGATTACACGTTCGCCAACATGCGGGCGCAGGAACTGGCGTCGATCCCGGCCTCGCTGGCGTTGTTGCTGGCACTGTTCGGATTCGGCGCCAAGGCCGGTATCGTGCCGCTGCACGTGTGGTTGCCCGAAGCGCATCCGGCGGCGCCATCGCCGGTATCGGCGCTGATGAGCGCGGTGATGCTCAAGACCGCGGTATACGGTTTCCTGCGCGTGTCGCTGGACTTGCTGCACGCGCCGATCTGGTGGTGGGGCGTGCTGTTGTTGGCGGTGGGCATGGTGACAGCGCTGTTTGGCGTGGTATTCGCGGCGGTGCAAACCGACATGAAGCGCCTGCTCGCCTATTCGTCGATCGAAAACATCGGCCTCCTGTTCACCGGCATCGGCCTCACCTTGCTGTTTTCCGCCTATGACATGCAGCCGATGGCGGCGCTGGCGCTGACCGCCGTGCTTTATCACGTGGCCAGCCACGCGCTGTTCAAAAGCCTGTTGTTCGTCGGCACCGGCTCGGTGCTGCATGCAACGTCCGAACGCAGCCTGGGCAAGCTCGGTGGCCTGATCCGGTTCATGCCGTGGGTCGGTTGGCTGACCCTGCTGGCGGTGCTGGCCAGCGCCGGATTGCCGCCGTTTGGCGGTTTCGTGTCGGAATGGCTGTTGCTGCAGGGCTTCGTGTTCGCACCGGGACTGCCCGGCGCTTTCCTGAGCATGTTGGTGCCGGCGCTGGCGGCGCTGGTGGCACTGGTCGCAGCGTTGTCGGGCTACACCATGGTCAAGTTCTTCGGCGTGATTTTTCTGGGCCAACCGCGCGAGGAAAAGCTGCACCAAGCCACCGACGCCGGCATCTGGGAGCGCGCCGGCATGATCTGGCTGGCGCTGGGCTGCATCGGCCTTGGCTTGTTGCCCAGTCAGTTCATCGCGCTGATCGATCCGGTAACGACGCAACTGGTTGCCGCCGGTATCGGTGAGTCGGTGGCGGAGCGTGGCTGGTTGCTGGTGCCGGTGGCGATCGAGCGCGCGAGCTACGGCCCGGTGATCTTCCTGTTCGGCGTCGCCGCCTGCTTCGCGCTGGCATTCGCGCTGGTGCGCCTGTTCTACCACGGCCGGGTGCGCCGCGCGCCGCCGTGGGATTGCGGGTTTGCGGCGCAGACCGCGCGCATGCAGGACACCGCCGAGGGCTTTGGCCAGCCGATCCGCCACATCTTCGGCACTGCCTTTCGCATGAGCCGCGTGCTGCCATCGCCGTTCGACCGCCAGCCGCAGTACGAAGTCACCGTGTCCGATCACGTCTGGCATGGCCTGTACCTGCCGGTGGCACGCAACACCGCGCGCATCGCGAAACTGGTTGGCCGCTTGCAGCAGGGGCGGATCGCGATCTATCTGTTGTACAGCTTTGTCACCCTGATTCTCACTTTGGTTCTGGTGCACCGATGAGCGTGCTCGCGTTGACCTCGCAAGTTATGGAGATCGTGCTGGCGCTGCTGTTGGCGCCGCTGCTGACCGGCTGGATCAATCAATGCCGCGCCTGGCTGCAAAACCGTTCGGCGCCGGGGCTGTTGCAGCCGTTCCGGATGCTGCACAAGCTGCTCAACAAGGATTCCGTGCTCGCCGAACATGCCTCGCCGCTGTTCCGGGCGGCACCCTACGTGGTGTTCGGCTGCATGGTGCTGGCTACCGCCATCATCCCGACCGTGTCCACCAACCTGCCGTTGGCGCCGGCCGCCGATGCGATCGCGCTGGTCGGTCTGTTCGCGCTGGCGCGCGTGTTCATTGCGCTGGCGGCGATGGACATCGGCACCGCATTCGGCAGCCTGGGCGCGCGGCGCGAGATGCTGGTCGGATTTCTGGCCGAGCCGGCGCTGTTGATCGTGCTGTTCACCACGGCCTTGATCGCAGGTTCCACCTCGCTGACCAGCATCGTGCTTACGCTGGCCGCAAGTTCGTTGGTGATTTCGCCGAGTCTGGTGTTCGCCGGGGTTGCGTTCACCATGGTGTCGCTGGCCGAAAATGCGCGGGTGCCGGTGGACAACCCGGCGACCCATCTCGAGCTGACCATGATCCACGAGGCCTTGATCCTGGAGTATTCCGGCCGCCATCTGGCGCTGATCGAGTGGGCTGCCAGCCTGAAATTGTTCGCGTATTCGTGCATTGGTCTGGCGCGATCCTGGTCGCCAAGCTGGCGGTAGGTGGTGCATTGATGGCGTTTCTGGAGATGGTCAGCGCCAAGATGCGCATCTTCCGGGTACCGGAGTTTCTCGGCACCGCATTCATGATTGCGGTGCTGGCGATGCTCGTGCACATGCTGCTGGGAGCCTGACATGAACGGACTCTCCGGCCAGTTCATCAACCTGTTCGCGGCGCTGTTGCTGTTGCTGGCGTTTGCGATGATTTCGCAGCGGCGGATCGTGTCGCTGATCACGCTGTTCACCCTGCAAGGGGCGACCCTGGTGGCGGCGACGGCACTGGTGGGTTACGTCACCCAGCAGCCGCATCTGTATCTGTCGGCAGCGCTCACCTTCGCGCTCAAGGTGGTGCTGATCCCCTGGCTGCTACATCGGGTGATCGATCGCCTGAACGTGCGCTGGGACGTGGAGACCCTGATCAACATCCCGACCACCATGCTGGTCGGCATCGGTCTGGTGATGTTGTCGTTCTATCTCGCGTCGCCGATTTCGCAGCTGTCGACGACAATCATGCGCGGTACCCTGGGTATCGCGCTGGCGTGCGTGCTGCTGTCGTTCCTGATGATGATCACCCGTTCCAAGGCGGTACCGCAGGTGATCGGTTTTCTGGCGATGGAGAACGGCCTGTTCTTTGCAGCGACCTCGGCCACCTATGGCATGCCGATGGTGGTCGAACTGGGCATCGCGCTGGATGTGCTGGTTGGCATCCTGATCCTTGGCGTGTTCATGTTCCAGATTCGCGAGCAGTTCGACAGCCTCGATATCCGCCACCTCGAATCGTTGAAGGAAGACTGAGCATGTCGGCGCTTTATTTCGTGCTCGGAGTTCCGCTGTTGGGCAGCGCTGTGCTGGCATGGTGCGGGCATCGTGGTTTCGCCCGTGATGTCAATGTCGGCTTCAGCCTCGCAACGTTCGTCGCCGCGTGCGCGATGACGGCGGCGGTGATTTCCGGTGGCCCGCAGTTTGCGTGGCAGCACGAGTTCTACATCGACCCGCTGAATGTCTTTCTGGTGACGCTGACCGCGTTTGTCGGCCTGACCACCGCCATCTTTTCGCGTCCGTACATGCGGGTGGAAGAACAGCGCGGCAAGATGACGCCGCCGCGCCTGCGCCTGTATCACAGCATGTATCAACTGTTCAGTTTCACGATGCTGCTGGCGTTGACCACCAACAATATGGGCATCCTGTGGGTGGCGATGGAAGCGGCCACGCTGACCACGGTGATGCTGGTCAGTGTCTATCGCACTGCGGCCAGTCTGGAGGCGGCGTGGAAATACTTCATCCTGTGCGGGGTCGGTATCGCCCAGGCGCTGTTCGGCACGGTGCTGTTGTTCATGGCGGCGGAAAAGGTGATCGGCGCCGAGGGCGGGGCATTGCTGTGGACGCATCTGGATGCGGTGAAGACGCAACTGGATCCCGACATCATCACCCTGGCGTTTGCGTTCCTGTTCATCGGCTATGGCACCAAGGTCGGCCTGGTGCCGCTGCACAACTGGTTGCCCGACGCCCACGCCGAAGGCCCGACCCCGGTTTCTGCGGTGTTGTCGGGCTTGCTGCTCAATGTCGCCCTGTATGCGATCCTGCGCTTCAAGGTGCTTACCGATGGCGCGTTGGCGAATCAGCTTGCCGGCCATTTGATGATGGGCTTCGGCCTGACCTCGGTGGTGGTGGCGGCATTTTTCCTGTGGGGCCGGCGCGATGTGAAACGCATGTTCGCGTACTCCTCGATCGAGCACATGGGCCTGATCACCTTCGCATTCGGCATGGGCGGGCCGATCGCCACCTATGCCGGCCTGCTGCACATGACCGTGCACTCGCTGATCAAGTCGGCGATCTTCTTCGCAGTCGGTCACGCCACCCAGCAGGCCGGCACCCAACTCATGGCCGAGATCCGCGGCTTGATGAAGGTCAGCCCGACCGTCGGCTGGGGCTTGATGCTGGGCACGCTGGCGATCCTCGGCATGCCGCCGTTTGGCGTATTCGCCAGCGAGTTCCTGATTCTGACCACCGCGATGCGCGAACACGCGTGGGCGACGCCGTTTTTGTTGCTGGCGCTCGGCGTTGCGTTCGCCGCGATCTTTGCGCGGGTGCAGCCGATGGTGTTTGGCGACACCACGCTGCAACCGTTGCCGCATCCGCCGGCGCTGTTGCCGGTGTTTGTGCATCTGGGCCTGGGTCTGATGCTGGGCCTGTATATCCCGCCCTACCTGGACGAGTGGTATCGCCAGGCGGCGCGGATGATCGGAGGCTGATGCGATGCCGATAACGCACCTCGGGTTGAATCTTCGCCAGCTGCACAGTCCGTTGCCAATGTTCCATGGCAGCGTGGATCGCGAGCAATGGGCGGCCGCCGCGCGCTCCATCGGCCAGGCCCGGGGTAGGTTGTTAGCGCTGTGGGGCAGCGATCGCGGCGAGGGTGCCGACGGCGCGATGGTGGTATGTGCGGCCTACGTGATCGAGCGTGGCCTGCTGTGGCTGGAGTTGCCGCTGACCACCCCGGCAACGGGTTACCCCGATCTGGCAAGCGGCTTTCCCTGCGCCGAACGCATGCAGCGCGCACTGGCCGACATGCACGGGGTGCAGGCGCAAAACCCGCTGGATGTTCGGCCGTGGCTGGATCATGGCGCGTGGCCGCGTGATTTTCGACCGTTGGCCGCCGCCTGCGGCGGGGACGGGTCGACGATCGGCAACCCGGTGCCGTATCCGTTCGTCCGCGTGGAAGGCGATGGCGTGCACGAGATCGCGGTGGGGCCGGTGCATGCCGGCATCATCGAGCCGGGGCATTTTCGGTTTTCGGTGGTGGGCGAGAAGGTACTGCGGCTCGAGGAGCGGCTCGGTTACGTGCACAAGGGCATCGAGCGGCGCTTCACCGAACTGTCGCCACACGATGCGTTCCGGCTCGCCGGGCGGGTCAGCGGTGATTCCACCGTGGCCTATGCCTGGGCGTACTGCATGGCGCTGGAGTCGGCAGCCGGCGTCACCATCCCGCTGCGTGCGGCCTGGTTGCGCGCGCTGCTGCTGGAGCGCGAACGCGTGGCCAATCACCTCGGCGATCTGGGTGCGTTGGGCAACGATGCCGGGCTGGCGGTCGGTCTGGCGCAGTTCTCGCGCCTGCGCGAGGATTGGCAGCGCTTGTCGCGCATGCTGTTCGGCCATCGCCTGCTGATGGATTGCGTGCTGCCGGGCGGAGTCGCGGTGGATATCGATGCCGCGGCGGTGCAGCAGATCGCCGCGCAATGCGATGCGATCGAAACCGAGGTGCGGGCGATGCACAGCCTGTACGACGAACATGCCGGCCTGCAGGATCGGCTCATCGGCACCGGTCGGGTGACGCCTGAACTGGCGGCGCAGTTGGGCTTGAGCGGGTTGGCCGGACGCGCCAGCGGCCAGACGCTGGATCAGCGCAGCCAGTTTCCATCGGTTCCCTACGCGGCCATGGACGTGCGCATGGCGACCCGGCACAACGGCGATGTCGCGGCGCGGGTCAGCCTGCGTTTCGATGAGGTGTTGGAGTCGCTGCGCCTGATCCGGTGCATCGTGAATGAATTGCCGGCAGGTGCGATCCACGTCGACATCGACCTGCCGCAGCGTGCGACGTTCGGTGCCGGCTGGGTCGAGGGCTGGCGCGGTGAAATCCTGGTGGCACTGGAACTGGTGCCGCATGATGGCGGCGTTCGCATTCGCCGTTGCCATTGTCACGACCCTTCATGGCAGAACTGGCCGGTCATCGAACACGCGATGATTGGCAACATCGTTCCCGATTTTCCGTTGATCAACAAGTCCTTCAATCTCAGCTATTCAGGACATGACTTGTAATGTGGAACATCATCAAACGCATCGCCCATGCCGGTATTGCCACCGAAGCGAGCCCGCTGCCAGCGGCCGAGCCCGGTGACGATGTCGGCCACATCCAGCAGCGTCTGCTCGCCATTCTCGGCAAGGCCCTGACCATCCGCATGGTGGATGCAGGCTCGTGCAATGGTTGCGAACTGGAAATCCACGCGCTCGGCAATCCGTACTACAACATCGAGGGCCTGGGCATCAAGTTTGTGGCCAGCCCCCGTCATGCCGACATGCTGCTGGTTACCGGTCCGGTTTCGCGGCACATGGCGCAAGCATTGCAGCGAACCTATGACGCCATGCCCGATCCCAAACTGGTAGTTGCGGTGGGCGATTGCGGTTGTAGCGGCGGCGTGTTCGGCGAGAGTTATGCCAGTTGCGGGCGCGTCGCCAATGTCATTCCGGTGCATTGCACGATCCCGGGTTGTCCGCCGGCACCGGTCGATATCCTGCGCGGGATTCTGAGCGCGGTGAGCGCGCATGTCGAAGCCAGACCCGAGCCGGCGAACCGATCATGAGCAGCATGGCGGCGATGTTGCAGGCCAAGCTCGATGCGATGCCGCCGGTGCGCGCGATGGCGGTGCAGGTGGTGTCGGCAACATCGGAGCGGGTGTGCCTGCACGCGCCACTGGCGGCCAATGTCAACGACAAGGGCTGCGCCTTCGGTGGCAGTATCGCCGGGCTGATGACCCTGGCTGGGTGGGGGCTGCTGGTGGTTCGCGCGCAAGCATTGGCCCTGCCAGCGCTGGAAGTCTATGTCGCCGACAGCCAGATCCGCTATCTGGCGCCGTTGTATCAGGCAATTGCGGCGCAGGCCTGGCTGGAGGACGGGTCGCGCTGGGAGTCTGCGGTGCAGCGTTTGCGGCAACACGGCCGTGCCAGCCTGAACGTAAAAGCGCAAGTGCTGGGGCCTGATGGCGAGTTGGTGGCGAGCATGGATGCGCGTTTTGCGCTGGTTGAGGGCGCGCCGGCTGGTGACCCGGCACAACTTGGGTAACAATGGGTCATGCGCAAACTTTCCGTGGTGCTGGTGGTGATCGTACTTGCCCTTGCTGGCTGCGCCAGCGAGAGCAAGAAGTCCAAATCGCTGGACGCTGTGCTTTACGCGTATGCCGGCGCGGTGCGCTGGGGCGAGTTCGAGCGTGCCTGGGAGATGGTCGATCCTGAGGTGCGCAAGGAGCATCCGCTGAGCGATCTGGAGTGGTCGCGTTTTGCACAGGTGCAGATCACCGGCTACAAGGTACAGGCAAGCGGGCCGACAGCCGATGGCGATATCGAGCAATTCGTACAGATCGGCGTGGTCAGCCGGTTGTCGCAGGCCGAGCGGTTGGTTACCACAAAAGAACGCTGGCACTGGGATGACGAGGCCAAACGCTGGTGGCTGGTGAGCGGGTTTCCGGATATTTCTGTATCCCATTGATGGGGTTTCAGATGCACGCTGCACACGTACACGGGCCGGATTTCGCGCGTTGATGGCCGGCGTTCACGCGTGCTGGGCGACAATCGCGCCCCCTGTCCCTATTGGTGTGTACTGTGATGGCTGCGCAGTTTTCCGAGTTTGTAAGCGAGCACGCGGCACTGGCATTGGCTTTTGTCGGTGTTACCGTGGCGTTGGTGGTTACCGAGCTGAATCGCCTGACGCGAGGCTACAAGGCCATCACCCCAGCGCAGCTCACCGCCCTGATCAATCACGAAGATGCCTTGGTGATCGATGTCCGCGCCAGCGCCGAGTTCGAAAAGGGCCACATTGTTGGCGCCAAGAATCTCACCCCGAGTCAATTCGATCCGGAAAACAAAGTGCTGGCCAAGGTCAAGGACTTGCCGGTGGTATTGGTCTGTCGTACCGGGATCACGGTCAGTGCGCCGGCAAAACGCCTTATCAAGGCTGGCTTCAACCGCGTGCATGTGCTCGATGGCGGTATCGCTGCCTGGCAGCAGGCGGAGCTGCCGCTGGCGCGCGGCAAGTGAGTACGGGTTATAAAGTTTGGTTGCGACCGGCGGACATGGGATAATCGCCGGTCTTGCTCTTTGGTTCTCAAAATTTCAGGAGTTTTGCAATGGCTGACGAACAAACCAATGGCGCCGCTGGCGCCGCCGAGCAGGGCAAGCAGGCGCAGTTCAACCTGCAGAAGGTGTACATCAAGGATGCCTCGTTCGAGGCGCCCAATTCGCCGACGATCTTCAACGAGCAGACCACCCCCGCACTGCAACTGAATCTGGCGCAGAACGTCAATGTTCTGGGCGAGGGCGTCTATGAAGTGGTGCTGGGGCTCACGCTCACCTGCACGGCAGGCGAGAAGACTGCGTATTTGGCTGAAGTGAAACAGGCCGGTATTTTCTCGTTCAACGGTTTCGATGCCCGTACCCAGGACATGATGCTCGGCATCTATTGCCCAAACACGCTGTTCCCGTTCGGTCGTCAAGCGATCGCTGATCTGGTTCAGGCCGGTGGTTTCCCGCCCTACCTGCTGCAGCCGATCAATTTTGATTCGCTGTATGCCGAGCAACTGCGTCGCCGTCAGGAGCAGCAGCCCGCTGCGGATGCGGTTGATGCCAGCTTCGAGCCGTCGGGCGACGCCGATAAAGCCTGATTACGCATGAACAGGGCCGTGTCGCGTGTCGCCGTCCTTGGTGCCGGTTCCTGGGGCACGGCGCTTGCCATGCTGCTGGCCCGCAATGGTCACGAAACTTGCCTGTGGGGCCGCGATGCGGCCCAGATGCAGGCCATTTCGCGGCAGCACGAAAACACACGTTATCTGCCTGGCATCGCATTGCCGGGCAACTTGCGCGCCGCAGAGGCTATGGCCGACGCCATCGCTGGCGCGCACTGGTTGCTGGTGGCGGTACCCAGCCATGCCTTTGCCGACACCTTGCGCGCGTTGGCCGCACTGCGCCCATCACTCGCCGGTGTCGCCTGGGCGAGCAAGGGCTTCGAACCCGGTTCGGGACGGTTTTTGCATGAAGTTGCGCGCGATCACGTTGGCGACACGCTGCCACTGGCGGTGATTACCGGCCCATCCTTCGCGCGTGAAGTGGCGCAAGGCTTGCCAACGGCGGTGACGGTACACGGCCTTGATGATGACTTCGCCACGCAGGTAGCCGAAGCGCTGCATGGCCCGACGTTCCGCGCTTACACCGGTAACGACATGCTGGGTGCTGAGCTGGGCGGCGCGATGAAGAATGTACTCGCGGTTGCCACTGGCGTCGCCGATGGCATGGCGCTGGGGCTGAATGCGCGTGCCGGGCTGATTACCCGCGGCCTCAACGAAATGTTGCGGCTGAATGTCGCGCTCGGTGGCCGTGCCGAAACCCTGATTGGTCTGGCAGGCTTGGGTGATTTGGTGTTGACCTGTACCGGCGATCTTTCGCGCAACCGGCGTCTTGGCCTCGCGCTAGGCAAGGGACAATCGGTTGCGGCGGCAGTGGCTGCGATTGGCCAGGTGGTGGAAAGTGTGCAAACCGTTGATGAGGTGATGCGATTGGCTGAGCGGCACGATCTGGATTTACCGATATCCGCGCTGGTGCAGCAGGTATTGCACGAAACCATCACCCCGGCCGAGGGCCTGAAGATGCTGCTGTCGCGCGAGCAAAAGCCCGAATATCCGGACGGCTTGTTTCGCTAAGCGTGATGGTGGAGAACAAAAAGCCCGGTCGGAGCCCAATGGCACTTACTTAAGCCAGAACCCCCTCAATTCGTCATTCCCGCGAATGCAAGAATCCAGTGACTTCGGGAAATTAGGCACAAGCGAAAGAAGCTGGATGCCAGCTTTCGCTGGCATGACGACGCTAAAGTAAGTGCCATTGCGGTCGGAGCCGGGTTTGCCGGAGGTAGAGCAACGCGCGAGCAGTTGCCGAGCGCGCGGTCGAGTGCGACCCGGTGCAAAGCGTTTTTGGCGCTCCGTAAAGCGACGAGTGGCCTCGCTGGCCGCAGGCTTGAAAGCTTGCGCGTTGCAGCGGTGGTTTGGCTCTTGATGGGTTTCAGTCGCTTCGCGACATCGACCGCTGCGCAGCCCATGCCTTCGCTTCGCTGGGTCGCTACGCTCTACCCATCCTAAAGCTACGGCTTCGCGCTAAACGCCCGCAACAACAGCAGGCGCCTCAGTGCTGTCGCTGCGCCCGCGCCTTGAGCGCGGCAACAGCCGGCAATTCCTTGCCTTCGCAGAACTCCAGAAACGCGCCGCCGCCGGTGGAAATGTACGACACGTCATCGGCGATGCCGTATTTGTCGACCGCAGCGAGGGTGTCGCCACCACCGGCGATCGAAAACGCGGACGATTGCGCGATGGTGCGCGCCAGGGTTTGCGTGCCGTTGGCGAACGCATCGTACTCGAACACGCCGACCGGGCCGTTCCAGATCACGGTGCCGGCAGCACGGATCAGCTCGGCGTAGCGCGTGCTGGTGTCCGGGCCGATGTCGAGGATCATGTCGGTGTCAGCCACTTCGGCTACCTGTTTCACCGTGGCTGGTGCGTCGGCCTTGAACGCGCTGGCTACGACCACGTCGCTGGGCAAAGGGATTTCAGCGCCGCGCGCCCTGGCATCGGCGAGGATGCGCCGCGCAGTGTCGAGCAGGTCGGTTTCTACCAGCGATTTGCCGATCGGGTGGCCAAGCGCGGCGAGGAAGGTGTTGGCGATGCCGCCGCCGACGATCAGTTGATCGACGCGCGCGACCAGGCTCTCCAGCAGCGCCAGTTTGCTGCTCACCTTGGAGCCGCCGACGATTGCCAGCAACGGCCGTGCGGGATGTTCCAGCGCCTTGCCCAGCGCATCGAGTTCGGCCATCAGCAGCGGCCCGCCGCAGGCCTGTTTGGCAGCGAGGATCACACCGTGGGTGGATGCCTGCGCGCGATGCGCGGTGCCGAATGCGTCCATCACGAACACGTCGCACAAATCGGCATAGCGCTGCGCCAGTGCCGCGTCGTCCTTGCCTTCGCCGACGTTCATGCGGCAGTTTTCCAGCAGCACCAGTTCGCCGGGTTGCACCGCAACGCCGCCGAGATAATCGCGGATCAGCGGTACCTCGCGGCCAAGCAATTCGGACAACCGTTTGGCCACCGGCGCCAGCGAATCGGCCTCGCTCCATTGCCCCTCGCTGGGCCGGCCCAGGTGCGATAGCACCATCACCGCTGCACCAGCATCCAACGCTGCGCGCAGCGTTGGCAGCGCCGCAGTGATGCGTTGCTCGGAGGTGATCTGGCCATCACGGATCGGCACATTCAGGTCTTCGCGGATCAGCACGCGTTGGCCAGCGAGGGAAATGTCGGACATGCGCCGAATTGACATGGGGGAACTCCGGATGACGTTGGGGGTTCCATTGTGCGGGCCACGCGGCAGCTTGCAAAGGGTTGTGCGTCGCAGCACAAGTGCTGGCCATTACTTGATCGCAATCAAGGCGCGAACGCCCATCGACCCCCACACTCCCATCCCATGAATGCCATTCCCGCCTTTGACGCCGACCTGCTGCGCCGCTATGACCGGCCCGGGCCGCGCTATACCTCGTACCCGACCGCGCCGCAGTTTGCCGCCAGTTTTGGCGAGGCGCAGTTCCGTGAAGTGGCGCGCGCCAGCAACGAGGACCCGATCCCGCGTCGGTTGTCGCTGTATGTGCATGTGCCGTTTTGCGTCAGCCCCTGTTTCTACTGTGGCTGCAATCGCATCATTACCCGCGATCTTGGCCGTGGCGCCACCTACCTGCATCGGCTGGAGCGTGAGATCACCCTGGTCGCACCGTTGTTCGACCGCGACCGCGATGTGATCCAGTTGCATCTCGGTGGCGGTACGCCGAACTTCCTCACTCCCGAGTTGATCGGCGAGCTGGTGGAAACCCTGGGCCGCCAGTTCCATTTCAGCACCTCGGCCGAGCGCGATTTTTCGATTGAAATCGACCCGCGCACGGTCAGCCCGGCCGACGTCCATGCACTGGCACGCATCGGCTTCAACCGCGCCAGCCTCGGGGTGCAGGATTTCGATCCCGATGTGCAGGAGGCGGTCAACCGCATCCAGAGCGTCGAGGACACGCTGGCGGTGATCCAGGCCTGCCGCGACAGCGGCATGCGCTCGGTAAACGTCGATCTGATTTATGGCCTGCCCAAACAGACCCACGCCGGTTTCGCCAAGACACTCGACACGGTGATCGCGGTGCGCCCGGATCGGCTGGCGATCTATGGCTATGCGCATCTGCCGGAGATGTTCAAGGCGCAGCGCCAGCTCAAGGCCGAAGATCTGCCGAGCGCCGAGCAAAAGCTGGCGCTGCTGGCGCTGGCGATCGAGAAGCTCACCCAGGCCGGCTATGTCTACATCGGCATGGATCACTTCGCGCTGCCCGAGGATGATCTGGCCAAGGCGCAGGCGCGCGGCGGCCTGCACCGCAATTTCATGGGCTACACCACCCATGCCGAAAGCGATCTGGTCGGTTTCGGAGTCAGTTCGATCAGCCACATCGGCGACAGCTTCAGCCAGAACCACCGCGACATGCACGGCTGGGAGACAGCGCTGGACGCCGGCCATCTGCCGACCTGGCGTGGCCTGAACCTGGACAGTGACGATGTACTGCGCGCCGATGTGATCCAGCAACTGATGTGTCAGGGCCGGATCGATATCGCCGACACCCAGGCGCGCTTCGACATCGATTTCCTGCGCTATTTCGCCGACGCCTTGCCCCGGCTGGCGCCGTTGCAGGCCGATGGGCTGGTCGAAGTCGGGCCGCGATTCATCGAAGCCACCTCGCGCGGACGGCTGCTGATGCGTATCATAGCGATGTGCTTCGACCGATACCTCCAGCAGCCATCAGAACAGCCAGCGCGCTTCTCGAAAGCGATCTGAGCGTCGTTGCGAGCGACGTTCCATGAGCGCAGTGGGCGCTGTGCGACGGATCAACCCGATTGCCGACGATGGCGATGAGGTCACGTTTTGCAGCACCTGCGCGTTTTCCGCGGCCTGCCTGTCGGAAGGCTACGACAAGAGCGCGCTGTCGGAGCTGCATTGTCTGGTTGAACATATCGGTCCGTATGCTGCTGGCGAGCATATTTTCCGCGAAGGCGATGCCTTCAACGCCATCGCTGCGGTGCGTGGTGGCACGGTCAAGACCTATGTGATTGACCCCGATGGCCGCGAGCAGGTGCTCGGGTTTTTCCTGCCCGGCGAGGTGATCGGGCTCAACGCCATCCATCAAGCGCATTACCCGTGCAATGCGGTGGCGCTGGATACCACCGTCCTATGCCGGTTCTCGTTCCCGAAGATGGCGACACTGGCGCAGCGCATGCCCGGCCTGCAGGGGCAGTTGTTCAAGCTGCTCAGCGCCGACATCGGCAAGGCCGCCTTGCTGGCCGGCGATTTCAGCGCCGATGAACGGATGGCGGCATTTCTGGTGGCACTGTCTCGGCGTTTTTCGGCGCGCGGTTTTTCCGCCAGCCGGTTTACGCTGACCATGGCGCGCACCGACATCGCCAACTATCTGCGGCTGGCGGCGGAGACGGTCAGCCGGGTGTTGCGCCGGTTCCAGGCCGAAGGCTTGATCCGCGTGGATCGGCGCGAGGTGGAGCTGACCGACCCTGAGCGTTTGCATGTGCTGGCAAGGCCGGTATTGCGCGATTGATGCTCTGGCCTGCGGCCGGCATAGCTTCAAAGCAGACAGGCTTTACTGCGCCGTTGCGATAACTGTCGCCCACAGGGTGGGCTCCTACAGGGTGAGCGCTACCGCTTGTCTGCAGGGCTCACCCTGTGAGCGACCTGCCTGGCGGCAGGCAGGCCGAGCGACCGAGCCCCACTCCGCTTGACTTCCGTCAGTGCGTCGGTGACCACAGGCGTTGATCATGTCGCCATTGTCAACAGGAGTAGATCGTCATGAGTACGACGCGGAAACTATGGGTGGGCTTGGCGACATTGCTCGCCTTGTCGTTTGGGGTGCTGTTGTGGATGGGCGGCGAAGTCCATCGCAAGGCCCCACCGATGCCCGAGCAGGTGGTATCGCAGAGCGGGCAGGTGTTATATACCCGCGCCGACATCGAACGCGGGCGGGTGGTGTGGCAATCGATGGGCGGCATGCAATTGGGCTCGATCTGGGGCCATGGTGCGCTGGTGGCGCCGGACTGGAGTGCCGACTGGCTGCACCGGCAGGTCACGGCTGAACTGGATCTGCGTGCGCAGCGCGATTACGGGCAGGCCTGGGCCAGCCTCGACAAGGGCTTGCAGGCCAAGTTGCAGGCGGAGTTGAAACCCGACTATCGACGTAACGCCTTCGATCCGGCCACCGGCACGCTGACGGTGTCGGATGAGCGCGCCAAGGCGATTACCGCAGTTGCTGCGCACTACATCAGCCTGTTTGGCGATGATCTGGCTACTGCCGATCTGCGCGAAACCTATGCCATGAAAAGTAACACCGTGACCGACCCGGCATACCGGCAGGATCTGACCGGGTTTTTCTTCTGGGCGGCATGGGCGGCTGGCACCGACCGCGATGGCGAAGTAAAAACCTATACCAATAACTGGCCCTACGAGCCGCTGATCGGCAATGCGCCGACATCCAGCGCGTTCCTGTGGACGGTATTCAGTGTGTTGTTCATGATCGCCGGCATCGGTCTGCTGGGCTGGCATTACGCGGTGTATCAGGGCAAGGAACCGGCACCGGTACCGCCGATCAACGATCCGCTGGCCGGCCTAAAGCCGACGCCGTCGATGAAGGCGACCGCCAAGTATTTCTGGCTCGTGCTGGCCTTGTTCCTGACCCAGATACTGCTCGGCGCATTCACTGCGCATTACCAGGTCGAAGGCAACGATTTTTACGGCATCGCGCTGTCGGATGTGTTGCCGTATTCGCTGACCCGCAGTTGGCATACGCAGTTGGCGGTGCTGTGGATTGCCACCGCATGGCTGGCAACCGGGTTGTATATCGGTCCGGCGATTTCCGGCCATGAGCCGAAGTTCCAGCGTGCCGGCGTCAATTTCCTGTTCGTGTGCCTGCTGATCATCGTGGTCGGTGCATTCGCCGGGCAGTGGTTCGCGGTGATGCAGAAGCTCGGCCTGGCCTGGCCAACAACTTCTGGTTCGGGCATCAGGGTTGGGAGTACGTGGACATCGGCCGCTTCTGGCAGTTGTTCCTGTTCGTCGGGCTGATGGTGTGGCTGCTGTTGGTCGGTCGCGCGCTGTGGCCAGCACTCACGCGCAAGGACGAGATGTCGTCGATCGTCGGCCTGTTGTTTCTGTCCACGGTGGCGATCGGCCTGTTCTACGGCGCCGGCCTGATGTGGGGCGAGCACACCTCGCTGTCGATGGTTGAATATTGGCGCTGGTGGGTGGTCCACCTGTGGGTGGAAGGCTTCTTCGAAGTGTTTGCCGTGGCCGTGATCAGCTTTTTGTTCGTCAAACTCGGTCTGGTGCGCGGTGCCACGGCGACCGCCAATGTACTGTTCGCCACCATCGTGTTCATGGCCGGCGGCGTGCTGGGCACCTTCCATCACCTGTACTTCGCCGGCACCACCACCGGCGTGGTCGCGCTCGGCGCCAGCTTCTCGGCGCTGGAAGTGGTGCCGCTGGCACTGATTGGCATGGAAGCCTACGAGACCTGGAGCCACAGCAAGGCGACGCCGTGGATGGCGCGCTATCGCTGGCCGATCATGTTCTTCATCGCGGTATCGTTCTGGAACCTGGTCGGCGCCGGCTTGTTCGGCTTCCTGATCAACACGCCGCTGGCGCTGTACTACATGCAGGGGCTCAACCTGACCGCGCTGCATGGCCACACCGCGTTGTTCGGGGTGTACGGCATGCTCGGCATTGGCCTGATGCTGTTCTGCCTGCGCGGGTTGAAGCCTGAGGCGATGTGGAACGAGACCCTGCTGCGCAACAGCTTCTGGACCTTCAACATCGGGCTCAGCCTGATGGCCGCGCTCACCCTGTTGCCGCTGGGTCTGCTGCAACTCAATGCGGCGCTGGAGAACGGCTACTGGTTCGCGCGCTCTGCCGAGTTCATGGGTCAGCCGATCATCGATCTGCTGGTGTGGCTGCGGGTGCCGGGCGACACCATCTTCTCGGTCGGCGCGCTGCTACTGGCCTGGGTGGTGATGCGGATGTGGATTGCGCCGCGCGACAAGGTGGTAGTTGGTATCGCGGAGCCAGTTTCGCTCAAGTAAAGCATCGTTTTGATGCATGGATAACCCCGCCGAGCGGTTAGCGGCGGGGTTTTTGTTTGCTGCCTGGGGAATGGCAATTGCGGTCTTCCGGTCGCCCACAGGGTGGGCTCTCACCAAACATCCGCCAAGTCTTTGATTTTGCTTTTGCGCATCATGCTGCTTTCGGCACTCCCTCGCGGGCATCACGCACCAATGCAAACACGGTCTTGGGCCCAGCGCTCGTTGCTTTCATATCCCCATTTCCGCCACAGCGCATCAGCTCGCCCCATGTTTGATGCGCGAATAAGCGCACCGAACCGGGGCGACCTGGACTCCTACAGGGCACAACACCGCTCTGTGTGGGAGCGCGCCCCAGATCAAGTCTGGGGCAGGCTCTGCGCGCGAAGCGCTTTCGCCTGTTCGTTCGCCGGCAGGCCGGCTCCCACAAAGGCACGCACTGGCACCAGCGGGCAACACGGTTGCTCCTGCAAAGTGCAGTTGCGCGCACCTGTGGGAGCCCACCCTGTGGGCGACCTGCCTGCCGGCAGGCAGGCCGAGCGAAGTGTTGGCGGATTTGGCGAAGCCAGTGTTGTGAAGCAACCGGCACGGCTCAATCGTTGTAAACCGTTCGCGAACGCGACAGCAACAGATAACCCACCGGCACCAGGAACAGGGTGAATGCGGTGCCAAAGCTCATGCCGCCGACGATCACCCAGCCGATCTGGTGACGCGCTTCGGCGCCGGCACCGCTGGCCAGCGCCAGTGGAATCGCGCCCAGCACCATCGCGCCGGTGGTCATCAGGATCGGGCGCAGACGCAGCGCAGCGGCTTCGGCTACCGCCTGCAGCTTGGCTTCGCCACGTTCGCGCAGTTGGTTGGCAAACTCCACGATCAGGATGCCGTGCTTGGCAATCAAGCCGATCAGGGTGATCACGCCGATCTGGCTGTAGATGTTCCAACTGCCGTGGCTGAGCTTGAGCGCAACAAACGCGCCAAAAAAAGCCGGCAACACCGAGAACAGAATGATGAACGGGTCGATGAAGCTCTCGAATTGCGCGGCCAGTACCAGGTAGATGAAGATCACCGACAGCAGCAACAACGTGGCGAAACTGCTTGATGAGGCGCGGAACTCGCGTGCCTGGCCAGACAGGTCGTACAGCGCCTCCGGCGCCACTTCAGCCAATGCCGCCTCCATCCACTCCAATGCGTCGCCCATTGCGTAGTCCGGGCCAAGGCCGGCGCTGATGGTGGCCGAACGCAGCTTGTTGAAGTGGTTGAGCTCCTTGGCGGCAACCGTCTCGGTGACGGTGGCGAGATTGGCCAATTGCACCATCTCATCGTTGTTGCCACGCACGTAAATGCTGCTCAGATCGCTTGGCGTTTGCCGCGCCTTGTCCTCGACCTGCACGATTACATCGTATTGCTCGGAGCCCTGCTTGAAGCGGGTGACGTTGCGGCCACCCATCATCGTTTCCACGGTGCGGCCTACTTCGGCCACGGAGCTGCCGACCATGCTGATTTTTTCGCGGTTGACCTCGACGCGCAGCTCAGGTTTGTTGAGCTTGAGATCACTGTCGGGGTTGGTCAGCAGCGGGTTGTCACGCATCCTGGACAGCATGCGCTGCACAATATCGTCCAGTTCTTCCCAAGTGCCGGTGGTTTGCACCACAAACTGCACCGGCTGGCCAAAGCCTTGCTGGCCCAGTGCCGGCGGCGTGATCGGAAATGCCATCACCCCGGCCAGGCCCATGAATTGCGGAAACAGCGAGCCGACGATTTGGGCAGAGCTGCGGTCACGCTCCGACCAATCCTTGAAACGGACGAAATTGATGCCCTGGGTCACCACCGGAAAACCGGTGATCTGGAAATACTTCTCCACCTCCGGCAGATCTTTGTAGAACTCGGCCATCTTCTGCACATAGCCGTCGGTGTATTCCATGGTTGCACCTTCCGGCGCGACGGCAATGCCGATCATCAGGCCCTGGTCTTCTTCCGGTGCCAGTTCCTGCGGCAGGGTGGTAAACAACCACAGCATCGCCACCGTCATCGCTGCTGCACCGCCGAGCATCGCCCAGCGCCAGCCCAGCACGTGGCGAAGTGCGCTGCGGTAGCCGCGATCCAGCGCCGCCAGCCAGCCTTCGATCCGCTGGTACATCGCCCCATGTCGGGTTTCATGGCGCAGCAGCCGCGCGCACATCATCGGCGACAGGGTGAGAGCGGTGAACCCCGACACCAGCACTGCGCCGGCCAGGGTGAGCGCGAACTCGGTGAACAATTTTCCGGTGCGGCCAGTCTGGAACGCCATCGGCGCGTACACCGCCGCCAGGGTCAGGGTCATTGCAATGATCGCGAACGCAATCTCGCCGCTGCCCTTGAACGCCGCTTCACGCGGTTTCATGCCCTGCTCGATATAGCGGTAGATGTTTTCCAGCATCACGATGGCATCGTCCACCACCAAGCCGATTGCCAGCACCAGCGCCAGCAAGGTAAGGGTGTTGATGCTGAAGCCCAGTGCCGCCATCAACGCGAAGGTGCCGATCAACGACACCGGAATGGTGACCAGCGGAATCAACACAGCACGGCCACTGCGCAGGAAGAAGAAGATCACCAGCACCACCAGCACGACGGCTTCGGCGATGGTGGTGTAGACCTCCTTGATCGAGGAGCGGATGAATACGGTGGTGTCGTAGGCGATCTCCACCTTCATGCCTTCAGGCAAGGTGCGTTCGATTTGCGGCAGCATCGTCTGCAGCGCGTCAGAGATTTCCAGCGGGTTGGCGACGGCCTGTTTGACGATGCCCAGCGGCACGGCGGTGCGGCCATTGAAGCGGGCACTGAAGCGGCTTTGATCCTCGCCCAGTTCAACCCGCGCGACATCACGCAGGCGCACCAGCGCGCCCTTCACATCGCGCACGATAACCGCACCGAACTGTTCGGCCGTGTTCAGGTCGGTTTGCGCCAACACCGTGTACTCGCGGTCGATGCTTTCCACCCGGCCGGCCGGAATCTCGATGTTCTGCGCCCGCAGCGCCGCCTCGACATCGGCGGGCGTGAGCTGGTAGGCAGCCAGCCGATCGGGTTGCAACCATACCCGCATCGCGTAGCGCGAGCCAAACACCTGTGCTTGAGCAACGCCGGGGATGGTCTGCACCCGGTCCTTCACCAGCCGTGTCGCCAGATCGCCGATTTCGATGCGGCTGTGGCGATCAGACGAAAACGCCAGATAGATGATTGGTTGCGCATCGCCTTCCTGCTTCTGCACGATCGGCTCGTCGGCTTCTTCGGGCAAAAACTGGCGCGCCTGCGCAACCCGGTCACGCACGTCCGAGGCGGCCGCATCGGCATCGCGGTCGAGCAGGAAGGTCACCGTGATCTGGCTTTGTTCGGCACGGTTGACCGAGCTGATGAAATCGACGCCTTCAATGCCCGAGAGCACATCCTCGATCGGTTTGGTGATCTGCGATTCGATGACCTTGGCATTGGCGCCGGGGTAGGAGGTGGCAACAGTCACCACCGGGGTATCGACGTTCGGGATCAAGCGCACGCTCAGGCGCTCGTAGGCAATCACGCCAATCAGGATCAGCACCACATTGATGACGATCGCCAGCACCGGGCGGCGAATGGAAGTGTCGGAGAGGATCATGCGTCGAGCCTTATTTCGCTGGCGCAGTTTGCGCGCTGGCTGGCGTCACGCGCACTGCCGCACCCTCGTGCAGCTTGGGTTGGCCGGCGGTCACGATCACGTCGCCCGCACTGAGCCCGGAGCGGATTTCGACCTGGCCCGGCAGGCGCTCGCCGGTACGAACTTCGACCTGCTGTGCCTTGCCATCGACGACACGAAACACGAACACTTTTTCACCCACGGGCCACAACGCACGCTCGGGTACCAGCAGCGCATTGGCGCGTTGCGCCAGCACCAGTTCCACCCGTGCAAACAGGCCCGGCAGCAGAGCGTTGTCGGCGTTGCCAACGCTGGCACGCACCAGCACGCTGCGGGTGGCCGGGTTGATCTGCGGGTCGATGGCAATCACTTTGCCGGTGAAGGTGCGGCCGGGAAACGCATCAACCTGCACCCGCACCGGCAGGCCAGCAGCGAGTTTCGCCAACGCGTTTTCAGGTACCTGAAAATCAACCCGCATTGGATCGAGCCGCACCAGATTGGCCATCTCCTGCCCAACCTGTACGTAGTCACCCAGCGAAACCTGTTGCAGGCCGATTACGCCAGCAAATGGCGCTCTGATCGTGGTCTTGGCCAAGCGGATGGCGGCGGAATCGGCGCGCGCCTTGTCCACACCCAGATCGGCCTTGGCCTGGTCAAACTCCGAGCGCGCCAGCAATTGTTTGGCGACCAGTTCCTCGGCACGTTTGTAACTGCGCCGTGAGCGATCCAGGTTGGCGACGGCTTCCTGATGTTCGGCACGCAGCAACGACGACTCCAGGCTGTACAGGGCTTGCCCGGCTTTCACTCGCGCGCCGTCCGCGACATGCATTTTCGCAATCAGGCCGGCAAGTTCGGGGCGAATGACCACTGCGTCTTCGGCAATCAGCGTGCCGACGCCATCCAGTGTGTTGTCAAGCGCTTGCGCGCTGACGGTGATCACTTCCACCGCAGTCGCCATGCCGCCCGGCGGCCCGCCTTGAGCGAGCGCTGCAAGTGGCAGCAAAGACAACAGGAGTATTGCGAGTGTATTGATGCGCATAAACGTGTTTTCCCAGATGATCCATCGCTGCCACGCGCGCGCAAGAAAATGCTCGCGCCGAATCAAGCCAGCAAGTCGTCCAGTTTGCCGGGTATCGCGTTGCTTTACCAGTGACGAAAGGCCTGTCGGGGTAGAACGATCTGTGTTGCCAGCGTGGCCGGATCGGGTGCGCCCATGTGTTCGAGCAGGCCAAGGCAGGGCGCGGGCAGTTCCCGGCGCAGGATGTCGCAGGTACGTTCGCGGTGTGCCATCGCGGGGTCGATGACGCTACCCACCCAGCCCATCAGGGTGTGGCCATCGGCGAGCACCGCCCGTGCGCTGAGCCGGGCATGATTGATGCAGCCCAGGCGGATGCCGACCACCAGCAGCACCGGAATCGCGCCCAGCGCGGCAACCAGATCGGCCTGTTCGATGCCAGCCGCCAGCGGCGCACACCAGCCACCGACGCCTTCCACGACCACCCAATCGGCCTGTGCCGCCAATGCGCGGTGCGCGGCCAGCAGCGGCGGCAGCGACACCGTGATGCCTGCCAGTTCCGCCGCAATCTCTGGCGCGGTCGGCGCGGGCAGGGCAAACGGGTTGATCTGCGCGTAATCCGGCCACGGCGTGCTGCCGGCGGCGCGCAAGGCCAGTGCGTCGTCGTTTTGCCATTGGCCATTGCACAGCACACTGCCACTGGCCACCGGCTTCATGCCCAACGCGCGCAGGCCGCGCGCGCGCAACGCATGCAGCAAGGCGGCCGACACCAGTGATTTGCCGACGCCGGTATCGGTGCCGGTAACATAGATGTTGGTCAAGTCAGTGGCCCTGTGGTGTGGTTGTACGTGCGCTGCGGCAATTGTAGTGGCATGCGCTGTTACACTGAATCTTCGAGGAGATGCCATGTTCACCAGCAGCACACTTAGCGGCAGCAAGCCCGAGCAATACGCACAATTGCTGATGCAGGCGCGGGCGCTGATGCACGGCGAGCGCGATCGCATCGCCAATGCCGCCAACCTGTCGGCATTGATTTATCACGCGTTGCCCGACGTCAATTGGGTCGGGTTCTATTTCTTCGACGGTACCGAGCTGGTGGTTGGCCCGTTCCAGGGCTTGCCGGCCTGCATCCGCATTCCACTGAGCAAGGGTGTGTGCGGTGCGGCGGCGAGCACTGGCCACAGCCAGCGTATCGACGACGTGGATGCCTTTCCTGGTCATATTCCCTGCGATTCGGCCTCGCGCTCGGAGTTGGTGGTGCCGTTGTTTGCCGGCGCGACCCTGATTGGCGTGCTCGATATGGACAGCCCCAGCCTGGCGCGCTTTGATGCCGAGGATCAGGCCGGTATGGAAGCCATTGCGCAAGCCTGGCTGGACGCACTGCAATGAAAGAAAAAGTCCGCAATATTGGCCCAAAATCAGCGGCGTGGCTGCGCCAGGTCGGCATCCATTCGATCGAGGAGTTGGCCGAACTGGGTGCGGTGGCGTCGTTCATCCGCATCAAGCGGGCCGGGTTCCGGCCCAGCCTGAATCTGCTGTACGCGCTGGAAGGCGCGCTGCTGGATTGTCATTGGCAGGAAATTCCTGATGCCCGGCGCGGAGAATTAATTTTGCAGGCTGATGCGAGTTCGGCGCTGCTGCCGCCCGCACGTGGCAAGCAGGTACACAATGCGCCGGTAAGCACTACCTACCCGGATGCCGTGGACTGCGTCGATGCGGCGCACGACGAGCCGGAGCCGGAGTGAGTAGCCGTTGTCGCGCGGAAACGGCTGTTGCGCAGCGACCGAAACTCCTCATCGGTGTTTCCCGCTGGTACCGGTGCGCGCCTTTGTGGGAGCCGGCCTGCCGGCGAACAAGCTTGCGAAAGCTTCGCGCGCAGAGCCTGCCCCAGACTTGATCTGGGGCGCGCTCCCACAGGTAGCGTGAGCCCGGATGGGTTTCGCTACGCTCTACCCATCCTGCGTCACGGCCTTTGCGTTGTTTGCGTTCTTTGCGGACTGAGAGCTTTACGCTTATCCCGAGTCCCGAGTCCCGAGTCCCGAGTCCCGAGTCCCGAGTCCCGAGTCCCGAGTCCCGACCGAGTAAAGCGACCAAAACCCATCAATATCCTGCGATGACCGGTGTTCCGGAGTTCACGAATGGGGCGGTTTGCGGCGGAGCATCGCATGCAACATCGCCAGCGGCAGATGCGCCCACAGCAGCACGCCGGCCAGAGCCCACCACAACGGATTGCGCAATTGCCGGTCGAAACGGCGCAGGTAGCGCCAGATACCGCGATGTTTCTGCCATTCCACCCACAGCGGTCGGCGCCGACTTGACACCCCGCGCAGGTGTAGCACCCGCACCCGATTGGCGACGTAGACACCGTGACCGGCATCGCGCACGCGTCGACACAGATCAAGGTCTTCGGCGTGCAGCCGGTAGCCGCCATCAAAACCGCCGACTGCGTTGAATACGCTGCGCGGCATCAGCATCAGCGCGCCGGATACTGCATCAACGGCTTGCAGTGCCTTGCTGTCGTCGGCGGCGATGGCGAGGCTGTCGCGTTGGCCGAAACCTGCCAGCAGGCGCGCAAGGGTGAGTTCGTGGCGGCGCGTGGCGTTGTCGCGCACACCGGCGTCATCCACCAGATCGGCGCCGACGATGCCGGCATCGGGCTGTGCCTGTGCCAGTTCGCGCAGCTCCTCCAGATCGGACGTGGCGAGCAGGCAGTCGGGGTTGACCAAAGCCAGCCACGGCTCGCTGCATAACGCGGCGCCTTGATTGCAGGCAACGGCGAAACCGGGGTTGTGCGCATTGGCGATCACCTGCACCCGGGGATCGCGTGCGGCGTATGCGTTGACGATCGCCACGCTGTTATCGCGCGAGCCGTTATCGACCACCACCACGCGCGCAACCCCGGCGCTGGCCAGCAGCCGGCTCAGACAGGCATCGAGTGTGCTCTGGCTGAAGTAACTCACCACCACAGCGGCGATGTCAGCCACGCTCAGCCTTCAAGCGCGTGAGTTCGGCGCGGGTGTTGGCCAATTCGCGTTCGAGCACCGCCAGGCGTTCACCGGCGGCGATGTGACGGCGTACTTCTTCGTTGTAATGCGCGTATACGCTTTCGCCGGCATCGCCGAACAGCGACAAGCTTGGCAGGTTGACCAGCACCTGTTCGTTGCGCGCGCACACGGCGAGGTAGTAAAGCGGTGGGTAATTGAGCCCCTCGTGTAGCGATTCCATGTGTTGGGTATGCGTCAGCACACCGCCACCGTGCGGATCGAGTGCCCACAGCGCCGACTGGAACAGCAGCTTTTGTGCGTACAGGCGGTGCGCGGGAAAGTATTCGCCAAGCAGCTGCTCGAACTGTTCGCGGTACAACTCGCGCACGTGGTACGGGTTGCTCTGGCCGGTGGTATCGCTGTAATTGGCTTTGTCCGGGGTCGAGATCAACAGCAGTCCACGGGCGCTGAGCAAGCGCGAAAAGCCGCGCAACATCGCCTCCTGCTGTTCGACATGCTCCAGCGTCTCAAAGCTGACGATCAGGTCAAAGCTGCCATCAGGCAGGGCATCCAGCGCGCAGACATCGGCACGTTCGAAGCGCAGCCCCGATTGCGCGCCGTAGCGTTCACGGGCGTGGCTGACGGCGCTGTTGGCAATATCCACGCCCAGCACGGATTGCGCACCGGCGCGTGCCAGCAGCGCACTGCCAAAGCCCTCGCCACAAGCCGCATCAAGTACCCGGCGGCCACGCGCCAGCGGTGCAGAAAAAGCATAGCGATGCCAGTGTTCGTGCCAGATCTCGCGCACACATTCGGGGGTGAAGCGCTCGCCGGTAAACGGTAGTTCGGGTGTGCTCATGGTTCGGACAATGGTGAATGGGTGGGTGGCATCTCAGCCAAACAAGTCACCCTGATCGCGCGGTCGCGCCAGGGCATCGAGCCGGCGTTGCAGACGCGCACGCAGTGGTGCCAGCGGGTCGCTCAGGATGAAGCGGGCGATGCGTTCATTGTAATCGGGCCAGCGTGCCAGCAGGCGCTGCAGGTTGTCGCCACCCGGTCCCAGATCCAGCGGGCCGAAAGAGGCGTTGCCGATGTGTACTACATAAGCGTCATCGCACAGCACGTTGCGCCAGCCGTGTGCGGCGAGGCGGCGCGACAGATCATTTTCTTCGCCATAGCCACGGCCAAAAGTGGCCGCATCAAAAACGCCGCAGGCAGTCAGCGCGGCGCGCCTGAGGTACATGCAAAAGCCCATGGTGGTGGGCAGTTCCGGGTATTCCGGGGTGCCGGCGGTAGCGGCAGCCTGTGCCAGCATGTCGGCATCGTCCGGTGCTGGATTGTTTTCACAAAAACGCGGGAAGCTGGCGATCTCGGCATTGTTCGACCACGGCGTGATGGTGGCGATATGCGGATCGCTGGCCGCGCAGGCGGCGATGCGCTGCAACCAGCCGCTGGTGGTGATGGTATCGGAATTCAAAATCACCACATCGGCCGGCGCAGTGGCTGCGAGCGCGGCATTGACGTTGCCGGGAAAACCATGATTGGCGACGCGATGCACCCGCGTAATCGCCAATGCGCTGCGTTGCTGCCAGGCGTCGAGCACGTCGGCCACGCGCGGATCGCTGGAGGCATCATCGGCAACGTAGACCGAGCTGCGTGCGGGTAGCGTGCGATCAAGGCTGGCCAGACAGGCATCCAGCGCCTGATAGGCGTTGAACACCGGCACGATCACGGTGGGCAGCGAAGCGCTCAAGGTGCGTGGGTCCACGTGTGCGGCAGCCGCACCAGCCCGAACTCGCGTGCAGTGCCGGGCACGATCAACTGCCGCTCGATGGTGTCGAACAAGCGCATGCCTTCGGGATCGAGCGGATGCACACGCAATTGGTAACTGCCGGGCAGCAGGCTCAGCGCCGGGAATTGCAGGCGATAGGCGAAGCGGCCATCGCCCAGCGACACCGGGCTGGCGCCGTCCATTTCCGACGATACGCCATACACCGGCGTGCCATCGGCACGCACCAACCCGATCAGCACCACCGGCGCGCGCGCATCGTTGCTGCGCAACCGCACATCCACCGCAAGCGTGTCGCCCATTGCCACGCTCACCGGAACGTCGTCGTGTTCACCATTGAGCGCCACCCAATCGATGCCGTAATCGGCCACGCCGGCGGCCTCGGGCGCACGTTCGGGCCGCTGCCGGTGCTCATGCCAGGCCAGATAACGCTGGGTGACATCATGCACCTCGCCCAATGCCTGCACTTGGCCGTGTTGCAACCACAGCGCACGCTGACACAGTTTTTGTACGTGATACATGCTGTGCGAAACCAGCAACAGGCTGCCGCCGCTGCCGAGGTAATCATCGAGCCAGCGAATGCATTTTTTCTGGAAACTCTCGTCGCCGACTGCCAGCACTTCGTCGGTGATCAGCAATTCCGGGCGCAGGCTGCTGACCAGGGCAAACCCGAGGCGTACTACCATGCCCGAGCTGTAATGCTTGACCGGCTCGTCAAGGTAATTGCCGATGTCGGCGAAAGCTTCGATCTGATCCATCCGCTTGGCCAGTTCGCCTGCGCTCAAGCCATGCAGCGCGGCGGCCATGCGCACGTTTTCGCGGCCGCTGTATTCGGGATGAAAGCCAGCGCCCAGTTCGAGCAAGGCACCGATTCGGCCACGGCGTTGTACTTGGCCGCTGCTGGGCGTGAGCACGCCGGTAATCAGCTTGAGCAGGGTCGATTTGCCGGCGCCATTTTCGCCGATGATGCCCAGCGATTCGCCGGGACGCAGCTCAAACGACACGTCTTGCAGCACCTCGACCATGCGCCGTGGCGCCCGCCCGCGCAGCACATCCCATAACGCGTGCGCACGATCACCGCGATGGCCGATCACCGGATAGCGTTTGCCCAGCCCGCTGACAGCCAGCAGCGGTTCGCGCGCGGGATTGGTGCCGGTCACAGAAAGTCCTCGATATGCGGCCGCGCACGGGCGAACAGGCCGCGAGCAAACAGCAGCACGATCAGCGCGAATGCCGCCGATGCGCCAAGCGCGATCCACGGCACTGGCAGCCCCAGCAGGCCGGCTCGGATCGCCTCGATCGGCGCTGCCAACGGGTTGAAGCCAAGCGCAAGCGCAAAACCGTCGGGCAATTGCGCGCGGTCGTACAGCACCGGGCTGATGAAAAACCCGAGGGTGAGCAACTGGCCAACGGCAAACCCGACATCACGCAGGAACACCTGCAACACCGATGCGATCATCGCGGCCGCAACGCGGCCAGGCTCAATGGCACGCCAAACACGGTGATTGCCAGCACAACCAGCACCATGCCGGCGAGATCGGGCAGCACCGAGCCCAGCACCCGTGCCAGCACATACAGCGCATGCGGTAGCGCAACCTTGCCGATCAGTGCGGCGTTGTCGGTCAGCGCGGTGGTGCCACGGGTCAGCGCATTGGCGAACAACTGCCATGGCCATAGCCCTAGCGCCAGAAATGCGGCGTAGGGCACATGGCCGGTGGCCGCGCGAGCCGGCAACAAATGGGTGAACACCAGGCTCAATACCGCCAGTTGCAACAGCGGCTGCAACAGATTCCAGCCGATGCCAAGCAGGCTGCCCTGATGGCGTTCGCTGAGGTCGCGGCGCAGCAGGGCGAAGAAAACCGCATTGTGGCGGGCATTGCCCGCCTCCGGTGCGGTTTGTGCGCTCATTGCGGGAGGCGCTCGCGGATCACTTGTTGTTGCCTTCACCTTCGGCTTGGGGCGACGTCGGCAGCGGGTCGAGACCGCGGAAACGGCGACCGTATTCTTCGGTGAGTTTACTCAAGTCCTTGCTGGCACGGATGATGGTCGGGGTGATCAGCACCACCAGTTCGGAGCGGTTGGCGCTCGAGGTTTGACTGCCAAACAGCGCTCCGATGACCGGGATGCGGCTGAGAAAGGGCAGGCCAGACGAGCCCCGGTCGTTGGTGGTCGAGATCAGGCCGGCGATGATTACGGTCTCGCCGTCGCGCACTAGTACCTCGGTCTGCACGTCGTTGGTATCGACACTGACATTTCCGCCGATCAAATCACGGTTGCTCGGGGAACTGACGCTTTGCGAAACCTCCATAAATACACTGCCGTCGGCATTGGCGCGCGGCTTGACGGTGAGCACGATGCCGGTCTGGCGGAACTGCACCTGGCTGGCATTGAGATTGCTGTTGTTGCCGTCGCCACCACCCAGCACCGGATTGAGAATGGTGCTGACAACCGGGATCTGCTGGCCGGAATTGAAGGTGGCCTCGACGTTGTTGCGCACCAGCACCGACGGCGCCGACAGCACCGTCACATCGGTCACCGTATCGAGCAGGTCGACCACCGCCTGCGCGCTGGGGCCGACGAAGGTGAACGTATTGGCGGCGCGCGAGATCAGGCTGCCCACGTTGTCGAAATTGTTCAATGACTGGCTCAGTGCCAGGTTGGCGCTGGGCACCTGATTGCCGAAGAACCAGCTCACGCCATATTCCAGGCTCTTGTTGAGCTTGACCTCGACCACCTGCGCTTCCACGTGTACCTGCAACGGCATCTGGTCGAGCCGCTCGATTGCGCGCCGGATCGAATCCCATTGCCCGGCCGAGGCGCGCACCAGCAGAGCGTTGTTATCTTCGACTGCGCTGATGAATACGTTCTCGGTGTTGCCGAGGCTGATCGCGTTGCCACTGCTGCTTGCTGCTGGCGCTGGCGGCGATGATGGCGCGCCGTTTTCCAGGGTGCGCACGCGCACCGGGTCGAGACCCGGCGAGATATTGAACGGGTCGGCCGCGCCGCGGCTGTTGCGCGTCGCACCGCCGGAGCCGAACACCTGGTTGAGCTGATCGGCGAGGTCGGTAGCCTTGGCGTACTGCACTTCGTAGACGAACAGGCTGCTGCCTTCGCCGCCCAGATCGATGCGCTGGATCCATTGCTCGGCATCGGCGAGGTACTTGGGCTGGTGGGTGATCACCATCACCGCATTGATGCCTTCCAGCGGCATGAAGCGCAGCATGCCGGTGAGCGGGCTGCCGCCCTTTTCGCCGAACACCTGGTTGAGCTGATCCACCACTTTGCTGGCTTCCTGCGCGCGCAGCGGGAAGATGCCGACCGACATCCCAGCCAGCCAGTCAACATCGAAAATCTGGATGGTGCGCAGGTAGTTGTCGAGCTCCGATGAGGTGCCGGAAACGACGATCATGTTGCGGCCCGGATCGACGTTGAGAACGCTGCCCTCGCGCGCGAACGGCTTGAGCAGCTTTTCCATTTCCAGTGCAGCGATGAACTTGAGCGGCACGGCGCGCACTTCAAAACCGCGCGAGCCCTTGCCGGTGCCCACCCGTGGTGCCAGATTGCCAGCGACCGCTTTGCTCGACGGCACGATGTTGTAGCGGCCATTGCTCCACACCATGCTGGCGTTGTTCCATGACAGCGCCATTTCCAGCAGCGACAGCGCCTGGTCGGCATTCACCGGCCGTGGTGTTGATAGCGTCACCGTGCCCTGCACCTCCGGCGCGATCACATAGTTTTGCTGCAACAGATCGCCGAGGATGGCCTTGACCACCGCCAGCACCGACTCGCCCTCGAAGTTGAAGGTGGCCTCGCCAACCGGCGGGATCGCCGGGCGTGGTTCGGCAGCCAATTGCTCGTTGATCAGTTCGCCGCTACCGGGCATGAACACGGTGCCGGGCGTGCGCCCATCCACCGCAGCGGGCTTGGCAGTGGCAGCATCAGCCGCCGCTGTCTGGGTTGAAGTGCGGTAGTTGAGATCATCGCGATGCTGGATCACCGGTCGGGTGTCATCGCTGGCACAGCCGGCCAACACGGTGACCAGCACGGCAAGCAGTACCACCTGCAAGCGGGGTGAAGATCGTTTCATTGGGAAGCCCATCGCATTACCTTATTGGGTGTTGTCAGTTTGCGAGCGTGCAGCCTCGCGCAGTTGGGCACGCCGCGCCTGAATTCGCGCGCGAATGGCTTCCGCCTGGGCAACGGCGGCATCAGGGGTTGGCGTTGTGGTGGCGGTCGGGGCGGCCGGATTGGCAGCGCTGGCAGCACTGGCGACCGGCGTTGTCGTAACCGGTGTGGGTGCCTGGCCGCCGCTGCCATCAAATGCGCGTAACTCCAGCGTGAGTTGGCCATCCGGGCCTTCCAGCAGCGCGGTGCGTGCGGTTACCGACACAAGGCGCCAGTCCGGGTGGCCATCAAGCACTTGGCCGACGCGCGCACGCAGCGGTTTGTTGGCGCCATCATCCTTGAATGTGGCGATGCTGGCGGTGGGGGTGTCGATCACTCCGGTGAGGGTCAGCTTGAGTTCGCTCTGACCGGCTTCCGCGCTGACCCGTACCGCCTGAGGCCGGCGGTCAACTGAAAACAGCGGGCGCTCGGCCGCCGCCAGTGCCGGCGCGGTGCTCGCTGCATCAGCGTGTACTGCTGGAAAGTGCAGGTCAGGCAGTGGTGCCGCCAGTGCCGGATTGGCCGGGTGCAATTGATAGCCACTGCCCAGCCCGGCCAGAGCGATGATGGCCATTTCCAGCGACCACACGCACAGCGCTAGCAACAGCAGCGATGAAGGGCGCATACGTTGCAGTTGTTCAATCATGGCTTGGCCTCGTTGATGAGGCGCAAATAGCCGTAAAGATCAAAGCTGACATCGAGCGCGAGGTCGGGTGCGGCGCTGGTGGCGAGTTTGCGTCGGCTGAGGATGGCGAGGCGGTCAACAAACAGCTCCGGGCTACCTGATTCCAGTGCGTTGAGCACGGCGGCCAGTTCGCCCATGCCACAACGCAGGCGCACCTGGATCACCACGCGGGTAAAACGCTCCTTGTTGCGCGAGGTGGTGGGGGTGCGTCCGGTCAACTGGCAACTGTCGGCCGATGGGCTGGCCTGTTCCACCACGCGCTCCAGGCGCTGCACCAACCCGGCCGTGGCTAGTTCGGTGGAGGCTTCAGGCAAAAAGCCGGGGTTATTGGCTTCAAATGTCTCGACTTCGGCCAGACGCTGCGCGATCAGCGGTGTTTGCGCAGCATGCATGCGCAGGCGCAATTCCTGGTCGCGCAGTTCGATCAGTTGCTGGCGCAATTGCAATTGCGGCGCGGTCCACGACCAGTGAAGCAGCAGGCCATAAAGCAGCGCCAGGATCAGCAGCAAGATGCCCAGCGCGCGCCAGCGATCCATGCGGATGACGCTCATGGTTTTGCTCCGCCAGCGCTGATGGTGGCTTCGGCGGTGATGGTGAAACGATCACGGCCACTGCGTGGATCAGGTTGCAGGCTGCCAGCCAGTGCCGGCGCACCCAGATGCGGTGATTGTTGCAAGCGCGCCACCAGCGCCGAGGCCTGATCGCTGTAGCCGACCACGATCACCCGGCGGTCGGCAATATTCAGCCGCTCCAACCAGGTGCCATCGGGCAGGCGTTCACTGAGATCATTGAGCAGGTCGATGACACGCGGCCGTTCGCTGCGCGCCTGAGCAAGAAAGCTGGCACCTTCCACCGCGTCATCCAGGCGTTTGCGCAGCGCTGCGGATTGCCGTGCTGCCGTGCGTTGGGTTTCCACCTCGGCGGTCAGGGCGGCAACGGCTTCGCGGCGGTTGTCGAGACTTTGCCAGCCGGCGTAGAACAGGGCAATTACGCTGATGGCAAGCAACAGCAGATTGAGTTGCACGGTGGGGTCGCGGCGATGCTCGCGTTGCGTGCTGGGCAGCAGATTCAGCCCCAGCGGGTGACCGTCCTTATCGGCCACATCAACCCCGCGCAGACCCCCGCCTATCGCATTCGCGGCGGCGACGTGCGTATTCAGCGTCGCCAACGGCAGCACCACCAGTGCGACGCGAATCTGTTTGCCCGAGTCATCCCGGCCCAGTACACGGGCATCGAAAGCCACTTGATCGGCAGTAAACGGCGTTTCGCGGTCAATTTGGTGGCGAAGCAGATCGCGCAGGCGATCAGCGGCGGCCAGCGGCAGCCGCAGTTCACGGCGCAGTACCGCTGGTGCCGGCAACAACAGCCAGCGGGCACGGTCAAGTGGCCATTGCGTCAACGATAGCGTGCTGCCGGAAGCAACTGCGATCTCACTGTAACCATCTTGATCGTTGCCGCTGCGCAGCGTCCAGTTGCCATCGCCTGCGGGCAGCAGCCACAACCGGCTGTCGGTACTGCGCAGTACCGCGCGCCAGCGCTCGGGCAGCCACAACAACAGCGCCGCAAGCCAGGCGTCAAGCCAGGCTGGCAACGGGCTGGAGAACCAGCGCGCGCGCAGGCGCGCAGCCGGCTTGCCCAGACCATCGGCCAGAACGTCCAATACGGCCATCAGTTGATAATCCCCTCGCGTCTGGATAACAGCACATACGCTTGCCCGTCCCGCCCGGCAGAGCCAACGCGCAGGGTTTGGGTCAAACGTGCGCGGCTGCCATCGGCAGCGCTCGCCAGTGCCGAAATACTATACATGCCGCTACCCGATGCAGTGATGAATGTTCCACCCGGAAGCAGCGGTGGCTCGTTGCGGCCGGGTACCCAGGCGGCGCGATCTGCCACAAATTGCGGAATCTCGCCTTCGGTCATGCCCAGTGCTTGCAGCACCGGTGCGCTGGCCATGTCAGGTACGGGTGTGACGCCGGAGTACACGGTTACGTATGGTTGCACTTTCAGGAAGGTATCGTAATCCATGCCCAGCACCTGTTGCAGCTCTTCCACGGTTTCAAACGGGCTGTCGCGCGCGCCATAGGGCAGGCCGGCGTCGGCGTACTGCGGGTCTTCGGCGCCGTTGATTTGCAATAGATCGTCGGGGTCACGCCAATCGACGATGGCGTCGGCCAGCGCCAGGGCACGCTCTTCGGGCTCGCCCAATGCCATGAACAGGTCGCTCAGCGCCACCGGATCGCTGGCATTGAGGTCAAAGCGGCTGGCTTCATCGTGGATTGAAAGTGCAATTTGCGCCGCACCCAGGCCGAAGCGGTAAACCCGGCCATCGGGAACGAATCGCGAAGCCAGATCGGGGTCGAGCATGCGTGCGGCGGCGAGTTCAATTGCCGCCTGCGCAGCGTAGCGTGCCTGCACCGAGCCACGTGCGTATACCCCTTGCCGGTATTCGGTGCGGGAAATGGTGACAAAGGTGCCGGCCAGGGCGATCAGCAACACCAGCAGCCACAGTACCAATACCAGGGCTACACCACGGCGCGAGTTCATCGTTGTTCCTCGCCATTGTTGAAGTCCTGCTCTTGGTTTTGATCGTCGGAGGGGGTAAGTTCCAGCGGTGCGGGTGCTGACTGCGACTGTGCCAGTGGCAAGGCGGCAACGAAGGGTGGCCATATCGTGTTGCGGTCGGTGAATCGAATCTGGATGCGCACCTGCAACGGCAGCCGATCAGGGAAGTTCCATTGCGGCTCCCATGAACCGAGCACGCCGGTTTCATCGATGCCTCGGTAGGCGAACTCCAGCGATTGCACGCCCTCAAGCAAAGTTACTGGTGGCCGTGGCTGTTCTTCTTCGATCAGTGTGCCGGCCACCACCATTTGCGCCGAAAACTGCAATTCATCGTCGTTGCCCGCGCGCGCCAGCGCCAGCGTTTGTGCGTAGGTGCCACCACGCGACAAATAGCCCGGCATCGGCGCCACAAAAAGCATGCGCTCGCGCTCGCCCTCGAACACGGTAATTTCGAAGGTGTCGGGGTTCATCGAAAGCACGATCGGGCGAGTAGCAGCAAACTGGCGGCGTAAAAATTGTTGCACCACACGCACCATTTCCGTGCGCGAGGCTTCTTCTTCGCTCAGGCGTACCGAATGGGTGGTGCTGCGCAACGCAGCAATCGCCAGCCCCAGCCCGAACGCCAGCAGCGCGGTGGCGAGCAGAACTTCAATCAAGGTGAAGCCCAATGCCCCGCGCCGCTCACGGTGGGCACGCGTCGGCGCCGTTTCGCGCGCACGCCAGAGCATCATTTTTGCGCCTCGCGGCCGCTGCCAGCGTCATTGCGGGCGGGTGCCTCATTACGGCCCGGGGCTGCGTTGCGGTTGGGAGCGCCATCATCATCATCGTTGCTGCCGCGCATCTGCAGGTGCAGTGTGGCAAACGAAGCGCGCTCACGTGGGCTGCCGTGGCCCCATTCCAGATCGAGCTGCAATGCCATCAGTTGCCAGGGCAGTTCACCATTGACGTCGGTCAGCGCATCGCCGCTCAAATCCGGCCCCGTGGCCGACGCCGTGGCATCATCGCTGGCGTTATTGCCGCTTGCCTCGGTAGCGGCTGCCTGCAATGCATCAAGGGTGTCCGGGTCGGCTAGCGGATCGGCAATTTCACGGGTTTCCAGCCGCCAGCGTACGCGGCCATCATCACTTTCACCCTCGTCGTGGCCTTCGCGCAGGCGGCCATTGATGCCTTGCGCATCGAGCACGTTTTGCGCCAATTGCGCGGCATAACTCGCCTCGGCGGCATAACGCACCTGGCGACGGCCACCATTGAGCATGGCCGCGACCACGGTAATTCCGATCGCCAGTACCGCAAATGCCGCCAGTACTTCGATCAGGGTAAAGCCGCGCAGTCGCTGCGGCATCACGAGCCTGTCGCCGGGCTGAGGCGTATTGCGCCGGTGAGCCACAGCACATCGATGCGCCAGCTTGCCTTGCCCTTGCTCAGGGTGATGCTGCCGCCGGTGGACGAGCCATCGGGAAAGAAACGAAACCGCGCTTCGCCTTCCTGCACTTGTTCCTGTGCAGCGGTAAGCACATCGAGTGTTGGTTTGCCGGATAAATCACCCTGGCGACGGCCGGTGCGCCAATGCGCTGCATCGACATCCAGCGCCAACACTTGCGGTTCACCGGTGTGGATTGCGGCAGCGCGGGTGTAGCGCAATTGCGCGGCCAGCTCTTTGCTGGCGTTGCGCAGGCGCAAGCCATCCAGGCCGCTGCCGAGCATGCCGGAAAACAGGCCAAGCGCCAGCGCCAACAGGCCGACCACCAGTAGAACTTCGATCAGGCTGACGCCACGGCTGACGCGATGGAGCGTGCGAGGTGACATGCGGATTCACCCATGCCCCGTGGGGCTTACTGCAACACGATGTCGCGGTTGACGCTATCGCCACCGGGCTGGCCATCCTTGCCGTAGCTGATGAGATCGTAGGGGCCATCCTGGCCCGGCGCGCGATAGATGAAAGGCCGGCCCCACGGGTCCTTGATTTCATCGGCCTTGGCATAAGGCCCCAGCCAGTTTGGCGCATCCGAGGGTTGTGAAATCAACGCCTGAAGGTCCGGCGGCAGGCTGCTGTTGTCGAGATCGTATTGCTCGATCTTGCCGGCCAGCGACTGCACCTGCGAGTTGGCCAGATTGGCTTTGGCGCGATCCGCGCCGCCCAGCACCCGGCTGGTGACGAAGGTGAGCACGGCGCCGATCAGCACGATCACGATGATTACTTCAATCAGGCTCATGCCGCGGCTGTGGCGGAGACCGGTAATGGGACGTTGTCGGATTGCTTGCATGATTTCAGCCTATCGTGGTGGTCAAATCGTACAACGGGGTGAGGATGGCCATGATCACGATGCCGACGATCAGGCTCATCACCAGGGTCAATATCGGCACCAGCGCGGTCAGCATGCGATCAATGGCATGGCTGGTCTCTGAATCGAAGGCATCGGCTACCTTCAGCAGCATGGTATCGAGCGCGCCGGATTCTTCGCCAACCTGGATCATCTGCACAGCCAGACGCGGGAAGCTGTCAGAACGCGCGAGCGCGTGGGCCAGGCCACCGCCGCCCTTGACCGCCTCGGTCGCCACTTCCACCGTTTCGGCCAACACCCGGTTGGACAGCACATTGCGGGCAATCGACAGCGCCTGCAACAGCGGCACGCCATTTTGTACCAGAGTGCCCAGCGTTCGCGCCAGACGCGCGGTTTCCGCACGCGCAATCAACGGGCCGACCAGCGGCGCCGTCATCAGCCAGGCATCGAGTGCGCGCCGGGTGGTGGGGTTGCGGAAACGTCGCTCCAGCCACCACGCCAAGGCCGCAAACGCGCCGATAATCAACCACCAGCCCGTGCGCACTGCATCGCCCAGCCATAGCACGGTGCGGGTGAGAATTGGCAGTTCGGCGTCCATGCCCTCGTAGATCGCCTGAAATTGCGGCACTACGTAACCGAGCAAAAACAAAATCGCCAAGCCGACCATCACCACCAGAATCAACGGGTAGATCAGCGCATTGATCAGGCGTGCGCGCAGCGCCTGGCTGCGTTCCAGGTATTCGGCCAGACGTGCCAGGCTGGCTTGCAACGAACCCCCCGCCTCGCCCGCGCGCACCATGTTGATGTACAGCCGCGAAAACACACCATGCTGCTGATCCAGCGCGGTAGACAGCGGCGCACCGCCGCGCACGGTATCGCGCACCCGGGTCAACAGCGCGCGTGCAGCCGGGCTATCCGGCAAATCGATCAAAATGCCCAGCGCACGATCCAGCGGCTGGCCGGCACCGAGCAAGGTGGACAACTGCTGGGTGAAGCGCAGCACCTGAGTGTGATCGAGCGCGTTGCGCCGGAACAATCCGGCCAGACCCTCGCCACCACCGGTATCGCTGCGTTTTGCCTCGATCGGCAGGTTGCCGGCCTCCTGCAAGCGCGCAATCACCTCATCAGCGCTGGCAGCGTCCATTGTTCCGGTGATCGACTCACCGGACGGGCTCAACGCGCTGTAACGGAACTGCGGCACGGCTCAGCAACCGCTCGTATGGTGGGCAGCAAAAGACACCCGCGAGATGGGATTGGAAATCGGCATGGCCCAATGATACTGGAAGCGTGCATTCCCGAAAGCGGCAAGGGTTACCCAGTGTGGTGTTTGCCGATCAACGCGTGCCTGCTATCGCGGCCAACAACGCAACCGGTTCGAATACCGGCAACGAGGCACGGGAAAAGTCGTTGCCGTTGCGGGTGACGATGGCGGTAGCGCCCGACAGCAATGCTGCCTCGTGCAGCACCGAATCCTCATAGTCATCAAAACCGCGTTGCAGAGCTCCAGTCAATACCTCGCGCGATACCGAGGCAACCTCGAACAGATCCATCAGCGCACGAACATGCACCTCAGCCTTTTTCGCGCCCACCGCCTTGGCTGCCAAATAGTGAATTGTGGTAACCGTGGAGGCGCAAATCATGCCGCCTATCACCTTGTTGTCCACCAACGAGAACAAGCGTGAGGCGAACTCGGCGTGCGGCGCGCGGGCCAACAACACATCGAGTACGACGTTGGTGTCGAAAAGCACCTTCACCGATGCTTGTCCTCAAGATGGCGACGGTAGTCGGCTTCATCTACCGTCGCGCCGGCAAGCGCCCCAAGCAACGCGCGAACGCGCGGGGTTGGTGCCGCGTGCGGTGTCGTTGGGTTGGCATCAATCAAGGAAAAATAGTCGGCGACCAGTTGCGACAGTGACTTGCCTGATTTGGCCGAGTAGCGCTTCGCGCGGGAGATCAAATCCTCGTCGAGACGCAGGGTAAGCTTTGTGTTCACGCGGCGGCCTTGTGACGTACATATTGCTGTAAAAATGTACGTCACGCGGGTGTCCGCGTCAACAGGTCCGCGTCAACAGGCAATGGCGTTGGAGTGTGTGGTCGCGCGGCGCGGCGCATCGTCTTCGCAATATGGCGATGACGTTATGACGCCTTCTGCCGCAGCAAATCACAAAGCGACAAAAGGCGCGGTCTATGCCGGATCGACCACGCCGCCGGACTGCAAGGCATCCGCCGCCAACTGCCGCAGCGCCTGCTCGAACGCCGCCACCGGCTGCCCGCCCTGGATCAGTTGGCGTTCGTTGAATATCACCGACGGTACCGCGCTGATGCCGTGGCTGGCGTAGAAGCGCTGACGCTCGCGCACCTCGGCGGTGTAGGTATCGCTGTCGAGTATCTGCCGTGCGCGCTGCGCATCGAGGCCGACGGCTTCAACGACGGCAATCAGGGTGGCGTGATCGGCGGGGTTGCCGCCGTCGCTGAAATAGCAGCGCAGCAGCGCCAGCTTGAGTGCATGTTGCTTGCCTTCAACACCCGCCCAATGCAGCAGGCGATGGGCATCAAAGGTGTTGTAGATGCGCCCGTCAGGCCGGATGCGAAACTCGAAACCCAGCGCCTCGCCGCGTTGCCGGATCTGTTCGCGGTTTCGTGCCACCTCGACGGCGTTGATGCCGTACTTGCGCATCAGATGCGCGTCGATGTTCTCGCCCGCGGCGGGCATGTCGGGATTGAGCTCGAACGGTTGAAAGTGCAGTTCCACCGCCACAGCATCGCCTACCCGCTGCATCGCCTCCTCAAGCGCGCGCAAGCCAATGGCGCACCACGGGCAGACAATATCGGAAACAAAATCGATGCGAATCGGAACGGTCATGACCATGCTCGGTGCGGGAGGTTGTTGTGATCGTAGCAGCGCGGCGGAGTTGCGCGCCGCGTGGCCGATGTGGACTGCCTCAACCCGTTTGTTCCTTCAACGACGCCATATCGATCACGAAGCGATATTTCACATCGCTCTTGAGCATGCGCTCGTAGGCGGCGTTGATGTCCTGGATGCGGATCACTTCGACGTCGGAAGTGATGCCGTGCTGGCCGCAAAAATCGAGCATTTCCTGGGTTTCGGCGATGCCGCCAATCAATGAGCCGGCGACGGATTTGCGTTGCAGCACCATCGCGGTGGTGTTCAGTGCGGGGTCGAGTTCACCGAGGTAGCCGACCAGCACCAGGGTCGCGCCAACGGCCAGTGTGGGCAGGTAGGGGTTGAGGTCGTGGGCGTAGGGCACAGTGTCAATGATCAGGTCGAACTGGCCGGTGGCGGCAGTCATTTGTTCGGTATCGGTGGACAGCACGATGCGGTCGGCGCCCAGCCGGCGCGCGTCGGCTTCCTTGCCCGGCGAGCGGGTGATCAAGGTTACGTCGGCACCCAGCGCCTTGGCCAGTTTCAGCGCCATGTGACCAAGCCCGCCGAGGCCGACCACGGCGACGCGGCTGTGCTTACCGACCTTCCAATGGCGCAGCGGCGACCAGGTGGTGATGCCGGCGCACAGCAGCGGCGCGGTGGCGGCCAGGTCGAGGCCATCGGGCAGCTTCAACACAAACTTTTCAGTGACCACGATGTGCTCGGAGTAACCGCCGTAGGTGGGTTCGCCGCCGTGCGGGTCGTTGTAGGTGACGGTGGGAAACATGGCGCAATATTGCTCCAGCCCCTGTTCGCAGGCGGGGCAATGCTGGCACGAATCAACCATGCAGCCGACACCGACGTGATCGCCCGGCTTGAAGCGGGTGACAGCGGTGCCGACGCTGCGCACACGGCCAATGATTTCGTGACCCGGCACCACCGGGTAGATCGTGTTCTTCCAGTCGTTACGCGCGGTATGCAGATCGGAGTGGCAGACCCCGCAATAAAGGATGTCGATCACCACGTCATTGGCGTTCGGCTCGCGGCGTGGGATCTGAAACGGGGCGAGCGCAGCGGTGGCGGATTGCGCGGCGTAAGAAAGGATGGTCATGGTTGCGGCTCCTTGGGCGTTCGGGCGTTGCGAGATTGTAGGGCGGGTTTCGTGTATTCGCGGTGACGATCTGCGGGGCAGGTCGCCCACAAGATGGGCTACCACAGTGAGCGCGACCGCCTTTTGTAGGAGCCCACCCTGTGGGCGACCTGCCTGCCGGCAGGCAGGGCTCGCAATGGCAGTGAAGTTTCGTCAGCGATCCACCATGCGCTCTGCGCTTTCGGAATAGCGTGCGCCGTGTACGGTGATGCGCGCGGTGGCGTCAGCGATCTCGCGCAGCTCGCTCGCGCTCAGGTCGAGCGTGGTCGCGCCGATATTCTCTTCGAGCCGATGCAGCTTGGTGGTGCCGGGAATCGGCACGATCCACGGCTTTTGCGCCAGCAGCCAGGCCAGCGCAATCTGCGCCGGGGTCGCGTTTTTTTGCTGCGCGATGCGCGCGATCCGTTCGACCAACTCCTGATTGGCCGTGCGTGCCTCGGGCGCGAATCGCGGTGAGGTGTTGCGAAAATCGTTGCGGTCGAATTGGGTGTCTGCGTCGATGGTGCCGGTGAGGAAACCGCGACCCAGCGGGCTGAATGGCACCAGGCCGATGCCGAGTTCCGCCAGCGTGGGCAGCACTTTGGTTTCGGGCTCGCGCCACCACAGCGAGTACTCGCTCTGCAACGCCGTGACCGGCTGCACCGCGTGGGCGCGGCGGATGGTCTGCGCGCTCGCTTCGGACAGCCCGAAGTGTTTGACCTTGCCCTCGGCGATGAGGTCTTTCACGGTACCGGCGACGTCCTCGATCGGCACGTTGGGATCGACGCGGTGCTGGTAGAACAGATCGATGACATCGGTGCGCAGCCGCTTGAGCGATGCCTCGGCCACGGCGCGGATGTGCTCGGGACGGCTGTCCATGCCGTCGTACTTGCCGTCGGCGCCGATATTGAATCCGAACTTGGTGGCGATCACCACCCGCTCGCGCACCGGCGCCAGCGCTTCGCCGAGTAGTTCTTCATTGGCGTACGGGCCGTACACCTCGGCGGTATCGAACAAGGTGACGCCGCGCTCGGCCGCGGCGCGGATCAGCGTGATGCCCTCGGCGCGCGGTAGCGGCTGGCCGTAGGCGAAGCTCAGGCCCATGCAGCCCAGGCCTAGCGCCGAGACCTCAAGGCCGCTGCTTCCCAGTGTGCGTTTTTGCATGGTCATCCCCAATTCGGGTGTGGGCTTCAGTGTATCGATTGACCCGCTACCTGAGGTGAATGCGCTACCTGCAAGCTGGCTCCCGCCTGCAAGGTTATGCTTTGCCGATTGCGAAAACGCTTCGGGAGATCACGGCGCCATGTGTTTCTCAGCTCAGGTGTGGGAAGACTACGAACGCTTCATCCGCAAGTTCGGAGCGACGATCAACTTTGATGCATTCGCGCGCCTGTACGCCGATCGAAGGGCAGGGCAGCGTGTACCGATCGCCAAGGCAATGGACGCAGCGTTTGCGCGGGCGCCGGGCGCGGCCGGTGCCCGGATACGCGAAATGATCGCCGACTTCAACATGACCCAAACCGCGCAGCTTGAAGCCGAGATCTTCAAGCAACGCAAGCGGCTGGCAATGGCTGAACGCAGCCTTGAGAGCAAACCGACGAAAAAAGCGACCGAGGATCAGCGCATCGCCCGGCAGAAAGTGTCCTGGGTGCTAAACAAATTGTCGGAACTGCGCCGCGATGCGCCAAAGCCGGACGACTCGCGAATCTTTCCGGGCTGGTACGCCCCGGTGATGCTCTGGGAGAACAACCAGCGCGTGGTGCGGCCGATGCGCTACGGATGCAGGCCAGCGGGCAAGCCAGCGCTTTATGATCGCAAGTATCCAGGCACCTACAACGCCCGCAGGGACAATCTGGAAGGCTTCTGGCGCGGCCAATTCGGCTGCACCCACGGCGTGATCGTGGTCAATGCGTTCCATGAAAACGTCAGTCGTCACCGGGTCGAGCGTCGTGAGTTGGCGGATGGCGAACGCGAGGAAAACTTGGTTCTCGAATTCCGCCCACGCCCGACCCAGGACATGCTTGTCGCCTGCCTGTGGTCACAGTGGACGGCAAGCGGTGAGCCAGACCTGTGGTCATTCGCGGCGATAACCGACGAGCCGCCGCCCGAAATCGCCGCAGCGGGGCACGACCGCTGCATCATCCCGATCAAGGCCGAGCACGTCGATGCGTGGCTCAATCCCGATGGCGACATTGCGAGGTCGTACGCCATCCTCGATGACCGTGAGCGCCCGTTTTACGTGCATTCGATGGCAGCGTGAATTGGCCATTGGCGTGGTTGCAGCGTTCCGGGTGGGAAGCAACACCGTGCGACGCCCGCCCGGACGTGAGAAGCGCGGCAAATAAGAATCCAATCTTTCAGAGTAGGGAGGGCATCAGTCGGGGCGTTTGGTGCGCATCATGTTGGCTGAGGACAGCTTCGAACCGAAATCCAATTCAGTCCCAGCGCGCCTTGAAATAAAAACACGCAGACCGTGTCACCAACCGCCACTGCGTTGTACAGGTTCTTGTTCACGCTTACGTCTTCAGCATCGTCGGCTGGACCCCATGGGCCAATCGTCAGGTCCCATGAACTATTCTTTCCTGAGGATTGCTGTTTGGCCGTGACGGTTGCTTCGAATCGCTGTGGCGCCGTCCTACCGAGCAAAAAATTCAGTTCAACAACGGTGCCATAGGCATACGGGAAGCAGAAAACGAAACCCATCAGAAGCACAGCTGACCACTTACGCGTCGCAACGTCCCACCGAGTGATCCCGAGAGCAATCAGCGCGCCACCGACCAAGGCTATTCCCAAAGCGAGTGGCCAGTCCAAAATATGGAAGTCCAATAAAGCACGGAGTGCTAACACGGCACCAGGTGCGATGAGCGCGCTGGCGATAGATGGCCGTTTGTCGCGGACGTGTTGGTTTACCTGTATCAAGCCCTTTGAGGCAGCCGCAACAATGAGTGCCACGACAGGTAACACGATGAGGGCACCAATCACGACTTCGTAAGGCTGCGGATAAAGCAGTCCCCAGAACGCTACTGCGCTCGATGCGATGCTGAGATAGCGGGTCTGCTGATGAAGCCGCTTTAGCTGTAGAAATCTTTCTTGCGGCGTGTTCCCAAGCAGCCGATTGGCTTCCACCTCCTCCTCAAAGCGCTGTTGATCCAATGCATCCTGATCGGGGATGCCGTCTAGCCAGGAGCGAAACGTCTCATCAATGCGGATGATTTGCGAAACCGGCAATGGCCGTGTTGACGCGTCCGTCGGAATGAACGCGATGGTAGGAGGCGCATTGGGTACCTGGATTGTTCTGTAAGCCGCAATGCTGTCTCGCCGTAACGATCGCACCTTGAACAGTTCGTGTACCTCTAACGAGTGCGGATACAGAACAACGCGATATCGAACCGCATAGGCGACACACGCGGCGCCCAAGATTGCGAGCGCAAGGCAAATTCCCTGCAGGAGCAATGCGGCTCCAGGCGCGCTTTCAGCACGGAAATACCAAATGCCCGCCAGGCCGCCAACAAAAAAAGCGGCGCCGGCAATCAGGAGGAAGAACCGCCATCCGCCCGCAGCCACGTAAGTTCGAGGTAGTGATGAGGGCATGATTCACAACGCAGAAGTTGGGTGGCGCACGAATTTATTGGCGTCCATTTGGATGAGCGGTTACTCCGCGCCGAACCTGCGGTCTGGCAGGCGCTCCTTGTACGATTGGTGGAAGTCTCGCACATGCCGAACAAAATGTTGACGGCCAGTAGGTATCGCCGCTTGAAAATCGGTGATGATCGACATTGCATTGAACGTCTTTAAGCATTGAATGATTGGTCGCGTGGGATTTCCGCCAACATCGTGCGTCTGAGAGTGGATGTCCACTTGACCAGAGCTTGAACCGACCGACATTGCAATGCGCCATCCACAGGGCGGCTCAAGGCCCACGGGGCAGCAGCCGACGGCCGTTACACTTCTTCCGCCACCATCTCGATGGCACCGCACGGGCACTCGGCGACGCAGACGCCGCAGCCTTTGCAGTAGTCGTAGTTGAACGCGAAGCGCTTGCCGGGGCCGAGTTTGATCACGGCGTTGTCGGGGCAGACGCCGTAGCAGTTGTCGCATTCGAAGCAGTTGCCGCAACTCAGGCAGCGGCGCGCTTCGAACAGGGCATTGTCCGCGGTCAGGCCGCCTTGCACCTCGTCGAAACTGCTGGTGCGGCGGGCGAGGTCGAGCTGCGGGCGCACCGTTTTCGGCGCATCGCTGTAGTACCAGGCGTTGATGCGATCGATCGTGGCCGGCGCGTGCTTGGCACCGGCGTCGACCGCGGCGCCGCCGAGCCAGGCGTTGATGTGCCGTGCGGCCTTCTTGCCATGCCCCACCGCGACGGTGACGTTGCGCTGCGCCGGCACCATGTCGCCGCCGGCGAACAGGCCGGGGTGGCCGGTCATCAGGGTCACCGGATCGACCTGCACCACGCCGTCCTTCAGCTCCAGGTCGGGCAGGTTTTCGAGCAATGACAGATCCACATCCTGGCCCAGCGCCAGCACCAGCGAGTCGGACTCCAGCGTTTCCACCTCGCCGGTCGGCTGCGGTTTGCCGTGTTCGTCGAGCACCATTTTCTCGATGGTCAGCGAGCCGCCGTCGGCGCTGGTGATGGTGGACAGCCACTTCACCATCACGCCTTCTTCCAGCGCTTCTTCCACCTCGAAATCGTGCGCCGGCATTTTCTCGCGGGTGCGGCGATAGACGATGATGGCTTCGGTCGCGCCCAGGCGTTTGGCGGTGCGGGCCACGTCGATCGCGGTGTTGCCGCCGCCGTACACCACCACGCGGCGCCCCAGCAGCGGCGGTTCGGCGCCTTCCATCGAACGCAACACCGACACCGCATCGAGGATGTGCGAGGAATCCTTGGCCGGGATGTAGGCGCGCTTGGCGATGTGCGCGCCCACCGCCAGAAACGCGGCGTCGAAACCGCCGTCGCGCATCGTCTGCGCGATATCGGCGACCTTGGTGTTCAGTTGCACGCGCACGCCCATGGCGACGATGCGCTGCATTTCGGCGTCCAGCACGTCGCGCGGCAGGCGGTATTTGGGGATGCCGAAGCGCATCATGCCGCCCATCGCCGGGCCGGCCTCGACCACGGTCACGGCATGGCCGAAGCGGCGCAGGTGATAGGCCGCGGACATGCCCGACGGCCCCGCACCCACCACCAGCACGTGCTTGCCGGATTCGCTCACGGGCGGATCGAACGCCCAGTGCTCCTGCAAGGCCAGATCGCCGAGGAAGCGCTCCACCGAATTGATGCCGACACTGTCGTCGATCTTGCCGCGGTTACAGACGCCCTCACAGGTGTGATAGCAGACCCGACCCATGATCGCCGGGAACGGGTTGTCGCGGACCAGGTGTCCCCACGCGGAGCGGTAGTCGCCGCTTTCGGCATGGAACAGCCAACCCTGGATGTCTTCTCCGGCCGGGCACTCGGCATTGCACGGCGGCAGGCGATCCACGTACACCGGGCGCTCGCTGCGCCAGCTCCCGGTCTTGTTGGCCAGCGACGAACCCGGATCGAGGGTGATGGCGAAGGGCTTTTGCATGGTCATGCCGTCACCTCGTCGGCGAGCAGGCCGAAGCGCGCGATGTTGCGATCGGCATCGGCCTGGATACGGGCGATCAAGTCGGGACGGCCGGCGCCGGCAAACAGATGGGCGAAGCGCTTCTGCGGCCTGAGGTATTCCTCCACCGGCACGCGGCGGCGGATCTGCGTCACCCGCGTCAGCTCGCCGCGCTCGGCTTCGAACACCGGAAAGATGCCGGTCTCGCGCGCCAACCGCGCCAGCTTGATGGTGTCGCAACTGGCCGCGCCCCAGCCCAGCGGGCACGGCACCAGAATGTGCAGATAGCGCGCACCGTGCAGGCTCATGGCCTTTTCCACCTTGGCTTCCAGATCGTGCAGATCGGCCACCGTCGCGGTGGCGACGTACGGAATCTCATGCGCCATCGCGATCAGCGGCAGGTTCTTGCCCTGGCCGAATTCCGCGCCCGGATGCTCGCCCACCGCCAGGGTGGTATTGGTGCGCGCGGCCGGCGGTGTGGCCGAACTGCGCTGCACGCCGGTGTTCATGTAGGCCTCGTTGTCGTAGCAGATGTACAGCACGTCGTCGTTGCGCTCGAACATGCCGGACAGGCAGCCGAAGCCGATATCGGTGGTGCCGCCATCGCCGCCCTGCGCGATCACCCGCACCTCGCTGCGTTCCAGGCCGGCCTTGCGCGCCTTGACCTTGAGCGCCGCCGCGATACCGGTGCCCACCGCCGCGGCGTTGCCGAACAGCGAGTGGATCCACGGCAATTGCCAGGAGGTTTCCGGATAGGGTGTGGAGAACACTTCCAGACAGCCGGTGGCGTTGGCCGCGATCAGTTGCCCGCCGGTCGCGCGCATCGCCGCATCCACCGCGTAGCGCGCGCCGAGCGCTTCGCCGCAGCCCTGGCAGGCGCGGTGCCCGGAGTTGATCGAATTGCTGCGTTCGGTCGACGCCTGCACCGTGCGCTGCTCCGGCGTGAGCAGGCGATTGCCCACGGTGAAGGTGCCGGTTTGGTAGAACTTGATCGGCTGGCCCATTTCATACCACCTTGACGGCGATGCCGCCGACGTCGCGCAACAGGTTCTCGGCAATCGGGCCGCTGCGGCGCATCTGCGCCTCACGCTCCAGTTGGCGATTGACGATGCGCCAATCCAGATCCATGAAGCTCAGCGGTTGCAGGGTGCCGGCAATCGCTTCGCGCAGAGTGCGGTGCAGCGATTCCTTGGTGATAGCGCGGCCACCCAGCCCGGCCACCACCGTATAGCCATGCAGTTGCAACCCCGACAGCGCCAGCCGCACATCAGTGGAGACCACTCCGCCCAGACCGACGCAGAAACTCTTTTCCAGCACCACCACGTTGTGCGCGTGCTGCAAGGCGGCGCGCACCGCGGCCAATGGGAACGGCCGGAACGACTGAATGCCGAGCACCCCGATCTTGATGCCATCGGCGCGCATCTCGTCCACGGTGTCCTTGAGGGTGCCGATCACCGAGCCCAGCGCAATCACGATGGTTTGCGCATCCTCGGTCTGATAGCCACGCACCAGGCCGCCGGAACGCCGACCAAACTGGGAGAAGAACTCGTCGGCGATGCGCGGAATTACGTCCAGCGCCGACAACTGTTTGGCGTGCGCGAGGTAGCGCACTTCCATGAACGCCTCCGGCCCCACCATCGCGCCGATCGAGACCGGATCGCTCGGGTCGAGCACCTGGCGCGGCTCGTACGGCGGCAGGAACGCATCCACCTCGTCCTGCGCGGGCATGTCCACCTGCTCGTAGGCGTGGGTGAGGATGAAGCCGTCCATGCACACCATCACCGGCATCGACAGTTCCTCCGCCAGCTTGAACGCCTGGATGTGCAGGTCCAGCGCCTCCTGGTTGCTTTCCGCGAACAACTGGATCCAGCCGCAATCGCGTTGGCTCATGGAATCGCTGTGGTCGTTCCAGATGTTGATCGGGGCGCCGATCGCGCGATTGGCGATGGTCATCACGATCGGCAGGCCCAGCCCGGAAGCGTTGTACACCGCCTCGGCCATGAACAGCAGCCCCTGCGACGCGGTGGCGGTGTAGGTGCGCGCACCCGCCGCCGAGGAGCCGATCGCCACGCTCATCGCGGCGAATTCGCTTTCGACGTTGATGAATTCGCACGGCGTCAGCGCACCGCTTTTCACCATCTCGCCCAGGCCTTCGACGATATGCGTCTGCGGCGAGATCGGATACGCGCAGATCACTTCCGGGCGGCACAACGCCACCGCCTCGGCGACCGCGCGTGAACCCTCAGTCTGCTTGAGCATGGGCCGGTTCCTCCATCCCGCGTTGGATGCACGCAAATGCTTCGCTGGCGGCGGCGACATTGGCGTCGGCCACCTTGCCCTTGAACTTGACGCGGATGGCGTGCGCCACCGCATCCAGCGTGATCAATCCCGACAGCGCCGCGAAACCGCCCAGCAACACCGCATTCGGCAACGGCCGGCCCAAGTGTTTCAGCGCAATCTCGCTCGCCGGCAACGTGATCAAACGCTCGCGGCGATAGCGCTGCTGGATTTCGCCCAGACCCAGTTCGTCGAAGCTGCGCCGGCTGTTGATCAGCACGTAGCCGTCCGCCTGCAAACCCTGGAACACATCGATCTGATGCAGCAGCGTCGGGTCCTGCACGATCAGCACATCCGGCACCCTGATCGGCTCGCGCAAACGGATCTCGCGATCATCGATGCGACAGAACGCCACCACCGGCGCCCCGGTGCGTTCCGAACCAAAGCTCGGAAACGCCTGCGCATGCCGTCCCTGTTCGAACGCCGCCAACGACAGCATCTCCGCCGCCGTCACCACCCCCTGGCCGCCGCGACCATGAATCCGAATCTGCAGCATCAGCCGGCCTCCGCGCGTGCCATCCCGGGTCCATTGTTCGGCTTTTAGCGCGCAGGCGCTTGATTCAGATCAATGGGCAGAGAACGGGACATTCCCGTTGACGAAACGCCGATATTCCGGGGTATCCGACGCCACAGTTCCCGGGTCTGTCGCCCTGGTGCACGGCTGATGGCGGATCATCGGTGGGCGCGCCACGACTCGGCGACCGTGTTGTCGCGCAGGTGGCGAGTTGATTCCGCAATCCTTTGCCGGCTACGGCGTCACCCAAACGTCTGCTTGCGACCCAAAGCGGCCCTTCGTTTGACTGTTAGCGTACCGACAAGCCGAGCCTTTGTCCTGCCTCAGCTCATCGCGGTTAAGATGAGGGCCCGGGGAGACCAACTGCGACGACACGATGCGAATCGATGAGAATCTGATTGACGAAATCAACGGCGGCAGAGCCGTCCTGTTTCTTGGAGCTGGCGCGTCTCTCGGCGCCAAGGACGCGCAAGGCCGCACTATTCCGGACACAGCGGGTCTCGGCAAACTCATATGCGACCAGTTCTTGGACTCTACCTATGCGGACTTAGACTTCGTCCAAACCTGCGACTACGCGACCACAGCGAAATCTGGACGCCTACTCCAGCAATTCATCCGCGACGAACTTGACCCATTCCAGCCGGCGGATTTCCACAAGAAGATTCCGACGTTTCAATGGGCCGGCCTCGCAACGACCAACTTTGATCTTGTGGTAGAGCGGGCCTATAGCCAAGTTGCCACCCGACTTCAGCAGTTGCGACCGTTGGTCCATGACGAGCCGGACTTCATGGACCGCCTATCAAAGGGCGACGTCCTGTACCTCAAGCTTCACGGGTGCATAACCGCGTTCGAACAAGTCCACCCCGGAATGGTCTACAGCACCGAACGCATTCTGAGACACAAAGAGGGTCGAGCCGCACAGTTCGCGCAATTCTTGGAGTGGGCTAAGACTAAGACCTTGGTGTTTGCCGGCTACAGTTTGCGGGATTACAACCTACGCCAACTCGTTGACGAAATTGTTCGCGATGGTGACGCTCGGATGCGCCACTACATCGTCAAGAAAGGAGTGCTCGAAGTAGAGGAACGATACTGGGCCGAGCGCCGTTTTACGCTCATTGACTCGACCTTTGAATATTTCCTTGCCGATGTTGACGGCGTCATTTCGCAAGCGGCCCGCACTTTGGGTCTCGCACGCAGCTCAACTCCAAGTTCTCTCACAAAGTTCATCGCTAGCAACCGCTCAGAAAGCGCCGAGCTTGGAAATTACTTGACGAGCGGTGCAGTGCACGTGTCTTCGGACACCACATCACCAACGAGTAGCGCTTCCAAGTTCTTTAATGGCTTCGATTTGGGTTGGTACCCGATCGAGGAGGAGCTTGACGTCGCGCGCCCAGTCACTCAGTCGATACTTCTTGAGCAAGTCGCTGTTACTGGTCAGATATCTGGCCCACGGCTCGTCGTACTGAAGGCGCATGCTGGCGCGGGCAAGAGCGTTGCTCTCAGACGAATTGCATGGCACGCAGCGAAACGTCTTTCAAAGCTTGTTCTCTATGTGCCAAGCACGGGCTACGTGAACATTCAGGCTGTCCAAGAACTCCTCGCACTAGCGAACGAGCCTGTGTTCTTGATAGTTGATGACATCACGCTGGTGTCTGATAGCGTGTCGGACCTCGTCGCAGCGGCGAAGAGGGACAAGAGTCCCCTTGTGGTCATCGGCGGCGGGAGGTTCAACGAATGGAACGTCCGCGCTCAGAATCTTGAGAGCAGCGTCACCGCAGAATACGAACTGAAATACCTCAGCCGCAAAGAGACCGACGACCTTATCGCGCAGCTTGAGTTGAACGATTGCCTCGGCGAACTAAAACGCCTCTCACACGAAGAGCGGGTCGCGCAGTTCAACGAGGTATACGGACGCCAGTTGCTTGTTGCGCTGCATGAAGCTACTCGCAATGCGCAATTCAGAGATATCATCTTTGACGAGTACCAGAAGATTACGCCCTCCGAGGCGCGGCTTTTGTATGCAGATATCTGCGCCTTGCATCGTTTCGGCTCACCAGTGCGCGCTGGTCTCATTTCGCGGGTACACGGGATAAGTTTTGAATCATTCCAGGAGCGCTTCTTTCGCCCCTTGGAGCAGGTTGTCTCTCTCGAAATGGACGAACGCAGCGGTGACTGGATATACCGCGCGAGGCACCCCTACATTGCAGAGATTCTGTACGAACAGGTTTTTCAAACGACGGCAGAGCGGTTCGACAACCATGCGAAGTTCATCACCCGACTCAATCCCGCCTATTCGTACGACCGCCGAATCATCGGCGACCTATTGCGGGGGAACAAGCTGGCCGATTCGTTCCCGGACACGACACGGGGCATCGCCATCTTCGATTTGGCGGTAGATGCGCTCGGCGACGAGCCGCACATTTACCACCAAAAAGGCATCTATCTAAAGCGCCTCGCAGGAGATGTTGTCGCTCTGCGCGCTGCCGAAGAAGCTCTTCTGACTGCCCAAGAGCTCGCCCCAACAGACCGCACTATTAAACACTCTCTCGCCGAGTTAGCACTTGCTCGGTCCAAGCTTTCAACTGATCCGCTCGAACGCTCCGCATGGCGGCTTGAGGCCATCAAAAAAGCGCGGCCATTGCTGGCAGCGGCCAATGGGTCGCACGCATTTCACACAATTGCGAAGGCGCAGGTTCAAGCGCTCAGCGATGCACTGGACCATCAAGAAGACAGCACGCTGTCGTCGGATGTAGTTAGCGAAGCTATCAAGTCAGCAGAAGAGGTCATCAGGTCAGGTCTTCAGCGTTTCCCCGGCGATGGGCATCTCCTCGCGGAAGAAGCAAGTCTCGCCCATCTTTTGGAAAACGACGAACGAGCAGAGCGCGCCCTGCATCGTGCCTTCGAGTCAAACAAGCGTAGCCAACTCATTGCAAAGCGTTACGCGATTGTTCTCAAGGCGAGAGGCAAACTGCCAGAGGCGAGAGAAGTGCTGCGTCAAGCTCTTGAGCATAATCCCAGCGGCCAAGACCTCAATTTTGATTTCGCGGAGCTTCTGCGCGCACTGGACCCGTCTGTTGATTCTACAAATTCCGAGATGTTGCTGAGCTATTACCAGCGCTCGTTCACGAAGGGGGACAAAAATTACCGCGCGCAGTTGCTCTGTGCCCGCCAGTTGACGCTGGCCGGTCGCCATCAAGATGCTAGGCCGCTCTACGATCACCTGAAGAACGCCGCCGTTCCGTTCGCAATCAAGAGCCAAGTAAAAGAGGATGTGCGCCACGAAAACGGCGAGTTGCGCCGCTTCAATGGCACCATCTCTAGCAGGCGGGAATCTTTCGGTTTCGTCACGCTCGACGCGCAAGGGATTGGTTGTTACTTCAATGCACAGTCGATGCGCAGTGCAGTTGATTTGCCGCAGCTTGGTAAGCGAGTCGCGCTAACTCTGGGATTTTCCTTTTTCGGTCCTTCCGCAAGAGACATGGAAGTCTTGGATTAGTTGGGATGGGCCAATGAGCAAAGTACCGCACTTGTGAATGTCTGCTCTTGGCCAAAAGCAGCAGTTCCACCAGCCAGCACCATGTGGCAACCAACGGCCCGAGACACTCACGGGATCCCCTCACATCTGCCGGAAATGATGCAGATAACTGCGGCTCACCGGCAGCACTTCAGTGCGGTCCTTGAGGTGGATGTGGGCGGTTTCGTTGGGGCCACGGGTGCCGTGGCTGATGGCGCGTAGATTCACCACCACGGCGTGGTGTACCTGCGCGAACTGGGCGGGATCGAGTTGCGCGGCCAGCTCTTTCAGCAAGGTGCGGATCGGCGCTTCGCCGAGATGGCCGGCTCGAACGCCGCCAACGACAGCGTCATGGCAGCCGTGACCATCCCCGACCGCAGCGACCGCGTTCAGGCGATGCGCGCGAGGGCTTGCTGAGCGGTGAGGATGGGGATGTGCTGATGCTGCTTGAGGTCGAGCAGGTCGCCGTCGCCGGAAACGATGGCATCGGCGCGCGCGGCGACGGCGCAGGCGATGACGTGATCGTCGTCGGGATCGACCAGCACCACGGAAGAAAACTGGACACCCATTCGCATAACCGATGGATGTCCGGGGCTTTCCTGCTTGCAGGGCATTGGTGCCGCGCGCGGATTGGTGGGTACCGAAACTGCCTGAGCGGCGGTAGATCGACGCCTGGACCGACAAGGGGCATTCGATCAGCACGATGATCGGTGATCGGCAGCGCTACGAGGTCGCCATAGCCAACATTCGAACACGCACCGACGACCACGGCATCCTGACCGACGCAGCGCGCCGGCCAGACGGCTTGGCCGGTAAGGCGAGGGCGTCGCGATTCCTACGCAAAAAGTTCGGCCTGGGGGTCAAGTCTTGCCTTTTGCCTAACCATGCGCCCCTCACCGCAGCGACCCAACGCCATCGATCTGCGGCTGGAAGCAGGACGTGGAAATCGGCGCCATGCGCATAACATCTGGATGTCCAGGGCCTTCGCAGGGCCTTCGTCAACAACTTCTCATTCGCGAACTGCAACCAGACAATCGATCACGATTCAGACCAGGCCGCGCGGTGTCGAACCGGGCGGCCTCTTCTTGCCGCCCACCAACCGGCGCTAAGATGACCGCGTACGGGGCGAGCGGGGATGAAAATGTGGAAGCGGATGCTCGGTTACGGGGCGCTGCTGGCGGCGGGGACGCTGGCCCTGCAGTGGCTCGACACCCAGCGCCTGGCGCGGATGCATTCGGGCGACATCTACCTGTTCCTGGTCGCGGCCGCGTTTCTGGTACTCGGCATCGTGCTCGGCGTGCGGGTGCTTGCGGCACCGGCACCGGCCGGCTTCGACGGCAACCCGAAGGCGCAGGCGGCGCTGGGTCTGAGCGAGCGGGAACTCATGGTGCTGCACGAACTGGCCGCTGGCCAC
>PGZE01000017.1 GCA_002840015.1 Gammaproteobacteria bacterium HGW-Gammaproteobacteria-2 | reverse complement strand
CCATCATCATGCCTTCAATGGCAACACCCGCTCCACTCTTTTTTCGCCGTGCGGGCTGGTGGAAATCCAGCCGCGAAGGAGAGTTTTGCAAGAGCCTCTCCAGGCTCCTTCTTTTTTATCGAGTCCCGAGCACCCTCAGTCGGCTGCCGGACGCCGCCACACCAGTACATCGCAGGGCGCATGGCTGACCGCGTGCTGCGTGGTCGAACCCAGCAAACCCGCTTCCCAGCGCGTCTTGCCGTGTGCGCCAAGCGCCAGCAGTTCAGCATTCACTTCGCCGACATAGGCGTCGAGTTGTTGATCCGGGTTGCCAACGCGCAAGGTCGTGTGCAGATTTGCCTGCGCATCGGCTCCGCCCAGAAGGTGGCAAATGGCTTGGAGTTGATCGACGGCGTGGTCACGATCCTTGACCTGCATGCGTTCAAGTTCTTCGTGCTCCATGGACTCTCGCGCCAGTGCATTGTCGTAAATCGATTCATAGGCATGCACCAGGTACAGGTTGCTGCCGGGGGCCAGTTGCAGGGCCATTTGCGCTGCGCGCATTGCATCATCGGAGAAGTCGGTTGCAGCGACGGCGTTGGCGTAGGCCTTGTCGCCGGGCAAGCGCACCACCAGGACCGGCACATGGCTGGAGCGCACCACATTTTGCGCAGTCGAACCCAGCAGGCGTTGCACCAGGCCCGAGGAGCCCGAGGCGCCGATGACGACCAGATCAGCATCGCTTGCTGCAGCGTGCTGGGCGATCTGGCGGTGGGCTGGGCCAATCTCCAGATTGGCATTGATTGCGATGTGGTGTTCATCGGCCAACTGGTTGCGGACGCGCTCAAGCTGATCGCGCACGCCATCCATGAACATTTTTTCGCCGATCCAGGCGCCGCCGCCGGGGTCGCCCCACGCTGGCATCACCGGCGCAGAATCAAAGGTGTGTACCAACTCCAGTCGCGCGTTGTGTGCCTTGGCGAGTTGTACTGCGCGCTGCAACGCATTGTCAGCCGCTGCGGAAAAGTCGGTGGCGGCAAGAATTACCTTGAGATTGTTGGCCTTGATTGGGGTGTTCATGACGTACCCTCATGGACGAAATGTTCATTGTGCACCGGCTTGCAGATAAAGGCATGATGCCAATCAAATCCGCAATACGGCACAATGCATGTCAGCCTCAACTTGCGTGCGCGCCATGGCAACAAACCCACAGGAGTCAGTGAACGCTTCGGATCGGGATCAGCATGATGGTGCTGGCCGTCGTCGATTCTCGATCTTGCGCGAGCTGGTCCGGCAAAACTCGCTGGCGTTGGTCAGCTTGCTGATCGCCTTGTTTGGCCTTGGCTACAACACCTGGCGTAACGAAACAACCGAACACCATCGCAATGTGCGGCAGTCGGCATTCATCGCCCTGGACGCCTTGGGCGAAGTGCAGCAGTTGGCCGACACCCGTTTTTTTGGTGCGCAGCACAGTGAAGCCAACCGAATCGCCATTTGGGGTCGGGTGACCCTGATCCGCGACATCGCCACCCTGGTGTCGGCGGATACCGCTGGCCGGGCCGACGGCCTGTTTACTGTTTGGTCCGAGAATGCGACTGCGTTTGACAATGGTGACGCTGCGGCCGAGCGTGCGGTGTCCGCAGCGATACGCGAGGCGCGTACGCAAGTGCTGGTGGATTTGCAGCGCTTGCGGTGAAGTGCTGCCGGCTGTTGATCCGGCTACGTGCAATCAATCGATCACCCTGCGCGAAAAGCGGTAGTTGCGATTCCAGTAGGGATTGCTCAACTCGTCCAGACGGACGGTTCCGCCTTCGTTCGGCGCATGGACAAAACGGCCGTTGCCAACATAGATGCCAACATGGGTCGGTACGTCGCGTTCGCTGAAAAAAACCAGGTCGCCGGTGCGCAGGGCCTTGCGCGCGACTTTGTCGGCAGGCATCACCGCCATTTGTGCAGTGGTTCGCGGCAGGTTCAGCGCGGCCGCCTCGGCGTAGACGAAGGTGACCAGGCCGCTGCAATCAAAGCCACCCTGCGGGGTATTGCCGCCGTAAACATAAGGTGTGCCGACCAGGCCAAGTGCCCTCAGGGTGACCTCGTTGGCGCGTTGTGTAGCTGCGCTGATGGCTGGTGCTGGTGATGTGCGCTGAGCTTGCTCGATTCGGGGTGTGCTGGCACAGGCGGCAAGCAACGCGATAACGCTCAGTAAAACAGCGTTGCGGGCATGGGCTGGTGTTGTCGGATTGTGATCTGGATAATGCGGCAATTGTGCTGTGCCCTTTCTTCCCAACCCGAGCCTTGCATGCAAATCGAAGACAACCACGTTGTACGGTTCCATTATTCGGTCACTCCAGTGGGCGAGCCTGAGGCTACCGAGTCCTCGTTCGATGGTGAACCGGTTGCGGTGTTGATCGGTCATGGCAACATCATCCCCGGCCTGGAGCAGGCGCTCAAGGGGCGGCAGGTGGATGATCGATTTGAGGTGACGGTACCTGCGGAGCAGGCCTATGGCGAACGCCGTGCGGACATGAGCCAGCGGATCCCGAAGAAGTATTTCGCTGCGGCTGCAACATTGCGTCCGGGCCAGCAGACGCAAGTCTCGACCCGGTTCGGGCCGCGAGCGGTTACCGTAATCAAGGTCGGCTTGACGTCGGTGGATGTCGATCTTAACCACCCCTTGGCCGGACAATCCCTGCACTTTGACGTTCAGGTAGTTGAGGTGAGGGGGGCTACCGACGAGGAGATAGCGCATCGCCATGTACACGGCGATGGCGGTCACACGCACGACTGAACCGCAGTTATGTGCCGCTTGCGCAGCTTGGCATGGGTATGGCTAAATGCAGTCGTTCAGTCTACACTGTACAATGTGTCAGCAGTATTTCGGTGCGGTTGGTTGTGTGCGGTTCTTGAGCTGAAACAAGGGCTTTCGAGTGTGCTCAGCCGCACAGTGTGCGGAAAAATTGAACTTCAGGGTCAGGAAACCGGTCAATACGTGCCGGGAGATTGCCCCGGCAGGACGCTAAGTGCTGAAACAATGTTTCTCAGCCGTGGCGTTCAAGGTTATGATGAGTTCAGATTAACCTTTCTGCCACGCCGCGCAACGGGCGGTTTAGCGTTTGCATATGTCTAACGGGTCTACGCCAATGAAGCCAACGGGGACAACAGGGTCTCTTCCAATTCGGCATGAAGGGTTCGGCAATCTTGTCGAAGCGCTGGAATATGCCGCGCAAGGGGAATCGGGCTACAACTTCTATAATGGTCGCGGCGAACTGCACGCGGTGCTGAGCTATGCCGATCTGCGCGATGAGGCCAAAACGCTAGCGCGGCGACTGCTCGGCCTGGGTTGCCCGCGCGGCTCGCGGGTGGCGATCATTGGTGAAACCGATCCGCTGTTCCACCGCTTCTTCTTTGCCTGCCAATACGCCGGTTATGTGCCGGTTGCACTGCCTTCCAGCGTGCAGATTGGTGCTCGCAACGCCTACGTCCAGCAAATTCGGCGCATGCTCCAGACATGCGACGCGCAGATGGCGGTATCGCCCGAGTCGCACGTCGGCTTTTTGATGGAGGCTGCCGAGCCGCTCGGCCTGACCTGCTGCGGCCTGCCGTCGGAATTCGATGCAATTGCCGAAGCCGATGTCGATCTGCTGCCGATGGCTGGCGATGAACTGGCATATCTGCAATACACGTCGGGTAGCACGCGCTTTCCGCGTGGTGTGGCGATCACCCAAAAGGTGGCGTTGGCCAACCTGTCGGAAATCGCGATTCACGGTCTGAAGATCACCGAGGGTGACCGGATGGTGTCGTGGCTGCCGCTTTATCACGACATGGGCCTTGTCGGTTTCCTGCTGGTGCCGCTGGCGAGCCAGCTCTCGGTGGATTACCTCAGCCCGCGTACGTTTGCCATGCGGCCGCGCTTGTGGCTCAAGTTGATCTCCGAAAATCGCGGCACCATTTCATCCAGTCCGCCCTTCGGCTATGCCTTGTGCGCCAAGCGTCTGCGCTGGTCGGATTGTGATCGTTACGATTTGAGTTCATGGCGTGTCGCCTGTGTGGGTGCCGAGCGCATCCATGCCGAGCCGCTGGAGAAGTTTGCCCAGTTGCTCAAACCCAATGGCTTCAATCCTGAGGCGTGGGTTGCCTGCTATGGCATGGCCGAATGCACGCTGGCGGTCAGCTTTGCGCCATTGGGCGCGGGACTTGAAATTGACGTGGTCGAGAAAGAGCTGATGTATGCCACTGGCAAAGCCAGGTCGCTGCCGCTGGATCAGCGTGATCTTGACCACACCTTGTCGTTTGTTGACTGCGGCGAGTTGATGCCGAGCTACCAGATGGAGATTCGTGACCCGGATGGCAACGTGCTGGACGAGCGGCAGTGTGGTCATATCTGGGTCAAAGGCACCAGTGTAATGACCGGCTACTTCCAGGATGCTGAAGCCACTGCCGAAGTGATGGTTGATGGCTGGCTCAATACCGGTGACATTGGCTACCGCGTGGGTGCGCGTCTGATGGTTACTGCGCGTCACAAGGATGTCATCATCATCAATGGCCGCAATATCTGGCCGCAAGATCTCGAGCATCTGGCCGAAGAGGTTGAAGGTGTGCGTTATGGCCACGTCTCGGCGTTTGCCGCGCCTGGCCCGACGGGCACCGATATGGCGGTTCTTGTAACCGAATCGCATGAGTCCAACCCAGCCAAACAGAAGCAGCTGATCGACGAGATCAAGGCGCAGATCCAGATTCACTTTGGCATTGTCTGCCACGTTGATTTGGTGCCGAGTGGCACTTTGCCGCGCACTTCCTCGGGCAAGTTGTCGCGCTCGCAGACCAAGCGCGATTTTGTCGCACGGCAGTCTTGGGTCGAAACAAGCGATGAGTTGGCAGCGGTTGCCGCCGAGGCGAATGGCTGAGGTCGAAATCGCTGGCTCAGGCAAAGCGGGTTCGGACAAAGGAATCGTCGCGCTTACCGGCGCGACGGGCTTCGTCGGTAAGCGCCTGCAGGCACGTCTGCTTGAATCCGGTTACCGGGTGCGCGCCTTGGTGCGCCCCGGTTCACCGCGTGCGGTGCAGATGCTGCCCGGATGTGAAGCGATTGCGTTACAGCTCAATGACGCAACTGCGTTGCGTGATGCATTGGCCGATATTTCGGCGCTGGTGTATTGCGCCGGTAGTGTCCGTGGCCGGGTAGCGGATGATTTTCGTGCCGCCAACGTCCATGGTGTACAACACGTTATCGAGGCATTGCAGGGTCACGGGCAATCGCCACCCGTGCTGTTGGTGTCATCGCTGGCGGCCAGTCGGCCGCATATTTCTGATTACGCACTGACCAAGCATGAAGGCGAGGGGGTGTTGCACTCGCGCCTGGATCTGCCGTGGACCATCATGCGGCCTCCGGCGCTGTATGGCCCGGGCGATCAGGAAATGCTGCCGCTGTTGCGTTGGTTGCGGCGTGGCGTTGCGCCGGTCACCGGGCCGCTGAATCAACGGCTATCGTTGCTGCACGTTGATGACTTCGCGGATGCCGTGTACGCCTGGCTGTCTGAACCTACACGCTGCCAGCATCAAACCTATGCCATCGATGATGGCACACCGGGGGGGTACGACTGGGCAGCGATGGGCCGTGCCGTGGCGGGCCGTCCGGTTCGCCTGTTGCCGGTTCCCGCCAGTGTGTTGCATAGCGCCGGTGCGATCAATGGCCTGTTATCCTTGGCGTTCGGCTACGCGCCGATGTTGACGCCGGGCAAGGTTCGGGAATTGCGTCAGGCGCATTGGCTTGCTGACAACCGTACTTTTCAGGCTGCTACCGGTTGGCAGCCGATGATTGATCTGGCTACCGGCGCGCAGCGCCTGTTTGCATCGTTGCGCACCGATTGATCGGCTACATTTCGGAAGAAAACTCATGGTTACCTCGATTGAACAAACCCTGCTCGACATGTTGAGAAAACATATCAACGATGGGCGAATGCTTGCCGTGGACACCGATTTCGTTTCGGGGCTCGGGCTGGAGTCGATACAAGTGATGGAATTTATAATGGAAGTTGAAGAACAATTCGATATCGCGATCGATCTCGACACGTTGTCCAATGTGCGTTCTGTCGATGGCTTGGCGGCTGTTGTCGCCAAGGCTACGGGAGGCGTGTCATGAGCGCCCCGGGTTTGCTCGACAAGTTCACGCCGGTCGCTTCCTTGCGCGATGCGCTGGCTGCCACCGGGCGTAATCCTACCGGCATGGTGACCGAACGCTTGCTGTCGCCAACGCTCGGCATCATCGAAGGCCGTGAGACGATCCTGGCCGGTACCAACAATTATCTCGGCCTGACCTTTGATCCAGCCTGTATTGCAGCTGGCAAGCAAGCGCTGGACGAGTTTGGCACCGGCACCACGGGTTCGCGCATGGCCAATGGCAGCTTTGCGCTGCATCAGTCGCTGGAAGCCGAGATGGCCGATTTTTACGGGCAGGCTTACGGCATGGTGTTTTCCACCGGCTATGCAGCCAATCTGGGCATGCTCAGTGCATTGCTCGGGCCAGGCGATGCGGTACTGCTTGATGCCGATGCGCATGCCAGCCTCTATGATGGTTGCCGAATGAGTGGCGCGCAGATATTCCGATTTCGCCACAACGATGTCGCCAGCCTTGAGGCACGCTTGCGTCGCCTTGGCGAACAATCCCGCCGCGCTTTGATTGTGGTCGAAGGGCTTTACAGTGTGTTTGGTGATATCGCACCACTGCCGGAGATCTGCGCACTCAAGCACCAGTACGGGGCCTACCTGATGGTGGACGAGGCCCACTCGCTGGGCGTTTACGGTGATACAGGGCGTGGTGTGGCGCAGGCACAAGGTGTCGAGGATGCGGTTGATTTCACTGTTGGCACGTTCAGCAAAAGCCTCGGTGCAACGGGTGGTTATTGCGTCAGCAACAACCCTGTTCTGCAACTGATTCGCTACACCAGCCGCCCGTTTATTTTCACGGCGTCGGGCAGCCCGTCGGTGATTGCCACCACGCGTGAGGCCTTGCATCAAGTACGCACGCGCCCGCAGTTGCGCAGTCAAATCTGGAATAACGCTCGGCGTTTGTATGCCGCGTTTCAGGAAATGGGTTTCAATCTGGGTTGCACAGTACCCAGCCCGGTTCTGGCGGTGCGCTTCAGCCAGCGTGAAGAAGCATTTGCTTGCTGGCATGGCTTGATCGAGGCGGGCGTGTACACCAATCTGATGGTGCCGCCGGCATCACCCGATGGCAGCAGCTTGCTGCGTGTCAGCGTGAGCGCCGCGCATACGGCAGAGCAGGTCGAACAGATTATTTCGGCGTTTGCCAAGGTTGTGATGCCAGTGCAACAGCGCGTCTCGGAGTCAGCAACGGCCGCCTGATTGCTCAGCGCGGCGTGCTTGCCGCGTCGCGCTTGCTACTGCGGATCAACCATGCCATCGCCAACGGCGGTAATGCGGCAGCGACGCTGGCGGCGATGCCTGCACCAATCAGGCCAAGCCACGAAGTCAATGTAATAAACAGCGCAAGGTAGATGCCGGCCGATAGTGCGTAAATGCGGAGCACCTTGCTGGCACGTCCGATCGCATAAGCTGCCGAGCGCAACGATGATGAGGTCAGGTCAAAGGTCGCTGCCAGGAGCATCAACGTGAGCAGCGGTGCAGCAGCGAGAAAGTCTTTGCCAATGAGTGCTGCCAGCAGGTTGTCGCCAAAGAAATAACCTGCGGCAACAAAGATCAGGCCAAAGCCACCACCGAGCAGGGCAGTGCGATAGGCGACCAGATCGAACGCTGCGCTGCCTTGATGCCAACTGCGGGTGAGATCGAGAAAGACCACTTGGCGGATCAATACGGCTGGCTTCGACAACAGGCTCGACAACTCGCGCGCGAGGCGCAACAGGCCGGCCTCGGCCGGCCCCAACAGATAACCTGCAAGCACCGTGGACACGTGCTTGGGCACAATGTCCATATTGGATTGCCAGTAGGTTACCCACAAAAAGTGACGCAGCCCGGTGAACTCATCCAGTTTGCTGTCCTTGATGCTATCGCCATCCGCCGGCTTGCCGATGCGTGTTCGGTATTCAAGTCTGCCGCGCCAATGCAGATACACATTTTCGATGACGTAGGCCAGCGCCCAGATCGCCACAAATACCGGCAGCGGCGCTTCCAGCCACCACGCAACAACGACACCGGAAAAGCGGATGGTCGGGCCAATGGCCATTTGCCGGCCGAGGGTGTCGAATTGATCGAACAACCGCAGTATGCCGATTGCGGTGCCATTTCCGGTGGCCAGCAGCGTCAGGCTGTAGGCGGTAAGCAGCAGCACATGGCTGGCGTCCATGTTCAGCGATGGCCCGATGATGGGAGCCACGGCCAGGGCAAGCACGCTGGCGGCAACACTGGATTGACGATCAACGCGTCGGCAGACGGCAATCAGACGGCGCAGCGTGCGAGTGTCGCCGGCATCGTGTACGGGTACACCGTAGCGAACCACCGCTTCGTATGATTGAAAATTAAGTAGCCCACGCATCAGTAGAGCATAGGCGTGCATCAACACCACCATGCCGAACTCGGTCGGGCCAAGTGCGCGTGCCATCAGGGTGGTAGCGCCAAGCGACATCACCGCAGCGATGCCACGGCCGCGCACCAGCAGACCCAGATTACCGAGTACGCGGCGCATCGGGCTTTGCACTTTGGCGTTGGTATCGGCTTCGCTCACGCGTGCTTCCGTTGGGTCTGGTTGTGGTATTCAGGGCGATTTGCGTCTGCGGCACAACGCGGCAAGCGACGGGTCAGCATTGCAAGCAATGGCAGGCGCGCCAGTATAGGTAGCCGACAAGCTGCGGTAAACTCCCGTTGACCCGGGCAGACTTGCGGCACACACACTCGAACGAGCCGTGCATCGGCGTAATGAAGGCGTAGCCTACGTAGCAGGCGCTGTTGCCAAGCGGCCGATTGCCGTGTTGCGTGGCGTACGAAACCCTCGTTTGAATGTACACTTTGTTCCGTGCGCCATGCCCTTGAGCTGTTTGCGAGGGTTACATGAGATTACCTGTGCTGCCATGCGCTTGATCCACATCACTGACCCGCACTTGACGTCATTGGATGCCTGGTCGCTGACACGTCTGCGCGGTAAACGCTGGCAGGGCTATTTGTCGTGGCAGCGCAATCGGCAGTGGCAGCATCGAGCCGACATGCTGTCTCGGCTGATGGCGGCAGTGCGCGCTGAAAATGCCGCGCATTGGCTGTTGACCGGCGATCTGGCACAGATCGGCCTGCCCGACGAGATTGCGGCAGCGGCCGACTGGCTGCGTGCTGCGGGAACGCCGGAGAAGGTTTTCCTGATACCCGGCAATCACGATGTGTATGCTGCCGACTCCTGGCCCGCCATTGCTGCGCAGTGGAGCAAATACCTGCACATTGACACACCTGCGGACAGGGTTGATCCGGGGGCAGCCTATCCGGTGCTGCGCGAATGCAATGGCGTAGCCTTTATCGGGCTGAACTCGGCGGTGCCGACGGCGCCGTTTCTTGCGCGTGGCGATTTAGGCAAGGCGCAGCGCGAGCGGCTGTCTGTGGTACTTGCTGATGTGCATCGCCGTGGTCTGCTCAGCTGCGTGTTGATTCACCATCCGCCATTGCCGGGTTTGACGCACTGGCGCAAGGCGCTGGCCGATGTGCATGCGTTGCAGACGTTAGTGCGTGAACAGCAGCCCGCGATCATGCTGCATGGTCACGAACACCGTAATTTTGATGCCCGTTGCGGCGCGACGCGTGTGTTCGCCACGGCTTCGGCCTCCAGCGTGCGCACGAAGTATCTTGCGTCATATCGGGTGTTTGATTTGCACCGTGACGCTACGAGTTGGCAGATCACCATGACCCTTAAGCAATTCCAGCATGGCTCGCCAGACACTTTTGTCATTCGCGAGCAACAAACCTGGCGTCGGCCGTTGTCATCAGGGTAGTCGCGATGTTCAGCGCACCCGGTTCAGCCCACGAATTGCAACGCTCAGCAGAATCAACTCCGGCGCCATTGCAGCAACGAATGGGTTGAGCTCATAGAGCATCGACAGGTGTCCGATGATTTGTTCGCTGAGATAGAACGCCATGCCGATGCCGCCACCCAGCGCGATGCGCTGCCCAACCGATACCGAGCGCAGCGATCCCATCACGAATGGCAGACCAAGCAATGCCATAGCGATGATGCCGACCGGTATGCTGGCCATTTGCCAAAATGCCAAGCGAAATTGATGTGAGTTCAGGCGATTGTTTTCCAGGCTGACGATGTAGTGCAACAAGTCGCCAGGCGACAATGTGCCCGCCGGCTGAATCAGATTTTCCAGCTGCGGCTCCGACAAAAAGCTGCGCCAGATACGTCGATCTTCCACTGTGGTGGTCGCGCTTTGCGTGCTGATCTCACTTTCGGTTACGTTGTACAGCAGCCATTCCTCACGATTGACAATATCTGCCCGCTCGGCGCGGATCAGGCCGATCAAGCGATCACGGTCGTCGAGTTCGTAGATTTCCAGATCGGTTGGAATACGGCCCATCACCACTTCGCCGACGCGCAGCAGACGGCCGCCGGTGCGTGTCCAGAACTCTGTGCTTGTGCCATCCACGTCGGTTTGCGTCACCTCGGCGCGCAGGCGCAGCGCCATGCGCTCCCAGTGTGGGATGCCATAGGTCTGCGCAAGAAACGCGATGAGGATCAATAACAGTGCCGCTCCGGCGACTGGACGAGCAAGGCGCGAGGGCGATAGCCCGGCAGCACGCGCAGCAGTCAATTCGCGGTAATTGGCCATCGCGCCCAAACCGGTAAGGCAGCCCAGCAGCGCGATGACCGGCAGGATGTCCAGCAATTGACGGGGCAGGGTCAATATCACCACTTTCAATGCCGAGCCGGTGGTGAATCCGCCCTGGCCGACGTCCTCCAGTTGCTGGCTCAGTGCCAGAAAGCTGAACAAGCCCGCCAGCAGCAGGAATACCGGCAGTACGCCAAGCAAAAAGCCTCGCGCGACATAACGATCAATCAGGCGCATGTAATTTTACCGGCTTGCGTCGCAGCCATGCTCGCCATGGCACGTACCAGATGATGATCGCCAATGCCAGCAGGCCGGGCACCCAGGCCAGCGTGGGCATGGTCCCTTGCTGGACATTGGTGCGGGTAATGTCCAGCAGGTTGTAATACAGGGTGTACACAATCAAGGCAACAAGCATCCGTGCGTAGCGGCCCTGGCGTGGTCGGCTGCGGCTGAGTGGTACTGCCAGCATGGCAAGCAACAGCGCCGATATCGGGTTGGACAAGCGGCCCTCAAACTCGGCGCGCTCGCGTGGCCCGTCTGCGGAAGCCAGGTCGAATGTGGACATCAGTTTGGGACGATCAGTTACCGGCTCTGGCTGCTTGATCGGCAGGCGGATGGTAAATTGTGCAAACTGCGCAAATACGTCGCGGCCTTGTGCGGTGCGCTTGAACACGCTGGCATCTTGCAACAGCAACTCATGATGGGTGTTGGTGACGTGCGCCACGAACTTGCCTTGGCGCGCCGAGATCACTTGCAGGCCTTCGGCGTTGCGGGTGCGCACGAACACGCCCTGCAGTTTGTCAAGTGATCCGCTGGTGGTTTCAATGAACACCGTACGGCCGCTTTTGGAGTAGCTGTAAAAGCGACCGGATTTGATCCGGTCGATCTCGGAACTGGCTTCGGCCTCAGCCTTCAGTGTGTAGAGTGTGCGATAGGCTAGCGGACGCACCACCGCCGACAACAGCCCGACCAGAATCGCCAGGATCAATGCCAGTCGCAGCATTGGCATCACGATCTGCAATTCGCCCATTCCTGCGGCACGCAATGCATCCATCTCGGAATCGTTGTACAGCCGGCCCATGCCAAGCATCACCGCGATATAAAGCGCGATCGGCAACAGCACTTCCAGCGCAATGACTGACTTGAGCAACGTAAGTGCGGCGATCTGGCCGGCGCTGAGCAGGCCCTGGCTGGCATCGGTAAGGAATACCGTAAGGCTGTAGGTCATGAACACGACAACCAGCACGACGCTTACCGCAGCGAAGGGGCCGGTTACTTCGCGAATCAGGTAACGATGGATGATCAAGCGTTAGGACTCCGAAACGATAACGAGGCCTTCATGGCCGATGCCCGTCGAACATGCCGGACGCTGCTATGATCGTCGCATCGGGCTGCGGGTTCAATCGATTTAGGAGTATGGGCGTTGAAGATGTTATACGTGCGCGCCGTTTTGTGGTCGTTTTTGCTGGCAATGCCGATAATGGCCAACGCCGCCAAGTTCACCCTGCCATCCGAGCGGCCGATCGTGGTACGTGCCGACTCGGTGGCCAATGATCCAGAGCAGAACACCACTCGCTTGCAGGGCCACTTTTCCATAGAAGGTTCCGATTGGCCGATGCAGGCCGATGAGGCGATGGTTTATGGCCCCCTGGAAAACCCCAGCCGTGTTCTGATTGTCGGTAAACCGGCGCGAATCTGGGTGAAGAACAATGGCATTGACCGCGACGTGATGGCTGAAGCCGATGAGATTGAATATACCCGCGGCCTTGAAATATTGCGGTTGCGTGGCAATGCGCATCTGGTTCAGGGCGGGCGACGCTCGCTGGTTGGCGAGTATTTCGAGTACGACCTGAAAACCGAAAAGGTGAGTCAGGGTGGGCCGGTGCGGATCAGCATCCTGCCGGCAAAGCCGGCGCCCGACGAATCAGAGGCTGACATGTCTGCAAAGCCCAGGCAGCAATCGCAATAGCAGGTGCGCTGGGGTGTGGTTCAGGCTGCCTCAGCCTGCGCCTTGCGTGGGCCATTGAGCAGCGCATCGCGCACCTGTGCCACTACCAGAGCCACTTCTGCCGGTGTGACGGCAAAATGCGGGGTAAAACGCAGTGAATTGGCGCCACCATGAATCACGCCGATGCCGCGTTCGCGCAAATACTCTTCGGTGGAGCCGGCGCCATAGCATTTGAACGCGTCGGACAACTCACACGAGAACAACAGGCCGGTACCTTGTACTTTGGTAATCAGTCCACCGAGGTCGTTTTTCAGTGCATTGAACTTGCTGACAAACTCTGCGCCGCGTTCGCGGATATTGGCGCGCAATTCGGGTGTGATGCCGTTGAGCACCGCAACCGCTACATCCATGGCGCGTGGGTTGGTGGTCATGGTGTTGCCATACACACCTTTGCGATAAAGCCCGGCGGCGCGTTCGGTGACGGCGAGCACCGACAACGGGTACTGACCGGCATTGAGCGCCTTGGAGTAGGTTTCCATGTCCGGCGGCTCTACCCCTTCAAAACCCGGGTAATCGATGATTGAGAGCACTCCGTGCGCACGCAAACCAGCCTGGATCGAATCGACCAGCAGCACGGTGCCGTGATCGCGGGTGAGTTGACGCGCCGCACGGTAGAACTCTGGCGTAACCTGGCGGCCCGGATCGCCCTCGCCCATTACTGGCTCAAGGAACATCGCTTCGATATACCAATCATTGGCGTCGGCATCGGCGAACGCCTGCTGCAGTTGCTCTACCGAATACGGCTCGATGGTGATCAGTTGTGGCTCGTGGTGCTTCCAACTGGCCAGGTGTTTGGCATAAGTCGGTCGGGTTGAATCCGAGTACAGCGCGGGCAGCTCGGTACGGCCGTGGAAGGCGCCCTTGACCGCTATACGCTTGACCTTTTTGCCGGCATGTCGGCCGCCCGGGTCAGTCTGCAGCTTGGTGTTCACGTCGGCAATGCGGCCTGCGAGAGAGACGGATTCCGAGCCGGAGTTCAAGCACAGGAACTTTGCGTAGGGGCAGCCGCCACGGCTCTGGCCCAGTTCACGCCGCAAGGCGCGTTCCAGACGCAACTGCGACAGATTGGGCGTCATCACGTTGGCCATCACCTGTGGCTGGCTCATCGCCTCAAGCACTGCGGCTGGAGTATGGCCGGCGCCAAGCATGCCGTAGCCGCCGTTGTCATGGATCACCGCACCCTTGAGTGTGACGATCCACGGCCCACGTGCGGCCAGCGAGATATAGGGGTTTATTGCATCTTCGGGATAAAAATTGACGAAGCCCGCCTGCACCGCAGCGATCTGGGTTACTTCATCGGCGCGCAGAATGTCTTCGAACTCGCCACCACACAGGGCCTGAAACTGGTCATGCGCGGCATCAACGGCTTCGACCAACTCCGGGAATTGAGCTGCCATGTCCTCAAGCGTTGCATCGTTCAGGCCGCGTGTGCGGGCCGCGCCGCCATAGTTGCGAAGCGTCGCAAGTTTGCTCAAAACCGCTTGCGAGGTGTGTTGGCTCATGTTGGGTCTCCCGGTATCAGTGTGCATGCTCGGGTCTTTCGGCCCCTTGCATCATGGCTATTGGTTACATAAATAATTAAAAAACAGCAACTTATGTCAATAATATCATGTGCGCGACGCACGCATAACCCCTTTGCCACACCATGGGCAGCCATGGGCTGTCTTGATTTTACCCGTCGGCTCTATCGCGCTTGTGTCGCCAATCAAGAATGCGGGAAGGCACGTCAGCCCGCATCGGCGGCACGGGCCGAAGCCCAATCACAACAAGTCGCCTCCAGCAGAAAGCTGGCTTTCCATGCGATCACCAACACCACCCAATTCCAGCACCAGGCGGTCGATTTCGGCGGCAGTGAGGATTGCGTAAGGCCGGTTTTCGCACAAATGCAAATAGGGCACGCCGTCGAGCTCACTGATGGCCAGATAGCCACTATGGCTTTGCCAGTTGAAGTGCAGGGCGCGCTTGGCATCCATGCCGGTGATGGGTGCAACTGCGGTACTGAAACGCAGGTGGCGGCGGCCATCCTCGTCTTCGATTTCCGACATGAACAGGCTCTGGTGGCGTTGCCCTTCCTGCAACGAAAGCTCGACACACAGCAGATACGGTTCGTTGGTGGTTACCCGATAGTTGTTGGCTACATGGCTGCGAATCTGCTCGAAGGTGCGCATACGTTTCTCGTAACGGGTTTTGTGGATGGTTCAGTGTAACGCTTTGCTTGCTTGCGATGCTTTGTACGCAGATCAAGCGCGCAAATACTTGATCTGGCAGGGAAGAATTCATTGAATCAGGTTATTTGTTGAGCCGTGGCCGGTTTTCGTGTTGGCTTGCGTTTATCTTGTATGGGCAGGCGCGACACGGATGTTGGCCTGCCCTCTCTCCAAGACACGAGTCAGGGGATTTCAGGCATGTGAACCGGGGTTGCCGGTGGCCCGCTGCAAAGCGGGCCTTTTTTTGGCATTCATGCGGGTATCAGGGCAATGCCAGCCACAGTATCGGTGTTGGCTGCCGCTCGCTGCTGATCCACAAACCTTTTCCATCCGTCGCAAAGCCCATTGCTTCGGCCTGCGCCAGCCAGGGAAAAATGTGTTCGGTACCGGGGCGGGCAGTGGCCCGTGACCAGTCTTCATCCGGGCGGCGTGGGTAAAGATAGACGGCGCGATAATTGAGCACGGCCAAAGTTTGCCGGTCCGGGCTGATGTCGGCTGCGGTGACCTGGCTACGGTAACGGCCATAGACCGGATTGCGTTGCAGGTCTTCGGGGCTGGGCTGTGCGATGCCAGCCAGCGCGCCGATCAAACGTGCGGTTTGCACAGTGTCATCGCGTGCTTGCAATGGCAGGCTCAACAAATCAACGGGGACTCGTTTTTTGCCGCTTCGCAATCGCGCGGGCCATCCGGCCAGCGAAAGCGGATCGACCATTGCGGGTGGATCGTTTGATCGTGCAATTGTTCGGGTTCGCGCACGATGTGCAGCTGCAGTGTCTGGCGGATGCCGCCGTTGTCGCCGGTATCGGCGATCAGCAAGTAGGATTTTCCGTTCAGGGTGAATGCGGCGATGTCTTCCCAGTCGATGTTTTCAACGCCGGCAATGGTGACATTCGCCAGCCGCTTGCCGGTGGTGGACAGCGCATGCAGCACCGGCTCGTCGAAGCTGTCGTTGTGAACCCAGATCACGTCCGGGTGCAGCCGCGATGTTGCCAGGCCGCTGATCTCGGCAATCTCGGGGTCGTTGATCAGTGCTGTCATGCGGCTGATGGTGTTGGTTGCTGTCGTTTGTGTCAGGCCGGCGCAGGTAAACAACAGGCAGGCAAGAAGCACAATCGGGCGGTGTATGGATGGCATCAGGGGCTCAACTGAAAGAGGATTGAAATTCAGGCAATGCAGATCAACGCAGGTTACGTATTGCATCATCCAGCCCGGCCAAAGTAAGCGGAAACATGCGCTCACTCAGTAATGATCGGATTATGCCGGTGGATTGGCTGTAATCCCACGCCCGCTGTGGGGTTGGGTTGAGCCATGCCATTTTGCCAAAGCGATCAACCAGGCGTTGTATCCAGACACTGCCGGGTTCCTCGTTGACATGTTCCACGCTACCGCCCGGATGGGTGATTTCATACGAGGCCATCGCCGCATCGCCGACGATCACCACGCGGTAGTCGGTGCCATAGGTGCGCAACAACTCCAGTGTGGACCTTCCACACCGACTCGTACAGGCAGTTGTGGAAATAGAAGTGCTCAAGGTGCTTGAACTCGCTGCGGCAGGCCGAGAACAACTCTTCGCAGACCCGCACATGCTCGTCCATCGAACCACCGATATCGAGCAGCAACAGCACCTTTACTGCGTTGTGCCGCTCCGGGCGCATGCGGATATCGAGCATGCCGCCCTCGCGTGCAGTGGCGGCAATGGTGCCGTCCAGATCGAGCTCATCGGCGGCGCCCTCGCGCGCGAAGCGCCGCAAGCGGCGCAGCGCCAGCTTGATGTTGCGGGTGCCGATTTCGACCTGGTCATCGAGATTGCGGAACTGCCGTTGTTCCCACACTTTTACCGCGCGCCGGTTGCCGCCAATGCCGCCGATGCGGATGCCTTCGGGGTTGTAGCCGCTGTTGCCAAACGGGCTGGTGCCGCCGGTGCCGATCCAGCGATTGCCGCCCTGATGGCGTTCATGCTGCTCGTTAAGGCGCTTGCGCAATTCCTTTCGATGCGGGCACGTTCTTCGGCGCTGAACTCGCGCTCGAAGGCGCGGCGCAGCCAGTCGGCCGGGATCTCGGCGTCGAGCGCGGCGTGCAGGTCGGGTACGCCCTTGAACCAGCTGGCGAACGCCCTATCGAAGCGATCGAAATGGCGCTCGTCCTTGACCAACACCGTGCGCGCCAGCGCGTAAAAAGCGTCAACGTCGGCATGCGCCATGCCGGCCTTGAGCGCCGCGTGCAGGTCGAGTAGTTCGCGCAGGCTGACCGGTACTTTCGCAGCGCGCAGGGCATCGAACAAGCCAAGAAACATTGCGATTCAGCGCTGCGATTGACGGCGGTGCATGAACGCCAGGCGTTCCAGCAATTGCACATCCTGCTCGTTCTTCACCAATGCCCCGTACAGCGGCGGGATCGCCTTGGCCGGGTCGCGCTCGTGCAGCGCCTGTGCCGCCAGATCGTCGGCCAGCAACAGTTTCAGCCAGTCGATCAGTTCCGAAGTCGAGGGCCGCTTCTTCAGCCCCGGCACCTCACGCAATTGCAGGAACATCTCCAGCGCATTGCCGACCAAGGTGCCGGTCAGGCCGGGATAGTGTACGGCAATGATCCGCTCCAGTGTGGCGCGGTCGGGAAAGTTGATGTAGTGGAAAAAACAGCGGCGCAGGAATGCGTCGGGCAGTTCTTTTTCGTTGTTCGAGGTAATTACGATGATCGGTCGATGCTGAGCGCGGATGGTTTCGCCGGTTTCATCGACCGCGAACTCCATGCGGTCGAGTTCGCGCAGCAGGTCGTTGGGAAACTCGATATCGGCCTTGTCGATTTCATCGATCAGCAACACCGCGCGCTGCTCGCTGACAAACGCCTGCCACAACGCACCGGGGCGGATGTAGTTGCGCACGTCGTGTACCCGCGCATCGCCCAATTGCGAATCGCGCAAGCGGCTGACCGCGTCGTATTCGTACAGGCCCTGATGCGCCTTGGTGGTGGATTTGACGTGCCAGGTAAACAGCGGCGCCGCCAATGCGCCGGCCATTTCCTCGGCGAGCAGCGTCTTGCCGGTGCCCGGTTCGCCCTTGATCAGCAGCGGCCGTTGCAGGGTGATCGCAGCGTTGACCGCGAGTTTGAGTTCGTCGCTGGCGACGTAGTGGGCAGTGCCATCAAAGCGCATCGGTCAGACCTTCAATACCTGTTTGCCGAAGTTGGCACCCGAATAGACCCGGCGCAACGCTTCGGCGAAGTTTTCCAGGCCCTCAAGCACGTCGATCCGGCTGCTGAGCTTGCCGGCGGTGGCCCAGGGCGCCATCACTGCCAGCGCTTCATCGGCACGATCGAGGTAATCGAGCACGACAAAACCCTGCATCCGCGCACGCGCCGAAATCAGCGCCAAGTAATTGGCCGGACCGCGCACCTTGCCGGTGGCGTTGTATTGCGAAATGCCGCCGCACAGCACCACGCGCGCATGCATGCGCAGGCGGGCGAGTGCGGCGTCGAGTATCTCGCCGCCGACATTGTCGAAATAGATGTCGATGCCGCCAGGGCAGTGTTGATCCAGCGCTTTGCCGACGTGCTCGTTCTTGTAATCGATGGCGGCATCGGCACCCAGATCGTTGCGCACATAAGCGCATTTCTCCGGGCCACCGGCGATACCAATCACCTTACAACCCAGGTTTTTGGCGATCTGCACCGCGGCCGAACCGACCGCGCCGGATGCGGCGGAAATCACCACCGTGTCGCCAGCCTTGGGCTGGCCGATGTCGGTGAGGCCGAACCAGGCGGTGAGGCCGGTGGCGCCGAAGACACTCAGCGCCCACGCTGGATGCGGCAGCGCGCTGGCATCGAAGCGGCGCATGCCCTTGCCGTCGCTGATGAGTTGCTCGCGCACACCGGTCATGCCGCTGACCCAGGCACCGACCGGAAACTTCGGGTGCTGCGATTCAACGATTTCGCCTATGCCCGCTGCGCGCATCACATCGCCCAGCGGCACCGGCGGCCAGTAGCTTTTCTGCTCGCTCATCCACACCCGCATCGCCGGGTCGATCGACAGGTAGCGCACCGCGACCCGGAACTGGCCGGCATTGAGGTCGGGCAGGGTGCTGGCAAGCAGTGCGAAATCCTCGTCACGTGGAACGCCGTCGGGGCGGGCGACGAGGGTAAGAGTACGGCTGGGGGTGCTCATGGCGGACTCCGGGCAAATGCAGGCTGCATTGTAGCCTGTGGCCCGGGGCTTTCCGTGATAATGCGGCTATGGTGCGGCAGGCGTGCGGGTGTGTCAGGTGGGTATCAGTTGCCGGTCGGCGCAGTGCCAAAACTGAACATCTGGTCAGCCCATTCCACCGCGCTCAAATAGGTATAGGCGAGCAGTACCGGGCTGACATCCCAGGATTCCAACAACTCCCATTGCGCACGTTCGCAGGCTTGTACCTGTTCCAACAGCGCACCAAACGGGCCGCTTCCGTCGTGAATGGCCTGGCTGACTTCAGCAGGCAGATTGAGGTTGTTCAGCAACTCATCCATCGGTGCATTGAGCAAGGCATCAAGCATCGAAAACAGGCCGACCATGAACGCTTGCTCACCTTTGCTGCTGGGCTTGCCACCAGTGATGAGTTGTTCGCACATGCGTGCGCGCACCAGTGCTGCCTTCAACAGTTCGGGTGGGCGATTGTCCAGGCGAGCCAAGGCCAGTACCCGCACCCAATTGCGAATATTGCCGATGCCCAGGTACACGATTGCGTGGCGCAATGAACTGACCGAGCTGCTCAGGCCGAAGTAGGCGGAGTTGACCAGCCGTAGCAGGCGGTAGCTGAGCACGGCATCGGAGGTGATGATGTTTTCCAGTTCCTTCGGGCCATTGTTGGCATCCTCCAACGCCGCCAGCAGGCGCATCACGCTCAGGCCGGTTTCCGAGACGTTGCCTTCGCCGATGATCTCGGGGCGGAAGAAGAAGTAGCCCTGGAATAAATCGAACCCCAGTGCGAGGCAGCGTTGAAACTCAGAGTGAGTCTCCACTTTTTCGGCAACCAGACGAGCACGAAAAGGGCGCAAACGTGCAATCTGTTCGGCGAGATCACTATCGGTACGATTGGGAATCTCGATCTTGATGATGTCAGCGAGTTCGAGCAATTCATTGATTTCAGGTGTTTGTTCGCGCAAGACAAAATCGTCGAGCACGATCAGGTAACCGCGGCGCGACAAGTCGCGCAGCGCGGTCAGCAATGCTTCATCAACCACCTGGTCTTCCAGCAGCTCAAGACCGATGCGTTTGCCCGAGATCGGCAGCAACTCGTGCTCCAGCAACAATCGGCGGGTCATGTTGAACAGAGCATGCGAATCGCCAACCAACCGCTCGATGCCGATATCCACCAATGCCTGCATCAAAACGCGTGCGGTTGCCGCGTCGCCATCGGTGATGTTGGCGTGACGGTCAGCCAAGGTCGCACGGAACAACAGTTCGTAACCAAAAAGCTTTTGGTCACGATCAAGGATCGCCTGCCGCGCCACCATCGAGGGCAGGTCGGACTGAAACATTGCGTTGGTGGAATCTGGCATGGCGACCTCAGGAGTGAAACATGCGACGGGCACGCAGTTGATCGCGCTGCAGGTTGGCAGTGAATCGATTGATAGTACGCTGGTGTTCGCGGTTCAGCTCCAGAAATCGGAAGCCAACATACACTACCCCCAGGCCGCGTCGGTCGGGTTCGCTATGCCGGGCTTCCGCCTTTGCGCTGATGGGGTCGTTGGGCAATTCAATCTCGCAAAGCAACTCCGTGCCCATGGGCACCGAGCTTGCGTTGCGCATGGCGACACGCAAGCCGTTGTGCGAGATGTCAGTCAATGTGCCTTTGGCGTTGAAGCCCTCAGCGCGCAGATGCACTGGAATGGCCGACGCCGGCGAAACTGGAACACGAAATGCGTTGCGTCGCTGCTTGTAATCCAATGCAGTTGGCATGGCCAGGCTGTAACTGGCTGCCGGTGGTGGTGCATGGATCTTGATGACGCGGCTTCTGAAGCGCACTTCAATGCCATCAAGGTTTCCCAGCACGCGTATTTCCAACCCAGGTTTCACAGCTTGGTGACCGCGTGCCGGGAACAATTCGTCGGCCAGCAGGCTGCCGTCTTCGCGGTCGCTGTCCAGCAACAGGCTGCTAAAGAAGCCTTCACGCTCGGGCAGCATCACCGTGATGGGTACCTTGTCCCGGATCATGCGATTGATCAGCGAACGAATTTGCGGTGGGTCTGTAATCACGGCCGGGCCCGGGGCAATGCGCTTGCCGATCAGGCCCGTGCGATGGTCAGGGGGCTGTGTACACGTGCAGCCCGGCCGGTTGGACCATAAGTCGTGGCACTGGTTGCCATATCCCTGCCCGACAGCAGATCCAGCGCAGTGCGAACATTCTGCAGTTTGATTTCGACAATCCGGCCGTTGGCCGAGTTGATCGCTTGACAACGTTCAAGCACTCCCACGCAGCGCGCCCACGCATCGCGTGCTGCGCCGTGTTCTGCCAGCGCGGCGTGCATCGGTGCTGGTCCAGGGGATATGTCGAGTGCGCGCGCGAGATGCAGCCGTTCGCGTTCCTGTGTTTCCAAGGTGCGCACGATGAGGTCTTTGTCGCGTGCTACCGAATCCAGCGCGCGGTCATCGTTGGCGACCAGTGCCTCGCGTTCAAGCTGTAAAACTCCTTCGAGCCGGTCCGCCTGGGTGGCGATGGCGAGCGCCGTCTCGGCCAGTGCGTCGGTAAGTCTGGCCTGTGATTCCATGATCAGCTCGATCCGGCGAGTTGCCGCTCGATGGCGAGCAAGCCATCGGCGATCCGCTCAGGCGATATGCTCAGACGTCCGGCGGCCAGATCCTGACGAATCGCAGCGACTCGTTCGGCGTTGACTGCGGGTGCGGCCGATTGCGCCTGCTCGGATTGCTGGATCGAGCGTGCCGACTCGGTCAGGTTGACCCGATCACCTTCACGGCGGGCAGGTGCGGCAGCTTCCGCTTCCGCCTGCTTTGGTGCCGTTCGTGCTTCCAGCGGCGGTGCGTTGGCGCCGCCCAAACCACTGATATTGTTGTTCATAATCGGTTCCTCACGGCCAGCCCTTCATGCGGCTTGCCCCTGTTTCGGCGGCAACGATAAAAACTTTAGCGATATTTTACCGGCGTTGGTTCAAGGAAGCACAGAAACCGTGCCGCGGGCGGTTACTTCGCCGGTTATCACGCGGCCAGAGCGCGGATTGCGCACCTGCACCGCCGCCCCTTCGATGCCATCCTGGAGTGCAATTCCCTGCGTGCGCACGGCAATGCGCCCATCAGCGGCAATAATAACGATCGAGTCGCCACGTTTTACCAATCGGGGTGCCTCGATCATGCCCAAATGCACAATTTCATTGGCTTTGATGTTTCGTGAGGCTTGCTGGCCGATCACCTGCTCACTGTCGCCGTAGTAACCGCGCGACAGGCCGAGGACCTCGTGTGTTTGCATCTGGATCTGCCCTGCGGTGAGGATGCTGCCGCGTTTTATCGCACTCATGTTCACCGCAACTGGCCGCCACAGCTCCGCGTGAACTGGAATGCGCAACGACCATGACACCGGTTGCGGGCAGCTCACGGCAACGATACTGCGCGCTGCTGCTGGGCCGTCCAGTTGGGCTTTCAATGGTGCGGCGCAGGCTGCCACGCGCAGTCGTGAGTCGATGGTAATCTCGCCAATGCGCAAATCTCCGCCCAGCGCTTTGAGCTCGACACGCGCCGCGTGTTCAGCCGCCGCACGTATGCTTTCCAGTGGCTGTATCGCATCGGCTGCCGGCGCAGGCGCCGAAAACGCCAATCCCGAAACGAGCAACAGGAGAGCAATTTGCATCATTGGGTGGCACCTAATGGAGTTTGAGGGGTATGGCTCAGGCGTTCCAGCAGGCTGTCGAGCTCGGATATTCGCGATTTGGCTTCTCCGGACTTGCCGTTGCCAAGCAAGGCAACCAGATCACGACACAGCTGCACAAAAGACTGAGTGGTTTTGTCCAGGCCATCGTTGAGCGATGCCTTGCCTAGCCTGGTGACCCAGGTCAGCATCTGCTGGCCTGGCGCCTCGGCGTCCAACCAGCGCATATCCTCGCAGCCGGGTCGTGTTGCCGCCAGCTCGATGGCGCGTCTCATGCTGCGCGCTGTTTCGAGCACCGCGAGCAGGGTGTGCTCGCTGCCCGCGCTTTGCTCGCCCAAACGACTGGCCGCGATGCGATGTGCGAGCAAACAGCCGCGTGTGATCGTGTCGGTGTGCCGGCGAGCAACCGTGTTTGAACGCGACAGTTCTGCCAGCGTCGCAGCGATTCCCCGTTGCGCATTACCCAAACTTTGCAGGCCCGAGGTTGCAGCCGTCGTGTGCAGGGTCAACTCACCGATCTGCGCACGCGAATGAATGATTGCCGACTGAATACCTTGCGTGCCTTGTTCGGCACGATCCAGTCGTTTGATCGCGCCCTTTACGCCATTGTCCAATCGTGCCGCAAACTCGCCCATCGTCTGCGTTATGGTTTCAATCTCGCCAGTGGTTAGAGTTGTCTTTTCCGCCAATTGCTTCACTTCATCGGCAACCACGGCAAAACTGCGTCCTGCTTCACCCGCGCGGGCGGCCTCGATTGCCGCGTTCAGCGCCACCAGATTGATTTGGTGAGCAATTTCCTGAACCGCAGCGGTTTGTTCGCGGATCTGGCTAAAAAACTGGATGAATTGTTCATGCGCTTGAGTCATTGCTGCCAAAGCACTGCGCATGAGGCGCAGTTGTGCTTCCAGATCACTGGTTTGCGCTTGCCCCTGGTCAACGCTCTGGGTTGCTGTGCTGACCGCGTCAGCCAGGGTATTGAGCGCATTCGTCAGCGGAGTGGCAGCGAGCGTCAAATTGTCGGCACCTGCGGCCGCATCCTTGGCATGTCGATCCAGATCATCCAGCGTTCGCCCCAACGCAAAGCTGGCATCCAGCGCATTGCCTTGTTCCTCCAATGCGCGGAGTTGGCTGGATACACCAGCATCCTGGCGCGTGCGTTGCTGCGCCTCGCTCGCCAGCAATGGTGCCAGCGCGCGTGCGGTCGCTGGATGCTGCGCTTGCAACGCCTCCAGGCGCGGCCAGTCGCCGGCTGCTGCTGCCGATGCCATTTGGTGAACGTGCCGAACAAGCAGAATACCCATATCAACCTCGTGTGATGCGTTGTGGAAATGCGTCGTGAATGATGCGAGCCGTGGTTGCCGGTGATGATTGCAAGTAGTTACAAGCAATATGCATGCCATTGATTTGGTTTGGAGTGTATCCCGAGTCCGGGTTTGGCATATGCGCGGACTTCGGTGTCGTACGAAACAAGCGGATGGTCCGCAAAGTCCGCCAAGGGCGCTAAGGAAGCAAATGCAGGGCAAAGCTTGCGTCACTGCACGCTCTGACGTGTTTGTCATCGCGCAATCGCAACGGTGACGCGGTCCCGGGTTACCACTGTCGCCCACAGGGTGGGCTCCTACAGGTGAGCACTACTGCTTGTGGAGCAACTGTGATGCACGCCGGTGCGAGCCAGTGCTTCTGTGGGAGCCGGCCTGCCGGCGAACGAACTGGCGAAAGCGCTTCGCGCGCAGAGCCTGCCCCGGACTTGGTCTGGGGCGCGCGCTCACGAAAGCGGTGAACGCTCCCTGGGGTGCTCACCCTGTGAGCGACCGATCAAGCAAAGTCCGCAGGGGGGTAGTGCAAAGCGACCAAGTGAAACGAAGGCGTCCCGAGTCCCGAGTCCGGGTCCTGGTTGCAATGACGCACGGCCAAGTAAAGTTGTGGCGAACCTGGCCGATAGCATTAAAAGGTGCAGGCGATGGATGAAGACCGCGATGGGCAATGTGCTTGAAGGTGTTGAGCGGCAGATTCGTCTGGCAGGCCATAACCGCATGGCCATGCTGCTTTTTTCCGTGAATGATGGCGGTGCGCGTTGTGCCTTGAATGTATTCAAGGTGCGAGAAGTGTTGCGCTGCCCGACGATTACGCCATTGCTCGGACAAAATGCCTTTGTTGCCGGGTCGGCGGACTATCGCGGCAAGACGATCCCGGTGATCGATATGGCGCTGGCGCTTGGTTTGCCGCCACTGGCCGGCAGCGCGCAGGCGCATATGGTGGTGACTGAGTTCAGCCGCAGCGTACAGGCATTCATCGTCGGCGCTGTTGATCGTATCGTGCATGTGGATGTGGCATCGGTCGAACCACCGCGCGAAGGCATGGTGGGCCCGCGCATCAATGCCACCACGCGGGTAGACGGGGCGCTGGTGATGATTGTTGATGTCGAGCAGATATTGGCCGATGTCAGTGGTGTGACGCAGGCGTTGTCGCCGACATTACACGGTGCCGGAAGCCAGGCTGGGCATGGCCGCCGGCGGTTATTGATCGTTGATGACTCATCGGTGGCACGGCGCAATATGGAAGAGATCGCCAAGCGATTGGGTTTGCCCTACACCTTGGCTCACGATGGCGCACAGGCACTGGAGTATTTGCGCAACGCAGCCGCTGATGATGTTGAGGGATTACCCAGCTTGGTGATTTCCGATATCGAAATGCCGCGCCTTGATGGCTATGCACTGACCCGCGCCATTCGCGAAGCCCCCGCGTTGGCGCGCCTGCGCGTGCTATTGCATTCCTCGCTCAGCGGCGGCTTCAACGCCGACACCGTGGCCAGCGTTGGTGCTGATCGTTTTGTTGCCAAGTTCAATCCCGATATTCTGGCCAAAGCCATACTGGAGTTGTTGCCAGCATCGGATTGAAGCTGTTCTGACGGTTCTCTGACGCCGCGCAACGCGCACGCCTTGCCGTTGCGGCGGCAAATTATTGCCGCTGTGCATTGAAAACCCCGCTGCAATGCGATTTTCACGAGGTGCAGGCCGGTATTGTGCGGCTGGCACAAGAGTTGCTTTAGCTCCGCTGACGATGATCCGCGGAGTTTGCAATGGCCATCACCCCCGACCCCTTGTTCGGCATTCAGGCGCAAGCCTTGAGTCTTTTTTCGCAGCGTGCGCAAGTGTTGGCCAGCAACATCGCCAATGCCGATACGCCGCACTATCTCGCCCGCGACCTCGATTTTCGCGCGCTGATGGCGCGCGAAACCAGTGTTGAGGCGCCATTGAATCTTGCGGCGACGCAGGCGGGGCATATCGATGCCGGACGTGCTGGCGCCGATGCCAACATGGCCTTGCGCTATCGCGTGCCATCGCAGCCGGCGATGGACGGCAACACCGTGGATACCCAGATCGAACAGGCTGCCTACGCCGAAAACAGTGTGCGTTACCAGGCCAGCCTGACTTTCATCAATGGCCAGGTGCGGATGTTGCGCATGGCCATCACCGGAGCGGCGTGACATGGACGCATCTTCCTCCAGCATGTTTCGCATCTTCGATACCGCCGCGTCGGGGATGCTGGCGCAGTCGGTGCGGCTCAACACCACCGCATCGAACATGGCCAACGCCGATTCGGTGGCGTCAAGCCCCGAACAGGTGTATCGCGCCCGCCAGCCAGTATTCGCGGCGATCCAGTCGGCGCTGGCCGGCGACGATTCGGCAAGCGGTGTGCGCGTGCTCGGCATCGTCGAGAGTCAGTCGCCGGTAAATGTGCGTTATGACCCGGGCAATCCGCTTGCCAATGCCGAGGGCAATGTATTTGCGCCCAACGTCAACCCGGTCGATGAACTGGTCAACATGATTTCCGCCTCACGCACTTACCAAAACAACGTCGAGATCATGAACAGCGCCAAGCAGGCGATGCTCGACACACTCAGCATTGGCCGTTGACGGAGTACGCCATGAACGATCTTTCCGCAATCAGCAATTCGCTCAACGCCAGTATTTCCGGGCAGACAGCTGCGGCACTGGCCGGCAATCGCGATGCGCTGGGGCAAGAGGACTTTCTCAAACTCATGATTACCCAATTTCGCAATCAGGACCCCACGCAACCCACCGATAGCACGCAGTTTCTTGGCCAATTGGCGCAGTTCAGTACGGTGTCGGGTATCCAGGGTTTGCAGGATTCGTTCGGTGGATTGGCCAGTACGTTGCAAGGCGATCAGGCCCTGCGTGCGGCGGGCCTGATCGGGCGGCAAGTGATGTTTTCATCGCCATTGCTTGGTTTTGATGGTGAAACAGCGGCGATTGGTGCGGTCGATAACCCGGTGTCTGGCGGCAAGGTCACGGTACAAATCGCCGATCTCAACGGTCGCCTGCTGCGAACGGTTGAGCTGGGCCAACAGCCGGCGGGCATGGTGGGGTTTTCATGGGATGGCCGTGCCAATGACGGCAGCGTGCTGGCGCCGGGCAGCTATGTGATGAGCGCACAAGTCATTTCTGGCTCGGATGTGCGGGCTGCTGAAACCTTTACCCAGGCGGCCGTACTGGGTGTAAGCCTTGCTGCCGGAAGCGGGCAGCCGATGTTGCGGGTCGAGGGTGCCGGTGAAATGGCGTTGTCTCAGATTCGCGAAATTTTCTGATCTCAAGGAGTCGCCAAAATGCCTTTCAATCTTGCTCTCAGTGGTCTCAATGCGGCGTCTTCTGATCTGGAAGTCACCGCCAACAACATCGCCAATGTCAATTCGGTGGGCTTCAAGGGTTCGCGTGCCGAGTTTGCCGATGTGTTTTCACTGACCGGTTCAGGCGTCAGCGCCATAGCCATCGGCAACGGCGTGCGCTTGGCTTCGGTGTCGCAACAATTTGGCCAGGGCAATATCGAGTTCACCAACAACAACCTCGATCTTGCGATCAGCGGCCAGGGCTTTTTCACGACACGCGACGACAGTGGCTTGTCGTACACGCGGGCGGGCAATTTTTCGGTTGATCGTGATGGCTTCGTGGTTAATCCATCAGGCAAAAAATTGCAGGTCTTCCCACCGTCCACGGGTGGCAATTTTGATGTGAGTCGCATCCAGGATTTGCGCTTGTCTTTGCCGCAAAGCCCGCCCATTGCCAGCACCCAGGCAGCGTTGACGCTCAATGTGCCATCGACCGCTACGGTGCCGCCGACCACCCCATTCGATCCGAATGACCCGACCAGCTTCAACAATGCCACCTCGTTTACGGTGTTCGATTCGCTCGGCGCCGCGCATACCGCCAGTGTGTTCTACGTCAAGGACGCGCTGGCCAATGCCTGGAATGTGGAATTGCAGATCGATGGGGTTTCTGCCGGGCCGGCGCAGCCGATTACGTTCGATACCAGCGGCGGATTGGCGACGCCGGTCAATGGTCTGGTGGCATTTCCGGCGATGGTCGTCAGCCCCAATGCCGCGCCACTGACATTGGCGCTGGACATGAACAACGTCACCCAGACCAGCGATACCTTCAGTGTTGCTGCAATCTCACAAGATGGCGCGCCAACGGGTCGTTTGACGGGCGTGGATATTGGCGCGGACGGCGTAGTGTCGGCGCGCTTCTCCAACGGTCAGTCCAATGCGTTGGGTCAGTTGGCGATAACCAACTTCGCCAACCCGGAAGGCTTGCAACAATTGGGCGATACCAGTTGGGCAGAAACATTTGCCTCCGGTGCAGCTCTGCGCGGCCAGGCCGGTTCCGGCAGCGTCGGCCTGGTGCAGTCCGGTGCGTTGGAAGCCAGCAATGTCGATCTCACCGCGCAACTGGTGAACATGATCAAGGCGCAGCGCAACTTCCAGGCCAACGCGCAGATGATTTCGACCGCAGACCGCATCACCCAGACCGTCATCAACATCCGTAACTGATTACGACTGATAAGAGTATCAAGGCCAGACTATGGACCGCGCCATCTACATCGCCATGAATGCTGCCACGCAGACTATGCGCGCGCAGACGCAGGCTACGCACAATCTGGCCAACGTTTCGACCGTCGGCTTTCGCGCGCAGATGGCCAGCCTGGATCGTTTGCCGGTGGCTGGCGATGGCTTGCCGTCACGGGTCAATGTGGTGGAACGAGCACTGGGCGCCGATCTTTCGATCGGCCCGCAAATGAGTACTGGCCGCGAACTGGATGTCTCGATTCAGGGCCAGGGCTGGATTGCAGTGCAGGGCAACGATGGTGTCGAGGGCTACACCCGCGCTGGCGATCTGGAAGTCAATGCCGATGGCTTTCTGGTCACTGCGACCGGCTTGCAAGTTCTGGGTGATGCCGGGCCGCTCACGGTACCGCCATTCACCAAGCTCGATGTCGGTCAGGACGGTACGGTGTCGGTGGTGCCGCAGGGGCAGGGGCCGGAAACCATCGCAGCCGTTGGCCGTATCAAACTGGTTAATCCGGAAAGTACGGATCTGCTGCGTTCGGCCGATGGCCTGATGCGACTGGCTGATGGTGCAACTGCCCCCGCTGATGCTTCGGTGACACTGATTTCCGGCGTGCTCGAAGGCAGTAATGTCAATCCGACGCGCGCGCTGATGGAGGTGATCTCACTGTCGCGTCAGTTTGAAATGCAGATTCGCGCTATCCAGACGGCTGACGACAACGCGCAGGCGGCAACCCGCCTGCTTGGCACCTGAATTGACCTGCAAGGAGTACTGAGCGATGTTTCCCGCACTTTGGATTGCCAAAACCGGTCTCGACGCGCAACAGACGCGCATGTCGGTGATCTCCAACAATCTGGCCAACGTCAATACCACTGGCTTCAAACGCTCGCGTGCGGCGTTCGAAGATTTGCTTTATCAGGACTTGCGTCAGGCAGGCGGACAGACTTCCGAGCAAACCGAGGCGCCGTCAGGCTTGGCGGTTGGTACAGGTGTGCGCGTGGTCGGAACGCAAAAATTGTTTACTCAAGGAAATATTTCGCAAACCAACAACCCGCTTGATGTAGCAATTCAGGGGCGTGGTTTTTTCGAAGTGCTGCTGCCCGACGGTACCCAGGCTTATACCCGTGATGGCACCTTGCAGATCGATTCCGATGGCCAGGTGGTGACTTCCAGTGGCTACCGTGTACAGCCGGAAATCACTCTGCCCAACAATGCTCAAAGCGTCACCATCGGCAGCGATGGCACGATTGGTGTGCAGATTGCCGGGCAAGCGGCACCGCAGCAAGTGGGCACCTTGCAGATTGTCGATTTCATCAATCCATCGGGCCTCACCCCGCGCGGCGAAAACCTGTTTCTGGAAACCGCCGCCAGCGGCACGCCGCAGCCCGGAACCCCAGGTTTGAACGGCCTTGGCACGGTGCTTCAGGGCGCACTGGAGACATCGAACGTCAATGTTGTCGAAGAGTTGGTCAGCATGATCGAGACCCAGCGCGCGTATGAAATGAACTCGAAAGCGATCTCTGCTTCCGACTCAATGCTGCAATTCCTCAATACCCGTACCTGATACACGCCGGGAGAACCGCCATGGTCACACGCGCTTCATTGTTTGTTATCGCCACGCTTGCAACGCTGCTCACGGCATGCGCCAGTACCGGCGGGCGCGATGAACTTGCGTACGCACCGACTTATCCGGTCGATGATTCGGAAGTCGAATCGCCGATGGATGGTTCGTTGTTCAGTGCAGCCAGCAGTCGCGATTTGTTCGCCGACCGCAAGGCGCGTCTGGTCGGCGACATCCTCACCATCAACCTCACCGAGCGGACTCAGGCCAGCAAGAGTTCCAGTACCAGCACCACGAAGGACGATAGCGTCGATCTAGGGGCGCCGACCCTGTTCGGAAAAGAAACGACAGTCAACGGTCGCCCGTTGAGCTTTGGGCTGAACAGCGCCCGCGAGTTCACCGGCGAAGGCCAGAGCAGCCAAAGCAATCAGTTGACCGGCCAGATTACGGTGACGGTTGCACAGCGCCTGCGCAACGGTGCGCTGTTGGTGCGCGGCGAAAAATTGCTGAACATCAACCAAGGGCAGGAGATGGTGCGGATTTCCGGCATCGTCAGGCCCGAGGATATTGCCCAGGACAACACGGTGTCATCGACGCGGGTAGCGGATGCACGCATCGCTTACACCGGTCGCGGCACTCTGGCTGATGCCAACACGCAAGGCTGGTTGGCCAGGTTTTTCAATTCCAAGTGGATGCCGTTCTGATGTCTTTGGCAATGCCTGAGGGCCACACCATGAAAGCACTGCTCGCATCACTGTGGCTCGCCGCATTGACAGCGGCAATGCCGGTCGCTGCCGAACGGGTTGGCGATCTGACGAGGATCGCTGGTGTGCGCAGCAACCAGATCGTTGGCTATGGTCTGGTCGTTGGCCTGGATGGTACCGGTGACCAGACCAGCCAGGCCCCGTTCACTACCCAGAGTCTGCAGAACATGCTGCAGCAATTCGGGGTGACGGTACCGGCAAATGTGCGCCCGCAGTTGCGTAATGTCGCGGCAGTAAGCATTAGCGCAGAGCTGCCGGCGTTTGCCAAACCGGGTCAAAACATCGATATCACGGTGGCGTCGATCGGCAATGCCAAAAGCCTGCGTGGCGGGACGTTGTTGATGACTCCGCTGCGCGGCGCTGATGGTGAAATCTACGCGCTGGCGCAGGGCAATGTGGTGGTGGGCGGCGTCGGCGCCAGTGGCGCCAGTGGCGCCAGTGTGCAGGTCAATGTGCTCAATACCGGGCGCATTCCGGCTGGCGGCATGGTAGAGCGCAGCGTGCCGAATGCATTTGCGGTATCCGATGGTTTGGTGTTCAACCTGCATAGCCCGAACTTCAGCACCGCCAGCCGCATCGTTGAGGCGATCAATACAGCCATGGGCGAGGGTGTCGCGCAGGCGCTCGATGGCGCGTCGATTGCCGTGCGTGCGCCGGTGTCAGTCGATCAGCGAGTCAGCTTTGTTGGCATCATCAACGACATATCGGTGGACCCGGGAACTGCGCCGGCGCGGGTGATAATCAATGCGCGTACCGGCACCGTGGTCATCGGTGCCAATGTCACCGTGTCGGCTGCGGCAGTGGCGCATGGCGGCATCGAGGTCAGCATTTCCGAGCAGCCGTTTGCCAGCCAGCCTGGGCCGTTGTCGCGCGGCGAAACGGTCGTGTTGCCGGACTCCAGCGTGAGCATTACCGAACGCGGTGGCACTGCGTTCAAGTTTGGCCCGGGCGTGAGCCTCGACGAGATCATCAGCGCGATCAACCGGGTCGGTGCTGCACCCAGTGACCTGATTTCGATCCTGCAAGCGCTCAAAGAGTCCGGCGCCTTGCGCGCCGAGCTGGTGGTGATCTGAGGTCGTGATGGATGGCTCAACCGCCAGCAGCATTTATAACGATTTCAGTGGGTTGGCCAGCCTGCGTGCGCAGGCGCGTGATGACAGTCAGGGGGCATTGCGCGAAGTCGCGCAGCAGTTCGAGGCGATCTTTACCCAGATGTTGCTCAAGTCGATGCGCGCAGCCAGCCTGGGCGATGGCATTTTTGACAGCAACGAATCAAAAACCTACATGGACATGTTCGACCAGCAGTTGTCGGTGAGCATGGCTGCGACGGGCAAGGGCATGGGTATTGCCGACATGTTGGTACGGCAATTGCGTGAGGCAGTGCCCGCCTCGGCAGCGGCGACGGACGCAATTCCCTTGCAGCACGACAAAACGGGCTTGCCACTGGCGGGCGCTGGCAATTCCGCGTTACCAAACCAGGCCGAGCTGTCGGTACGCCGATTGTTGCGTGGTGCGGCAGCGAGCGTGGAAACTGCGCGTGCCAGCGTTGCCGGAGCGGCAGAGATACTGGGCGGCAATCCGGCTGCATTTGTGCAGCGGATGGCGCCGTATGCAAAAGCGGCGGCGGATGCCTTGGGTGTTTCGTTACGCAGTGTGCTTGCCCATGCCGCGTTGGAAACCGGCTGGGGCAAACATGTACCAGCAGCAGCTGACGGCCAGTCCAGCTTCAACCTGTTCGGCATCAAGGCGGGCGGCAGTTGGGACGGTGCGCGTATCTCGCGGCCAACCATCGAGTTTGAGCAAGGCGTGGCAGTTCGGCGAGCCGAGGCATTTCGTGCCTACGACAGCCCTGCCGAAGGTTTTGCGGATTATGCGCGCCTGCTTGCAGGTAGCTCACGTTACGCCGCAGTACTCGGGCGCGGCGATGATGTGGGTGGTTTCGCGCAGGCATTGCAGCAGGGTGGCTATGCCACCGATCCCGCTTATGCCGTCAAGTTGAGCGCCGTGGCGCAAAGCCCGCAGATGCAGGCGGCGCTGGCGCAGCTGGAAACAGGTTCCGCGTCAGCCGTTGCTACAAGCAAAACACTGGATCACAACGCTTCTTCTGCATCAGCGGCATCGTGGCCTGCTGCATCTGCTTTCTGGCAGCGGCCATGATCATGGCTACTGTTTTGCCGAGTTCACGAGGACGCCATCATGGCTGATCTGCTTTCTACCGGTATTTCCGGGCTGTTGACCTCGCGCATAGCGCTGGATGTGACCGGCCCCATTGCAAACCGGGCCGTTTTTTGTCGGTCAGGGTGTGCAGACAAGTTCGATCGAACGCATCTTCAGCCAGTTCTTGATCGAGGGTGTGCGTTCGGCTACCTCGGGCGAGTCGCGCTTGGGCGCTTTTGATGAAATGGCCAGTCGCCTCGACAATCTGCTTGCTGATCGTGCCATTGGCTTGCAGCCGGCATTGAGCGGTTTTTTTGCTTCAGTGCAGGATTTGGCCAACAATCCTTCCGATACCGCAGCACGTACGGCATTGCTGGGTCAAGCCAATGCCCTGACTGATCGCTTCAATGGCATCGCCCGCGAAATGGAGCGCATCGATGCGGATCTGAATCGGCGCATCAGCGACAGCGTAAGTCAGATAAACGAATTGGGCCGATCGGTTGCAGCGCTTAATGCTGAAATTCAGGTGTCGGCAGCCAGTTCGCCAAGCAATCGCCCGGCGGCGGATCTACTGGACAAACGTGATGGCCTGCTCAAACAGCTGGCGGGTGTGGTCGGGCTCAATGCGGTGGTGCAGGATGACAGCAGCATCAATGTCTTTGTTGGTAGCGGCCAGGCGTTGGTGCTGGGCAACCGCAGCAATCAACTGGCAGCGGTTGCCAACCCGTTCGATCCGACACGCACGGAAGTAGCGGTTGCCAGCACCGGTGTGGTGGTGTCGGCGCAGATCAATGGCGGTGAGTTGGGCGGCTTGCTCGATGTGCGTCGTGATCTGCTGGATCCGGCACGCGCTCAGTTGGGCCGTACTGCGGCGGGTCTGGCCTTGGCATTCAATGAGCAGCATCGTGCTGGCATGGATTTGAACGGTGCGTTGGGTGGCGATTTCTTTAGCGTTCCGGGCCCCACCGTCTCCGGGGTGGCCAGCAACAGCGCTGGCCTCACACTGAATGCCAGCATCGCGGATATCAGCGCGGTTACCCCGTTCAGTTACGTTCTGGGTTTCGATGGTGCAGCTTATTCATTGACCCGCAGCGATGGCGCTGCGATTGCGATGACCGGTACGGGTACGGCGCTTGACCCGTTCGTGGCCGATGGCTTGAATCTGGTGGTTACCGGTACGGCAGCGGCCGGTGATCGCTTCCAGATTCGCCCCGTGCTGGCAGCGGCGAGCGGTATTGATGTTGCAATCACTCAGACCAACCGTATTGCTGCGGCTGTGCCCATGCGCTCGCTGCGCGATGGCGCCAATCTCGGCAGCGGCATCATCAGTGCGCCGCGTGTTGTGGACGCCGCCAATCCGGCATTGTTGACGCCATTGACAATATCTTTCACCGCAGCCAACACCTATCAGATCAATGGCGCGGGTGCGTTTGCCTACAGCCCGGGATCGACGATCAGCGTCAACGGGCTGGAATTCGAGATCAGCGAGGTACCTGCGACGGGTGACGTGTTCACCGTAGTACCTAACGCCGGTGGTGTCGGCGACAACGGTAACGCATTGCGTCTTGGCGAGATCATCAACAAGGGGGTGCTCGATGGTGGCGCGACCAGTATCGGCTCGGGTTTTGGGCAACTGGTGGCGCAAGTAGGCTCAAGCACGGCGCAGGCGCGCATTGGCCTTGATGCGCAACGCGCACTGCGCAATCAGGCCGAGCAGGCGCAACAAAGTGTGTCGGGAGTGAATCTTGATGAAGAGGCTGCCAATTTGTTGCGCTTTGAACAATCTTTCCAGGCTTCGGCGCGTGTGATTGCGGTGGCTGATACGTTGTTCCAGACCTTGCTCGGTGCGGTACAGGGGCGTTGACGATGAGAGTCTCGACCAGTTTCATGCAGCTTCGCGCACTCAATGCCGTGCTTGGCAATCAGGCGGCAATATCGGACGTTCAGCAGCAGGTGGCCACCGGCAAACGGATTTTGAGCCCGGCATTCGACCCGGTTGGCAGCGCACGTGCGCTGGATTTGTCAGCGTTCAACGCCAGCATTGAGCAGTTTCAGCGCAATATTCAAGCCGGCACTTCTCGGTTGGGTCTTGAAGAAAATGCGCTGACAACGAGTGAGGATATTCTGCAACGGGTGCGCGAATTGTCCCTGCAAGGCATCAATCCGGTGCTCAACGACAGTGCCAGGGCGGACATTGCACGTGAATTGCAGGAACGCCTTGACCAACTGGTGCAGACCGCCAATAGCCGCGATGCCAATGGCGAGTTCCTGTTTGCCGGCAATCAAACCCGGACGCAGCCTTTCGTACGTTCCAATGCTCCCGGTGCGCCGGTCAGTTATGTTGGCGATCAGGGACAGCGTTTGTTGGCAGTAGGGCCTTCTGGGGCAGTGGCAAGCGGTGATCCGGGTTCGGATGTGTTTATGCAGGCAGCCAGCGGCAATGGCCGCTTCGTGGTCGGCACCGGCGCCGGCAATTCCGGCTCGGTGGTCGTTGGCAACAATCAATTAAGTGACCCCAGCGCATTTACCGGAGCCGGATTCACGATTCAGTTCACCACCGCTACCAGCTACGACATCGTCGATGCCACCAGCACGGTGGTAGCCAGCGGCAGCTATTCGGGCAACGACACCATCACCTTCCAGGGCATGCAGGTTGCGCTCTCAGGCGCGGCGGCTGTGGGCGATAGCTTCACCTTGTCGGCCAGCAGCACCCAGGATGTGTTCACCAGTGTGCAACAGCTGATTGATGCGCTGCGCCAGCCGATTGCCAATGACAATCAGCGTGCGGGTGTCAGCAATGCCATGAACCGAGCCCTGGAAGGGCTGGACAACGCGCTTGGTCGCATCATCGATACCCGCGCCAAGGTAGGGGCACGGCTCAACGCGATGGAACAGCAGCAAAATGCCAACGAAGCGGCCAAGCTGCAGATCGCCACCAGCCTGTCGGCAGTTGAAGACGTCAATCTGACTGAGGCGGTGAGTCGGTTGAGCCAACAGTTGGGGACTTTGGAGGCATCACAGCAAAGCTTTGTGCGCATCCAGAACCTGAGCCTGTTCAATTTCCTGCGCTGATCGCGATAGTTCAGCGTGCGCCGCAGGATCGCCGCACCATCAATTGCACTGGGTACATGGCACTTTCGACCGGCTCGCCATTGATGCGCTTGAGCAGGCTGGTTACCAGCAATTCACCAGCGCGTTTGGTGTCCTGGCTGGCGGTAGTCAGAGACGGATTGACGCAACTGGCCATCGGGATGTCGTCAAAACCAGCGACTGAAACCTGCTCGGGTATACGGATGCCGCGCTCACTCAGTGCCTGCATGGCACCGATCGCGATCAGATCGCTGGCAGCGAAGATGGCATCGAATGGCGTGCCGCGCGCCAGCAATGTGGTCGTCGCGTCATAACCCGATTGCTGGGCGCTGAGCGCATCCACCTGCAGCTTCGGCTCGACTTGACTGCCTTGCCGCAGCAAGGTGTCAGCGTAGCCGCGATAACGCTCGGCAAACTCCGGGTATTGCCCGGATGCAGTGCCAAGGAATGCAATCTGTCGCCGCCCGACGGCCAACAGATGTGAAGTGATTGCACAGCCGCCCTGGTAGTTGTCGCATCCGATCGACAAGCCGGGTTGATCTTTTTCAACGGCGCCCCAGCGCACAAAATGGGTGCCTTGTTCGACCAGTTTTTCCAGCTTGCTGCGGTAGGTGAGGTAGTCACCGTAGCCAAGCAAGATGATGCCATCGGCTTTGTTGGAGTCACGAAAATCGGCGTGCCAGTCTTTGGAAAGCTGCTGGAACGAAATGAGCAAGTCGTAACCCTGCTTCGCGCAGGCGCGGGTAATTGAGCCGAGCATCGACAGGAAGAACGGGTTGATCTGTGATTCGTCGGGGCTCGGGTCCTCGAAAAACAGCAGTGCCAGAGTGCCCGGATGCTGAGTGCGCAGGCTGGAGGCGTTTTTGTCGACCGTGTAGTGCAACTCGCGGGCAATCTCCTGGATGCGTTTGCGCGTGTCCGCACTGACCAGCGGGCTGTTGCGCAGCGCGCGTGAGACCGTCGATTGCGACACGCCGGCCTGGTAGGCGATATCAAACGAGGTGGGTTTGCCCTTCATGCGCTCACTCGCGGTAGGAAACGACAGATGCCAGCAATATAGCGGCCATGAACATGGAGTAGTGGGCTGCGATGGCTATTTTTAGCACGTTGTGCGGCCAGTTTCTCGAAGTGTCCCGTGATCTGGCAAAATAGTGGGCTGATACCTCACCAAACCGGACTTGACATGAGCCAGCACGACATCCGCTCCGCGCAGCGGCCCGACCCCGACCCCGAGATGGCTGCTATCGCCGATTACGTGGCTGACTATCATTTGAGTTCGACCGAAGCATTTCAGACCGCGCGCTACATGCTGATGGATTCACTGGCCTGCGCGATGCTGGCGATGAAACATCCCGAATGTGTCAAGCATCTGGGGCCGCTGGTACCTGGTGCCGAGCTCAAGGGCGGTGCCCGTGTACCGGGTACGTCGTTCGAATTGGACCCGGTGCAAGCCGCCTACAATATTGGTGTGCAGATGCGCTGGCTGGATTTCAACGATACCTGGCTGGCAGCCGAGTGGGGGCATCCTTCGGACAACCTCGGCACTATTCTCGCTGTTGCCGACTACCTTTCTCGCAAGCCGGTTGCTGAGGGCGGCAAGGTGTTGACCGTGCGCGATGTGCTGGCCTATGCGATCAAGGCGCATGAGATACAGGGCTGTTATGCCCTGAAGAACAGTTTCAATCGCGTGGGTCTGGATCATGTGATTCTGGTGCGTCTGGCGTCCACCGCCGTTGCCACGCACATGATGGGCGGCAGCCGCGAGCAGATCATCAACGCGGTGTCACATAGCTGGATCGACAATGGCGTGTTGCGCACCTATCGCCACGCACCCAATGCCGGCCCGCGCAAGAGTTGGGCGGCGGGTGATGCCTGCCGTCGTGCGGTTACCCATGCCCTCAATGCCATCAAGGGTTGCGTCGGCTACCCGAGTGCGCTCACCGCCAAAACCTGGGGTTTTTACGATGTGGCTTTCAAGGGCAAGGCGTTCGAGTTCGAGCGAGCGTTTGGCAGCTATGTGATGGAGAACGTGCTGTTCAAGATCAGTTTCCCGGCCGAGTTCCATGCCCAGACTGCGGTGGAATGTGCAATGAAGCTGCATCCACAGGTCGCGGCCAGGCTCGATCAGATTGAGCGGATCATGATCGAGACGCAGGAGGCGGGCGCCCGCATCATCGACAAGACCGGACCGCTGGCCAATTACGCGGATCGTGATCACTGCATCCAGTACATGGTTGCGGTGCCGCTGATCTTCGGTCGCCTGAACGCCGATGACTATGGCGATTCAGTAGCTGCCGACCCACGCATCGACGCGTTGCGTGCCAAGATGCAAGTCTGCGAAAACCCACAATTCACCAAGGACTATTTCGATCCGGACAAACGCTATATCGGCAACTCGGTGCAGGTGTTTTTCAAGGATGGTACAGCGACCGAAAAGGTGTCGATCGATTTCCCGATCGGTCATCGTAACCGCCGTGGCGAGGGCATACCGGTGCTGTTGCAGAAGTTCGAGTCCGCACTGCGAGGGCATTTGCCGGCACACCGGGTGGAGCAGATTCTGGAGCTGACCCGCGATCCAGCCCGGTTCGAGTCAACACCGGTACCGACGCTGATGACGCTTTTCACGGCGTAGGTCATTGAAAGTAAAAGAACAAATGCGATGGGTTCGAGCGTTTATCTGGCGTGTGCTGCGACAGCGAGATTGGTGTTATATTTGTGTTAATGCTGGCGTCACATAGTGGGTCGTATCCTTGCTCGGGTGTGCTGCTGCGGTTTCGCCACCGATTATTGCAGGACGCACCTCCCCCAAACCGTTGCAGTGCAATTGGAGCAGAAAATGAACAAGAAGTTACTTTGTGGTGCGGTGCTGAGCGCCCTGGTGTTTTCAAGTGTCGTTGCCGCACAGGAATACGATGATCGTTGGTACGCGAGCACCGGTGCGACGCTGTGGAATCTCGACAATGATCGTGACGTCGAAAGTGGTTCCGTGGGCTATCAGTTCGGCTTTGGGCGGTTTTTCACTCGCAATTTCTCTCTGGATGCCGAGTTCAACTACATGAACCCGGAGAAGAAGGGGAATGATCTGCACTTCAACAATTATGGTGTGTCGCTGGATGGCCGTTACCATTTCGTGACCGATGGGCGCAGCTGGAACCCGTACTTGCTTGCGGGTGCGGGTTTTTTGCGCCACCGCGAAGAGTTTGAATTGATCAATAACCCGAACTCACCGGGCCGGATCAAGGGCAACAATGTCGAGTTCCATGTTGGCGCTGGCTTGCAGGCTGATTACGGGCGCTGGGGCATCCGCACTGAAGTGCGTACGCGTTTGGACAACAACGATGAGAGCGCCGCTGCGCCGAACAGTGATTTCTTTGTCGACTTGGGCATAGGTTTCAATGTGTTGTACCGCTTCGGTGAAGCCGCCAAGCCGGCGCCGGCACCCGCTCCGGCTGTTGCGCCGCCGCCGCCGCCGCCGCCGACCTGCGATCAGCTCGATGACGATGGCGATGGCGTCAACAATTGTGAAGACAAGTGCCCGACCTCACAGGCTGGTCAGGCCATTGGCCCGGATGGTTGCCCGGTGGCCCTCACCATCGATCTGCGTGGCGTCAACTTTGATTTCGACAAAGCCACCCTGCGTCCGGAGTCGGCGGCCATTCTTGACGAGGCAGCGTCCGTGCTCAGCAAGTACCCGCAGTTGAAGGTCGAAGTGGCGGGTCATACCGACTCGGTGGGTGCCGAAGTTTATAACCAGGGCTTGTCCGAGCGTCGCGCCAAGGCAGCGTACGACTACCTGCTTGCGCACGGTGTGTCGGCAGCGCAGTTGGTGGGCCCGAACGGTTACGGTGAGTCCCGTCCGATCGACAGCAACGACAGCAGCGAGGGTCGCGCACGCAATCGTCGTACTGAGCTGAACGTCCAGAACTGAGGTCCAGTTCACGTTTCACTGAAAGCCCGGCGCGAGCCGGGCTTTTTTTGTTGCGCCAGACGCGCCTCACCACCTAAACTCGGACGCTCAGGGGCCGTAGATCGGAGAAGTGCGTCATGACCACGCTGCATCGCGCCGCTGCCCTGTTGAGCCTGTTGCTGCCAATGACCGCGATTGCTGCGGATCAGGTTGCGCCTGTTGTTGAAACGCTTCGCCCCGTCCAAGGCTCAGCAACAGTCGTTGCTGCCCCTGACATGGCGTCCAGTGTGTCGGCGCCTGCGCCGGCGGCGGCCAAAGATGCCGCTTACGTGCCCAAAACGGCGTACGACAACAGCCCGTATCGTTTCAATGCCGGCGCGCGCTTCACCGCAGAAGAGTTTGATGCATGGATGAAGTCACGTGGCATCCGCGTTGCCAAGGGCAAGCCGGCTGCTGACGCGGATACCGCGACAGTAACCGCTGCTGCGATCAGCACAAGTGCCAGCAGCAACGTGGAGTGTAATACGCAAGCGGTCAGCGCCTGCTGAACCGGTAGTGGGCGACGCCCCATTGGTTGCCATTTTCGTAGCCGAACAACTCGGCGCAGGCCATCCAGAACATGCGCCAGCGTTGCGCCCAGCGCGCGGCGTTGTTGTTGCCGTAAGTCGCTGCAAGCACTGCCAGTACCTCGCTGCGGTGACGATCCTGATTGTGCAACCAATGGTTGGCGGTGTTGCGGTAGTGCGTACCCGACAGTAACCAGCGTTGCTGTATCACGAGATCATGCTGAAAGTGCAGCAGGGTATCGGCCGCAGGCATCAGTCCGCCGGTAAAGAAATATCGCCCCATCCAGTTGTCTTCGCCCTGCGTTTCGAAGGGATACATCAGTGTGCGATGACAAAAGATGTGGACGAACAACTGGCCGTCGCTGCGCAGCCATTGACTGATATTTTTCAGCAGCACCGCGTAGTTGCGCACGTGCTCGAACATCTCCACGGAGACGACACGATCAAAGCTTGCAACTGGCAGATCCAGCGTGTTCACGTCACGGGTGATGACCTGAATATTGGCCAGTCCGCGCATCTGCGCCTGCGCCTGGATGTGGGCGCGTTGCGAGTGCGAGTTGGACACCGCAGTGATGCGTGAACGTGGGTAGCGCTCTGCCATCCACAGGGTGAGCGAGCCCCAGCCGCAGCCCAACTCCAGAATGTCCTGATCATCGGCCAATTGTGCGCGCTCGTCATACAGGGCCAGCATGGCCTGCTCCGCTTGATCCAGTGTTTCATTGCCGGTTGGGTAGTAGCAGGCGCTGTATTTGAGTTGCGCACCCAGGCACAACTCGAAAAATCGTGCCGGTACTTCGTAGTGCTGGCTATTGGCCGCCTGGGTTTCGATGGCAATCGCGTCGTTGTGCAGATCGTGCAGCAGCCTTGCAAAGCGCTGATTGGCTAACGCCATGTCGTTGCCGTGTTCATCGCGAAGTCGCTGTGCGCACAGACGACGGATGCCAAATCGCAGCAACCCATCAGGGATGAGGCCGCGCTCGGCGGCATTGATCAGGTTCATGGGCTACCACGTGTCGTTGTGGGGGGGAGGGGAATGAAGGCACTGACCTGCCGTTGATAGCGTGCGTAATCTTGTCCACGCGAACGCAACGCCTGTGCTTCCGTGTAGGGAATACCTGTGACGCGATACAGGAACAACAACATCAGGATTGGCCCCGTCCAGGCAAGCCATGGCCACGGTGAGCCGGCGGCAAGCGCAACATAAGCAAACCAGTGCAGCCATTCAAAAAAATAGTTTGGATGACGCGACCAGGACCACAGGCCAGTACGGCAAGTCTTGCCTTGGTTGTTTGGATTGCTGCGAAACCTCGCCAGTTGCTGATCGGCAACGGACTCGCCGAGCAGAGCCAGCAGCCAGATCGCAATGGCCAAAATTGTCCAGAAATTAAAGCCCGGAACCGGGTTGCTGGCCGCAACCAGGAATGGCAGCGAAAACATCACAACAAAAATCGCCTGGCCCTGAAAAAACCAGAAAAACTTGAATTGGTTGCCATGCCAGTGCTCACGCAGGTTGCGATAACGCCCGTCTTCCGGTTCGTGCAACACGCGCACCAGCAGGTGCAGGCAAAGGCGCGCACCCCAGACGCTGCCAAACATCGCCACCAACCCGCGTGGCAATGGTGCGCCGCTAGCCACTATGCCGACGTACAACGCGGCAAGCGCCATCAGCAACGCCCACATCACATCCACGTACCCGGCGTTGTTGATCCGCCAGCACCACGCCCAGGTTGCGGCCATCACCAGCGCACTGACGAGCCATATCCATAGCAGGTTTGCGATCATTGTTCTTCCCCGGTTGGTATAGCTACTGTCGGCATGCGTTGCAGTGCTTGATGGCGCGCACTCATGGTGAGTATCAGTGGTAATAAGACAGCCCACACCATCGCCAGAAGCAACAGCATCACCGGTAGATCAAGCTCAAACCGGGTTGCGTTGAATCCATTTGCAGCCGCGTAATAGGCCGCTGGGCCGAAGATGGCGCCGAGCAAAGCGGCCAGCCAGGGGCGGCCGTGCAGGAAGCTCAGCGAATGGTTGATGCTCAACACAAAACCTGTCCACAAGGCGAGAATCCAGATCGGTGCCAGTGGCAAGCCAGGCCACGGTTCGGCAAACTGCATCCAGCCGCAGGCGACCCACAGACTGTCGCTGGCGTAACCGATGGGCAACGCCCGCACAAGCAGCCAGAGATCGGCTGATCGTGTCCGTTTTTCGCCAAGCACCCAGGCGGCAAACAGGAGGGCTGCCAAAGGCCCAGACCAGCCCATGCCATGCCCGGCGCCGGCTACACTGGCGAACCACACGATCTGAAACCCCACTGCATTGGCGATGGTGCGATTCATTGCAGCTCCATGCCCAGCGATGGCTGCGGCACAAACTGCGCACGGCGGTTGCCGGGGCGTGCGAACAACAGTTGTACGTTGCCGATGGAGCGTTCGATAAAGCCGCCCTCGCAATACGCCAGATAGAACTCCCACATCCGCATGAAACGCTGGTCATAGCCCAGTTCGCGCACAACATCGCGCTGTGCCAAAAACCGCTGGCGCCAGTGGTGCAGCGTCGTGGCATAGCTTGCACCGATGTCTTCCAGGTTGATCAGGCGCAAATCGGTATGCCGCGCCGAACTGCCGACCAACGCACTCACACAGGGGATGAAGCTGCCCGGGAAGACGTGGCGCTTGATGAAATCAACCGACTTGAGTGCTTGCTGATAACGTCGATCTTCGATGGTGATGGCCTGGATCATGGCCAGGCCATCGGGCCGCAGCAATGATTCACATTTTCGGAAGTAGGTGTCGAGGTACTGGTGGCCAATGGCCTCCACCATTTCGATGGATACCAGTTTGTCGAACTGGCCGCTGAGCAAGCGGTAGTCTTGAAAGAGCACCGTCACCTTGTCTGCCAGGCCGGCGCTGTCCACGCGTGCCTTTGCCAATTCGAATTGTTCGCGAGAAATCGTGGTGGTGGTGACGCGGCAGCCGTAATGGCGTGCAGCATGCAACGCAAAGCCGCCCCAACCGGTACCAATTTCGATGACATGATCGCTGCTGCGCAATGCCAGCTTTTCACAAATGCGCGCCAGTTTGCGTTGCGCGGCACTTTCCAGCGACTCGTCCGCGCTGGCAAACACTGCGGACGAATACATCAGATTCTCATCGAGAAACAGGCGGAACAGCGGGTTGCCCAGATCGTAATGCACCGCGATGTTGCGCCGTGCGCCGCCATGCGTGTTTCGGCGCAAACCGTGCCATGCCTTGAGCAGCCAGCCACCAACGCGCGCACTGCCGCCTTCCATGGCATCGAGCAAGTCGCGGTTGCGCACCAGCAGACGAATCAGAGCGACCAGATCAGAGCATGTCCAGAGGCCATCCATATAAGCTTCGCCGGCACCGACGCTGCCATTGAACGCCACCTGACGATAAAAATCCGGGTCGATTACACGCAAGGTTACCGTTGGTGGTGCTGTCGAGGACGGATCGGGTTGACCTAGCCGAACGCGGCCCATCGCGTCATGCACGATCAATTCGCCACGCAGTTTGGCAAGTTTGCCCAGTACGGCATTGCGGGCCAGGCGCAATGTCAGCGGCAAAGCGTGCGATTGTTCGGGTTGTACGGAGTGTGCGGGGGTACTCATCAACTCTGTCTCCGGGTAGCGGTTTTGGGGTGCTCATGCACCGGTACGCGCTTGAGCCAAAGGCGCAGGGCTTGCCAGTAAATGGCAGCAACAACCTTCAAGGTGATGGCGGGGTAGCGCAGCAGCATCCAGGCCATGACGCCAGCACGCATCGGTCTTCGCTGCAGGCTCAGTGTCGCGTCGAACTCGCGCTGTGCGCCGTCGTGTACCTGCATGTGGATATGCAGGTGTGTCTGCGGCTCAGACAGCCGCCACTGGTAGCGGCGATCCATCGACATGAATGGCGAAACGTGAAAGCACTTGTCGAAGCCCCAGTGCAAGCCGCCCTCAGTCATCGTGCCATCGGTCACAGGCAGCACATAGGCATGTCGCTCACGCCATGGCGTATTGGTTATCTCGGCCATGATCCACTCCAGGCTTTCACCCGTTGCGTCATAACCGTAATAGAAGCTGACCGGGTTGAAGCACAGGCCGAAGTAGCGCGCGTGAGTGAGTAACCGGATCGGCCCATCCGGGCGATGACCCAGTTTCGCATGTACCGTGTCGCGTACTGCCTGATCGAGTGGTTTGGCTGGGTCGCCGTGGTAATCGACGCGATGAAATGCGGCCAGGTTGCGGCAGTTGACCGACCACAGCCAGCGCCGCAAAAACACGATGTCGAGTTCTGCCAGGTCGAGCCAGAGCATGAACACCCGGTAGGAGAACGCGTGCGCTCGCGGTAACAGCCGACGATGATGGATACGACCTTCGTAGATGGCGCTGTGCATCACCAGGCCACTCCGAGTGCTTGCGCCACTTCGACGCCGCTGCGCAGCCCGTCCTCGTGGAAACCAAAACCCCAATAGGCACCGCAGTACCAGGTGTGGTTGTGGCCGTTGATTCGCGCACGTTGGCCCTGTGCCGCCACACTGGCATGGGTATACACCGGGTGCTGATAATCCATGCGTGCGATGACCCGATTCGGGTCGATCGCATCGCTGCGGTTCAAGCTGACGATGAACGGTTCGGGGCTGGCGATCGACTGCAACACATTCATGCAGTAACTCACCGAACACGCCGCGCTGTCGTTGCCGGCGACATGTGCGTTCCATGCCGCCCAGGCCTTTTTGCGTTGTGGCAGCACGCGCGCGTCGGTGTGCAACACTACGTCGTTGTGCTGGTAGGTAATCGCGCCGAGTACGGCTTGTTCGGCTTCACTGGCATCGCGCAGCAGGGCCAGTGCCTGATCGCTGTGACAGGCGAACACCACCTGGTCGAAGATTTCCTCACCGTGCGCGGAATTGATGCGCACCGACGTCGCGTTGCGTTGCACCGATTGCACAGCGCTGCTCAAGCGCACTTGCACCGGCCAGTTTGCAGTCATGGCGAGTACGTAACGGTCCGAGCCGCCGGTTACGACACGCCACTGCGGACGGCCGTCAAGTTGCAGCATCTGGTGGTTAGCCATGAACGCGACCAGATATTTCGCTGGAAACTCGCGCGCCTTGGCTTGCGGTGATGACCACAGCGCCGATGCCATCGGCAGCAGATGATCCTCGATGAATAGCTTTGAATACCGATTTTGAACGAGGTAATCGCCCAGGCTTGGGCCATCTTCGGCGGTTTTCAGCAACGCCGGTGCTTCGCGGTAAAAGCGTGTGATATCACGCACCATGCCCCAGAAAGGCGGCGACAGCAGGTTGCGGCGTTGGCAAAACACAGTCGCGATACTCTCGGCATTGTATTCCAGCCCGCTGCGGTCATCGCGCACCGAAAAACTCATGCGGGTCGGCTGCGTTGCCACGCCAATCTCATCGAACAAGCGGCTCAGCAGTGGATAGTGCTCGCGGTTGTGGACGATGAAACCAGTGTCGATTCGATACTGCTGACCAAAGCGTTCGATGTCATGGGTATGGGTATGGCCGCCGAGGCGCGAGTCGCGCTCGAACAGCACAACCTCGTGCTGGCGTGACAACAGCCAAGCACAACCAAGGCCAGCGATGCCGCTGCCGATTACTGCGATACGCATAAGTCAGCCTGCCTCAAAGCGCACGTTGCGCAGTTGTACCGGTACCGGCTTGAGGTCCCATACCAGCCCCAATGCCGCGAGCAAGCGCAGCCCGTAGTAGGTGAGGTCGATTTCCCACCAGCGAAAACCCTGGCGGGCCGAGCCGGGGAAATGATGATGATTGTTGTGCCAGCCCTCGCCAAAAGTGAGCAGGGCCAGCAACCAGTTGTTGCGGCTGTTGTCGCGGGTTGCAAAGCGACGGCTGCCCCAGCGGTGCGCCAGCGAGTTGATGGTTACCGTGGCATGGAACAGCACGATGGTGGAGATGAAAAACCCCCAGACCAGCAATTGTGGGCCATTGGTGCCTAGTTGCGGTGATGTGGTCGCAAGCAGCTCGCCAAGCGCGTACAACGCGATTGCTAGCAGCAACGGAACCAGCAAATCAAAGCGATCAAGCCAACGCAGCTCCGGGAAGCGCATCAGGTCGGGAATCTGCTGGCGATCAGTGGCAAAGCCGCGCTTGCTCAGAAACCAACCGACATGGCTCCACCAAAAGCCGTGAATGAGTGGCGAGTGGATGTCGCTGGCAGTATCCGAATGACGATGATGGTTGCGATGATGTGCAGCCCACCACAGCGGCCCGCGTTGCACGCTGGCGGCGCCAAGCAAGGCAAATGCAAACTGTGTTGCGCGCGAGGTGCGAAACGCCTTGTGCGAAAAATAGCGGTGATAAAAGCCGGTAATGGCAAACATGCGTGCGGCGTAAAGCAACACGGCAATGGCCAGCGCAATGGGTGAATAACCCACCCAGAACACAGCGATGCAAGCCAGATGCAATGCTGCGAAGGGTACGATGCGCAGCCAGTCGATAGCGTCGCTGGCCGCGAGGGGTTCGCCGGCGTCGGCATCGAACCAACGGCGCAACGAACGCCACGCATCACGCGTTGTTGTGGTGTTTGCCGTGCCTGGCGAGGGAGATCGATCAATCATGCGGCGCACGATGCCTGCGCCGCGGTGATGATGCAGTGAATCTCCAGTCTGGCATCGGCTGGATTGCGTGCCCTGGCTTAGGGCTTTTGTGTGCGCCCGATCGATTCGCGCAGCAAGCGACGCAGCCCGGCAAACAGGTTGCGTTCGCTGGATTGCAGAAACCAGGCCGGGTCCGACAGGCCCTTTGCCAAGCGACGGTAGGCGGTACCAAGGTTGTGGTAAGGCATGCCCGGGAACAGATGATGGGTGGCATGGAAGCGAAGCCCAACTGGTGCCCACAATGGCGAAAGCAAGGGATTGCCGGGGACATCGACCGAATCGTGGAATTGCTCCATCAAGGTGAGCGGGCGCTCGCCGGGGAAGCGATAGCGGTGCGCGACCAGTGTGCGCAGACCGTTCAACAACAATATGCCGGTCAGCAATACGTACCACACCAGCAAAACCCGCCACGGCAACACGCCAAGCACCATCAGTGTCATCGCACTGCTCGCACAAAGCCATGCGTACATGTCCTGCCAACGCCAACTCGGGTCGTCATGTTTGGAATGTGGGCGTTTGAACTCCGGGTCGATGATCAGTGAGGAGGCGCGCTCCCACAACCATTTGGCCAGTGCTGGAAACAACCACGACAGTGGTACCAGAATCATCGCGCGCACCAGCACAAAGCCCGGCACAACGATGCCCAATGCCCAATGCCCGAACACCGCCATTGGCCGCATCCGTGCAAACGGCAGGTATTCACCGTCATCACGGGTGCCGTAGAGTTGCTGGTAATGATGCAGGTTGTGTACGCCGCTGTAGGTGTAGGATTGCACCAGCATCGGTCCGCCGCAGAGCAGGTTCCAGGCCAGCCGGAAACCAGGCCACACTCGCGGCCCAAGGTGTGCCAGTTCATGTACGAAGATCACCGAGCGATAAAGCGCGACGATGCTTGTCGCAACAGCGAGTGCCTGCAATACCGACCATGCCGGCAGCAACACAGCCGCCACGAATGCCGCCCAGCCGATGGTGGTGCTGGTCATAAAATCGAACCAATACAATCCGGCGCGTGCGGTGAACAGATCGCGCACCAAGGTGCGTGCTTCGGCCAGTGCAGCGGTTTCGGCGGGACTGGACTTGGGTGGCAGACCAGCTTGCATCGCGGGTGCAGACATCAATTGGCTCCTTGGGGCGCGCCGAATGGGATTTTGTCGGCGATATTGGCGTGTTTTTTACGTAACAAGGCAGACCGATGCGATGGCAGCGCTTGCGGCGCGAATGCACGCCGACTTCAAAGGGTGATGTTCGCAGATCGCGAAGCACTACACTAGGCTGGTCTGTGCGGGTTGCCAGCAAAAGCTGCGATCTCAAGCGCGCAACCTATTCAAGTGTATGATTTTAATGTGCTTATTTATTTTTAGCAACATTGCGGGTGCTCACAAGGCATGTTCTCTCGACAAGAACGCCAAGAAACCAATAAGTTTTTTCGTGGGCAATTGTCGGTGACGTCAACGACCAGCCAGCGATTTCGCCTTCGGCCATGTTTCTCCGGCCAGTTGCGTACTTGGCATTCTTGGCGAGAGTAGCCGTTTGTACGCCAAAAAACCGCCAGGAAACGAATCTGCAACGGCATCAATAATCCCTGAACTTCATTCACTTGCCTAACACAGCGAGCAACATCATCCCGCAACGTTTGCGGCTGAGCTTGTATTCATCGAGGATATTGCGCAGATGCGTCGATCACGCTCCAACGCAACGCAAGCGCCATGTCATGGTTTGGCGCGGGTGTTGTCCAAACTGGGCGTGTGCTCGCGCAGTCAGGCCGAAACACTGGTGCGATCCGGGCGGGTTGCGGTCAATGGCCGGACTGTCACCGATCCGGAATCTCCGACCCGGCGCGAGCGTGATCGCATCGCCATCGATGGCGAGGAACTGGCGCGTGCAGAACCGTTGCATGTGATGCTCAACAAACCGCGTGGGCTGGTCACCAGTGTCAACGATGAGCGTGGCCGCGAAACGGTATATTCCTGCTTGCGCGGTGCCGGGTTGCCGTGGCTGGCGCCGGTAGGCCGGTTGGACAAAGCCAGTGAAGGGCTGTTGCTTTTCACTAACGACCCGGCCTGGGCGGCACGTATCACCGACCCCGATAGCGGCCCGAGCAAAACCTATCATGTGCAGGTTGACGCGTTGCCCGATGCCATGCTGTTGGCGCGGATTGAGGCTGGTATGGATTGCGATGGCGAATGGCTCAAGGCGCGGTCGGTGCGGTTGTTGCGCACCGGACAACGCAATGCCTGGCTGGAAGTCGTGCTCGATGAAGGTCGTAATCGGCAGATTCGACGCCTTTTGGCAGCATGTGAACTTTCAGTTCTACGCCTGATTCGGGTCGCTGTTGGCAATCTGCTGCTGGGCGATCTGGGCAAAGGCCAATGGCGGCATTTGCGTCAGGAGGATCTGGCAAAGTTGCATGATGTCACCCCGGCAACAGCTTGCCCGGATTAAGGATGCCATCAGGGTCGAACTGGGCCTTGACCGCACGCATCAGAGCGAGAGTTTCAGCGCTGTGCGCTTGCGTCATGAACGTGCGCTTGGCGATGCCGATGCCGTGTTCACCCGACAGCGTGCCACCGAGCGCGAGCGCCAGCGCGAACACGCGCGGCAGCACATCGTGGGCGCGGGCGTTTTGCGCCGCATCCGCCGGGTCGTAGAGGATGTTGACGTGCAGGTTGCCGTTGCCGACGTGGCCGAAGTTGACGATGCTCAAGTCGAACTCGCGGGCAAGTGCGCTGACGCCGGCAACCAGTGCCGGGATGCGGCTGACCGGCACCACCACGTCTTCGTTGATCTTGCCCGCAGCGATCGAGCGCAGTGCCGGTGACAGTGCCTTGCGCGCGGCCCACAGCGCCTCGCGTGCGGCTTCATCGGGAGCGGCGTCGAGCGCGATCAGCCCGGGGCCGCAGGCGGCGCGTTCAAGTGCGGCGACGGCAATGTCCACGGTGCTGGCATCGCCATCGGCTTCGATCATCAGCAGCGCACCGGCCGCAGGAATATCGGCGCCGCCGATCTCGCGCGCCAGACGCACGCACTCGCCATCCATGAACTCCAGCATCGACGGGGTGTGCGCTTGCGCCATCAGCCGGGCAACGGCGGCGGCGGCGGATTCGACATCGGAATACAGCGCGCGCAGTGCGCGGCGTGCGTCAGGCAACGGGCGCAGTGCGAGGGTGGCTTCGACGATCAACGCCAACGTGCCTTCGGAGCCGACGATGAAACGGGTGAAATCGTAGCCCGATGCGGCTTTGCTGGTGGCACCGCCACAGCGGATCAGCTCGCCGGCGCCGGTTACCGCGGCAAGCCCGAGCACATTGTCGCGGCAGGCGCCGTACTTCACCGCACGCGGGCCGCCGGCATTGCAGGCGATGTTGCCGCCAATGCTGCTATAGGCGGCGCTGGTCGGATCGGGCGGCCAGAACAGGGCGTGTGGCTTGGCGGCCTGTTGCAGGTCTCCGTTGAGCAGGCCCGGTTCGACCACCGCGAGTCGGTCTTCGGGCGCCATGCGCAGCAATCGGTGCATGCGTTCGAAACTGACCACCATGCCGCCGTGCAGCGGCACCGTGGCGCCAGTGGTGTTGGTGCCGCGACCGCGGGCGATGATCGGCATGTCGTGGGTGCGACAGGCGCGCACCAGTTCCAGCACTTGCGCGGTTTCGCTCGGTAACACGACCGCGGCCGGCATCGCGAACTGGCGCGAGTTGTCGTAGCCGTAGCTCAGCCGCTGCGCTGGCGACAGCAGCAGGGCGTTGGCGTCGAAACACTGCGCCAAGCGCTTGTGCAGTGCGTCGGGAAGGGTATCGTGCGGGTTGCGCATCAGCGAATGTCATCCAGGGTAAAGGCATCGCGGATCCATTCGATCTGCACGTTGGCATCACGGCCAGACAGCGCCAGCACATCGAATCGACACGGTGCCTTGGCCAGTGTCGGGTTGCTGACCAACCACGCACTGGCGGCGCGGGCGATGCGCCCGCACTTGCGGCGATCCACCGAGGCGGCGGCACCGCCGAAGTGATCGTTGCCTCGTTGCCGAACTTCCACAAACACGATGGTCGCGCCATCGCGCACGATCAGATCGATCTCGCCGAATGCGAATGCCACATTGCGCGCCAACGGCTGCAAGCCGCGTTCGCGCAACCAGGCCAAGGCCGCATCTTCGCCGGCGGCGCCGATGGCGCGGCGTGAGCTGGGTTTACCAGGTGCCGTCACCGGCTTCCATGGCCTGTGGTTGCAGTGAAGCTTCGATGGCGGCGCGGGTGCGGCCACCGCTGAAAACCGCCCAGGCCGGGGTGCGTAACACATTGCCGAACATGTCGATGCGCAATTGGCCACTGGCGCCAGCCAGCCAGGCGCCGGGATGGCTTTGCAGGTAATCCTGATAGGCGCTGAGCCGGTAGCCGTCAGCGCCCAGACCAAACAGGCGCGCACTGGCGCCGCGTGTACTGGGCAGGGTGCGCGCCAGTTGCTCGGCGCTGGGCAGGGTTTCAACTTCAGCCAACAGCCACGGGAATTCGGGAAACTCGATGCCTTCCAGTTCCAGATCCAGACGCAAATCGCCACTGCCGGATACGATCAATGCGGTGGCGAAGATCGGTTTTTGCGCAAAGCCCACGGCCGCCAGTTGCGGTACCAACAGCCGGGCCTGCGGAGCCTTGAGCGCGATGAACACGGCGTCGTGCGCAGCAGCCAGTTCGGTCCTGTCGGCTTTCCCCCCGGTGGGGTCCCTGATCACCCGGCCGCCGGCAGCGCTGAACATCGGTTGCAGCAGGTTGCTGAAGTTCGGCTCATATTCGGGGATCTCGGTGCTCGCCAATACCTCGCCACCGCGTTGCGAGTAGTGTTCGACAAATGCGGCAATCGCGCGCCGGCTTTGTTCGTCGGTGCTGCCGACGGCAATCGCCTTCAACAGGCCCTTGCCGAGCATGCGTTCAGCGGCGGCAACGGCTTCGTCCTCGGGCGATAACGTATAACTTGCGCTGCCCGGCGGTGGCGGCAGCCCGCTGCGATTGAGAGCAAGGATCGGCAGCGGGTGCTGTTCCAGAGCAAACACCGCGCTTACAGCATCGCGATCCAGTGGCCCCAGCACGCGCTGCGCACCCGCATCGAATGCCTGTTGATAGGCGGCGACCGCTGCATTGGCACTGCCGGCGGTGTCGATCACCAGCAGCCGTGGGCGCTCGCCAGCCTGTTCAAAATGCGCAGCTAATACGCCATCGAGCACGGCGTGGCCGGCACCCGATAGCGGGCCGCTCAGTGGCAGCAACACTGCCAGCGACTGGCTTGGCTGGTAGCCTTCGGCGCCAACCTGATACGGCGTAACCGGCAGGTTCCAGTCGGCTGGGGACTGGTTGCTGTCGGCGCCGCGCGGAATCGGGCTGAGGCCACGCTCAGCCAGTGCGCGATTGATGAAGCCACGCAATGACGAAGCAGGCGGGGCTGATTGCCCCTGCGTATATAGCGCGGCACTGTCAACCTGCGCCAGAAGGGCTTCGATCTGACGGCGGTTTTGCGGGCGATCGGCGCCGCTCAGCAGGGCGTCGATGGCTGTCAGTTCGGCAGCGGCGGCAAGGTGTTGGCCGGTTTGTTGTAACGCCATTGCCCGCAACTGTTGCCGATGAATCACCAGCGACGGCGGTAGGTTGGTGCCGCTGGGCGCAAGGTCGATCAGTGCCCTCTCGGGCTCACCATCGGCCAATGCCAGTTCGGCGTTGACCAATGCCAGCCGCGCGCGATCGGTCGGTGTCAGCGACGAATCCGGAATCCGGCTAGCCGCCGACCGCGCCTGTTCGCTGTTGCCGGCGCGCAGCCAAGCTTCGGCGGCGCGCAGCCAAAGATGCTCGGGCCGACGACTGGCGATGCTGGCGGCATCAGCAAATGCTTGCGCTGCTTCGCTGTAGCGTTGTTGATCGAACAGGCCCTGCGCCAGCGGCAGTTCGGGCACGCGCTGCGAGCTGACCTGGTTGGTGACGCAGCCGCTGAGCAAAAGCGTAAGCAGCGTTGCGCGTATGACATGATTCATGAGGAAAATCTCTGGCAATCGGTCGGGCGAGTATCCCGAAACACGTCTATGCTACTGCACCGCGCTATTGCGATCACCAACGGGCCTGATGTGGAGAATCCAATGCAGCACCGCCACGGCAGCTTGTTTGTGGTGTCGACACCAATCGGCAACCTCGGTGACATCAGCACGCGGGCGCTGGAGACCTTGCGCAGCGTCGATCTGATTTGCGCCGAAGATACCCGTCACAGCCGTCAGTTGCTGGCCCATTTTGGCATTGAGCGGCCGTTGCAGGCGTTGCACGAACACAACGAAGCCGAGCAGGCCGATGCACTGGTGACGCGGCTGCTGGCCGGCGAAAACATGGCGCTGGTTTCCGATGCCGGCACGCCATTGCTCAGTGATCCCGGGTTTCGGCTGGTGCGCGCCGCACGTGCCGCCGGTGTGGCGGTCAGTCCGGTGCCCGGTGCCAGCGCACTACTCGCGGCGTTGGCGGTTTCCGGCCAGCCGTGCGACCGGTTTTGCTTTGAGGGATTTTTGCCGGCCAAGGCGGCGGCGCGACGGGAGCGCCTGAACCAGCTGGTCAGTGAGCCGCGCACTCTGGTGTTTTACGAAAGCGCGCACCGAATTGAAGCGATGCTCGATGATCTGCTGACGGTGTTCGGCGCTGATCGGCAACTGAGCCTGGCACGCGAGCTGACCAAGCTGTATGAAACCGTGCTTGGTGGCAGCGTCAGCGAGGTGCGTGACCAGGTAGTGGCCGACGCCAATCAGCGGCGCGGCGAGTTTGTGCTGGTAGTGGCGGGTGCCGGCGATGATGCGCAGGCGCGGCTGATTGCAGGCCGGCGCCTGTATGCCCGTCTGTGCGAGCATCTGGCGCCTGCGCCAGCGGCGCGGCTGGCAGCGGAGCTCAGCGGCGCGCCGCGCAAGGCCTTGTATGGTGGCGACACCGATTAGCTGGTGGCGCGATAAAGGCAAATGGTCCGCAAATGACGCGAAGCGCAAAGGCAGCCGAAAGCAGTTGCAAGGTTTGATGTCGGTGCTGCCGCTGCGCGGCTTGAACCGACCTACGACCTCGCAGACCAACAGCATTGCGCACGTAGGTCGGCTCAAAGCCCGAACGGCTGGAGCCGACACCCATACGTGAAAGTTCTTTTGCGCTTTTCCTTTGCGTTCTTTGCGACATTTGCGGACCGTAAGCTTTACGCTCTTCCCGAGTCCCGAGTCCCGAGTCCCGAGTCCCGGCTTCATCAGCCCAGATCACCCCACAACGCCTGCATCGCCGCGATCACCGCCAGCCCGGCGGTTTCGGTGCGCAGCACGCGCGGACCAAGGCGCAGGCCGCTGAAGCCGGCGGCGCGCAGGGTGGCGATGTCGCGTTCGGACAAGCCGCCTTCGGGGCCGATCACCAGCCATACCGGTTGACCCGGTTGCGGTGGCGGGCACGAACGCAGGCAGTGTTCACCGTCCGGGTCGAGCAGCAGGCGCAACGCGTTGTCTGGCGCGCTGCCGGCCCAGTCCGCCAGCTCGCTGGCGGCGGCGAGTGCCGGCAAGGTGGCGCGACCGCACTGTTCGCAGGCCGATGCGATTACGCCGTGCCAGTGTTGGTGGCGGCGCTCGGCGCGCTCGGCATTCAGCCGTACTTCGGTCCATTGCGTACGCACGGGCGCAATCGCCGCGACGCCAAGCTCGGTAGCTTTTTGCAGTACCCAGTCCATCTTGTCGCCGCGCGCGATGCCCTGGCCGAGGGTGATCGACAACGGCGATTCGCTGCTCGCCACTTCGCGTGATTGCACTTCAATCTGTGCGGCGCGGCGCTCGGCATTGACCACGCTGGCGTGGTAATAAAACCCATCGCCGTTGAACACGATCAGCGGGTCGCCAACGCCCAGCCGCAACACCCGCAGCAAGTGATTGGCCACGGTCTCGGGCAATGCGACGCGCTGGCCGGGTTGCAGCGGGTGGTCGAGGTAAAACCGGGTCAGGCGCATGCGCGGGTGCTCTCATCGATGACGGTGGCGGTGACCTCGGCAAGATGGTGCAGCTCGTCGTCGCCGATGCAGTAGGGCGGCATCCAGTACAGCACATCGCCCAACGGCCGCAGCAGCACGCCGCGTTGCAGCGCCGCACGATAGGCGCAAAGGCCGGTGCGTTGCGCCGCCGGCAGCGGTTCGCGGCGGTTGGCCTGGCCCAGCTCGAAGGCGAGGATCATGCCGGTCTGGCGCACCTGCGCCACATGCGGGTGTTCGCCGATCGGCGCCGCCAGTTGCGCCATGTGGGCGGCGGTTGTGCGGTTGCGTTCCAGCACCGGTTCGTCGCGGAAGATGGCCAGCGTCGCCAGTGCAGCGGCGCAGGCAATCGGGTTGCCGGTGTAGCTGTGCGAATGCAGGAAGGCGCGCTCGCGCGAATCATCGAGAAAGGCGTCGTACACGGCAGCGGTGGTGAGCACCGCAGACAGCGGCAGAAAGCCGCCGGTAAGGCCCTTGGACAGGCATAGAAAATCCGGGCTGATGGCGGCCTGTTCACAGGCAAACAGGGTGCCGGTGCGGCCGAAGCCGACCGCGATCTCGTCAGCGATCAGGTGGATGCCGTGTTGGTCGCACAAGGCGCGGGCGCGGCGCAGATATTCCGGGTGGTACATGCGCATGCCGCCGGCGCATTGCACCAAGGGTTCCAGGATCAGCGCGCACACGTCCTCGCCATGTTCGGCCAGCATCGCCGCCAACGCAGCGGCAGCGCGCACGGCATGATCGCGTGCCGATTCGCCGGGTTCGGCCAGCCAGGCGTCGGGCGAGGGCGCAAACAGCGGCTCGATCAACAGCGGTGCATAGATGCGCCGATACAACGGGATGTCGCCAACCGCCAGCGCACCCAGGGTTTCGCCGTGATAGCCATTGTGCAGCGCGATGAACTTGGTCCTGCGGGTATCGCCGCGATTGAGGAAACTGTGGAAACTCATCTTCAGTGCCACTTCCACCGCCGCCGAGCCGTTGTCGGCCAGAAACACCCGGCCCAGGCCGGGCGGCGCCAGCGCCAGCAGGCTTTCCGCCAGTTCCACCGCTGGCTGGTGCGAGAAACCGGCGAAAATCACATGTTCCAGCCGCTGCGCCTGCTCGGCAATGGCGTTGGCGATGCGCGGCTCGGCGTGGCCGAACAGGTTGGTCCACCAACTGCTGACGGCATCGAGGTAGCGCTTGCCATCCATGCCATGTAGCCAGACCCCCCGGCCGTGGCTGATCGGCACCAATGGCAGGGTGTCGGGGTGCTCGCGCATCTGTGTACACGGGTGCCACAGCACGGCAAGATCGCGTGTACGCCAAAGTGCGGCGTCTGCTAGCATCGTCGGATCAGTCATCGTCATGAGTCGCCATGATCCCGTCCCATCGTCCTGCTGTCCATTGCAAATCTTTCCGAACTGCTTCCGGCTTCACCTTGATCGAGGTGCTGGTAGTGGTGGTAATCCTCGGTATTCTCGCCGCAGTGGTGGTGCCGCAGTTGATGGGTCGCCCCGATGAGGCGCGCGTGGTGCGCGCGCAGGCCGACATCACCGCCATCGTGACCGCGCTGAACATGTACCGGCTCGACAATTTCGATTACCCGAGCACCGATCAGGGGCTGGAGGCGCTGGTCAAGCAGCCGTCCGGAGTGGCCAACTGGCGACGTGATGGCTATCTGCCAAGTATCCCGAAAGACCCGTGGGGCCGCGAGTACCTGTATCTGAAGCCTGGTGCGCACGGTGCATTCGATGTCTGGACCCAGGGTGCCGATGGCCGCAGCGGTGGTGAGGGCGTGGCTGCGGATATCGGCAACTGGGAGCCGTAATCGGTTTACGGGAGTACGGCGAGGACGACGTGAACACGCAGCGCGGCATCACCTTGATCGAATTGCTGGTGGCGCTGGTCATTGTCGCGGTGCTGAGCGCGGCGGCGGTGCTGGCGATGCCGGATTTTGCCGCGCGTCGCGGTGAAGCTGCTGCCGAGCGGATCACTGCATTGCTCGGCATGGCCTGCGAGCGGGCGATGGTGACCGGGCGTGACATGGGCGTGGTGGTTTCTGACGACGCCATGGGTTTTGGCAGCTTCGCGCAGGGCGTATTCACGCCGCTACCCGACGATGCCGCCGAGCCGTTGCGAAACCGACATCTGCCCACCGGTATCAGCCTTGCGTTGCGGCTGGATGGCCGTGATATCGACTTGCAGCGTGATGAAACCCCGCGCGCGCGCATTGCCTGTCAGGCCAACGGTGAGCTGACGCCATTCGAGTTATTGCTTGCACGCGACGGTGCGCCGCGCTGGCGGATTACCGGCAAGCCCAGTGGCCTGATCGAACGTGAGCGCATCGATGCACATTGATCGTTTGCGTGGCTTCACCCTGCTCGAAGTGCTGGTCGCATTGGCAGTACTGGCGCTGGCGATGGCGGCGTTGGTGCGCACCGCATCGCAAGAGACGCGTTCGCTTGCCGATGAACGCGAGCGCACTCTGGCGCAATGGGTGGCGGCCAATGCCATTGCCGAAACCCGATTGGCGACGCCGTTGCCGACCAACGGCCAGCGCAGTGGCGAGGTGGAAATGGGCGGCCGCCGCTGGCACTGGGACATGAGTATTTCGATGGCGACCGATGAGGGCATCCGGCGGCTGGAAGTGGCGGTGCGCCCGGTGCAGGACCAGCAGCCCTTGCTGACGTTGACTGGGTTCGCGACGCCATGACTGCATCGTGCCGAACCGGATCGGGTTTCAGCCTGCTCGAAGTGCTGGTGGCGCTGGCGATTTTCGCGGTAGTGGCAGCATTGGCCTGGGGTGGCCTCGATACCCTGGCGCGCAGTCGTCATGCGCTGGATGGGGAACGCGAACGCTTGAGCGCATTGCAGCTCACCATCGCCCAGCTTGAACGCGATCTGCGCCAGGCCGTGGCGCGGCCAGTGCGCGATGGTATTGGCGCCGAGTTGCCGGCAGTGCTGGGCCAGGAACGCGCGATCGAAGTGACCCGGCTGGCACCGGGTGGCGGTTGGCAGACACCGTTGCCGGCATTGGAACGGGTGGGTTGGCGCTGCAGCGACGGTGAATTGCAACGCCTGCGCTGGCCGGTGCTGGATCGCGTCGCCGGCACTTTGCCGGAAAGTGAAACCCGGCTACGCGGAGTCAGCGATTGCCAGTGGCGCTATTTTGATCGCGGCGTCAGCCCGGTGTGGCCGCCGCGCAGCACTGTGGCCGAGCGCCTGCCGCGTGCAGTGGAACTGCGATTCAATCTCGAAGGTGTCGGTGCGTTGCGCCGGCTGATTGAATTGCCAGACAACCGCGATATCGGTACGCCATGAACATGCGCGCAAGGCAAAAAGGCGTAGCGCTGCTGGTGGCGTTGCTGGCGGTGGCGTTGGCGGTGATCATGGCCAGCAGCCTGATCGATCATGGTGAGCAGGGCCGCGCGCGCTTGCGCAACCAGTGGCGCGCCGAGCAAAGTGCCGAACTGATGCGCGGGCTTGAGGCCTGGGCGGTGCAGGCAATTCTTGCCGATCAGCGCGCGTCGCCCGATTTCGATCCGCTCGATGCACCTTGGCGTCAGCCGCTGCCGCCGATCACGGTGCCCGGCGCTGTGATTACCGGCCAGCTGCGCGATCTGGGCGCCTGTTTCAATCTCAATGCGTTGGCAGCGGACGGCAGCACCGACGAGGTGGCAGTGCGCCGCCTGCAGCGGGTGTTGATTGGCTTGAATCTGGAAACCCGGATTGCCAATCAAGCCGCCGATTACGTCGATCGTGATCGTGAGGTTCAGGACAATGGCGCCGAGGATAACGCCTATGCAGCATTGCGGCCGGCCGCACGCAGCGCCAATCGACCGTTCACCGACATTTCCGAGCTCAAACGCTTGCCCGCCGTTGATGCGCGCGTCTATGCGGCCTTGGCGCCGTATGTGTGTGCGGCGCCAGTGGATGCCCAATTCAATCTCAACAGTGCACCGCCCGTATTGTGGTTGTCGGTTGCCGATGGCATGGATTTGGCGCAGGCGCGTCGGTTGGCGCGTGAACCGGGAACCGCCTATCGCAGCATCGAGGCGGTGCGTGAGGCGCTGCAGCGCGAAGGCATAAACAATGCCGACCTTGGCCCTTTCAGCCTCGGCAGCAATGCCTATCAGGTGCAGGCACAGATTGATGCCGATGGTCTGGTGTTCGATTATTCCAGCGTGTTGATGCGTACGCCGGGCAAGGTGCAGGTGTTGGCGCGGGTGCGTGGGCGATTGTAGATGGCGCTCTGGCACGGAGAAGCGGGCGTCCGTAAATTTGGCTTTCCCGTTTCGCCCCACTACGCCGGTGCAATAACTGTCGCCCACAGTGTGGCTCCACACAGGGGCGCTTCAAGGCGTTTGTGGGAGCGCGCCCCAGATCAAGTCTGGGGCAGGCTCTGCGCGCGAAGCTTTTTCGCCAGTTCGTTCGCCGGCAGGCNNCAGGGGCGCTTCAAGGCGTTTGTGGGAGCGCGCCCCAGATCAAGTCTGGGGCAGGCTCTGCGCGCGAAGCTTTTTCGCCAGTTCGTTCGCCGGCAGGCCGGCTCCCACCGAAGCACTGGCTCGCACTGGCGTGCAACACAGTTGCTACAGGGGCGCTTCAAGGCGTTTGTGGGAGCGCGCCTTGCGCGCGAAGCTGTCGAATGATTGTTCGCCGGCAGGCCGACCCTTATCAACAGCACGGATTGGCGCCAGCGAGCAACACAGTTGCTCCTGCAGGTAAGCGCCTAAGCTGGTTTGTGGAGCGCCCGGTGAGCGACCGAGTAATCGATGTCGGTCAGCGACCAAATTCCGAGTCCCGAGATCGTTTGGGTTGCCGCGCCTTCAGGCAACATCACGTTGGCCAGCAGGCTCTAGAATCCGTGCCAATGCTGCGCCGGCAGCTTCGAAGGAATAATGCTGGCGTACGTTGTCCAACCCATTGCGTGACAGCTCGGCCCACAGTGCCTGATCCCGATACAAACGGACGATGGCGTCGGCGATGGCTTGCGGTTGTTCGGCAATCAACACGTCGTGACCATCGCGCAGTGACATGCCTTCAGCGGCGCAGGGGGTTGCCACCACTGGTTGACCATGGGCCATGCTCAGATTGACCTTGCCCTTGACCCCGGCGCCATAGCGCAGCGGTGCCAGCGCGATTCGGCAACCATCCAAAAACGGCTCGATGTCTGGCACATGGCCGTGGAAATGCACACCCGGCAAATCGCCCAGCGCGCGCACGGAATCTGGCGCATCACCGCCGATCAGGTGCAGTTCGATGTCCGGCAGCGCCTGGCGCACGCGCGGGAAGATCTGCTGCGCCAACCAGTTCGCGGCATCGACGTTCGGCGGATGACGGTAGCCACCCACGAACAGCAGCCCATTGCGCTGGGAAAAGGGCTGTTTGCAACCGGCGATCGCGTGTACGTTGGAGAGCACTTCGATTCGGGCGCCAGGCACTTCGCGTTGCAGCAACGCCTGCTCGAACGGGCTCACCACCAAGGTGATGTCGGTATCGCGCACCAGGCGCAATTCGCGCTCGCGGGTGGTTGCTGCGGCTCGCGTCTGGGCGGCGTCGCCGCTGAGTTCGGCCTCGCGTTGTTCACGCAGGTAATGCAGATCCACGGTATCGAACAGAATCTGCGCGCGCGGCGCGAACTGACGCAGCAACGGCAGGTACGCGGAGGCGACGTAATGCCGCGACACGATCACGGTGTCGAAGCGGCGGCCATGTTCGCTCATCCACTGTGCCGGGTTGGCCAGCCACGGGTGCCACCACGCTTCCACCCCGAGTTGCTGCATGGCTTCGGTATAGCGGCCGCCATGTGCCGGGTTTTCGGCCAGAAAACTAACTGCGCAACCACGGGCAAGCAGCAGACGCATCAGGTTGAGCATGCGCAGCGAGCCCGAGTCGCGATCCGGTGTTGGTGTGCAGGCATCGATAATCAGTACTTCACGCACCCGATCACGGGCAGCCGCGCGCGCCGGATCGCTGCCGGGCAAGCGATGGCTGCGCTGCAAGGTCTGCCGCCAACGGGCAAGGAAGCGTGCCTGGTTTTCGACCTGAAAGGCTTTGACACCCTTGCCCAGATCGGTGCCGCTGGTCACACCCTCGTCGTGGATCACTTCCGCTTTCGGTTGGTAGTACACCTTTTTGCCGATTCGGCGAATGCGCATCGCCAGATCGGTATCTTCGTAATACGCCGGTGCGTAGTAACTGTCGAAGCCATCCAGTGCGGCAAACACGCCAGCCTCGATCGCGATCGCGGCACCCGAGCAGTAGTCCACCTCGCGCACGAAATTGAAGCGCGGATCGGCGGGGTTCTGAAAGCGACCGTAGTTCCAGCCCGAGCCATCGTTGAACACGATGCCGCCGGCCTCTTGCAAGCGGCCATCGGGATAGATCAGCTTGGCCCCGACCAGGCCAGCATCAGGGCGCTGGGTAAAGGTGTCGATCAGCGCGTCTAGCCAGCCAGCAAGCGGCCGGGTGTCGTTGTTGAGGAACACGAGATAGCGACCGCGTGCCTGCTGCGCGCCGGCATTGCAGGCACCGATGAAACCGAGGTTGCTGGCATTGCGCAGCAGGCGCAGGCCACGGATCGCGGCGAGTTGGATTGGGGTGTCGTCGCTGGAATGGTCGTCGACCACGATGATTTCAAATGGCACCTGTTCGTTATTGCTGGCCAGTGCGGCCAAGCAGGTCAGGGTGTGTTCGACATGATTGAAGGCCGGAATGATGATGCTGGCCACTGGCGCGTTGGCGCAAGGCACCGCGACCGGTGCTGCACTGATGTGAACGCTGGCGTCGCCCGTGGGTGCCATATTTCGGGCTGTGCGTTTACGGGCCAAATATTCGCCCACGCGTTGCGAAGTGACACGCAACCCCCGTGTGCGCAGGCTGGCCAGGCTGCGACGCACCAGTGAAGCCAGTACACGGAAGCGGAATGTCAGTGTTGCCAGCCCGGTACGCAATATGCGGCGCAATCCGCGAAGGGGGCGGGTGAGACGCCATGAATGACTTTCGAGCAAGGTGTCGAGTTCGCGCTGCAGTTGATCGCGTTGTGCCAGCGCGACGTTGCGTTGTTGTGCCAGATCGCCGGTGTCGCGTTGATAAAACTGATGCGCGCTGTTCAGCGCGTCTTCGAGCGCATTGAGGCGTTCTCGGGCACTGTCATGTCGCTGTCGCATATTGTCCAGTTGATCCTGCATTGCGCACAAATCCTTTTTGTTGTTTGCGATACATGCATTGAGCGATGCAGCCAGCGCGTGGCTTTCGGCAAGTGCTGCCTGTGCTGTTTCGTATTGTTCTGTCAGCTTGGCAAGGTTTAGATGTCCCGCGATCAGCTGCTTGTGCATGTCCGCAGTTCGCTGGGCATACTCGGCAATTTGCACAAGCGCCGCATCGTGTTGTTGCTGCAAATCAAGCTGGTTTTCGTGTTGCGCAGCCAATTGCTGCTCCATGCTGATCGCCCAGGCGTTGCGCCGATCGAACTCGATTTGCAGGGCGCGGTGCTGGCTGCCGAGTGCAAGCAACTGCCGACGTTGGGTACCGTGCTCGCATTGTAGGCTGTGCCGTGCCAGCGATTGCGCTGAGGCTTGCGACTGGATACGAGCGCAATGTGCGGGTGCAGGCAAGGCATCGCGCCAGGCGGCCAGCATGGTGTCCAGCGTGGGTACATGGCCGGGCTGCAATGCCTGCAACCGGCTGCGGTCGTGGGCGAGCGCAATTAACACTGCGCGCACGGCTTCGGCGTTGGCAGCCACCAGCAAACCGGTTTCGCCATCGACGATCCGTTCGCGCAGACTGCCCAATGCGGTGGCCAGCACCGGGATACCCAACTGCCACATTTCCGACAGGGTGTAGCTCCAGGTTTCCGCCACCGTGCTCGGCAACAGCGCCAGGTCCGGGGCCAGTTGGCTCACCAGTGTTGGCAGATCCGCATGGCGGTAGTTCAGCTGCATCTGTACGCCGTTACGGGCGAAAAGCGCCATGCCGGCGCTGCCGCAGCCGAGCAAAATCAATTCCAGCTCGGGCGTCAGCTCGGCAGCCAATTGCAGCAGCAGTTGTTCGCCCTTGCCATTGGCGATGCGGCCCGGCACCAGCACCCGCAGCCGGGTTCGCGTTGGCGGTTGTGCCGATGGGGCTGGCAGCGGCAGGGCGCTGCCATGGCCGATGATCTGCCAGCGCAAGGTACGGGTTGGCGCGGCGAGCCGCCAATAACTGTCGCGGCTGCTCAGGCTGGGCGCGACCAGCAGTACATCGTGCTGCTGCAAGGCATTGAGGTAGGCCGAACGCAGAGCGGCCCAGTGTGCCGGGTCACGATTGCGAAATGGTGCAGGTGCGTTTTCGGCAAGGCGTTGCACCAACGCGGGCACATCAAAAGCGAAATCTTCGGCCTGCAGGTTGTCGGCAAGATACGGCCACAGCGGATAGGCATCATGGCAGCAGATGCTGGTTGGCAGCCCGGAGCGCAGTGCATCCAGACTATGCCCGATCAGCGATGACACCAGCACCGCGCCGATGCCCCAATCGGCGATGACCTCGTCCAATATCGCGCGCCACGCGGGCGATTCGATGGCGGTATCGCTGATCGCAGCGGGCAGCGTCCAATCGGCAATGGCGGGTGCATCCAGATCGGCGTGCAGGGCGATGCGCTGCCCATGCTCCGCGGTGCGCGGGTCGCCATGGCTGACCAGGACCAGGTGTTCTCGCGTTTGCTCATGGCTCATCATGTCGCGCACGAATTGCCAGGCACCGCCGCCCCAGCCGTGTACGATGTGCAACACCACCGGCTTGCCATTGCAGCCCGGGCGCCGCGCCGGTTGGCCGGCGCGCTCGGCGATACGCTCGGCCAATGCGGCTACCGGTAGCGGCGCGGCTGCCGGTGTGCTGCGCTCGCCAGCAGTTGCTGCGATATACAGGCAGGGCAGCACCGCGCCGTGCAGGCCCTCGGGCACCCGATCGTTCCATCGCTGCGCATCGGGCAGGCATACCCCGGCGCGCCACCAACTCAGGCCGCAACTCGCCAACGCGCAGTCAAACAGGGAATGGTCAGCCAGCAGCCAGCACAGCGCATCCGGGTCGGCAAAAGCGGGCAGGGCTTCGGTTGCTGGCTGTGCGAACGGGTCGAGCGCGCTGTGGTGCGAGCCAATCGCCGAAATCACATCAAATCCGTCGGCAGTGGCGACTGCGGTCATCAAGCGCAGCCACCAGCCATCGGGTAGCAACGCATCGGCGCTGATCAGGAGCAGGTCACGGGTGGGATCGAGCGCCTGCGCGGCACGCAACGCGGCAAGCGGGTCGGGCTGGGCAGGCATCGATTGCCAAGGCTCCGGCAATTCGGCCATATTCGGGTCGTGGCCGAATACCAGTCCACGGCAGGCCGACGGTAACTTGGGCCATAGCCAGCCATCCGCAGCGAGTGCCGCGTTGGTTGGCAGGATCAGGCAAACCGTTGTCGGGCGCACTAGGGGCATTCACTGGGGCCGGAAGGTTTATGACAGCACTGTTGCATGACAGTGACATTGCAGCGCATCGCCGTTTTTCACGCAATTATGCGGCAATTGCTGCCCGGCAGCCTGCCCATAGCCACTTCGCGCCAGCTACATGGTAGCGGAAGCTGCCCCAATGCAGCGCGGCGCGGGGCTCGTTGCCCCGCGCCGCGATTGTCAAGCAAACCGCAGCCGCTTACGGACGCTCGAACTGTATGGTATCGACCAGGTCGTAGAAGTTCGAGCGCATCTCAGCCAATGGCCCTGAGAATGTATTTGTCGCCTCATCAAAGCTGATGCCGTGCCGTCGTTCACGGACGTAGACCCGGTTGCCATCGATTGCGATCGGCAGCCAATCGCGGTCGCGAAGCCCACCAGTTGAACCACCTGGCACCCGGTGCAACGCAAGCAGATTGCCTTCGATGTTCCAGATTCGCTGGGTGATTGATGGTTCGTCTGCGGCCGTGGGGCCGAGGGACGTGCGCGTCACGGTGTGTTCGGCATCGTCGTTGATCTGGATGAAGAACGGGGAGTCGCCGTTGAAGTTGCCGCGGAAGTAGCCCAGTTCCAGGCCGCTACGGTAGATGCCCGGCGCATTGGCAGTGGTGAAGGCCAGACTCTGGTCGGCCTTCACGCTCATGCCGCCAGCAATGGCGCGGGCGCCGTCGGAGCGGGTAACGAACGCCAATACCGAATCGGCCTTGCGGCCATCGTTGCGATAGCGGCGGTATTCATGCTCGTAGCTGGCTGAGCCATCGGCGCGGGTGAGTGTGGCAACGATTCGACCATGATCCAGCGCTGCGGTAAAGCCGGACTGCATGCCCGGTGCATCGAGCAGGCCGGTATCGAAATCGAGCACCGCCGAACCGCCGAAACTAGCAATGGTCGGGTCAACAAAACCGCCAGCAGCCGGGTCCGCAACGAACGGCAGCATCCGGGCTCCGGTCAGGTCGTCGGCCACAAACGGCAGCGCGTCCACCTTGAACGCGAGCATGCTGGCGGTCGAGACCATCGTCGTCGGCGGATCATCGCAGGCGGCCGGATCGACATCACGTATTTCCGTGAATGTCGTCAGCGCGATGGTGTCGATGTCGCCGCGCACGATCCGCCGCATTTCCCACTTGACAGTTTCCCAGATGCGCTCGCGCTGAATACTGTCGCCGGTGGGCGCGTTGCAGACGTCAAAGGAGCGGAATTCCAGCCTGGGGGTCGCAGGAATTACGGTGATGACACCATCGGCCAGGCTCCAGAGGGCGCTGGTATCCGCGATCAGATTCTCGTCGAACCACTGCATGGTGCCCGCATCTCCGGGCGGATCAACCGGGTTGAATCGCAGCAGTGCCAGGGCACCACCATCGATCGACTGCACGGTGCCGACCGGCGACGTGAAGTACAGAGCGTACTCGCCGATCGGAATGCTGCCGACCGCGAACGCGACACTTTCCGGCGTGGTGCTGGTGACATCGGCTATTGCCTGCTCCAGGGCACCTTCGGGCAAGCTGTCGACGAATGCCTGCGTCGCTTCCGGGTTGGTCAGCAGGGCGAGTGTGTTGCTGACCCCGTCAGGCAAGCTTGCGCCGCCATCGACCACCAATTGAATCAGCGCCGCACCCTGCACCAGGGCATCGCTGGAAATGCCCTCGGTAAGCAGGGCAAGGCTGTCGTCGTCGGATGGCAGGACGCCCTGGTTGACTTCCAGCATCAGCGCGAATTGCGCGGTGGTGAAGTGGGTCACGTCGGTTTGGGCATTGTCGCTCGACGACAGCACGCCGTCGCTGCCTGCGTCGCCAATCAATCGCCCGGCAGAGCCAAGCAGGCTTTCGAACTGCACCTGCGGCTGCGCCTCCGAGCCGGTCGCGCTCAGCCGCACGAACTCGTCGCCGCTGCGCGCAACCACACGCAGTTCATAGTTGCCGTTTTCGTCGGCAACGGTTTGGTACTGGCGATCACCAACCTGAGCGGTTACCGTCGCATCGGCGATCGGCGCATCGGTTACCTGGCCTTGCAAAGTGAGTGCGCGACACGGACCCTGCACAATCTTCACCATTTCGGTGGCGAAGTCCTCGAAGGCGGGCAGACTGCTGTTGAATGTCACCTGCGCGGTGCTGCAATCGCTGATATCGACAACCATTTGCCCCCACGGCGTGCGCGTCACGTCCGCTGGGTTGAAGGCCGGGCCGAAGTCGGCGCCGCCGGTGAGGGTCATGTCGTCGAAGCTGATCGTGCTGCCATCCAGACGGCCGGTGCCGATCACCCAGGCTTGCTCGCCGTCGAGATAGGTGTAATAGGTTGCAACATAGGTTGCGCCGTCGCCCTCCAGCGCAACCTGGATGCCCTCGCCATCGCGGGCCGGATTGAACCAGTTGCCGATCACCGTGGTGTCGCCGCTGGCGCTCGTCATCCGCCCGCTGTTGCAGGGGCCGGGGACGATCTTCTGGTAGGCAGTTTCAAATCCGGTGAAGCGGGTGTCGGTGGGCTCGAATGCGATCAACGCGGTATTGCAGTCGGCAAACTGCATCGATGCCCGGCCCCATACTTCGCGCACCACGTCCTCGGGACGGAACGCGGCACCGAACTGGGCACCGGAGGTGACCACGAACTGATCGATTACCAACTCTCCTGCGGTTTCATCGAATGCATTGCTGCCGATCAGCCACACCTGTTTGCCGTCGAGATAGGTGTAACAGGTGAGGATCATCGACTGGCCGTCGCCTTCGAGGGTGAGGTTGCAGCCCTCGCCATCGCGTATCGGATTGAACCAGTTGCCGGTCAGATCCTCGGTGAGGATTGGTTCTGGCGCGGGCTGCGCCCATGCCGGTGTCGCGAGCAATGCCAGGATTGCCGCGCTGAAGATGGACTTGCGATTCATGACTGCCCCTTTTGGTTTCGAAAACATGTCTGAATTCCGTGCCAACACCTTCTTGCGCTCGATTTCGTACTCCTCCTGACTCAGAACACCGTCATCGAGCAGTTTTTTGAGCTTGGCCAGCGTTTCGTAGCGGTCAGAATCATTGCCGCTGGCGTTTGCTTTTCCCGCGCCTTTCATCTGCTCGATTTCCAAGTCGGTGAGCTTGGATTTCTTGCTCGCCATGGAAATGACCACGCATACCAGAACAATTGCCAACAACATCAAGATGAGCAAAAGCATGAGGACGACCTTCTCGGTTATTGAATGTGACTGACGAGCGATCCAAGTGCATAGCCGGCGGGGAATCCGGTCAGAATCCGCCCGCGATTGCTGCAGGTTCGGGAAAACAGGTAGCGTGCGATCCCATGCAAGGTACAAGGAGCAACAAGACCCGCAGCGTCTGCTGCATCAAGCTTGAAGTTCAATGCGTAGCCGACAAGACTGCCCGCCCATAGCGCCGAGCAGCGCCAACACAGTGGAATCGGTACCGGCCCGAGCCATGTGCAGGTACTCGGGTCGCCGTTGCACAGAGGGGTGTGCCAGTGGCTGCTCAAACGGCGGTTAACGCGCATCGGTGATGCTCATGGCGCCACCCCCGCGCCGGTGTCGATGCGCTCCAGCAGGCGCAGGGTGTATGCATAATCGCTACTGGATGAGTTCAGCGAGTCGACGCCGTTGCGCGGTGATCCCAGGAACGGTGCGTAATGGCTTGCTACCACCTTCGCGGACACGACGCCGGTTTCACCCGGTTTGAGCAGACCGGCATGGATGACCGACTTGGCGAAATCCGACCGTCTTCCATAGGTCGTGGTCCCGATCACGTCGTTCTTGCCGGCCATGCTCGCCTTGACCAGAAAGATGAGTTCGTCGCCCACGCCGTAGCGAAGGTCTGCCATCCGCTGCGGCGCAAAGCCGGCATCGTATTTCGCAACGGCTGCTTCGAGGCGCTGGCGTGCCGCTGCTTCGGCGTCCTCTGCACGCT
>PGZE01000016.1:11157-37722 GCA_002840015.1 Gammaproteobacteria bacterium HGW-Gammaproteobacteria-2 | reverse complement strand
CCTTCTGATGAAACTACCAGCCAATCGACTAGGCGGCAAAGCCGCCAAGTCGCTGGTTGTCCCGGTGGGAGAAGGATTCACAGCGCATCACAGCTGAGGTTCGACACTAATCAGCTTCCCAAGTCCGCAAAACGCGGACCAGACGTTCTAGAAAAAACAAAGACTTACAGTTTTGTTTCTTGAGAGGTTTCTGGATTGCCGCGTCGCTTCGCTCCTCGCAATGACGCAGGTCGGGGCTTGTTCAAATGTTCGCTAACCCATGGGCTTCATGCACCAGTCGTTCACGTCAGCGCAGATCGGCGAGCAGGCGCTCGGCACGCAGCCGCTGCGACGCATTGCCTTCGGTCAACACCTCATCGAGCAACGCGTGTGCTGCCTCGTTGTCACCAATATCGATATAGGCCTGCGCCAGATCGAGCTTGGTCTCGGCAGCATCATTCTCATCATCGGCACCTCCGGCAAGCGCATCGTCATCCGTGAATGCCGATTCGCTATCGGCTTGATCTGCCGCCGTAGTGTCGCCAAGCCCGAAGTCTTGTGCAGTCTCGTCAGATGCCGCGTTATCAGTAATCGGCGCTACATCTTCAGACGGTGCAACAGCTGGCGCGGTGCTGTCGGAGTCGTCCCAGGCCGATGCTGGGGTGGCGTCCGTATTGGGCGTTTCGAGGTCGAACTCAGCCAGAGCACGTTCGAAATCCTCGTCACGCTCTGCGCTCTCCTCCGTCACCAACTGGGCAAGTTCGTCCTCATCTTCGTCCTCATCCACCGGATATTCGCCGGATTGCGCCACCGCGACAGCAAACAACGCATTGCCGGGCATAAGGCCATTGCCCAAAGCACACGCCTCGCGCCATTGCGGGCCGTTGCGATCAAGCACGTGCGGCAGCATGTCGGTGGCGGCATCTTCGAATGCCTCGGACATGTCGTTTGCATGCAGATAACGCAGCAATGCCAGATGCGCTTCCAGTTGCTCTGGCCGCATGACCACGTTGGCACGCAGCTCGCGCAGATGCTCTTCATCAACATCGGGCTGGGAGTCAACAGCGTCTACATCAACTACTTCCGGACTGGCACGCAAGGCATTGATGCTTGCAGCCAGCGAACCGGCATCGCTACCGCGTTTGCGCGCCACACCAACTGTGGTGCTGACCTTGGGTTTGCGACGCAGCAGCAACAAGCTCAGCAGACCAACGATCAGCACACCAAATCCCGCCAGCGTCATGGTCTGCAGGTACCAAGGCACAACAGGGGCGGCAGGAACTGCCGGCGGCACCGCCGTCGGTGGCGCGGGTTTGCTATCACTCACCACGGCCGCTGGCTTGGCCGCTGCAGTGGTTTCGATTGGCGGTGCATCGCTATCAACGTCTGTGGTATCAGCGAGGGCGGTGTCATCAGACACGGTCGCGACGGGCGACGCGTCGGATGCCACATTCGTGGCATCGGCGGTACGCGCCTGTTCCAGCTCGCGCAAGCGCTGCTGCAGGGCAGCCAACTCGCTATCTTTGAGCGAAACCAGCTTGCTGTTGCTTTCGCGCAGTTTTTCCAGGTCAGTGACCCGTGAGCGCAGCTCCTTTATTTCACCATCACGTGCGGCCAGGTTTTCACGGGCCTCGCTCAATTCGGCACGTAATTCGGTGCCCTCACCCGCTGCGCTGGCACCGGATTGACTGGCACTCGCCTGTGCGCCGGAAGGCGGCACGATGCTGAGACGGCCATCGGCAGCGGGCGTAGCGCGCGCCGGGGCAGCCGTTGTTGCCGAGCGGCTATTGATCGGTTGCAACTGCGGTTCACGCACACCCTGCCAAGCCTCGGTTTGCTCGCGCACGATTGCAGCGGCATCCGCTGCGCTCAATACGGCCAGTTCATCACTACCGGGGATGCGCAGAATGGCACCGCGTTTGAGTTGATGGATATTGCCATTGATGAACGCCGACGCATTGGCGCGCAGCAAGGCCACCATCATTTGATTCAAGCCGACGCCGGCCGGGCGCAGGGAGTTGGCAATTTGCGACAGGGTTTGCCCGCTGGCAACCGGCCCAAACTGACCGTTGCTGACTTGCGCGGAGCCGCTGGTTGGCATCGCGGTTCCTGAGGCCGCAGTGGCGAGCGCCTGCTGCGCTGGTGGCGGCGATGGCAACGGCGCCGGGGCTGGGGATGTCCGCGAGGTTACCGTTGGTGTTGCGTCGATACGTGCAGGGTTGACCGGCGCGCGCGGTGACGGCGCCAGATACGGTGGATCGAGCAGCACGCTGAACTCACGAACCAACTTGCCACTGCCCCAATCGGCTTCCAGCAGGAAACTCACGAATGGGTCGTCTACCGGTTTGCTGGTCGAGACGCGAATGACGTTTTCGCCACGCTCATTGCGGCCGACACTGAACTCAAGGTTTGCCGCCAGAAACAAGGGCCGATCCAGCCCGACACGCGCGAATGCCGCAGGCGATGCCAGCTTGACCGATAAGGATTCCAGCTCACCCGGGCTCGAGCTTGCGATTGGGATTTCCGCCAGTAGTGGTTGGCTCAATCGGGATTTGACCTCGATTTGACCCAGACCCAAGGCCAGCAACGGCCCGCTGGCGAGAGCCAGGGAAACCGCCAGCGATAGTTGCAGTCTCGTTTGTTTCACTTGCATTCTCCCCGGTTACTACCTGTGTCTGCCCGAATCGGGCACGCACCGTCCCTTCACTATTTGACACACAATGCGTCAACACATCGCCATAAGACTATGGCGTACCGTCTAAAAGCAACACTATACGTTAACCCGACTATACGTTCAGGAACGTTCACGAACCAGCAGTTCAGCCAACTGAATCGCATTTAATGCGGCCCCTTTGCGAATATTGTCCGACACCACCCAAAGGTTCAATCCTCGCGGGTGCGACAAATCCTCGCGAATACGGCCCACATAGACCGCATCGGTGCCGGCGGCATGGCTCACCGGCGTCGGATAGCCACCGGGCACGCGCTCGTCCACCACCTCCACGCCCGGTGCCTTTTCCAGCAACGCCCGCGCCTGCGCGGCACTGATCGGCTCCCGGGTTTCGATGCTGACCACCTCGGAATGACCGTAGAACACCGGTACCCGCACCGCTGTCGCGTTGACCCGGATGCTGGAATCGCCAAGTATCTTGTGCGTTTCCCAGACCACTTTCATTTCTTCCTTGGTGTAACCATTGTCCTGAAACTCGTCGATATGCGGAATCAGGTTGAATGCGATCTGCACCGGAAACTTGCTGCTCTCGACGTTCTGGAAATTGAGCATGGCCGCGGTCTGCTTGCCCAGCTCTTCCATCGCCGAGCGGCCGGCACCGGACACCGACTGATAGGTGGCAACGTTGATGCGCTCGATACCAACGGCGCGATGAATCGGCGCCAGCGCCACCAGCAATTGCATGGTTGAACAGTTGGGGTTGGCGATGATGCCGCGCGGACGATTGGCCATCGCCTCGGGGTTGACCTCGGCCACCACCAGCGGCACGTCGTCGTCGTAGCGAAACGCCGAACTGTTGTCGATCACCACCGCGCCGGCTGCGGCAAACTTCGGAGCATATTCCTGCGACACGCTGCCACCGGCGGAAAACAGTGCAATGTCCACGCCGCTGGGGTCGAAGGTGGCCAGATTGCGCACATCCACCTTGCGCGCGCCGAAGCTGACGGTATCGCCAACCGAACGCTCGCTGGCCAGTGCAATCAGTTTGCCGACCGGAAACGCGCGCTCGGCAAGAATCGACAGCATGGTTTCACCCACTGCGCCGGTGGCGCCGACCACGGCGACGGTGTAGAGCTTGCTCATTGATCGTTTCCTTTATTGTGCGAGCCGCTCGGGCCTGCCGGTGCTGCAGCCGCGATTTGCGGCGATACGGTGCCGACGTCAGCACACTGGGCGCGATAACGCAGCGCCTGATCCATCAATACCAGAGCCATCATCGCCTCGCAGATCGGCGGCGCACGCAAGCCCACGCACGGGTCGTGGCGGCCGGTGGTTACCACCTGCACCGGCGCGCCGGTCACATCGATCCCACGCCCCGGCAGACGCAAACTTGAAGTTGGCTTGAACGCCACCGAACAATGCACGGTCTGGCCGCTGGATATGCCGCCGAGAATACCGCCGGCGTGATTGCTCAAAAAACCTTCCGGCACCATCTCATCGCGATGCTCACTGCCCCGTTGTGCAACGCAGGCAAAGCCGTCGCCGATCTCCACGCCCTTCACGGCATTGATCGACATCATCGCCGCCGCCAGTTCGGCATCGAGTTTGCCGTAAATCGGTTCACCCCAACCCGGCGGCACACCCAGCGCCTGCACATCAACCCGCGCACCCACCGAATCGCCGGATTTACGCAGCGCGTCGAGATACGCCTCCAACTCGGGCAACTGCGCGGAGTCGGGCCAGAACAGGCCGTTGGCTTCAACTGCGGACCAGTCAACGGCGGTTGGCTGCACGCTACCCACCGCGCCCATGCAGGCGCGCACCCGGATGCCGTACTGCTGCGCCAGCCAGGCTTTGGCAATCACGCCGGCGGCAACGCGCATTGTTGTTTCGCGTGCGGAACTGCGACCACCACCACGCGGATCGCGAATGCCGTACTTCTGCCAATACGTGTAATCGGCATGACCGGGCCGGAACTGCTGCGCGATAGCGGCGTAATCCTTGCTGCGCGCGTCGGTGTTGCGGATCAACAAGGCAATCGGAGTGCCGGTGGTGATGCCCTCGTAAACGCCAGAGAGTATTTCAACCGCATCGGCCTCGTGCCGTTGCGAGACATGCCGCGATTTACCGGTGGCGCGACGCGTCAGGTCGGCAACAAACATCTCCGCGCTCAACGCAAGCCCCGGCGGGCAGCCATCGACCACGCAGCCAATCGCCGGCCCGTGGCTTTCGCCAAAGGTGGTAACGCTCAACAATTTTCCGAACGTGTTGCTCGACATACCCTTCCATCGTTGGCGAACGCAATCAGCGCGCGTCCGCCAGCGTCTTGATGCGTTCATGATGATGCAGCAGGTCTTCGCGCTCGATCACGAAAACGCCCATCTGGCCAACCCGAAACTCGATCCACGCGAACGGCAGCTCCGGCAACAACTCCACCAGCGCGTGTTCGCTCTCGCCCACCTCGCAAATCAGCAGGCCGTTCTCGCTCAGATGCGCCGGCGCGTCGCGCAGTATCTTCAGCGCAATATCCAGACCATCATCGCCGGCGCGCAGACCCAACTCGGGCTCGTGTGCGTATTCCTGCGGCAAGGCATCGGTCTGCGCATGGGTGACATACGGCGGATTGCTCACGATCAGGTCGTAAACCGCGTCCGGCACCGCCGCAAACAGATCCGAGCGCAACAAACGGCAGTTGCGCAGGCCAAAGCGTTCGCGATTTTCTTCAGCCAGCGCCAGCGCCTCGGCGCTCAGGTCGATGCCGTCCACTTGCCAGTCCGGCCGGTAGTGCGCCATTGCCAGCGCGATACAACCCGAACCGGTACACATGTCCAGCGCACGGTATACCTCGCGCTCGCCAAGCCATGGCTCGAAACCCGCCTCAATCAGCTCGGCGATCGGTGAGCGCGGCACCAGCGCGCGCGAGTCGGTCTTGAAGCTGAGACCTGCGAACCATGCCTCACCGGTGAGATAACAGGCCGGGATTCGCTCATTGATGCGACGCTCAAACAACGCCAGCACCGTTGTTTTCTCGTCTGGCAGCAGCCGCGCCTGGCCATAGGCCGGGCTCAAGTCGTGCGGCAAATGCAAGGCATGCAGCACCAGTTGCGTTGCCTCGTCGAGCGCATTGTCATAACTGTGGCCAAAGCTCAGCCCGGCGCCGGCAAAGCGGCTGGCGCCATGGCGGATGAAGTCGATAATCGTTTTGAGTTCGTCGCTCATCGCTATAAAGCCCACCTAAACCTCGAAAGTATACCGGGAACCTATCGTTCAGCGGGCTATAATTCGCGTCATGACCCGTATATCAACGCATGGTTTCATTCGCCGCTCGACCCTGATGATCCTGGTCGCGTCACTGGCTGCCGGCCTTGGCCTCTGGGCCGCGCAACCTTTGCTTTACAGCAAAAGCAAATCGCCACCCGCGATGGGCATCACCACACTACTGCCATCGCCACGCACGATACCGGCGTTTGCGCTGCTCGGCGCCGGTGGTGAGCCGCTCACGCTGAACGACCTGAAAGGCCGCTGGACGCTGGTGTTTATCGGCTTCACCCACTGCCCGGATGTCTGCCCCACGACCCTGGCCGACCTTGGTGGTGCAGCGAAGCTCTGGGCCCAAAGCCTGCCCGCAGCGCAACAGCCGCGCATCGTGTTTGTATCGGTCGATCCCGAGCGCGACAGCCCCGATCACACGCAGGAATATGCCCGCTTTTTCAGCGCCGATGCGATCGGGGTAACCGGTGATCTGCCCGCGCTGGAAGCATTTACCCGCAGCCTGGGCATGGTGTTCATGAAAGCTCCGGTCGCCGCAGGCACAGACCCGGCCAACTACAGCATCGATCATTCCGCACACATCACCCTGCTCGACCCACAGGGCCGCTTTGCCGGCCTGATCCGCGCACCGCATGCACCGGCAGCGATCGCCAAGGACCTGATTGCCATCGTGCAGAGTACGCCATGAAGCTTGCCGTCGTATTGCAATATGTGCTGCCACATCGGCTGTTGTCGCGTCTGGCTTATGCGCTGGCGCGCTGGCGTTGGCGGCCCTTCAAACGCGCCCTGATCGACACCGTGGTACGGCGGTTCAACGTCAACTTGCGTGAAGCCGAGAATCCCGATCCCGACAGCTATCCGCACTTCAATGCGTTTTTCACCCGCGCACTGAAAGCCGGCGCACGGCGTGCCGACAGCAATCCACTTGCCATTCTGAGCCCCGCCGACGGCAAGATCAGCCAGGCTGGACACATCGAATCCGGGCGAATCGTGCAAGCCAAGGGGCAATGGTTCAGTGCCAGCGAATTGCTTGGCAGCGATAGCGCAGCAGCGGTTTATGCCGATGGCGATTTCGTCAATATTTACCTGTCTCCGCGCGACTACCACCGCGTACACATGCCGATGACAGGCACCCTGCGCGAAACCCTGCATATTCCGGGCCGCCTGTTCAGCGTGGCGCCGTGGGCTGTGCGCGCGATTCCGCGTTTGTTCGCACGCAACGAACGTCTGGTGTGCCACTTCGATACCGATCACGGCCCGCTATGCGTGGTGATGGTTGGCGCGATGCTGGTATCGGGCGTGCAAACGGTGTGGGGTGGCGAAGAAATCCCGCCCTATGCCAGCCGCCCACGGGCACGCGACTGGCGCGGCAAGGGCATCACCCTGGCCCGCTTCGCGGAAATGGCACGCTTCAATTACGGCTCCACCGTAATCATGCTGTGGCCGGCCAACACCGTGGCGCTGGACACGCTGGGCAGCGATCAGGCCCTGCAAGTGGGTGAACGCATCGGCACCTTGAAAACCGCGTAGCGAGCCGCGCTCAGCCAGCGTCGCGCTGCCGCATCAGGGTTGATTTGCCGAACAGGCTCTCGACCAGATCGACCGCCAATTTGGCGGTGCGGTTGCGGTTATCGAACGCCGGATTGAGTTCCATGATGTCCAGCGACGCCAGCAAGCCGGTGTCGGCCAGCAACTCCATCACCAATTGCGCCTCACGGTAATTCGGCCCGCCTTTTACCGTGGTACCGACACCCGGCGCGATGCTCGGGTCGAGAAAATCGACATCGAAGCTGACATGCAGATGGGTGTTGTCGTCGATGCCATCAAGCGCCTGCATCACCGCCTCGCGCATGCCGAACTCGTCGATATAGCGCATGTCGTAGATGTCCAGATCAACGTCATGCACCAGCCGTTTCTCACCGGCATCGACCGAGCGGATACCGATTTGTCGAAACACCGACGGACTGACCGCCGGCACACTGCCGCCCAGATTGATCAGCTCATCGGGGCCATTGCCACACAAACAGGCCACCGGCATGCCGTGGATATTGCCCGACGGGGTCAAGGTGCTGGTATTGAAGTCGGCATGGGCATCGAGCCAGAGCACGCGCAGGGTTTTTCCGCGCTCGCGGCACCAGCGTGCAACCGCAGTGATACTGCCGATGGCCAGGCAATGATCGCCACCCAGCACCACCGGCATGCGATCCGCAGCAAGTTGCGCGTACACCGCATTCATCAATGCGCGATTCCACGCCACCACTTCCGGCAGATGCCGGTAGCCCTCCGTTGGTGGTTGCCACGGATTCAACGGGCCGCTGATGTTGCCGGTGTCGAGCACGCTGCAACCACGCTGCACCAATGCCGCCTCGATACCGGCGACGCGCAGCGCCTCCGGCCCCATCGATGCACCACGATGGCCCGCGCCGATGTCCGTGGGCGCGCCGATCAACGCAATCGTCCGCGCCATCATGGCCTCTGCTCCGCCGTTGCGGCCGGCAGGCCGGCAGCTTTCCAACCGATCCAACTGCCATCGAGCTGGCTCACCTGACGGCCGTGCGCAACCAGTATTCGCTCGGCCAAGGTTGAACGCCGGCCACTATGGCAATACACCACTACCTCACGATCAACCGGAACTTCATCGAAACGCTCGGCCAGCTGATCGTGTGGAATCAATACGGCACCGGGTATGTGGCCGGCATCGAACTCGGCCTGGGTGCGCACATCGAGCACCAGCGGCGCGTTATCTGCCTGCAACTGCCTGGCCAGTTGACGCGGCGCAACCGGCTCACCGGCACAAACGCCCGCTGCGCAAATCAGTAAAGCGACAAACACAATCAACGCACGAAAATGCATCAGAAACCTCTGCAGATGGTGCCGGCACCCGGATTCGAACTGGGGACCTACCGCTTACAAGGCGGTTGCTCTACCAACTGAGCTATGCCGGCGCGGTGGATATTCTAACAGCGCCGATGCCTGCGCGGGAACGGCATTGCCGATGACGCGAAACCATCGTGTTGCCGATCATTGGCACGGCAATGCCTCGATCCGCGTACCCTCATAGCGCGTCGCCTGTGTACGCCAACCGTCATCATCCGTGGCCACTGCAATGTCGAGCCACCAGCGTGTCAACTCCTGCTGGCGCGGCTCAAGGCGCGGCTCAAAACCAAAGCCGCGCACCAGCTCGCGCCGCGATTGGGCATTGGCAAGATCGCGAAACAAGCCAAGTGAAACGGTATTTTCCTGTTCACCAGCGGTGACTACGTAGTAATCACGCAAACCTTTTTCCTGCAAGGTTCGAGCGGCGTCCATGGCCGCTTGCCGGGTTGGAAATGGCGGCAGATATACCCGATAGCCACGTATTTCATTGCTGCGCACTTCGCGCACCTGTTGCCGTTGCAATGAAGACTCGATCAATGCGCTGGTGCGGCGCACATCGTCGATCGCCGCGAATGGCCCGATGCTGAAGCAGTGATGCGCCACCTGTGGAGCTACCGTTTCAGCATCGCCAACAACCTCGGTTGGCGGCTCGGCCTGGGCCGCTACGCTGTCTGGCTCGGCATCAGGCGTGTCGCTGATCGTTATCGCGACGCTGGCATCGCTTGCCGACACGGGTTCGCTTGTCGATTCAGTCGAAACCTCGACGTCAACCGTGCCGGCTACGGCTTCAGCCGCTGCTTGTTGCATGGCGCTGCTGGATTCAACACGCGCTGGTACCTCGGCTAGCACGAGTTCACGTTCGGACAGCAACTGCAATTGCGGTATTCCCGAAATCGACGCGTCGCGCGCAACTGGCTGGTATGGCTCCGGGCCCCACATCCACCAGGCGGCCACGCCCAGGTTCATCATCAATAAAATGGCAACCAATGCGCGCGATATCATCCCGGGATTCTAACCCGAGCCATGCTTCGCCCATACCGCCAGGCCTTCCAGCACCAAGTCCGGTGACGGCTGGTACGCGAGGCCGAGCTCTGGCCCGATGTCCGCTGCACCGCCACCACCGAGCAAAATCGTGGGCGCGCAGCCAAATACCACCGCTGCCTTGGCATGGCAACGCTCGATCAGGCCAAGTACCGCGCCAGCCGCGCCCCCAGCCAGCGCGTCGCGGGTGTTGCTGGCAAATACCATGGGCTCGCCGCCATCGTTGCGCAAATGCGGCACCCGTGCTGCCAGTGCCTCGCGCATCAGGGCGGGCGTAGGCGCAATCACGCCGCCCAGATGCCTGCCATCCTGCGCGAGCGCATCCACGGTGACTGCGGTGCCGATGCTCGCAATCAACCATGGCCCCGGCCCGCGTGCGTGCGCGGCAAGCAACGCGAGGAATCGGTCAGCGCCCAATTGCTCGGGATGCGTATAAGCGATGCGTACGCCCGCCAATGCGGGAATTGGGGTAACGTCGCGGGAAGGCACCCCGTGCCGGGCACACAGGGCGCGCACGCGCGCGGCAAGGTCTGGCGTTGCGACCGACGACAGCAGTGCATCCTTGGCACGTGGCATCGCCGCAAGCGCTGCATCAAGGGCCTGATCAAAACCGCCGCCCTGGTGCGTCAGCGCGCCGCGATCGAGCAACTGCCCGTTCGCCAGCCGCGCCCATTTCAACCGGGTATTGCCCAGATCAAACAACCAGCTCATCGCCCTGCCCCACGTACACTCACCTCACCCGAATACAAAACGCGGTCACCCTGCGTTGTGCGCACCCGCAAGCCACCATCATTGGCCAGACCCAGCACTTCGGCAGCAAACACCGAGCGCGCATCATCAACGCGCACGGCTTGCCCAGCGAGCGCGTCGTAATCGGGCCAGCGCGCGATGATATCGGGCAACCCCTGATCGGCAAAGCGCGACAGTGCCGGCAATACCTGCGCAATCACCGCCGCTGCCAGTACGTTGCGCGACGGCAACTTGTCATCCGACAAACGCTTGAGATCGCACCAGGGCTGATCGATGCTCGATGCGGCTGCGCCCGGCATGCGCACATTGATGCCAATACCGATGATCGCCGTCACCGGCCCGCCAACCTCGCCGCTGACATCCACGACGATGCCGCCGAGCTTGCGTCCTTCGGCCAGCAGATCGTTCGGCCATTTCAGGCCAATGCCGGCAATGCCCTGCTCGCGCAGCGCATCGACCACCGCCATGCCAATACCCAGGCTGAGCCCGGCCAGGCGCGCCAGCGGCAAATCAAATCGCCATGCCAAAGACAGATACAAGTGCGCCGCCAATGGTGAAACCCACACCCGACCGCGACGGCCGCGGCCCGCGCTCTGCCGTTCAGCCAGCAATACTGCGGGCAATGGCGCCGCAGCATCCCGGCGCAACAACGCCGCCTGTGTGGAATCGAGCGACCAACACACGGCCAGTTCGGGCAATGCCGCCGCAACCGCACGCGGCAGCAAGCTGCGGATCGTATCCGCGTCCAGCAAATCCAGCGGCGCAGCAAGAGCATAGCCACAGCGGCGATCTGCACTGATTTCCAACCCGGCAGCACGCAACGCCTGCACCCGCTTCCAGATCGCAGCGCGGCTCAGCCCCAAGGCATCAGCCAGCACTTGTCCGGTGCATGGCCCATGTTCCAGATATTGCAACAACCGCCGCTCATCGATCACGAGCGCATCCGGAACGGACGCCGCAACACGCGCGCCCGCTCAAAGCGGGATTCGTTGCCGGCGCGCAGCCGACGCAAGTTGTCGCGATGGTTGTAGACGATCAGCAATGCCGTGATGACCACAAATCCCAACTGCACGCCGTCACCGGCCAGCGCAGCGAGCACGATCAAACCAAACGTGGCCAGCAGGGTAGCCAACCCGACATAGCCGCTGACGCCAATGATGAGCAGCCAGCAACCCAGAAACCATGGCAACGATGATGGCCAGATCACCGCCAGCGCACCCAGCAATGTTGCCGCACCCTTGCCGCCGCGAAAGCCGTAAAACACCGGCCAGGTATGGCCAATGATGGCCAGCAACGCAGCCACCCACGCCAGCGCAATCACGCCGGCCGGCACGTCCGGCGGCGCAAACTGCATCGTCAGCCACACCGCCAATGCGCCCTTGCCGACATCGATCAACACCACGCCGAGAGCAAACTTCCAGCCCAGCGTACGCAAGGCATTGGTGCCGCCGGCATTGCCACTGCCATGACGACGCACATCCACACCGCGCCAACGGCCAAGCAGCAGGCTGCCGGACAGCGAGCCAAGCAGGTAGGCGGTCAGCAGCAAGAGCAACGCAATCATCATCGGCGAATTATGCGGCAAGCGATGCCCATCCGATCACCTTCACTGCGCTGCCGCAGGCTTCGTGGTGAACGGTTGCAACGACACCACCAGCGCACCGGGGCCGGCGTGCGCCCCCACTGCCGGGCCGGTTTCGACCAGCCACGCCGATTCGCAATCGAGGATTTCGGCCAGCGCATCACGCAATACGGCGCCATCCAGCGGGCTGTCGCAATGCCCTACGATCACGCGCCAGCGTTGGTTTCGATCAATCCGTTTACCGATGTAGCGGGCAAAGCGCTCAGGTGCGTGGTTGCTGCCAAACAGTGCTGACACCACGCGCAACTTGCCGGCCGCACTGACCCGTGCAATCGGGGTGAGACCGAGCCATTCAGCCAGCGGCTTGGCCCAGGCCGGCACCCGCCCACCGCGCACGGCATGGCTCACATCACGTGCCAGGGCAAAGGTATGGGTGAGTGGGCGCAGGCGTTCTAGTGCGTTGAGGATGTCTGCGTTATCAGCGCCCGCCACTGCCAGTTCGGCAGCGGCAATCACCAGCAGCGCCTGGCCACCGGCAGCGTTGGCAGTATCAAACACCGTGCTGCGTCCGGCATCCACTCGCGCGGCTGCGGATTGGGCAGCCTGCAAGGTGCCGGACACCGCGCGCGACAGTCCGACGTAAATCAGCGAGGGGTGATGCGCCAGCAAAAATTCGAACTGGCGGCGGAAATCGCCAGGCGGTGGCTGGCTGGTGCGCGGCAAAACCTCGGCGTCACGCAGTTTGGTGTAAAACTCGCTGGGCGCAAGCGACACCTTGTCAAGGTAATCGCGCTCACCAAAATTGATGCGTAACGGCACCACATGGATGTGCAGGCGCTCTATCATTTCCAGCGGCAGGTCTGCCGCACTGTCGGTAACGATCGCCACAGCAGTGCCGGCGGCAACCGCGCGCTGCTGTGCAAACATGTCGTCCGCCTTGCAGCCTTCAATAGCGCCGAAAGCAGAGCACACCTCGAACAAAGGTTGCGGGTCACTGACATGCGCATGTACCCGCACCCGTGTGGGCGAACCGGCAATCACCACACTCGACGCAGCCAACGCCGCTATCCGTGAGCGCAAGGCGTCGCGATCGATGGATTCGCCAAGAATCAAGCATTCGCTACACCAGCGATGTTCGGGGTCGCCACAAGCATCGCGGTGGGCAGCGGCGGCCTCGTCGTCAGCCAGATCGTCAAGCTCGGCGGCGCTGAACGCGGTGCCAAAGTCAGTGCCGCTGCGGCGTTGCTGCATGAACTCGACGACGCCTTCGATCAGGTCGACAAAACCTTGTGCCCCGGCATCAACCACGCCAGCCTTCTGCAACACCGCCAGTTGCTTTGGTGTATTGGCCAGTGCTTCGCGGGTACGCTCCAAGGCATGATGAATCCAGCTTCCGATATCGCGATGACCATGGCTTTGCTGCAAGGCATCGGCGAAGGCATGGATGACACTCAAAATGGTGCCTTCGCGTGGCTCGCTCAATGCCGCGCGCGCGGCGTCAGCGCCACGGCGCACGGCACGCGTCAGGCTTGCGGTATCAAGCACCGGCAAGCTGCCCACCGCTTCGGACATGCCCTGTAGAAATTGCGCCAATATGGCACCCGAATTGCCGCGCGCGCCGTCGATGGCATCGGCACCGACTTGACGCAACAACTCACCCGCATTCACCGCCCGGCGACTGAGCGCGCCCGAGAGCACCGTGCCCAGCGTGAACGCCATATTGTTGCCGGTATCGCCATCGGCAACCGGAAACACATTGATTCGATTGAGCACGTCGCGGTCGGCGATCACCCGGCGGGCACCGGCAATCAGCGCCCGGCGAAGTGCGGGCGTGGAAATCCGTCTTGCCGGATGCAGCAAGGGTTGACTGGTCAAGGCGTTCATTACCCTTGAGTGTGCCGCAAACCGGGCGAATCGCCATGCTGCAATGCAGCGAGCAGTGCAGCCAATGGCCGATCCGAGGCAGTTTGATGCAACCTTATTCCTGCTTCATGCATCCAAGCAGGGTGACCCCGCGCTGGCGACTACCCATGAAACCCCTTCCCACCCTGGCACTTGTCTGCCTTCTCGTGTCGGCATCGGCAAGCCTCGCCCAGTTACCTGCAAAACATCTCAGCGCTGATGGGGCATGCCCGACATCCGCGCCATCGAACATACCCGATGCGCCGGCTGACCCTGCCGCCGCAGATAAATCCGCAGACGCCGCAGCCACGCGCGGTTGCGCACATTGCGATAACCATTATCACGTACCACCACGCTGGCATCGTTTTTTGCCGGGCATGTTCCGCTGAATTTCAGCGGTTCAGCGGTTCAGCGGTTCAGCGAAAAACGCAAGGTAAACCGTGCACCGCCCAACTCGGGGGAACGATCCACCATCAACTGACCCGAATAGTTGCGCACGATGTCTTGCACGATCGCCAGACCAATACCGTGCCCCTGCACTTGTTCATCGCCACGCACACCGCGTTGCAATACGCGCTCGACCTGCTCATCGGCAATGCCAGGCCCATCATCTTCCACAGCGATACACAGGCTGCGCTCCTTGCTGCCGGCGCGCGCTTCAATGCGGGTTGTCAGCAACACACGCGAGTGCGCCCATTTGAAGGCGTTTTCCAGCAAATTGCCCAGCACTTCGAGCAAATCGCCCACTTCGCCATGAAAACAGGCGGCGGGATCAAGCTCGAACTCGCACAGCACACCGCGACCGGCATAAACCTTCTCCAGGCCTTGCACCAGATTTTCGGCATGTGCCGCAATGGGCTCCGGGATGTGGTACAGACGATGGCCGGAACGTGCGGCGCGGGCAAGCTGATAGGAAACAATCTCGCTCATGCGTTCAAGCTGGTCATGCACTGTCTGCCGCAAATCTGCGTCATCCGCATCCAGCCGTGCGCGAATAACCGCCAACGGCGTTTTCAGGCTGTGTGCCAAATCAGCCAGCGTGTTGCGATAGCGCGTCATATGCTCACGCTCGCTGGCGATAAAGGCATTGATGCTGCCGGTAAGCGGCTGTAATTCCAACGGCTGCGGGCCAGTCAGACGCTCGACCTCGCCATTTTTCACCCGCGCCATGTCGCGCGATACGCGCATCAGCGGACGCAGGCTCCAGCGCAAAATGCCCACCTGCAACAACAACAGCAACAGCGCTGCAGCACCCAGATAACCCCACAATGCACGGCGAAAAATCGCCAGCTGATTGTCGAGTACTGCGGCATCCTCGAAGACATGAAAGGTAAGCGCGATATCATCGTGCGCACCCACACCATCCTGATCCCAGATCAGGCCCATGGCGAAGTGGTAAACCTTGATCGTGCGAGCATCGCTGCTGCTGATCTTCAACGGCCCGGCAAAGCGCTGCACCCCAGGCGCAAGCTTTGCATCCAACGGCAGGGACTGACCCAGTGCCGATTGCGATTGCCAAGGCGCGTTGTCGCCCAGCGCAGCCGCATAAAGGCCGCTGCCAGGCCGGTTGAAACGTGGGTCGGGCGCAATCTCGGGCGGCAGCAACACCTTGCCACGGGAAAACTCCATGCCGCCAAAATAGGCGTAGGTATAGCTTTTCAAGCGATCACGCAGCGCACTTTCTGCGGTCTCGGTAAATGCCCTGTCCAGGGCGTAACCGGTAAACCCGAGAAAAGCAATCAAGCCAAGGCTGGCAGCCAGCAACTGCCGGCCTTGCAAGGATAATCGACTGGGCCTGGTATCAGGCATCGTGCCTGTCCCGGCTGCCGCGCGTTGCCCGCTTAGGCGTTACGTGGCAGAGCAAATCGGTAACCGCGGCCACGTACCGTCTCGATCGGCTTGATCTGGGTTTCTGGATCGAGCTTCTTGCGCAGACGACCGATGAACACCTCCAGCACATTGGAATCGCGATCAAAGTCCTGCTGATAAATGTGTTCGGTCAGGTCGGCTTTGGATACCAGTTCACCCGCATGTAACATCAGGTATTCAAGCACCTTGTATTCGTAGCTGGTGAGATCGACGCTTTGTCCGGACACCGACACCGACTGCGCGGCAAGATCAAGCACGATCGGCCCGCATTCCAGCGTCGGTTTGCTCCAGCCTGCAGCGCGACGCAGCAAGGCATTGAGCCGCGCCATCAATTCTTCCACATGGAATGGCTTGACCAGATAGTCATCGGCACCGGCCTTGAGCCCCTCTACCTTGTCCTGCCAGCTTGAGCGTGCGGTCAGGATCAACACCGGATATTTGCGACCCTCAGCGCGCAAGGCGCGCAACAGATCCATACCCGAGAGTTTGGGCAGGCCCAGATCGATGATCGCCACGTCAAACGGCATCTCACGCCCCAGATACAGCCCTTCTTCGCCATCCTGAGCGGCGTCAACGGCAAATCCCTCGCGCTTGAGCCTTGCGGCCAAAGTTTCGCGCAGTGGTGCTTCATCCTCAACCAGCAGAATACGCATCAACTTCTCCTTGAATGCAACCGATCGACTCGTACTCAGTCGTCTGTGTCCTTGCCGCTTCTCTTTCTCGATTCCTGGTCATTGCCTTTCTTACCGCCGCCGCGCGCATCGTCGCGGTATACACGTACCCGTCCCTCCGGCGTGATCACCTTGATCCGATTGACATCACGGCCGTTCTGCGGCACTCGTTCGGCACGCAGCACCTCGCCCCCGGTGTCACGCTCAATCTCTCGCACCGATTCACGCAACGGCCGGCCACGGTCGCTTTGTTGATCGCGCTTTTCCCTCGCCATGGCCGGCGCCGCCAGCAACAAGCACAGTAGAACGAGCAGCGAGCGACATGTCATCGTCATGAAGGTTCCTGCATCATCGGTGGGTACTCCGGCAAGTGTCGCTGTCGGGCGGTGAATCGCGCCTTAAAAAATCTCGGCTACGCAACAGCGCAAGCTACCGCCTGCTTTTCCAGCTCGTCCAAGGGTAACGCAACCAGGGAGAACTGTGCCGTTGCAAAAGCCGCTCGGTTGATCTGGGTCAGTGTTGCTGCCGCTCGCGCGCTCATCCAGACGCTATCGGCGCTCAGCGCAATACAGTTTCCGGCAAATCCCTGCCGTTCACCAGCATCTTGGGTAATCGTATGCTAATACAGGCCGTGCAAGGGCAGAGCGATGTCCGGGCCGGCGAAACCCGCCGGCGACACCAGCAATACCCCACGCGGCAACGCTGGCAAATCGGCGAGCACACGACGTGCGTGGGCGGCGAACACCGCCACGTCGCGGGTGATCATGCCGCCGCGCGGCAGTACGTGGTCGCGGCGATGGCTGCTTCTACCAACTCCCAGCCCGCTTCGCGGTCGGTGAAGCCCTGGCTCAGTATCTGCCTGAAATGCCGGCCACCGGGCTGAGCGTTGTACAGGCCCAGCACATGGCGAGCCATGTATTTGAGCGCGACACCCTGCACCAATTGCTTTTCAACATAGGGCTGAAATGCGCGCAGCAAGTCGGCACGATCACGCAATGGCTGGCCTGGGGTGAAAACCCGCTGCTGCATCTGATGCAAGGCGTAGGGCATGTGATAGGCCGCACGGCCGATCATTACCCCGTCCACCAGCGGCAGGTTGTCGGCGATTTTCTCCAGCGTATCGATCCCGCCATTGAGCACGACGCTCAGATCGGGGCGCTCACGCTTGAGTCGATGCGCCCACTCATAACGCAGCGGTGGCACCTCGCGATTCTCCTTGGGCGACAACCCTTTGAGCCAGGCATTGCGGGCATGCACCACGAACACGCGGCAACCAGCCTGCGCCACGGTGTCGATAAAGCCGCGAAATTGCGCATAGTCGTCGGCATCATCCACGCCCAACCGGCACTTCACACTGACCGGCACCGGCACCGCAGCCACCATCGCCGCAACACAATCTGCAACCAACGCGGGTTCCTTCATCAGGCAGGCGCCAAAGCGACCTGCCTGTACCCGGTCGGAAGGACAGCCGACATTGAGATTGATCTCGTCGTAGCCCCACTCGGCGCCAATTCTGGCCGCCTGTGCGAGCAACTGCGGATCACTACCACCCAACTGCAATGCCAGCGGATGCTCAGCAGCATCGTAGCCAATCAAGCGCTCACGATCACCATGCAAAACCGCTTGCGCATGCACCATCTCGGTATACAACCGCGCCTGCGGGGCGAGTATCCGGTGAAATGCACGGCAATGGCGATCAGTCCAGTCCATCATCGGCGCAACCGACAAGCGAATGGATGCGTCGTAGCGATGCGACATCGCGCTGCGAGCGGAAAGTTGCGGGCTGATCGTCATGTCTGGCAAGCGGCAATTGTTTGGCCATTATAGACGGCCTGCAATCAGCCGAGCGTAGCCCGGCGCTTGCCATTACTCACCCGGGCGCCGCACCAGCGGCGTGCCCGGGCTTTCAGCTTGACCGCTGACGCCGATTACCGCACGCCGTGCATCAGTTTGTTGATCAACGGCGCGATCAGGAACAGCAACACGCCGGCACCCGCCAGCAGCCAGAAACTGAAGGTGAAGCCATCCAGTGCTGATTGCACGGTCATGCCACTCTCGCCACTGACATGGCCGGCAAAAATGCCCGACAGGTTATTGCCGATCGCGGTGGACAGGAACCAGCCACCCATCGCCAGGCCAACGTAACGCAGCGGCGCCAGCTTGGTCACCATCGACAAGCCAATCGGCGACAGGCACAACTCGCCAACGGTCTGCATCACGTAGACCAGCACCAGTGGCCAGAACGGGATCAGCCCGCTGCTACCCACCAGCGAGTTGAGCGCGAAGATCAACACAACAAATGCCGCCGCGTTGAACAGCAGACCAAGGCCGAACTTGCGCGGAATCGACGGCTCGATATTGCGCTTTGCCGACCAGGCCCAGGCCAGCGCCACCAGCGGTGCCAGAATGACGATAGAGGCCGGATTCACCGACTGGAACCAGCCCACCGGGAACACCCAACCACCGAACATTTCGCGATCCACCAGGTTCTGCGCGAGGAAATTGAACGAGCTGCCGGCCTGCTCGAAGAACATCCAGAACAACACGTTGAAGGCAAACAGCAGCAGCATTGCGATCACCTTGTCGCGCGCCACGCTGCCTTCACGCAACGCCTCGATGAGCAGCATCAACGCCAGCCCGATGAACAGCGCGCCCAGAAGCCAGGCAATGATGGTGGCTCCCGCCTTGGCCATCAACACATAAACCACAGGCACCGCCAAAAGAGTGCCGAGCGCCACGATCGTCAACGCCTTGCGGCTATCCAGATCAGCAGGTGGACGGCCGATCTGGCCAAGCGAGCGACGACCGAACCAGAACCACAAGGTGCTGATGACCATGCCTACGCCAGTGGCGGCAAATACCACTTTGTAGTTCTGCTCCATCGGAGTGTTGGTGATCACGCTGGCCAGCCAGCCGGTGATCAACGGCGACACCAACGCGCCGGCATTGATGCCCATATAAAAAATGGTGAAACCGCGATCACGTCGCCCATCGTTGGGGGCGTAGAGTTGCCCGACCATCGTCGAGATGTTCGGCTTGAACAGGCCGTTGCCGACGATGATCGTGGCCAGACCCAGCAGGAAAATGTCCTGATTGGGCATCATTATCATGAAATAACCGACAGCCGAAACCACCGCACCGAGCAAAATCGAGCGCTGGTAGCCGATTACCCGGTCGGCCACATAACCGCCGAAGATCGCGGTGGCGTAAACCAATGCAAGAAAAGCGCCATAGGTACGGCTGGCATAGGCCTGACCACTGGCATCACCACCGAAGAACTGCGCGACGATGTACAGCGTCAGCGCCCAGCGCATGCCATAAAAGGCGAAGCGCTCCCAGAACTCGGTCATGAACAGCATCCATAGCTGGCGTGGATGCCCCAACACCTCGCCGGGCGGCGGCGGGATATAGGCGTTGTTGTTGACGGCGGCGCTGCTCATGCGGTGTCTCCCCTGCATCGATGGTTGTTGGATCGTTGCGCTGGACGCATTTCGCGCATCTTCTGTGGCGCAACGGGTCGGCAAGGTTTACTCGCACTGGCGCTGCGAGTCAAACTCTGTGTGCGCTGCCGCATCAATTACCCCGGTATCACTGCCCATCGTTTTCAGGTGTACGCACCAATTCGCCGCGCAGCGCAATCAACTCCGGGAAGAAACTCAAATCCAGTGCCTGCTTGAGAAATCCAACCCCGGAACTGCCGCCGGTACCGCGTTGGAAGCCGATAATGCGCTCCACCGTCTTCATGTGGCGAAAGCGCCAAAGCTGAAAACTGGTCTCGACATCGATCAGCAATTCACACAAGTGGTAGGCCTGCCAGTGCGCCTGTGGGTTGCGATAGATCACGGCGAGCACCGGCACCAGCGCCGGGGTGAACACGTGCGGCTGTGACCAGTCGCGGGTGATGCACTGCGCCGGCACCGGGTGTCCATGTCGATGCAGATGCAGTAAAAATTCGTCATACAAACTTGGGGCTTCGAGCGCCGCGCGCAAACGTGTCTGCGCCAGCGGGTCGTGAGCGAACACCTCGATCATCTGCGCATTTTTGTTGCCGAGCATGAACTCGACCAAGCGGTATTGCAGCGACTGGAAGCCCGATGAGTCGCCCAGTGCTGGTCGAAATGCCAGGTATTCGCTGGGGGTCAAGGTTTCCAGCACCGCCCATTGCTCGAACAACTGCCGCTGCACCTGCTTGATGCGGGCCAGATTTTTCTGCATCGGGCCTAGCTCATCGGCCTGCAAATGGCTAATCGCGGCATACAGCTCGTGCACGATCAGCTTGAGCCACAGTTCGGCCACCTGGTGCTGGATGATGAACAGCATTTCATCGTGGCGTGGTGGATCACTCAGTGGCTGTTGCGCCGCGAGCAGGGTATCGAGCTTGAGGTAACCGCCGTAACTGATGCGCTCGTGCAAATCGCGGGTAATCCCCTCTTCCAGCGGTCGCAAATTGCGCTCGTCACCCATCACATTCCCCGACATCCAACAAGATCAACATCTTAGCTCACTTTGCCACGTGCAACCACGGTCAATGTGTCATGGAACTGTCGCCACGCTTGGCCTAGAATGCACGGGAAACTGTGACTGGCTTCGCATTAAAACAATCACAGCCACCGACCGCCATGGGGAGCGGTCTCTTGCCCTGGGGAGAAGCACATGATTCGTACACGCCATCTGCGCGCAGCAGTATTCGTCGCGCTCAGCTTTGTTGCGGCATCCGCGCAAGCCGATGTTGTGGTCAGTCAGGTTTATGGCGGCGGCGGCAATTCCGGCGCCACCTTTCGCAACGACTTCATTGAGTTGTTCAACAACGGCAGCGACCCGGTCGATTTGAACGGCTGGTCGGTGCAGTACGCTTCGGCTACTGGTACTTCATGGTCGCGCACCGACCTGAGTGGCAGCATCGCCGCCGGCGGCTACTTCATCGTGCAGCAGGCTGCCGGCAGCGGCGGCACCACCGATCTACCCACACCAGACAGCACCGGCACCATCGCCATGAGCGGCAGCGCCGGCAAAGTGGCACTGGTCAATTCCACCACGGCGCTGACCGGCTCGTGTCCGTCGGCTGACGCCAGCCTGATCGATCTGGTCGGCTACGGCACCACTGCCAGCTGTGCGCTGGGTTCGCCCACCGGCAACCTGAGCAACACCAACGGTGCGCTGCGCAAGGAAGACGGCTGCACCAACACCCGCAACAACAATGCCGATTTCAGCATCACCGCGCCGACACCGCGCAACAGCAGCGCGCCGATCAAGGACTGCGACGCCCCGCCGCCGCCGCCGCCGCCGGTTAACGTGGTTGCGATCCACGAGTTGCAGGGTGCCGGCAATGTGTCGCCACTGCTCGATGAGTTGGTCGCCATTGAAGGCATCGTCACCCAGCGCAAGTTCAACGGTTTCTTCGTGCAAGCGCCCGCCGATGAAGAAGACGGCGACCCGCTGACCTCGGAAGGCGTATTCGTGTTCACCACCAGCGCCGGCGCACCGATTGAGGCGCAAGTGGGCAACCGCGTACAGGTGCGCGGCACCGTCGCCGAGTTCACGCCATCGTCGGATGTCAATCAGTTGCCGTTAACCGAACTGACCTTCGCCACCACCACCGTGCTCAGCACCGGCCATGCCTTGCCCGAGCCGATTGTGATCGATGCCAGCGTGCTGAACGCCGATAGCGATGTCGATTTTCTCGAGCGCTATGAGGGCATGCGCGTGAGCGTGCCGGAGTTGCTGGTTACCGGCCCGGTACAAGGCAATATCAACGAGAGCCAGGCCACCTCGACCAGCAACGGCGTGTTCCTTGGCGTGCCTGCCGGTGTGGCGCGGCCATTCCGCGAACCGGGCATCAGCGTGCTCGATGTCGCGCCGATTCCCGCTGGATTGATGCCACCGCTGTATGACAGTAATCCGGAGACTTTGCGGGTCGACAGTCGCGGCGATGGCGTCACCCTGATTTCGGTGGATGTTGGTGCCACGGTCAGTGGCCTGGTTGGCGTGCTCGATTACGGCAACGCACGATATACCGTGTTGCCGGAACCGGGCGTCAATGCAAGCATCATCGACAACGCCACACCGACTGCCGTCAGCGTGGCCAGAGCCGGTGAAATCACCGTCGCCAGCTTCAACATCCTGCGCTTCTTTGACGACAGCGCAGCGAACAACACCGGCAGTTCGCCTACGCTCACTCCGGCTGCGTTCCAGTTCCGCCTGCGCAAAACCGCCAATGCGCTGTGCCAGTTCCTGCATACGCCCGACATCGTCGGCGTGGTGGAAGTGGAAGGCATCGATGCACTGAGCGCGCTGGCCAACGCCATCAACGACAACCTGCCCGGCACCTGTGCGCGCAATCCGCGTTATGTGGCCTACCTGGCCGAGGGCAACGATGTCGGCGGTATTGACGTTGGCTTCCTGGTGAGCAGCAGCGAAGTGGCTGCTGGTCTGCCACGGGTGACGGTCACTGATGTGGTGCAAGAAGGCAAGAACGCGCTGATCAGCAACCCCAATGGCTCGACCTCGATCCTCAATGATCGCCCACCGCTGCGCCTGTCGGCCACCGTCAACGCTGCCAACGGCGCCCAATATGACCTCACCGTGATCGCCAACCATCTGCGCTCGCTCAATGATGTCAACAGTGCGGCATCGGGTAGCAACGGCTGGCCAACCGCCGGTGATCGCGTGCGCGACAAGCGCGCACGTCAGGCATTGTTCCTGGCCGATCTGGTGCAGGCGCGGCAAGCCGCCAACCCCGCTGAGCGCATCGTGTTGCTTGGTGATTTCAACGCCTTCGAGTTCAGTGATGGCCTTGCCGATGTGATGGGCATCATCACCGGCCAGCAGGCTGCGGCCAACGAAGTGTTGACGCATCTCGACAGCCCGGTATTTCCACCACTGTTGAACATGACCAACACCTCGCCGGCCGAAGATCGCTACTCGTTCGTATTCGACGGCAGCGCGCAAACGCTGGATCACATCGTGGTCAATCAGGCGCTGCTCGACTCGACGACATCGGTGCGCATTGAGCACGCGCGCCTGAATGCTGACTTTGGCAACGACAACTTCGGCGATGCCGGTGTGCCGATGCGGGTGTCGGATCATGACCCGGTAGTGGCCTATCTGGCGGTGCCCACCGCCCGCCGCGCCGACCTGCACTTGCAATTACGCGGCCCGGGCATGCCGGTGGTTTTTGCCGGCAACAACGCCGTATTTACCGCAACAATTGCCAATAACGGCCCCAATCCGGCGCTCAACCCGAATCTGCGACTGCATTTTGATTCCCGCATCGGCCAGCTTGACAGCGTTACCGGCGCTGGCTGGCAGTGCGATGCGCCGGCAGCCACGGGTACCGGCACATTGGTATCAGTGGATTGCCATCGCGTCGGCTTCATGCCCTCGGGCGAGAGCCAGACCCTGGCATTGAACTTCACCACCATTACCGATCTGCGCGTCGGCTTGTTGGGCGTCCTGGCACGCATTGACAGCGCCACTGCCGACCCCGTGACCTATAACAACAGCGCGGCGAATGCGGTGCTGGTGGTACGTCTCGGCCGCTGAAGCAGCACTGTTCCAACTCAGCAACAAACAACAAGGGCGCGGCTTCGGTTGCGCCCTTGTTGCGTTCAAATGCCGCAGTGCGCCTTGCTTTGACTGGCCCATGCCTGTTATCAATCATGTTCCGCTCCGCATTGCGATTGATGATGACAACGGTCGCCAGTTTCGAAATTGAATACCTGCAATACCTCGCACCCGATGGCAAGCCGGTGCGCAAGGACATGCCCAAGTTCGCCAAAGACAACAAAAATCTGGTCGAGATGTACAAGCAGATGCTGCTGGTGCGTGCCTTCGACAGCAAATCGGTTGCCCTGCAACGTACCGGCAAGCTGGGCACCTACGCCTCCTGCCTCGGCCATGAAGCCGCGCATATCGGCATCGGCTCGGCGATGCGGCCAGAGGATGTATTCGCACCCAGCTACCGTGAATACGGCGCGCAGTTCATGCGCGGCGTGCGCCCGCGTGAGGTGCTGATGTACTGGGGTGGCGACGAGCGCGGTAGCGATTTTGAAGTACCGCGTCATGATTTTGCCTGGTGCGTGCCCATTGGCACCCAGTGCCTGCATGCTGCCGGCGCGGCGCTGGCGTTCAAGCTGCGTGGCGAAAAACGCGTTGCCGTCGCCTGCGTCGGCGATGGCGGCAGTTCCAAGACCGACACTTATGCGGCGATCAATTCGGCCGGCGCCTTCAACCTGCCGTTCGTGCTGTGCATCATCAATAACCAATGGGCGATCTCGGTACCGCGCTCAGCACAAACCGGCGCCAAAACGCTGGCGCAAAAAGGGATCGCCGGCGGCCTGCACTGCCTCCAGGTGGATGGCAACGACATCATCGCGGTACGTGCCGCGATGGACGAAGCGCTGGCTCGCGCACGCAGCGGCAAGGGCGGCAGCGTGATCGAGCTGGTCACCTATCGGCTTGGCGATCACACCACTGCCGATGATGCCCGCCGTTACCGTGGCGAGGCGGAAGTCAAGGCAGCCTGGGAGCGCGAACCGTTGATTCGCCTGCGCGCCTGGCTGGTCGGCCAGAAAGCTTGGGATGACGACACCGAAGCAGCATGGAAAATCGAATGCGGCAAGCGCATCGATGCCGAGGTTGATGCCTATCTGTCCAGTCGCACCCAACCCATCGAGTCGATGTTTGATTACCTGTACGCCGAACTTCCGCACGATGTGGCGGCACAACGTGCGCAGGCACTGGCCTGGGAGGCGCGCAAACCATGAACAAGCCCGCCGAACCCATTACCCTGATCGAAGCCATCACCCAGGCATTGGCGTGGGAGATGGCGAATGATGGTGATGTACTCGTCCTTGGTGAAGACGTTGGCGTCAACGGCGGAGTTTTTCGCGCTACCGCCGGTTTGCAACAACGCTTTGGCGACCAACGGGTGCTCGACACCCCTCTGGATGAAACCACCATCGCTGGCCTCACCGTTGGCCTTGCCGCGCAAGGCATGAAGCCCGTTGCCGAAGTGCAGTTCGATGGTTTCGTGTACCCGATGCTGGATCACATCATCTGCCACGCGGCGCGCTTGCGTACCCGCACCCGCGGCCGGCTCACCTGCCCAATGGTGTTGCGTGTGCCTTGGGGCGGCGGCATCCGCGCACCCGAGCATCACAGCGAAGCCAACGAATCACTGTTCACCAATGTGCCCGGCCTGCGCGTGGTGTTGCCCAGTTCGCCGGCCCGTGCCTATGGTTTGTTGCTCGCTGCGATCCGCGACCCGGACCCGGTGATCTTCATGGAGCCCAAACGCATCTACCGGCAATACAAGGAACGGGTACCGGATGACGGTGAAGCGTTGCCGCTGGACGTGTGCTTTGTGCTGCGCGACGGCAGTGATGTCACGTTGGTCACCTGGGGCGCGCACGTGAAGGAAACCCTGGAAGCGGCGGACGCACTCGCCGCCGATGGCATCAGCGCCGAGGTCATCGATGTCGCCACGCTGAAGCCGCTGGATTTCGACACCATCCACGAATCCGTGGCAAAAACAGGCCGTTGCGTGATCGTACACGAGGCGGCGCGCACCGCCGGCTTTGGCGCGGAAATCGCCGCGCAACTGGCGGAGAAAGCCATGTACGACCTGCTTGCACCGGTCGAGCGGGTCACCGGTTACGACGTGCCGATTCCGTTGTTCCGGCTGGAGATGAAGTACCTGCCGAGTGTCGAGAAAATCGTGGCCGCGGTAAAACGGACGCTGGCGGCGGGATGATATCCGGATTCGGGACTCGATGAAGCCGGGACTCGGGACTCGGGACTGGGGACTCGGAAGGGCCAAAGCAACAACGCAGGAGCAAAAAAGAAATTTCGCGAGCTTGTCGTCCCGAGTCCCGAGTCCCGAGTCCCGAGTCCCGAGTCCCGAGTCCCGAGTCCCGAGTCCCGAGTCCCGAGTCCCGAGTCCCGAGTCCCGA
>PGZE01000016.1:0-11146 GCA_002840015.1 Gammaproteobacteria bacterium HGW-Gammaproteobacteria-2 | reverse complement strand
CCCGAGTCCCGAGTCCCGAGTCCCGAGTCCCGAGTCCCGAGTCCCGAGTCCCGAGTCCCGAGTCCCGAGTCCCGAGTCCCGAGTCCCGAGTCCCGAGTCTCCAGTCCCCAGCCCCGGCATCATCGAGCCCCCACTCTGAGCATCCACCATGAGCAAAACCAAAACCTTCTTCCTCCCCGATCTCGGCGAAGGCCTGCCCGACGCCACCATCGTCGAATGGATGGTCAAGCCGGGCGACTCCATCGCACTCGACGAACCGCTGGTGTCGATGGAAACCGCCAAGGCCGTCGTCGAAGTGCCCTCACCGGTTTCCGGCAAGGTACTCGCGCTGGCGGGCAGCGCCGGTGATGTGATCACTACCGGCGCGGTATTGGCCGAGTTCGAGATCGACAGCAGCAAGCCACAACGCGCCGAGGGCCACGATACCGGCCATCACCACGGCGTCAAACCAGCGAGCAAAACACCCGACACGCCGGTGGCGGAATCCGCACGCGCCGCCGATTCCACTGCTGAACCGGAGCCGGATGCCGATGCCGGCACCGTGGTCGGTGCCATGGAAAGCAGCAACCGGGTACATGCCGAACAAGCGAGCCAGGTCGGTGGCGTCAAGGCGATGCCGGCAGTACGCGCGCTGGCGAAAAAGCTGCATGTGGATCTGGCGCTGGTCAGCGCAAGCGGCGCCGGGGGCGTGATCACGCTCAAGGATGTGAAGGATGCGGCGACGGCAGGGACGGCGCCATTGCTCCCCTCTCCCACCGGGAGAGGGGTCGGGGGTGAGGGTGCGGTTGGAGCGCATGACCGCAATGGCCCCGAGCCCTCATCCGCCCTCCGGGCAGCTTCTGATGAAGCTACCAGCCAATCGACTAGGCGGCAAAGCCGCCAAGTCGCTGGTTGTCCCGGGGGGAGAAGGGAAGAGCGAACCGTGTTTTCCGCCAGTGGCAAACCCATGCGCACCTCGCCGCCGGGCACGTCTGCCAGCGGCCAACCCGAGCAACTCAAGGGCGTGCGCCGCAACATGGCGCGGGTGATGGCCGATGCCCATGCCAAAGTTGCATTGACCACAATTTGTGATGATGCCGACCTGCACGCCTGGATCGGAAAACAGGACATCACCGCGCGTCTGGTGCGCGCCATTGTCGCTGCCTGCAAGGCTGTGCCCGCGCTCAATGCCTGGTTCGACGGCGACAAACTGGTGCGCACTCTACACTCTCAAGTCGATATCGGCATCGCAGTCGATACTGACGATGGCCTGTTCGTGCCGGCGCTGCGCAACGCCGACATGCTCGACGCCAGCAGCGTGCGTGGCGGCATCCAGCGCCTGCGCGCCCAAGTCGCCGATCGCAGCATCGCCGCCTCCGAACTGTCGGGTTACACCATTTCGCTATCGAACTTCGGCATGTTTGCTGGCCGCTACGCCACCCCGGTGGTGGTGCCGCCAACAGTGGCTATCATTGGTGCCGGCAAGTTGTCGCACGATGTGGTAGCGGTCATTGGCGGCATCGAAGTGCATCGCCGCCTGCCGCTGTCGTTGAGTTTCGACCACCGCGCCTGCACCGGTGGCGAGGCGGCGCGTTTTCTTGCTGCGTTGATTGACGACCTGAGCCAGCCGAACTAACCGAGCCGACCGCACTTGCGCAGTGCAGCAAAACCCGGCACGGTATGCGCATCGGTCACCGGAACCACCGCATGCGTAGCGCCAGCTTGTCACGCGAAGAAATCGCCAATGCCCTCACCCATGGCCTGGGTGCCGCAGCCAGCCTGGCGGCTGGGCTGGTGCTGGTCATCCTTGCCACTGTGCGCGGTGATGGCTGGCAAATGGCCAGCGCGATCGTGTTCAGCGCCGCACTGGTGCTGCTTTACAGCGCGTCCACGGCCTACCATGCCAGCACACAGCCCACCATCAAACGGCGGCTGAAGATTCTCGATCACGCGGCTATTTATGTGCTGATTGCCGCCACCTATACCCCGTTCATGCTGGTATCGCTGCGCGGCCCCTGGGGCTGGAGCCTGTTTGCGCTGATCTGGACGCTGGCCGTGGCCGGGGTGGTGTTCAAGCTGTTTTATACCGGTCGTTTTGAACGCACATCCACCCTGCTTTATCTGGGCATGGGTTGGATTGCAGTGCTGGCGGCGGCACCAATGATGCGTGCGCTATCAACCGCAAGCCTGATCTGGCTATTTGCAGGCGGCCTGGCATACACGGTCGGCACCGTGTTCTACAGCAGCCGGCGCATCCCGTACGCACATGCAATCTGGCACGTATTTGTGCTCGCCGGCAGCAGTTGTCATTTCGTTGCGGTGTATTCGCAGGTAGCGGTGTAATCGCGATGGGCCCGGCAGGTCACCCACAGGGTGGCTACAGTGAGCGCGACCACTCTGTAACAACCGTGTTGCACGCCGGTGCGAGCCAGTGCTTCTGTGGGAGCCAGCCTGCCGGCGAACGAACTGGCGAAAGAGCTTCGCGCGCAGAGCCTGCCCCAGACTTGATCTGGGGCGCGCTCCCACGAAAGCGGTGAACGCTCCCTGTGGAGCCCACCCTGTGGGCGACCGAGCGAGCCGCGTAGCGGCGAAGCGAAGGCGGGACTGGCGCAGCCAGTGTTGCGAAGCAACCGACCGAGCGAGCCGCGTAGCGGCGAAGTGAAGGCCCAACAGTTTCCCGGTGAGGAAACGTCGGCTCCGCTGCACATGGATGTGCGGGTGCCGCGAGTGGGTGCTCCCGGCATCCATGCCTCCCGCACCACTTGTGCATCCATGCACATCGCAGGATGCACAGGAGCGGCCGCTGCGCGTGAGCCCACCTACGAAGATGCAGAGGGTTTTCCTGTATTGAAGTCCAGTACCGCCACCGCACCGATGCGGTCGCTGCGCGGCTCAACACGCACTTGCCACTGATACAAATCGCACAGCCGACGAACAATCGACAGGCCGATACCGGCACCTTTGCTTGCGCCGGCGCTGGTGCCACGATAGCCCCGCTCAAACAAGTTGGCAGCGTCTTCTGCGCTGAGCCCGGGCCCGGTGTCTTCGATCAGCACCCTGCCCGGCTCGACACGAACCACCACTTCGCCTTGCGCCGTGTACTTGCAGGCGTTGCCCAGCAAATTGCCCAGAGCCACTGACAACACCGCCTCCGGCACGTTGATGATGTGGCCCTCGTCGCCAACAACCCGCAACTCGACCGGCTTGCCCTGCATCTGCAAGCGATTGGCATCGACCAGCACTTCCGCCAATTTACGCACATCGGTGTGGCCGCTGCCGCGCTCGTTGCGCGACAACATCAGCAGCGCACTGATCAGGTGGGTGCATTGTTGCTCGGCTCGTTCGATCCGTTGCAAGCGCTGGCACATCTTGTCGCTGAGTTGCGGGCTGACCATCAACAATTCGGTGGCACCACGAATGACCGCCAACGGCGTGCGCAATTCGTGGCTGACATCGGCGTTGAACTCGCGATCACGGCGCACCACCTGGGTAAGCTGAGCGGCGTAATCATCCAGCGCTGCGGCCAGCTCGCCGACCTCGTCATTGGCAAACCACTGCGCCAGCGGCTCGGGCTTGTCGCTGCCACGGAAGGCACGCACCCTGCGCGCCAATTCGGCGACCGGTCGGATCACCCGTCGCGACGACCAATAGCCCAGCAGCAAGGAGAACAATGAGAACACCAACACCGCGCCGACCAAGGCATAAACCAGTTGTTGCTGGCTGCGCTTGGTCTGGCTGGTGTCGTACTTCAGGAAAAACCAGTAATCGGCATCCTTGCGCACCGCCAGCTTGTACACCACCAGCTTGCCGTTTTCATCGCGCTCGATCAGGTCGTGCAGGCCACTTTCCAGATCACGCCACTCAAACGGCACATTGCCAAAGCGACGCCTGCTGAAAACCCGGCCCTCGATCTGCTCGAAGGGAACGCCTTCGATATCCGGGGAGCGGTAGAACGAACTGGCGTAACCCTCCAGATTGTTTTCCAGCGCCTCGCCGATGAGCTGGTTTTCGAGATGCGCGCGCAAAAAAACCGTCGCCAAGGCAAACGACGCGGTAAGCCCGGTCCCGAGCAGTGCGAAACTCAGGATGATGCGGCTGCGCAGCCTACGCCGATACTGCATCGGGATCAGCGATCCGGTAACCAATACCGTGACGGGTCTGGATCAGTGGCTTGTCAAAAGGCTTGTCCACCACGGCGCGCAGGCCGTGGATGTGTACACGCAAACTGTCCGAATCGGGTAACTCTTCACCCCAGACGCAGGTTTCCAGCTCCTGCCGGGTAACCACCGAGGGTGACGCTTCCATCAGCGATTGCAGAATCTTCAGCCCTGTCGGATTGAGCGGTACGGTTTTGCCCTGACGCTTGGCTTCCAACGTATCGAGATTGAACTCCAGATCCGCGACCTGCAGCACTCGCGGCTGTGCCTTGCGTCCACGCCGCACCAGCACGGCAAGGCGGGCTTCCACTTCCTGCAAGGCAAAGGGTTTGATCAGATAGTCATCCGCGCCGGATTCAAAACCTGACAGTTTCTGATCCAGCGAATCGCGGGCGGTGAGCATCAACACCGGCGTTTGTTTGTGTGCCTCCTGGCGCAGCTTGCGACAAACCTCAAGCCCGTCCATGCCCGGTAGATTCAGGTCCAGCACAATCGCATCAAAAGGATGGCTGACCGCCAGATGCAAGCCGGTGATCCCATCGGCAGCAAAATCGACGGTGTGCCCGCGTTCCTCAAGGTAGTCACCAAGATTTGCTGCGATGTCGCGATTGTCTTCAACCACCAAAATCCGCATCTGCGCTTCACTCCTAAAGCGGGTATCGTGTTGCGTCCGACAACATGCAAACCGTTGCGCTCACTGTGTGCGCAGCACATCCAGCCGGGTAAGGCCCGTAGAACTTTCCTCACGCAGGCGCCTACGTAATGCCCCCGCTGTTTCACAGTGTCGTGAGCGGATATTCGAGCCCAACGCCCCTCTGTTCTCGCAGCGCAGGGTGCTCATGCGCTCGGCCTCGGCAAGCGCCTCATTGACGTATGACTGATCTGCCTTGATGGATTCCAATTGGTCGACCGGCAATTGCGCGGCATCAGTAACGCCTGCCAGTTTCACGCCAATTCGATCAAGCGCTTGCAGCACATTGGCACGATCCGGTTTTGACAACTCGGCGTAACGCACACCCTTGCTGATCGCTTGTTCGATGCGTTGACGCTGCGCTGAAAAATCCGCAGCGTTGAGTGTCGGATTGGCAGCCAATGATGTATCCGCCATCGCCGGACTGGATACAAACAAAAAAGCGATAAACATACCCGAATAAAACAATGAGCTCATATGTGCCACCGTCATCCAAAATTGAACAGCAGGTGACTTTACCCGAGCCAATGCCCGCACAACAGTACCGATTGGCACGGCAGCAGACCGTTCACGGGGAAGGCCACAAATGCACCAGTGACGAGTCGGCGCAAAAATACGGGTCCAAACCCGGTTGAAAAGTGAAATCACCGAGCCTGGACCCCAAATGAAGCCCCGAATACCTGTGAGTCGTATCGCATGCCGCGCACTGCGGGAACCACGCCCCGCCCGTAGATCCTACGGCGGCTCGCATTAAACCATCGTTAAGGCGTATTGCCATATCTCATGCCGGCGACTACCTCAGCCCAGCCTCACGCGCCGTCGCTGTTGCTCTGGACTGGCTTTGACTCGGGTTTTGCCGCCGGCGCGGCCTCTGGGCTGGCCACCTTGGCGTCGCTCTTACCCTGCGTCGGTGCGTCAGCGGCCACCACACCTTCGCTCTTGTCCACCAAGTTGCGCTTGGTCTCGCCGTCTTTCTTGAAATCGGTCTCGTACCAGCCGCTGCCCGACAGTCGAAACTGCGGCGCAGTCAGTTGTCGTTGCACAGTCTGCTGCGCACAGGCAGGGCAAACGACAGGATCGGCATCCGAAAGTTTTTGCAGACGTTCGAAGGTGTGACCGCAGGAGTTACAGGCAAACGCATAGATGGGCATGGCTCACTAACCGTTATCAACAAAGGCGGAAAGACAATGGGGCCAAGGCGCAGCCGGTTCAAGTCAGCATGTGTTCTTATGCCATGTCGCAAGCGCAAGCGTGACTCGAAATGGCTTCACCCCGCTTCCAGCAGATCGTATAGACCAAGCCATTCGGCTTCCAGTGTTTCGCGTTCGCTGGCCAGCACACCTTGCTGCCGTGCAAGTTGCGCCGCCTGCATGCCGTCACCACTGTAGATTGCGGGGTCGGCCAGTTGCGCAGACAGCTCGGCACTATTGGCATCGATCTCGGCCAAACGCGCTTCAAGCTGCTGCAAGCGGCTGCGCTGACGACGTGTCGCCTTGTCATCGACCGGCTTCGGCACTGGCGCAACCGGCTTGGCTACTGACTTTGCTGCGGCGGCGACTGCCTCCATCGGGCGGTTGTTGCGCGAGCGCAACCAGACCGCGTAGTCATCCAGATCGCCGTCGAAAGGCTCCACCTTTCCGTCGGCAACCCGGACATAGCGATCACAGACCAGGCCAATCAAATGGCGATCATGCGACACCAGCACGATGGCGCCGTCGAAATCGGACAGCGCCTCGGCCAGCGCCTCGCGCATGTCCAGATCGAGATGGTTGGTCGGCTCATCGAGTAACAACACATTGGGTTTGCGCCAGGCAATCAAGGCCAGCGCCAGCCGCGCGCGCTCGCCGCCGGAAAAGCCGTCTACCGATTCAAATGCACGGTCACCGGCGAAATACCAACGGCCGAGAAAATTGCGCATGTCCTGGGTCGAGGCATCCGGTGCCAGATCGCGCAGATGGTCGATCGGGCTGCGCCCGGCATCCAGGCTTTCGACCGTGTGCTGGGCGAAATAGCCGATGCGGGTGTCATTGTGGACCATGCGTTCACCGCGCAAGGGCAGCAGCGCCCCGACCAGAGTCTTGACCAAGGTCGATTTGCCGGCGCCGTTCGGGCCAAGCAGGCCCACCCGGTCGCCCGCCTCCAGCCCAAAGCCGAACTGATGCAATATCACCGCGTCATTGCCGGCGGCATCGCGCGCGTCGGGCAATTCCTCATCCGGGTCATCGTGACCGGCGCTGGCGCGATAACCCGCGTCCACATCGTTGAGGCGCAGCAGCGAGAACGGCAATCGTGCCGGCACCTGAAAATTGATATGCAACGAGCGCTCGGCGCGCACCGCCTCGGTGCCGGCCAGCTTGGCCAGGCGCTTGATCCGCGACTGTGCCTGGGTGGCCTTGGTCGCCTGCGCACGAAAGCGATCGATGAACTTCTGCAGGTGCTCGCGCTCGGCCTGCTCTTTTTCGAACGCAATCTGCTGCTGGCGCAGATGCTCGGCCCGCTGCCGCTCAAACGCGGTGTAATCGCCGGTGTACAGCTTGGCGCGGCCCTCGTGCAAATGCAGGGTGTGGGTGCTGATGCCATCGAGAAACTCGCGATCATGCGAGATCAACAGCAAGGTGCCGGGATACTTGAGCAACCATTGTTCCAGCCACAACACCGCGTCCAGATCGAGGTGATTGGTTGGCTCATCGAGCAGCAGCATGTCGCTGGGCGTCATCAGCGTGCGCGCCAGATTCAACCGTACCCGCCAACCGCCGGAAAACTCCGATACCGGCCGGCGATGGGTTGCTGCCGGAAAGCCAAGGCCATGCAGCAGGCGCCCGGCGCGCGCTTCGGCATCATAGCCATTGAGCGCCTCAAGCTGATGATGGGCCTCGGCTACCGCCTCCCAATCCTCACGGGCGCAGGCATCGGCCTCGGCCTTGATCGCCGCGAAAACCGGTGCATCGCCGCCAATGACAAAGTCCAGCGCCGGGTCGGGCAATGACGGCGTTTCCTGCGCGACACTGGCCAGACGCACCTTGGCCGGCAGATCCAGGCCGCCGACATCGGCATCGAGCTCGCCACGTATGGCGGCAAACAACGAAGACTTGCCACAGCCATTACGGCCGATGACGCCTACGCGCCAGCCATCGTAAAGCGTGACATCGACGCCGGACAGCAACAGGTTGGGGCCACGCCGGAGCGCGAAATTTCGTAGAGAGAGCATGCGCCCATTGTACCGGCGTGCGGGTGAATGCAGGGTGCCGCGCGTGCAATCCGTGTGCGCAACCTGCCTTGAGCGCCTCAGGCGGCTTTATCGCCAGGCGTTGGAAATGGGGTAGCGCCGCTCGCGGCCGAATGCCCGCCGCGACACTTTCGGCCCCGGCGCCGACTGCCGCCGCTTCCACTCGCTGATCGCCACCAGACGCACGATCCGGTCCACCGTCTCGCGATCAAACCCTGTCGCCACGATCTCATCGCGCGATTGTTCCTGATCGACCCATGCACGCAAAATCGCGTCGAGCACCTCGTACGGCGGCAATGAATCCTGATCGGTTTGATTCTCGCGCAGCTCGGCCGATGGTGGTCGATCGATCACTGCCTGCGGGATGACCCCGGTTTCGCCCTCGCCAACCTGCGCGTTGCGATAGCGACACAAAGCGTAAACATCAGTCTTGTAGAGGTCCTTGAGAGGCGCGTAGCCGCCGCACATGTCGCCGTAGATGGTGGCATAACCGACGGCGTACTCGCTCTTGTTGCCGGTGGTAATCAGCAAGCCACCGAATTTGTTGGCCAGCGCCATCAGCAACGCGCCCCGGCAGCGCGATTGCAGGTTTTCCTCGGTCTGATCGGGTGCCACATCGGCAAACAGCGGAGCCAGAATGTCGAGCAAGCCGTCGAACGCCGCGCCGATCGGCAGGGTGTGCAGGCGTACGCCCAAGCGCTGCGCCTGCTGCGCCGCCAGGTCGTTGCTCAGATCGGCGGTGTAGCGTGATGGCAGCCGCACAGCGGTAACATGCTGCGCACCCAGCGCATCGACCGCCAGCGCCAGGGTCAACGCCGAATCAACGCCACCGGACAACCCGAGCAGCACATCGGTAAAGCCATTGTGATGCACGTAATCGCGCAGGCCGCAGACGATGGCCCGATAGGCCAGTGCCGAATCGTCGCGCTCGGTTTCTGCAGGCCAAAGGCGTGGATTAAAACGGCGCGCATCGGCGTCAAAATCGACACTCAACCACGCCGTTTCAAATGCCCGCGCTGGCGGGTGCAGGGTGCCGTCAGCATCGACCAACAACGAGCTGCCATCGAACACCAGTTCGTCCTGACCACCGACCCGATTGAGGTAGGCGATGGCGCATCCGGTCTCACTGGCGCGCTGGCGCATCATCGTGTCGCGCTCGGCGTGCTTGTCGCGCTCGAATGGCGAGGCGTTGGCGACCAGCAGCAAAGCCGCACCTTGATGCGCGGTAGCCCGCACCCGATCAGTGTGCCACACGTCCTCGCAGATCAGCAGGCCTACCGACACACCAGCAATATCGATCAACAGCGGGGTGTCGCCGCAAACGAAGTAACGGTGCTCGTCGAACACCGCGTAGTTGGGCAGCACCTGCTTGCGGTAACTTGCCGCCACCCGGCCATCGCGCAGCACACTCAACGCGTTGAACAACGCGCCATCCACGCGCAACGGGTGCCCAACCACAACCACGATGCCCGTCGAATGCAACGCAAGTTCGTCCAGTGCCGCGTCACAGGCCGCGAGAAAGCTCGGCCGCAGCAACAAGTCTTCGGGCGGATAGCCGCACAGACTCAGTTCGGGAAACAGCACCAGCTCCGCGCCCAGTGCATCGCGCGCGTGGACGATGCCATCGGCGATCAGGCGCGCGTTACCGGCAACGTCGCCGACGCGAAATGCACATTGAGCCAGCGCGACACGAAGCTTTGACATGGTTATCGCCGTAGAAGAAGCGCTGCATGGCTCCTGCCAGGCGTCATTGCGAGCGCAGCGAAGCAATCCAGCTTTTCGGGTTGTCTGTCCATCTCTGGATTGCCCTCAAGGAATCCGCTCCGCCATGGCCTGAAGGCCATGCGGAATCGAATACCACGACGCTACGCCCCTCGCAAGCACAGCCTGTTCGGAGCATCCCCGCTACCTCGCCACCATCACCGAAGCCCCTTTACGTCCTTCGCGTTATTTGCGGACCACACTGGCCAGTGCTCATTGGCGACGTCAGCACAGATGCCGTCAGCGCGCCTTCATCCGCGCCGCAATTGCGCGACCCAAATCAGCCGGCGAACGCACCGTGGTAACACCGGCCTTCTCCAGCGCCTCGAACTTGCCCGCTGCAGTGCCCTTGCCGCCCGAAGCAATCGCACCGGCATGGCCCATGCGCTTGCCGGCCGGCGCCGACGCGCCAGCGATGAAACCCACCACCGGCTTGGTCACGTTTTCCGCCACCGATACCGATACAAGTGCTCTGGCCCAGGCCGACGTCGGTGGTCTGCTTGACCGCCTCGTAGGTGAGCGTGCCGGAACGGCTGACGATGCCGATCTTGCCCGGCTTGTGGATGTGGCCGGGCATGATGCCGATCTTGCACTCGCCAGGGGTGATGATGCCCGGGCAGTTCGGGCCGATCAGCCACACGTCTTCGTACTGCGCCAGCACATGCTTTACGCGCAGCATGTCGAGCACCGGGATGCCCTCGGTGATGCATACGATCACGCGGATGCCGGCATCGGCGGCCTCAAGGATGGCATCGGCTGCGAACGGCGGCGGCACGTAGATCACCGACGCATCGGCACCGGTTTCGTCGACCGCATCCTGCACGGTGTTGAACACCGGCAGACCAATATGGGTGCTGCCGCCCTTGCCGGGGGTCACGCCGCCCATCACCCTGGTGCCGTAGTCGAGCATCTGCTCGGCGTGGAAGGTGCCTTGCTGGCCGGTGAATCCCTGGACGATGACTTGGGTATTTTTGTTGACTAACACGGACATGTGATTTGAATCCTTGGTGGTTGACGCTCGCACCCGTTGTCAGCGCGAGCGAATGGCATTCAGGCAGCAGCGGCGACAGCTTTGATGGCACCATCGGTGATGTCGTCGGCGGCGATGATGGCCAGGCCACTGTTGCGCAGCAGCTCCTTGCCAGCCTCGACATTGGTACCTTCGAGACGCACCACCACCGGTATCGTCACGCCGACATCCTTGACCGCCGCAATGATGCCCTCGGCAATCATGTCGCAGCGCACGATGCCGCCGAAAATGTTGACGAAAATCGCCTTCACCGTATCCGAGCTCAGGATCAGCTTGAATGCCTCGGTGACGCGCTCCTTGGT
>PGZE01000079.1 GCA_002840015.1 Gammaproteobacteria bacterium HGW-Gammaproteobacteria-2 | reverse complement strand
GGTGGCCCGCACCACGCAAGTGCCGAATGCGGGGTCCTTGAATGGAACACCCTTGGCAGGGCGTGCCGAGGATGGCGAGGGCGAGGCGATCTTGCCGGTGACGGCAGTGAAGCTGCTGCCATAAAGCGCAGCACAGTCGGCATTGACGTCGACAGCGAGCGCGGAGTGGGATGCGAACAGGGCAAGCGGTGCAGTGACAAGCGCAATCGCCGATGCACGCGCGAAACGCAAATGATTGATACGGAACATGGGGGCGTACTCCGAAACGTGGGTGGGTGCAGCCCCCTGTAAACTGCACGCACATTTTCGGTATACTTGTTGACACGGTTTGTGTGTTGATCCACACATTGTGAGATGCTCGCGTTGGCAAACTGCGAACTGCCACACAAGACTGAGAATTGATCCTTCCTGCGAACTTTACTCACTATCGGCAGGCAGCAGATCAGGTGGTGCGAATTGGTCACACCCATTTGCTCAAAACGCCATCGATCTGTCTTCAGTCGACGCTATCGATGCGTACCATGCGTCTGACTTGCCGTCTCAATTAATGCCTGTCACATGAGGCTGCGGACGGAGATCGTCGATCCGAGGTGCATTAAAACATGTGCGAGAGCATTGCCGAATAATGCTCAACCCAGAGAGCGCCATAGTTCATGCGCGAATCTCTCCGGGTCGGATATCGTCAGGATGAATATGCTTTTGACCGATTGCTGCCCACTGCAAATTGGTTTCATCTGTAACGCCCAAAAAAAAGGCAGGCTGACGGAGTGAACCGCAAGCCTGCCCATAAAACGCGATTTGGGCCTTGACTATGGGTTCAGCGTGGAACTCGTGCCCTTGCTCGCGGTGGAGAGATTGGTGAGGAATCCTTTGGGATCGCGCAACAGGCTCATCAGCGTTACTGGCGCGGTGGCAGTTACCTGAAGATTCCACTTGCCATTGCCATTGCCCAGGCGCCCGCTGAGCCCTTTGCCGGGCGCACCCAGTTCGAGGTCTGACGCGCTCAATTCAATCGAAGCCCCCGCAGCGAGGCTAAGCGCTGCAGCACCAATCGGAGCGGCCGCGCCGGTATCGTCAACACCTTGAATGGTCAATGCAACTGCCTGCGAACCGGGGTTGATGATGCGCAGCAAGCTCACCTGGTTGGGGTTGTCGGCAGGATTGAACGTCGGAACCGTCATGTTGATTCCATCACCCGAGACGGTGTCGTGAATGGTGGTCAAGAACCCGTCAGGAGTGCGAATCAACGCCATCGGCAGCAACGTCAGATCACTGGCCAGCACCAGATGCCAGTTGCCGCTGCCATCACCCAGACTCCCGGTGAGCCCTTTCGCCGTATTACCAAACTCGACGTCCTGCGAGTTGAACTGACGCGACTCATTGGGTGCCATCGTGAGCGTGATGGTGCCGGTCGAGCGCCGGCCGTTGTCGTCGATACCCCACACCCGCACGACGCCGCTGTTGTTGTCGCGGTTGATCAGGCGCACGAAACCCTGCTGCTGGGTATTGGATGCCGGAGGCACCATCCACAACATTTCCTCGCCCGCGATGGGTTGCGACAGGTCGGATACCGTCGACAAATTGGTGATTTTGCCAAGAGGGTCAAACAGCAGGCTTTGTACAGTGACGCGTGCGGTAGCAGAAACGGTCAACTGCCACTTGCCGTTGCCGTTGCCCAGTTTGCCAGTCAGGCCGAGCGAAGCACTACCGCTTTCCAGATCGCTGGAACTCAGCTCCAACGCTGCCAATGGCGCAATGCTTGCAGTTACCAGCGACTGGCCAAGCTGACCGCTGTCATCGCGGCCTTGAATCTGGACAGCAACGGGCTGCGTATTGGTATTGATTATCCGCAGGCGACTCAACTGATTGGGATTTTCGGCGGGGTTGAATATTGGCACCAACCAATCAACGCCATCACCGGTAACGCGATCATGCATCGCCGTAAGGAAGCCATCCGGTGTGCGGATATAGGCCAATGGCTCGATATTCAATTCAGTGCGGATTACCAACGTCCAGTTGCCAACGCCAGATCCCAAGCTACCTTCAAGCCCCTTTGCCGTGTTACCAAACTCCATGTCCTGCGAGTTGAACTGACGTGCCTCGTGGGCATCCAGAGTGAGATTGATGACACCAGCCGAGCGTTTGCCGCTCGAATCAAGGCCCCAGACGGTAACCGCACCTGGACGGTTTTCGCGATTGATCAGTCGCACAAAGCCTTGCTGCTGGGTATTCGATGCGGGGGGCACCATCCACAAGTACTGATCGGTCGGGTCGAGCACCAGGTTGTCCACTGTGAACGAGATGGTGGGCGAGTTGCCGCTGTTTCCAGCGGCGTCGTAGGCTTTGGCAAGCAGGGTGTGAGCACCATTGCTCAGTGTCTGCGAATCCAGTGCAACAGCGTACGGGCTGTTGTTGTCGGTGCCTGCCAATGCGCCATCGACGATGAACTCGACGCGGGTTACCCCGACGTTATCGCTGGCAGTGGCGCTCAGGGCAATGGTGCCACTGCTGCCGCTCGCCGCGACGGTGGCCGTCGGTGGAGTGGTGTCGCTGGTGCTGCCGATATTGTTCACGATGAAGCTCACCGTTGCCGAGGTACCAACGTTGCCGGCAGCGTCGTAGGCTTTTGCCACCAGGGCGTGGCTGGCATTGCTCAGGGTGGTGGAATCAAGGCTCAACGCATATGGGTTGGTCGCATCGCTGCCTTTGAGCACGCCATCAACCAGAAAATCGACCCGGCTGACGCCGACGTTGTCGCTGGCGGTGGCGCTGAAGTTAATGGTGCCGCTATTGCCGGTCACGGAAGCCGAAACACTCGGTGCCGTGGTATCGGCGATTACGTTGTTCACCGTGAAACTGACCGTATTCGACGTGCCGACATTGCCCGCAGCGTCGTAGGCTTTCGCCACCAGGGCGTGGCTGGCATTGCTCAGGGTGGTGGAATCCAGGCTCAACGCATATGGGCTGGTCGCATCGCTGCCTTTGAGCACTCCGTCAACCAGGAAATCGACGCGGCTGACGCCAACATTGTCGCTGGCGGTGGCTGTGAGGTTGATCGTGCCGCTGCTACCAGCTGCTGCTGCAGTTACCGAAGGCGCAGTGGTGTCCGCCGTTACGCTACCAGTACCGAAGAACGTGGTCGGCAGCTTAACCATGTAGGCATTGACATCGGTATCGGAGCCATTTTCCCAGTTGGAGGTAAAGAACACGCGCGAGAAGTCGCGGTTGACCGAGGCATGCGGCTCGGTCCAGTAGCCGTTGTACTTGGTGTGATGGTGCGCGATGTTGATGATCTTCGGATCGGCCTTGAGCTCGACCGCCATCACCCGCTCATGCAACCATTTTTCCGCACCGGAGCGCGCATAGGTGGACATCAACACCCAGCCGGGCTTGGCAAAGTTCTTGCCGGAGATGTGGTAGGCGGTGGCGGTGCCCTCGATATAGGTCGGAAACAGGATGGTTTTCACGCCGGTATCGATGTCGAGCATGTACAGCTCGCCGGTGTTGCCCTGGTAGTTCACCGCGACGTAGTAATCGTGGCCATCAGCGCCCAGCGCCAGGTCGGAATGCTCGCCGCCCTGATGCAACTGCACCGATTGGGTGAAGGTGCGATCCCAGGCCATGGTCGCGCCGCTGGTGTCGCCGCCGGAGATGGTGCACCAGCGA
>PGZE01000015.1 GCA_002840015.1 Gammaproteobacteria bacterium HGW-Gammaproteobacteria-2 | reverse complement strand
TATTGGTGGAGGTGGGGGGAGTTGAACCCCCGTCCGAAAGCCCTACGTCTCCGGCCCTACATGCTTAGCTCACCGTTGGATCTCGTTCCCTGACAGCACGGTGTGCGAAGCACGCCAGAGAACCAGCCGGTTATGTTTTAGCCTTTCGTTGACAGGCAGCCACGATAAGCGATCCCGTGATAATGACCCTACATCCGTGAGCACGAGCACAAACGGGTTCGGGGCTTACGCCTTAAGCGGCGAGAGCGTAGACGTCGTCGTTGGCGTCTGAAGTTTTGCCGCTGGATTAACGAGGAAAGCTGCCCCCTCGGCATGCACCGGTCGATTTCGCGACCCCCGTCGAAGCCAAAACACCCCCGGGGAAAATCAACCACGGCTCAGTGTAGGGGCGGGGGCGCCTGGTATCAAGGAAAACCATGTTGCCGGTTGCCTCGGGTTCATCGGGCTACGGCCCGCTCAGGCGTTCTTGTTGTGGCTGCGCATCACCCGCTGCTTGTCGCGCTCCCAGTCGCGGTTCTTGATGGTGTTGCGTTTGTCGTGCGCCTGTTTGCCGCGGGCGAGGGCGATCTCGATTTTCACCTTGTTGCCTTTCCAGTACATCGCGGTGGGGATCAGGGTGTAGCCATCGCGCTCGACGGCGCCGATCAGCTTGTGGATCTCGTTGCGATGCAGCAGTAGCTTGCGGGTGCGGCGGTCATCGGCAACTACGTGGCTGGATGCCGAGATCAGCGGGGTGATCTGCGCGCCGAACAGGAAGATCTCACCGTTTTTCACCAGCGCGTAGGAGTCGCTGAACGCGATGCGGCCCTGGCGCAGGGATTTCACTTCCCAGCCTTGCAGCGCAATGCCGGCCTCGAAGCGGTCTTCCAGGGCATATTCATGCCGGGCGCGTTTGTTCAACGCGATCGTGCTTCCGGTATCCTTCTTGTCTTTCTTTTTGTTCATATCCACTTCCTTGGTGCGCATTGTCGCCGATGCGCGTGCATGAGGCGAGAAAAACGGCATGACCCGAGTTGAGCGCAGCGCCCTGGTACCTTTTGCCGCGCCCCGGATGTACGGGCTGGTGGTCGACGTGCCGGCCTATGCGCAGCGTTTTTCCTGGTGCGAGCAGGCGACGCTGCTGGAATCCTCCGACACCGTGCAGGTGGCGCGGCTCGGGGTGAAGGTGGGCGGCATGCGCGCCGCGTTCACCACCCGCAACACCCTGGTGGCCGGGGAACGCATCGAGATGGCATTGGAAGAGGGGCCGTTCCAGCGACTGTCCGGGGTGTGGTCGTTCCGTGCGCTTACCGAGAGTGCCAGTCGGGTGGAACTGGTGCTGGAGTTTGAACTTGCCGGGCGTTTTCTGGGTTCGGCGCTGGCGAGGGGTTTTGCCGGCATCGCCGATCGCATGGTTGATGATTTTTGCCGCGAGGCGCGGCGCGAGTTTGCGGTGAAGCAGCCGTGAGCAGTGATGAGTTGATCCAGGTGCAGGTGGTGTATGCCTTGCCGCAGCGGCAATGGGTGTTGCCATTGCAGTTGCCGGCGGGCAGCACGGCAGGTGATGCGGTAACGGCGTCAGGCGTGGCCGACAAGGTGCCGGGCTATGCCGGCATCGAACACACGCTGGCGATTTACGCGCAGCCGGTGAGCGCCGCAACCGTGCTCAAGGAAGGGGATCGCGTGGAGGTGCTACGGCCGTTGCTGGCTGACCCGAAGCAGGTGCGGCGGGCGCGAGCGTTGTTGAAGTAAGCAATATCCGTGCGCGACGGATCAACGACCGCGGCGTCTCTCGTCGCGTGATTTGGGCAGGTTGCCATAGCGCTGCATTTCGGCCCACAGCGCCTGATTCTGTTCGGGGAAGTAGTCGCCTTCCCAGCGTGTGAGTGAGTCGCCATCGAAAAATACGACGAAGCGCTTGATCTCGGCATCCTTGCCTTTACGCTTCTGGCTGGCCACGTAATCCCAACGCGATTGATGGAAGGGATCGGCGATCACTGGCGAGCCCAGTAATGAAATCACCTGGCGACGATTCATGCCGACTTGCAACTGTTTGACGTTACGCTCATCGAGCAGGTTGCCCTGATGGATGGGGGCTTTGTAAATGATGCCGCAGCCGCTGACGGCGAGGGCAATGGCAAGAACGGTCAGGATTGAACGCATCGTCATGAGAATCCGCTGAAATCCGCCCGGATGATACACTATGGCGCCTTGCCAGCGGCCATCGCGGTTGCGGCGATTCAGACTTGGTTGGAGCTTTGATGGAATCGCATGATCTTCGCAAAGCTGGGTTGAAAGTGACGCATCCGCGTATGCGAATTCTCGAAATTCTGGAAAACGCACGCCCTCGGCACATGACCGCTGAAGACGTTTACCGGCAATTACTGCAACTCGACGAGGATATCGGGCTGGCTACGGTGTACCGGGTGCTGACCCAGTTCGAGGCAGCCGGGCTGGTGATGAAGCACAACTTCGAGGGCGGCCAGGCGGTGTTCGAGCTGGATCGTGGCGAACACCACGACCACATGGTGGATCTCGATACTGGCAAGGTGACCGAGTTCGTATCGAACGAAATCGAGCGTCTGCAACACGAGATCGCCGACAAGCATGGTTTCGACATCGTCGATCACAGCCTGGTGCTGTACGTGCGCAAGAAAAAGGCATAACGCAGCCGCCGTACGCGGCTGCGTCGCCGGGCCGGCTACTGCCCCAGCACCGGATAATCGGTATAACCGCGCGCATCACCGCCGTACAGGGTGGCCTGGTCCAGCGGGTTCAGCGCCGCGCCTTGGGCAATGCGTGCCAGATAATCGGGATTGGCAATCAACGGCCGGCCAATGGCCACCATGTCGGCATGTCCGCTGCTGATGGCCTTCTCCGCCATGACGGCGTCATAGCCGTTATTGACCATCCACACGCCCTTGAAGTGGCTTCGCAGTGCGCGGTAGTCAAACGGCGTGTTGCGATCGCCACCGGTCTCGCCTTCGATGACATGCACGTAGGCAATGCCGATTGCCTGCATTTGCGTCACGGCAGCCTCGAACAATGCTTGCGGGGCGCTGTCGCTGATGTCATTGAACCCGGACACCGGCGAAAAGCGCACGCCCACGCGATGCGCACCAATGGCATCGGACACCGCAGTGACCACTTCGCGTAGAAAGCGGGTGCGATTTTCGATGCTGCCGCCGTAGGCGTCGCTGCGCTGATTGCTGCTGTCGCGCAAAAACTGGTCAATCAGGTAGCCGTTGGCGGAATGCACTTCAACGCCATCAAAGCCGGCATCGATGGCGTTACGTGCGGCCTGGCGATAATCGGCAACGGTTTGCGCGATTTCCTCGATGCTCAGCGCGCGCGGCATCGATACATCGACAAAGCCCTCGGCAGTAAAGGTCTTGCTGGCGGCGCGTATGGCAGATGGCGCAACCGGCGCCTGACCATCGGGCAGCAGGCTGCTGTGCGAGATTCGCCCGACATGCCACAGCTGCATGAAGATATGACCGTCGGCTTCATGTACGGCCTGGCTAACCTTGCGCCAACCAGCGACCTGTTCGGCGCTGTGGATGCCCGGCGTGGCGATGTAGCCCTGGCCCATCGGCGAGATTTGTGTGGCCTCGGAAATGATCAGGCCTACACTGGCACGCTGGGTGTAATAAAGCGCGGCCAGCGGGCCCGGCACATTACCTGCAGCGGCGCGGTTGCGCGTCAATGGTGCCATGGCGATGCGATTGGATAGTAGGATGTCGCCCAAAGTCAGCGGCTTGAACAAAGCGGTAGGTGCAGTCATGGCAGTCTCGGTAACAGGTCAATCGCTACAATAGCGTGCTTGCTGTGAACGATAGTCGCTTTGTCCGTTGCGCCAGCGGAACACTGTGATGCACGTACGCCAAGCGGCATGGGCGGCTTGCGTCGGTGCCGCTTTGTCGCCACCCTGTCATCATGCCATCACCCAACTACACCATCACCATCGATACCGGTTTTCACCGGCCCCGTTTTGACGCCTGTTATCTGCTGATCGATAACGGCCGCGCCGCGTTCATCGATTGCGGCATCAACGCCTCGCAGCCGTTGCTGCTGGCCGCGCTGGCGCAGGCAGGGCTTGCCCCGGATGCGGTGGATCATCTGATCCTGAGTCATATCCACCTCGATCACGCCGGTGGTGCCGGCAGCTTGTTGGCGCAATTGCCCAATGCGCGGGTACACGTGCATCCACGCGGCGTGCGTCATCTGATCGACCCCAGTGCGCTGGTGGCCGGCGCATCGGCGGTATACGGCGCCGATGAGGTGCTCGCGACTTATGGCGAATTGCTGCCGATTGCCAGCGAACGCATCGTGGAAGCAAACGAAGGCCATCGCATCCGTGTGGGACAGCGCGAGTTGCTGTGTCTGGACGCGCCGGGCCACGCTCGCCATCATATTGTGGTACACGAGCCGGATGCCGCTGCATTTTTCACGGGCGATGCGTTTGGGATCAGCTACCGTGAGTTGGATACAGCGGCTGGGCCGTTCATCTTTCCGACCACAACGCCGGTGCAATTTGACCCGCCGGCAATGCAGGCGAGCATCGCGCGGATGCTGGCAATGCGGCCGCAAGTGATGTACTTGGCCCATTACGGCCCGGTAACTGGTGTTGAGCATTTGGCGGCTGATCTGCAGCAACGCATCGAACACATGGTGGCGTTGGCGGAATCGTTGGCGGACGTGCCAGATCGCCATGCTGCACTGTGCGAGGCCTTGCGTGAAAGCTACATCGGTGCCGCGCAACAACACGGTGTCACCCTGGGCGCGGAGGTGATCGGTGATGTGTTGCAGATGGATATCGAACTCAATGCGCAGGGGCTTGGTGTATGGCTGGATGCGCGAACGCGCCGCACAAGAAGCTGACAATCCTTCTGCGCGCCTCGCCAGATCGAGGCAAAAAAAAGCGCCACACCGAGGTGTGGCGCGAGGCCCGGGGAGAGAGTCCGGGCAGGGGATTTAACGAAGCTTAGAAGCGATAACCCAGGTGCAAGCCATAGACCAGCGGATCGACGTTGGCACTACCCACTTTGACGCCATCGACCTTGATCTTGGAATCGATATCGATCCAGCGCAGATCGGCAACGATGTCCCATCCCTTGGCGATGTTGAACACGATGCCACCTTGCGCGGCAATCCCGAAGCTGTCGCCCATGCTGACGCGGGTGCCTGTTAGTGGGCCGCGCTCCTTGACATCAAAGGTGAGCGTGTAATTCACGCCCAAACCCAGAAACGGATTCACTTTGCCATCCGGCAGGAAGTAGTACTGCAAGCTCAGTGTCGGCGGCAGGTGTTTGAAATCTGCAGCGGTGTCGCCATTGAGCTGTACCGAGTGCTCGAACGGGGTAGACGCCAGCAATTCCACCGCCCAGTTCGGGGTGTAGTGATATCCCAGAGTGAAGCCCAGCGCAGTCTGGCTTTTGATATCGGTTTGCAGGGCGCCGCCGGCCAGGCTGCCATTGCCGCTCTTGGGGTCGACCACGGTCGGGCCGAAACGCACGAACCAGTCTTCGGCGTGGGCATTGGTGACCGCACCCAGAGCAAGTGCAGCAGCAAGAAGCGAGAGGGGGAGTGATTTCACGGAGTAACCTCAGGACGTTGGGGACTGAGGTTAGTTTCCCGTTAGTGTGGGCACTGCGCATTGACCATGATCAAAATTGTGGTGCCTTGCATCATTTTTTGCTGTCACTGGCTATTGAGCGCGTAACGCAGCAGGCGCGCCAGCAGCTTTTCGCGCAATCCGGCGGCTGCGCCAAGGCCCATGCGTGCCATCGCCTCCGGGTCGTCTGGCGATGATGCAAGCAATGCCCGGCAGATGGTGGCAAGTTTCAATTTTGGCGTTGCGGTGTTGCGTTTGAGCCAGCCCAGGGCTTTCACCAAGCGCTGTTCGACTGCGGTGAAATCGCTGCCCAGCGGGTAGTCCGGCAAATCGCCGCTGGCACGAAACGGCGCCAAAATGCGGGTGATGTGTTCTGGTGTATTGCCGGCAATCGATTCATACCCGCCCTTGACGGCCAGCTTGCCGGCGGTGATCGCGCTTTGTGCCAATGCGGGCTCAAAACGTGCATCGCTGATCGCCAGCATGGCGCGGATGCAATCTTCATCGCTGCGGCCACGCAAGTCGGCGATGCCGTATTCGGTGATGGCGACATCGCGCAGATGGCGCGGGATGGTGGTGTGGCCATAGTTCCAGACGACGTTCGAGCTGGTCTTGCCGCCGCTCTCGCGCACCGCGCGCAGCATCAGCGCCGAGCGGCTTTCACGCAGTGCCTGCGCCATCGCCACAAAGTTGTACTGGCCGCCGACGCCGGACACCACCTGGCCGTTATCCAGCGCATCAGAGGTGGCAGCGCCGAGCAGGTTCATCATCATGCAGGTGTTGAAGAAGCGCGCCTCGCGCCGTTGCAGGCGCTCCAGCGTTTCCTGGCCGCCGTATAGCTCGTTGATGTGTGAAATCCGGGTCATGCCGATGCGCTCGCGTTCGCGCGGTGGCAGTTCGCGCAGCCAGCGATACAGGTCTTTGGAGCCCAGGAAAAAGCCGCCGTGCAGGTGCTGGCCTTCGGTTTCGAGGCGCGCCAGATCGGCATCGTCGGCACGGTGCTCGAAAACACGCTGCATCAGTTCGATGTCGTCCACCACCCGGCGCTTGATCACGCCGGCTTCGATCAGGTGCATGAAGCCATCCATCACCATTTCGCTGGCACCGAATAGGCCCTGCTCGAATGGTCCGAGGCCGCCCCAGCGGCACACGATCGGCGAGTGTTCCACGTCGGGCCAGAGCGCCTTGATCAACGCGCGGTAGGTGTCATTGCGGGTATGGCGCAGGACCAGCGCGTGGGTGAGTGCATCGGACAGCGCGCCGATGCCGATCTGCAGCGAGCCGCCATCACGTACCAGGGTGCTGGCGTACAGGCCGATCGCGTAGTCGGCATCGCCAACCGGTTCGCGCGGCAGCGCAAACAGCTGCGGCGCCGGGCCGGGCAGGTCGAGTACGGCATCGAAAAAGCCGGGGTCGAGCGCGGCATCACCATCCATGAATGGCAGGTCTGGGTGTACTTCGGCGATGATCAATGGCCTTGGCAGGCCGAGCTCTGCGAGTTCATTGAGCAGATCCAGCGTAAGGTCGGGATTGCAGCTCAGGCTCAGGCGCTGGCCGCCCGGTTCGCGCGCGACCAGTTGCACCAGCACATTGACACCGCGCTCGGCCACGGCGCGCGCGACATGGGTGTAATTGAGGCTGTTGTAATGCCGCTGCGCATGGCTGGCACCAAGCAGACCGCCGGACTGGAAGTAGAACTCCTCGACCTCGATGTTCGCCGGCAGGTTGTCGCGGCGCATCGCCAGCGCGTAGTCCAGCGCCGGGAAATCCGCACCAAAATGACGTGCCAGAAACGGCCCCATAAAACGCTTTTCGATGTCGCTGCGCGGCGTCGGCGGGGTCAGCGACAGCGCGGTGTAAAGCTTGAGCTGCAGATCCGGTTGCGCGCTCACTCGCCGGGTGATGGCGTTGAGCAAGCGATGCGGTTTGCCCAGCCCCAGCGGGGCCGCCATGCGCAGGGTGTTGCCGGTGCGGGTGAGCAGCAGATCGACGGCGGCGTCGAGCGAATCCAAGGCGAGCGGGGAGATAGTCATGCGCGGCAGTATCGCCCGATGGCGGGAGCGAAGGGAACTGCTGGACGGCTTGCGCGCGAACGCATTGTCTGCACGGCGGGGTATTGACAACAACGATTACACGTGTAATCTGTGGACATGACTACAAATGTAAACGACACCCCGATTTCCGACGCCGAGAGCACCGTGATGCAGGTGCTGTGGAGCCACAGCCCGCGCACTGCCGAGGACGTACTGTCCGCCCTCGTCGGCGAGCAGGACTGGGCGCTCAGCACGGTCAAGACCTTGCTCAACCGGCTGCTGCGTAAAGAAGCCATCTGTGCCGAGCGCGATGGTCGCCGGTTTCTGTATGCGCCGAAATTGAGCCGCGAGGACTGGTTGCAGCAGCAAAGTGCCGGCCTGCTTGATCGCCTGTTCGACGGCCGCGTGGCGCCATTGGTGGCGCATTTCTGTGAACATCGAAAACTCAGCCCCAGCGATATCGCCGAACTGCGCAAATTGATCGAGGAGATGGACGATGCGCAATGACCTTGGTGTGCTGTTGCTGACCGCGACGGTGGTATTGAGCGTCGCGTTGTTGATCGTGCTGCTGCTGCGTTGGCCGGTACGCGCCGCGTTCGGCGCGCGTGTCGGCTACGGGCTGTGGAGCCTGCCGCCGCTGGCGATGCTTGCGCTACTGCTGCCGGTACCGATTCAGTCCATCGACAGCCCGATGCTTGCGGTCGTGCGTGCGGCGCCGTTGCAGGCGCTCGCCGATGCGCCGGCAGCGTGGCCGACTAGCGCCGTGTGGTTGGCGATCTGGCTGCTGGGCGCGGTGGCAATGATGGCCCGGATCGGCTGGCAGCAGCGACGCTTCGTACATGGGCTTGGCCCGCTGCGCGAGGCTGGCGATGGCTGCATGCAGGCAATGATCCGTGATGGATTGCCGGCACTGGTCGGCATCGTGCGTCCGCGTATCGTGCTGCCGGTCGATTTCGCCACGCGCTACAACGTAGCGCAACAACGACTGGTCATTGCCCACGAACGCGCGCATCTATGTCGCGGCGATCACCTCAGCAATCTGGTCGCAGCAAGCCTGCGCTGCGTGTACTGGTTCAACCCGTTGCTGTTGGTGGCCTTGCCTTTGTTCGCGCGCGATCAGGAACTGGCCTGCGACGCCGTGGTGATTGCCGCACACCCGCACCAGCGCCGCAGTTATGGCGAAGCGTTACTCAATACCCTGTGCCAGCGTGGATCCATGCCGCTGGGTTGCCAGGCGTTCGGTTCCCACCCGCTCAAGGAGCGCATCAGCATGATTCAACATCACGCGTTATCGAAGCATCGCATTGTTTCCGGCCGCATCGCCATTGCGCTTCTGGCTGCAGTCGTGACCTCAGCGGCATGGGCGCTGCAACCGCAATCGACACCATCGACAGAGCCAGCCGCAGATGCGAACGCCAGCGAAGCGGTCAGCTTTCGCAGCCAGGAGCCACCCGCTTATCCGCCAGCTTCATTGCAGGCAAAGGAGCAGGGTACCGTGGTGCTCAAGGTCCGGGTGCTTGTCGATGGCACGCCTACCGATGTCGTGATCCACAAGTCTACGGCGACCCCAGCATTGGAACAGGCGGCCATCAATGCGGTACAACGCTGGCGCTTCAATCCGGCCATAAAGGATGGCAAGGCGGTCGAGGGTACGGTGCTGGTGCCGGTGATGTTCTCGCTGGATGAGGAGGTGTTAACCGACACGGAGGCGCTGTCCGGAAGCTGATCCGGATGCGGCGGGCAATGGTTGAGCAGCCGCAACCACGCCGTTGCTCGCGTCGTGCCGCATCGGATGTGGCGTCACACATTGTCGTGATTTTTGTGGCGTTTGCGAACGTGTGCAGCGGTCGCGGGTTACGGCATTGCCGGCCTGGCCCGGGTTACAACTATCGCGGGTTGCAACTACCGGTGTCTTCCTCGCAAAAAATGCGATGCAAGGTCGCCATGATCTCTCGCGCAGGGCCGTCGGCGAGACGGTAGTAGATGGTCTGCGCATCGCGGCGGGTGCTGACCAGGGCATCACTGCGCAGCAGTGCGAGGTGTTGTGAAAGCGCCGATTGGCTGAGGTCGAGTTCAGCATTGAGTTCGCCGACCGAACGCTCGCCTTCGGAAAGCAGGCACAGCACCATCAGCCGCGATTCGTTGGCCAATGCCTTGAGCAGACGGGTGGCATCACCGGCATGCTCGCGCAGGGCCGCAGGGTCAACGGCGGGATTCTTCAGTGCCATTGCCAGATCAACCGGCAACGACCGGCAAGCCGGCGGCGGTCCACGCCTCGATGCCGCCGCTGATCGAACGCACCTGGGTGAAGCCCATGCTCTGCAGCGCCGCCGCCGCCAGCGCGGCGCGGCCGCCAGTGCGGCAATAGACCAGCACTTTGCGTTCGCGCTCGGCCAGCGCTGGGTCGGTGCTGCACGCCATCGCCGGGTGGGCCTCGACCTGAAACTCCAGCACCCCGCGCGGGATGTTGATCGCGCCTTGCAGGTGCGCGGCGGCGAACTCGCCGGGTTCGCGCACGTCGAGCAGTACCGGTGGTGCCGGCTGCGCCAGTTCGGACACGACCGCAGCGGGTGCAATCTCGGTGATCTGTTGGCGGGCAGCGGCGACCAGTTCTTTGGCAGTGATGGGCATGATAGCTCCGGCTTGACTTTATGTTAGGTAAGTCTAATATAAAGAACTCGGCATAAATGTCAACTGCGAAGAGTGGTCATGAATCGTGATCGTGCGGCGTTTGCCTTCAAGCCCGGGAGTGCATTTCGATGAAGACGTTGCGGCGGCCCGTGCTTGTTGCCTTCGCACTGGCGCTGGTGGCTTGCGGGGGCACAGCATCGGATCCGTCGGCATCAAAGGCGATAACGGCACTGGCCGAGCTGACGGTGCAACCGGAATCCGCGCCGCGCGAGAGGATCTGGGATGGCGTGGTCGAGGCGGTCAACCAGGCCACCTTGTCGGCACAAACTGGTGGTCGGGTGCTGGAGCTGCCCTACGATGTCAACGATTACGTGCCAGCCGGTGCGGTGGTGGTGCGCTTCACCGCCGTGGAACAGCAGTCCGGGCAACGCCGTGCGCAGGCCGGGTTGGCTGCGGCGCAGGCGGCTGCGACCGAGGCCGAGGCCAACTATCAACGCATCGCCGAAGTGTTTGCGAAAAAACTGGTGGCGCGGGCGCAGCTCGATCAAGCCATAGCCCAGCGCGATGCCGCGCGCGCGGCGATGGAGTCGGCGCGTGCGGCGGTGCGTGAGGCTGGCGAACAAGTGGATTACACCGTCATCCGCGCGCCGTATTCGGGCATCCTCACCGAGCGTCATGTCGAACTGGGCGAGACGGTGCGGCCCGGCCAGCCACTGGTGTCCGGGCTCTCGCTCAATCAGTTGCGGGTGAACGTGGAGATACCGCAAAGCGACATGCTGGCGGTGCGCGAGCACGCGCGGGCAGCGGTGTTGCTGGCTGATGGCAACCGCGTGGCCGCCGAGCGCATGGTGGTGTTTCCATTCGCTGATCCCGCCAGCCACAGCTTCAAGGTGCGGCTGGAATTGCCCGACGCGGAAACTGGCCTGCAGCCGGGCATGACGGTGAAGGCGGCGTTTGTGATCGGCGAGGCCGAGCGCCTGTTGCTGCCGTTGAGCGCGCTGGTACGGCGCAGCGAAATTTCCGGCGTGTATGTGCTTGGCGAACACGGCCCGCAACTGCGGCAGTTGCGGCTGGGCCATCGTTACGGCGAGCGCGTGGAAGTGCTGGCCGGGCTGAAAGCGGGTGAGCGCATTGCGCTCGATCCCAATGCCGCACGGTTGGCGCTGGTAGCCTTGCGGGAACCGCTCGATGAGTGAGCACCTCGGCTTCTCCGGGCGCATCGCCAGGGCGTTTCAGGGCAATCCGCTGACGCCGGTGCTGGCGTTGGCCGGGTTGTTGCTGGGCCTGGCGGCGGTGCTGGTGACACCGCGCGAGGAAGAGCCGCAGATCGATGTAACCATGGCCAATGTGACCGTGCCATTCCCCGGTGCCAGCGTCGAGGATGTGGAGAATCTGGTCAGTTACCCGCTGGAGCAGGTGCTTGCGGAAATCGAAGGCGTGCGTCATGTCTATTCGGCGAGCCGTCCCGGGGTGGCCGCGCTCACCGTCGAATTCCAGGTCGGGGTGCCGCGGCAGACCGCGATCGTGCGGTTGTACAACCAGGTTTATGCCAACGCCGACTGGGCACCGTCGGGCCTCGGTGTCGGGCAACCGCTGGTGCAGCCGATGGGCATCGACGATGTGCCGGTGATGGCGCTGACCTTGTGGACCGAAGACGGCGCACGCGGCGCTACCGAACTGGCCGAAGTGGCGCACACGCTGGAGAGTGAACTCAAGCGCGTGCCTGGCACCCGCGATGTCTACACCATCGGCGCGCCGGATCGTGCGGTGCTGGTGCAACTGGATACTGCGCGACTGGCAGCTTATGGGCTGACCACAGAAGACCTGGTCGGCGCGCTGCGCGCCGCCAACGTCGTTACCCAGGCCGGCGAACGCATCGGTGCCGAGGGCGTGGTACCGGTCACCGCTGGCACCTTCCTCGCCGATGCCGATGAAGTGGCGGAGCTGGTGATCGGCCTGCACCAGGGCAAGCCGGTCTACCTCAGCGACGTGGCGCAGGTGACGCGCGGCGCCGATCTGCCGAGCCAATATGTGTGGCATGGCGCGCCAGCGAAGCATGCCGGCCCGGCCGGGATTGCCCCGGCAGTGACCCTGGCGATTGCCAAACAACCGGGGCGCAATGCCGCCGACATCACCCGCACGATCACGCAGCGGATGCAGGCATTGCGCGGCAGCCTGATCCCGCAAGGGGTGCAATACACCATCACCCGCGATTACGGCCAGACCGCCACCGACAAGGCGATGAAGCTGATCCACAAACTGATCTTCGCCACCGTGGCGGTGGTGTTGCTGGTGCTGCTGGCACTGGGTTGGCGCGAGGCGGTGATCGTCGGCACCGCGGTGGTGGTGACCCTGGCGCTGACCTTGTTCGCGTCGTGGGCGATGGGCTTCACACTGAATCGGGTGTCGTTGTTCGCACTGATCTTCGCTATCGGCATTCTGGTGGACGATGCCATCGTGGTGGTCGAAAACATTCACCGCCACCTGCGTGCCGGTGCGCGCAGCCTGCGCGAGGCGATCGCGCCAGCAGTGGATGAGGTCGGCGGACCGACCATTCTGGCCACGTTTACGGTGATCGCGGCGTTGCTGCCGATGGCGTTTGTCAGCGGCCTGATGGGGCCGTACATGCGCCCGATTCCGATCAATGCCAGCGTCGGCATGCTGCTGAGTCTGGTGGTGGCGCTGGTGGTGACGCCGTGGCTGTCGGCACACTTGCTGGCTGGCGCCGGCGAACATGCCGGCGGCTCGGAAGGGCGTCAAGCCAAACTCGCTGGAGGCGTTGCCAAGTTCTTCGAACGCCTGCTGCGGCCGTTTCTGGATGTGCGCGCGGGCCGCCGCCGCCGTCGCTTGCTGTTCGCCGGCGTGGGCGCGCTGCTGCTGCTGGCGGTAGGGCTGGTGGCGGTACAGGCGGTGGTGTTGAAGATGCTGCCGTTCGACAACAAGAGCGAGTTCCAGGTGGTGGTGGACCTGCCCGAAGGCAGCACCCTGGAAGACACCAGCGCACTGCTGGCGCGGCTGGCGGCGGCGCTGGATGAGGTGCCCGAAGTGCGCGATTACCAGGCCTATGCCGGCACTTCGGCGCCGATGACCTTCAACGGGCTGGTGCGGCAGTACTACCTGCGCCGCGGTGCCAACGTCGGCGACTTGCAGGTGAATCTGCTCGACGCGCATCAGCGCAACCGCCAGAGCCACGCCATCGCGCATGCGGTGCGGCCGATGCTGGCGGAAATCGGCGCGCGGGTCGGTGCTTCGGTGAAAGTGGTGGAAGTGCCACCGGGGCCGCCAGTGATGGCGCCGATCGTGGCCGAGGTGTACGCGCCCACCGCTGCCGATGCGCGCGCCGTTGCCAGCGCGTTGCGTGAGCGCTTCGCCGCCACCGACGGCATCGTCGATATCGACACCAGCATGGAGGCCGACTCAACGCGCGAGGTGGTGCTGGTGGATCGCGCCCGCGCCGCGCACCTGGGCATCAGCCAGGCCCGCATCGCGCAGACCCTGCAACTGGCGTTGAGCGGTTTTGATGCCACCTATTTGCGCGATGGCGCGTCCAAGTACGCGGTGCCGCTGCGCTTGCGGCTGCCGGCTGGCGATCAGGCCAGCATGGATGGGCTGTTGGCGCTGCGCGTGCGTGCCGGCGATGGCGGCCTGGTGCCGCTGTCGGAACTGGTGCAAGTGCAGCGCGCCGGTTGGGAAGACGCGATTTTGCACAAGGATCTGTTGCCGGTGGTGTATGTCACCGGCGATGAAGCGGGTGCCAGTGACAGCCCGCTGTACGGCATGTTCAATCTGGTTGGGCAGTTGCGCGATGCGCCGCTGGCCGGCCATCGCATCGACCAGCACTTCATCGCCCAGCCGCTGCGCAGCGATGCGTTCGCGGTGAAATGGGATGGCGAGTGGCAGATCACCTACGAAACCTTCCGCGACATGGGCATCGCCTACGCAGTGGGCCTGGTGCTGATCTACCTGCTGGTGGTGGCGCAGTTCCGCAGTTATCTGACGCCGCTGGTGATCATGGCGCCGATCCCGCTGACCGTGATCGGGGTGATGCCCGGCCATGCGTTGCTGGGGGCGCCGTTCACTGCCACCTCGATGATCGGCATGATCGCGCTGGCCGGCATCATCGTGCGCAACTCGATCCTGCTGGTCGATTTCATCAACCACGCGCTGGCCAAGGGCCAGGCGCTGGAAGACGCGGTGATTGAAGCGTGCGCGGTACGTGCGCAACCGATCGTGCTGACCGCCTTGGCGGCCATGCTTGGTGCCTTTTTCATCCTTGATGATCCGATATTCAACGGCCTGGCGATTGCGCTGATCTTTGGCCTGCTGGTGGCCACCAGTTTGACCTTGATCATGATCCCGTTGCTGTATTACGCCATGCTGCGGATTCGGCCACCCAAAGGAGTCAGGTCATGAGCGAGGGCACCCAGATTGACATCACCCTGGAACAAACCGGCGACTACGAGTTCCGCATCCGCTTCGAGGGCAGCGCGGTGGATGACCTGATCACCGACGAGCCGCCACCGCTGGGCGACGACAATGGCCCAAACCCCTCACGGCTGCTGCTGGCGGCGGTGGCCAATTGCCTGTCGGCGAGCCTGTTGTTCGCGCTACGCAAGTTCAAGAACCAGCCCGGCGCGCTACGCACCACCGCCACCGCCCACACCGAGCGCGATGCCGAGGGCCGCTGGCGCATCCCACGCGCTGACGTGGTGCTGCATCTGGCCGAACCGGCTGCGCAATACCAGAACCTCGAGCGCATCCTTGCCCAGTTCGAAAACTTCTGCGTGGTCACCCAAAGCGTGCGCGCTGGCATCAACGTCGCGGTGCGGGTGTGCGATGCCAAGGGCGTGACCTTGCACGAAGCGTGAGTAGACGTAACGCGTAGCCAAGACGCTCTGGCCTTCATCTCGAAGCCCTGCGGCGTCTGCATCCACGAGTTGAGGGCGAGAATCCAGAATGCCGACAGCGTGGTGCCGATTGCCACCAGCGCGGTGGCCAGAGTGTGGATGCACGGCGATACCCGTTGCTGGCCGAACAGCATGATGCCGAGGAAACTGGCTTCAAGAAAAAATGCGGTCAGCACTTCGTAACCCAGCAACGGCTCGGCGATGTTGCCCACGGTCAACATGAAGCCCGGCCAGTTGGTACCGAACTGAAAACTCATGGTGATGCCCGACACCACGCCGAGCGCAAACGTCAGCGCGAACACCTTGACCCAGGTGCGATAGGCGGCAGCCCAGGCCGGGTCGCCGCTGCGGCGATGGCGCAATTTGAAGAACAGCAGCAGCCAGGCCAGGGCCAGGGTGATGCTGGGAAACAGGATGTGGAAACTCATGTTGGCGGCGAACTGCAAACGCGCGAGCATGATCGGGTCCATCAGTGTGGCTCCGGTGGTCGCGGTTGCAGCCGGTCGCGTGGGCCGCCGCATGATCTGGCGATCAGGCGGGCGGTGACCCGCTCATTATGAATCTCGATAACGCTTGTTGCCGACCTTCAATGTGAAGGCTTCGCCAGCGCGATGTTGAGCACTGCCGCCAGGCGCACCCCGGCCTGGTGCAGGCGCTTTTCTGCCAGAGGCCGGTGTTGCTTCAGATAGCTGGTGCTGATTTTATGGCGGCTTGGGTAGAGTGATGCGCTGCCGATCAGCTTGCACGACTCCATCGCCCATTCGCGGGCGCCGCTGCGTGGTGGCAGATCGTTGCGTAACAGCACCGTTGGGTTGCTGACAAGGCGCTGGCTGACGCCCTGCCAGCCGCCGTCGCGCTGCAACGATTGCCGAAGTATCAGGCTGTCCCAGACGCTGTGCAGGTTCCAGCCTTCGCCGAGATAGTTGATCTGGAAATCGTTGCCGCCGCGATCCTTGCGCAGCCCGGCGTGCATCGGCTGGTGCTCGTCGCCAACGAAATGCACCACGAACTTCAAGGCATTGATACGCTTTTGCCGTGGCTGCGAGCGATCAGCCAACACCCGCAGTTGCGCGTTGATGGCACCGATCACGCAATTGCCGTTGGCGCAGTCGCGCGCGGGCTGGTAGTCGCAGCCAAGGTCGGGCAGGTTGAGGTAGTGCCAGGGCCCGGTGAAGCGCCAGTTCTCCTCGCTGCGGATGGTATCGGCCCAGTTCGATACGCCGGCGAGGCTGGGTTCGGCTTCGTCCACCAGTAGGGCATCGACCTCGGCCTTGGCGTGCGCCGACAGCAACGGCTCGGCCACCGCGCCGACAATGCGGTGCCCATCCGGGCCCCAGGCGTGTGCCGACGGCACCAAAAACAGGCTGCAAAACAACACGGAGCACAGGATTTGGCGCAATGACGGCACGGCGGCGTTTCCGGTAAGTGGCAGGAGCGTTAAGATAGACGATTCCCACGTCAGCCGCTGCCTGCGGCCCCACAGCAAAGGAGTAGTCATGGCCATCAAGGTCGCGATCAACGGGTACGGCCGCATCGGCCGCAATGTCATGCGTGCGTTGTACGAGGCCGGCCGCAACGGTGAAATACAAATCGTTGCCATCAACGATCTGGGCGATGCGCAGACCAATGCCCATCTCACCCAGTACGACACCGCGCACGGCAAGTTTCCGGGCACGGTAACGGTGGATGGCGGTGATTTGCTGGTCAATGGCGACCGCGTGAAGGTATTCGCCGAGCGTGATCCAGCCAAGCTGCCGTGGCGCGATCTGGGGGTGGACGTGGTGCTTGAATGTACCGGTCTGTTCGCCTCCAAGGCCAAGGCCGGCGCGCATATTGCTGCCGGCGCTAAAAAGGTGATCATTTCGGCGCCGGGTGGCGCGGATGTTGACGGCACGTTTGTCTACGGCGTCAACCACGATCAGCTCAAGGCCAGCCATACCGTCATTTCCAACGCCTCGTGTACCACCAACTGTCTGGCGCCGTTGGCACAGGTGCTGCACCAGAAGATCGGCATCGTACATGGCCTGATGACCACCATCCACGCCTACACCAACGATCAGGTGTTGACCGATGTGTACCACAGCGATCTGCGCCGTGCGCGTTCGGCCACCATGAGCCAGATTCCGACCAAGACCGGCGCCGCCGCAGCGGTGGGCCTGGTGCTGCCGGAATTGAATGGCAAGCTCGACGGCTTTGCGATGCGGGTGCCCACCATTAACGTGTCGGTGGTTGACCTTACCTTTGTCGCCGCGCGCGCCACCAGCGTCGCGGAGATCGACAGCGTCGTACGCGAAGCCGCTGAAGGCCGGCTCAAGGGCATCCTCGGCATCAATACGCAGCCGTTGGTGTCGATCGACTTCAACCACGATCCACGCAGCTCGACCTACGATGCCACCCAGACCCGGGTGATGGACGGCACGCTGGTCAAGGTGCTGAGCTGGTATGACAACGAGTGGGGCTTCTCCAATCGCATGCTGGATATGACCGTGGCGCTGATGGCAGCCAAGTAAGCGCATGGCCAACCCGGGGCGCATTGGCGCTCCGGGCTTGCTTCGGTGCTGCGGTGATTCACTAAACGAACGATGGCCACTCAGCAGAAGTTGAATATTTGCCTGCCGTGATCGCTACGTGCGTGATAGCAATGAATTATTGCTGATGGTGGAGGCCAATCCCGGGCGTTTTTTTGGCGCACAAGTGCTCTCGCCAAGGCGCCAAACGCGCCAAGGGAAGAAATAGATGACCGAAGACGAAACCGGCAGGCTGGTTGTCGACGTTGCAATATCAATTGCCGTCAATCGCCTTCACGAACAGGCTGATTGATTCCTTGGCATTCTTGGCGCCTTGGAGAGAGATCATGCCTTCATTGCAGCCACACTTACCAACGAGCCAAAAGGGTTACGCGATGTCCTATCTGGTACTTGCCCGCAAATGGCGGCCACGGCGATTCGCTGAACTGGTCGGGCAGGAGCATGTGGTGCGGGCGCTTACCAACGCATTGGAAGCGAACCGTGTTCACCACGCGTTTTTGTTCACCGGTACCCGTGGCGTCGGCAAAACTACCATCGCCCGCATTTTTGCCAAAAGCCTGAACTGCGAGCGCGGCGCTGGCGCTGAGCCGTGTGGCGAATGCGGCGCATGCGTGGATATCGATGCCGGCCGCTTCATGGATCTGCTGGAAATCGATGCTGCCAGCAATACCGGCGTTGATGACGTGCGCCAACTGATCGACAATGCGCAGTACATGCCCAGCCGAGGTCGGGTAAAGGTGTACCTGATCGATGAGGTACACATGTTGTCCAAGGCGGCGTTCAATGCGCTGCTCAAGACCCTGGAAGAACCGCCGGCACACGTCAAGTTTCTGCTCGCCACCACCGACCCGCAAAAACTGCCGGTGACGGTGCTCTCGCGCTGTCTTCAATTCAACCTCAAACGGCTCAGCGAGGAACAGATCGCTGGCCAGATGCGGCATATCCTGCACGCCGAGCAGCTCAGCTATGAGGATGCCGGTATCGAGCTGCTGGCGCGTGCCGCCGATGGCAGCCTGCGTGATGGCTTGTCGTTGCTCGACCAGGCGATTGCCTACACCAGCACCATCCTCGACCGGGCCGGTATTGCTGCCATGCTGGGCACGGTGGATCGCAACCAGGTTGCAGGCTTGTTGCGTGCGCTCAATGCCGCCGACGGTGCCGCGCTGATGGCGGTGGTTGCCGACATGGCGAGCTATTCCCCGGATTACGCCGCCGTGCTCGATGCGCTGGCAGCGGCCCTGCATCGGGTGCAGTTGGCACAGTTGGTACCCGGCAGCATGGTCGATACGCTGGATGTGCCGGTGCAGGATTTGGCGGCATCGTTGCCGCCCGATCTGGTGCAACTGTGGTACCAGATTGCGATCAGCGGCCGCCGCGAGTTGCCGCTGGCACCGAGTCCGCTGGTTGGATTCGAGATGTGCCTGCTCAGGATGCTGGCATTTCGCCCGGATGACGCGCCCGAATCGGGTAAACAACGCGCGCCCGCGCTGACCGCTGCTGCCGAGCAACCGGTGCGCCGCGCCGCGCCACCGGCAAGCCGCTCAGCACCGGCAATGCCGTCAACGCCCACTGCAGGCGCACAAGTGCGCGAGCCAGCGCCGGTTGCGGCTATCGTAAAGCCAACGCCGGTAGCCAACACGGCCATACTGGCAAGTGCCGAGCAATGGCTCGATCTAATCGAACAGGCCGGCTTGCGTGGGCCGGTGCGCGAGTTGGCTGCGCATGCGGCGTTTGTCGATTATCAGGCGCCGTTGTTGCGGCTGGCACTGCCCGAGGGCATGGACTACCTGCACAGCGATGCGATGCAGGAAAGCCTGTCCGCGGCGCTTGCGCCAGCGCTTGGTCAGCGCCCGCAGATTCGTTTTCAGGTCAGTGCCGCAGCGCCATCCGATACCTTGCATCAGCGCCGTGAGCGCGATCGTGAGCAACGCCAGAACGATGCCGAAGCGGGCTTCATGGCCGACCCGGCAATTCAGCATCTGGTCAATGCCTACGGTGCGCGGGTGTTGCCCGATTCCATTCGCCCCCTCAAAGAGAGTTGATTATGCGTGGACCGATCGCCAACCTGATGCAGCAAGCACAGCGCATGCAGGACAATCTCAAAAAGGCTCAGGAAGAGCTGGCCAAACTCGAAGTCACCGGTCAGGCCGGTGGCGGCATGGTGAGTGTCACCATGAGCGGGCGCATGGAAGTGCGTTCGGTGCGCATCGAGCGCAGCGTGATCGGCGATGATCCGGAAATGCTGGAAGATCTGTTGGCCGCAGCGTTCAATGATGCGGTGAACAAGGCCAATGCCCTGAGCCAGGAACGCATGGGCGATGCCACCGCCGGCTTGTCGTTGCCGCCGGGGATGAAGATCCCGGGTCTGTTCTGAATATGGAAAGCGTCAGCGCCTTGCAGGGCGTGTCAGGTGCGTGCCGGCCATGAGCACCAACACGCTGTTGGAGCAGTTGATCCAGGGCCTGCGCTGCCTGCCCGGCGTGGGGCAAAAGAGCGCGCAGCGCATGGCGTTTCACCTGCTTGAGCGCGACCGCAACGGCGGCCGCGTGTTGGCACAGGTGTTGGGCGAGGCGATGGAGCGCATCGGCCATTGCCAGCGCTGCCGCGATTTTTGTGAAGCGCAGCTGTGCGCGGTCTGTGCCAGTGCCAGCCGTGATGCGCATTTGCTGTGCGTGCTGGAGTCGCCGGCAGACCGTCTGGCCGTAGAGCAGGCTACCGGCTACCGCGGCCTGTATTTCGTGTTGCACGGCAGGTTGTCTCCACTCGATGGCCTTGGCCCGCGTGAATTGGGCCTGGATCTGCTCGCCGAGCGCCTGGCCAGCGGCGAGGTCAATGAGCTGATCATCGCCACCAATCCCACTGTCGAGGGCGAGGCGACCGCGCATTATCTGGCGCAATTGGCGCGCCAACACAACGTCAAGCCGAGCCGCCTGGCGCACGGATTGCCGCTTGGCGGCGAGCTGGAGTACACCGATCGCGGTACGCTGGCACATGCGTTTGGCTCGCGTCAGGAAGTGCTTGCGGCAGGCCAGCCGGTGGGCGACAGAAGACACAACACGACAACTTGACGGTCGCCCACGAGGTGCTCCAGCAATGCGGTTGCATTGTCTGTGGGAGCGCGCCTTGCGCGCGAAGCTTTCGCAAGGCTTTTCGCCGGCAGGCCGGCTCCCACAACGGCACACAACAATCACACCAATGGCCAATGCAGTTGGCCCAGCAGAGCCACGTCGCGGCGCTAAACACGTTATATTTGAATCATTAGTGCCGGTGATGTAGCAAGCCAAGAGGTCCCCATGTCAGACACCCTGTTCAGCAAAATCATTCGCCGCGAGATTCCCGCCGATATCGTATTCGAGAACGCGCATGTGGTTGGCTTCCGCGACCTCAACCCACAGGCGCCGGTGCATGTGCTTTTCGTGCCGCGCGAGCCGGTGCCGACACTCAACGATTTGCGTCATGACCAGGCCGAACTGGCGGGTCAGTTGCTGCTGGCGGCAGCGCACTACGCACGTGAGCAGGGCTTTGCCGAGGCGGGTTATCGCACGGTAATCAATACCAATGCCGATGCCGGGCAAACCGTGTTTCACATCCACCTGCACCTGCTCGCCGGGCGTGCGCTGAGCTGGCCACCGGGCTGAACGTTTCAGCCGCTGTGTGACTTCGGTTGCGGCATTGCGCCGCGTCGTGCCCGATGGATAAACACGATAATCTTGACGATTGTTTTGCCGTCGTCTGGAGTCCGGCGCTTTGCCTCTGATCCTGATCAAATTGCGTTACATCGCCATTGCCGGCTCGCTGCTTGCGCTGCTGGTTGCCAACGCCATCATGAATCTGGGGCAAGCGCGAATCCCTTTGCTCAGTGTGCTGGCAGCATTGCTGGTGGGCAACGTGGTGGCGCATCTGTGGTTGCGTCGGCGTGCAGCTGATGGCGAACTGCTGGTGTTGCTTCAGATGATAATCGACGTGATGGCATTGACCGTTGTCCTGCAATTTTCCGGTGGCCCGGGTAATCCGTTCGTGTCGTTGTATCTGGTGCCGGTCTCGGTAGCGGCAGCAACCATGCACAGGCGCTACGCCATGATTGTGGCAATGCTCGCGGTGGGGTTGTATACGTGGCTGTTGTATGGACATCAGCACAAAATGCACCTCGGCGGCAGCGGTTTTGCTACGCATGTCACCGGCATGTGGGTGCAATTTTTGATCAGTGCAGTGATTCTTTTGGTGGTTTTGCGCCGGTTTCGCGCCATCGTTGAAGACCAGCGCAAGCGTCTGGCGCAAGCACGTGAGCGCCAATTGCGTGATGAATCGCTGATTGCGGTTGGCGCGTTGGCGGCCGGCACCGCGCACGAGCTCAATACGCCGTTGACCACGTTGGGCATGCTGGTGGATGAGTGTGCAGATTCCGGCATCCCACCTTCGTCCGAAGACTATCGGTTGATGCGCGAGCAATTGTTACGCTGTCGCAGCCATGTCGGTGCGCTCGCCACCCTGGCTCGGCGTGGCGCACTGGGTGAGGCGATTGTGCAGCCGGTGGATGCGTTCCTTGATGATTGTCTGGCTCAATGGCAGTTGTTGCGTCCGGGCGTGAGCGTTGAAAGGGGGAGTCCATTGCCTGGTGTGCTTGTTTCGGTGGATCAGGCGTTGCCACAGGCGTTGATCAATCTGCTCAACAATGCCGCCGACGCCAATGCGGTTGTCGGCAGCGAACAGGTGATCACGCTTGACAGCAAGCTGACCGATGGGCGTTATGTGCTGCATATCCTCGACCGCGGTCCGGGCTTGCGCCCGGATTCCGATGCGGTCAGTGGTCTCGCGCGTGGTACGGGCCTTGGTATCGGGTTGTTGATTTCCAATGCCAGCATCGAGCGCTGCGGTGGCCATGTGCGCCTGTTTGCACGCGAAGGCGGTGGCTGTGTGACTGAGGTGGTTTTACCGATGGAGCGAGAACAATGACGGATTTGCAACGCATCCTGGTCATTGACGATGACGAGGCGTTTCGCAGCACATTGACTCGCGCCTTGACCCGGCGTGGTTTTCAGGTGGCTGGTGCGGGTGATGGTGAAGCCGGATTGGCAGCCGCTGGAAGCGTTATGCCCGATGCGATCGTGCTGGATCTCAAGTTGGGCCCGGACAATGGCTTGAGCCTGATTCGGGGGTTGCTTGATACCTGCCCGGATACCCGTATCGTGTTGGCTACCGGGTATGCCAGCATTGCCACGGCGGTGGATGCGGTGCGCCGTGGTGCCTGGGGCTATCTGCCCAAGCCGTTCACAATTGACGCATTGCTGGCCGCATTCGAAGACCCGGATACAGACAGCCCGCCGCCAGAACCTGTGGATTCACCACCGTCGTTGCGACGCCTGTCGTGGGAACATATCCAGCGCATATTGACAGAAGCGGATGGTAACGTCTCGGCAGCGGCACGCTTGCTGGGCATCGACCGGCGTACCCTGCAACGGCGCCTGCACAAGCGCCCGGAGCGCGAGCGCGAATAGCTGGCGACAATCGCCCGACCAGCAAAGCCCGGCAGGCTGCAAGTGCAATCTGCTGCGTGACCAGCAACTGCTCAGTCAGCATTGGCCAATCAGCGCGTGTGAGTTCAGAAAAGCGAAACTCTCGCCAAGAGCGCCAAGTAATCCATCAGCCACTTCTTTATTGATATCGCAACCCCGCAACCACTGGGCTGCTGATTTCATCGGTGTTCATCTTTTTTGCTTCCCTTGGCGCTCTTGGCGAGAGCACCCGTGCATGGGTTGCAAAAAAACCGTCCGGGAATGAGCAACATCAACCCACACGACTGCGGACGAGCCAAAAACCGTTCAGCGCTCAAGCAGCGGCAGTTTGTCAGGCTTGCCGTCCCAGTCGCTGGCATCCGGTGGTGGCTCCTTGCGCGTGGTGATCACCGGCCACACTGCCGACAGCTCGGCATTGAGCGCGGTGAAGTGCTCCTGGCCGGCTGGTACGTCGTCTTCCGGATAGATCGCCTTGGCCGGGCACTCGGGCTCGCACAGGGTGCAGTCGATGCATTCCACCGGATCGATGACCAGAAAATTTGGTCCTTCGTGGAAACAATCGACCGGACACACTTCCACGCAATCGGTGTATTTGCAGCGAATGCAGTTCTCGACGACGACGAAGGGCATGGCGTTTGGTTCCGTTGAGGCTGGCTGGCAGCGCATTTGCGATGTTGGTGGCAATTGTAGCGGTTGCCGCAGCTCGCCACAAAAAGGTCTAAAACACAAAGGCCCGCAACGCGGGCCTTTGTTGCTGACACAGGCACCGCCAGCGTCGATATCCCAAAGTGGTGCTCCCTACGAGGTTCGAACTCGTGTTCCCGCCTTGAGAGGGCGGTGTCCTGGGCCACTAGACGAAGGGAGCGAAACGCTTGGTAGAGCAAGCGCGAGCCGCTAGTATAGAAAGCTACCGCTTGCGACGCAACGGAAATAAAACATGCCGGGCGCGAGCCAGGTGTCTAAACTTGCAAGGAACTGCTGCGGCTACGCCGCCCGATATGAGCTCAAACGCCATTTCCACTCTATCGCAACCCGTACACGTTGCACGCGATCAACATCCGATCTCGCGCAAGGACATCAGCCCCAATGCCTTGCGTGTGCTCTATCGCCTGCGCGAGGGCGGTTATGCCTCTTATCTGGTCGGCGGCGCAGTGCGCGATCTGCTTACCGGCGGGCAACCCAAGGATTACGACGTGGCAACCGATGCTACGCCCGAGCAGGTCAAGCAGTTGTTCCGCAATTGCCGGCTGATCGGCCGCCGTTTCCGCCTGGCCCACGTCGTCTATGGTCGCGAGATCATCGAGGTGGCGACGTTTCGCGCCAATACCGATGATGGTACTGGCGATCGCGAGCTCGAAGATGGGCGCTTGGTGCGCGACAACGTGTACGGCACGATCGAGGACGACGCGGTACGCCGCGACTTCACCGCCAACGCCCTGTATTACACCGTCGAAGATTTTTCGGTACGCGATTTCGTCGGCGGCTTCGAGGACGTGCAAAACCGGGTGCTGCGTCTGATCGGCGACCCGGAAACGCGCTACCGTGAAGACCCGGTGCGCATGCTGCGCGCGATACGCCTTGCCGCAAAACTGGGTTTCAGCATTGCCCCTTCGGCTGCCGAGCCGATTCCACGCCTGGCAGCGTTACTCGATGGTGCCGCATCGGCGCGTTTGTTCGATGAATGCCTGAAGATGTTTCTCACTGGTCATGCCGAGCGCAGTTTTCTCGGCCTGGAAGCGCATGGCCTGCTGCCGGCCTTGTTCCCACAGGCGACGCAGGCGCTGGCGCGGGCCGGCGAACCGACACGGGCAATGGTGCTGGCGGCGCTGGAGAGTACCGATCGACGGGTTGCGGAAGAGCGTCCGGTCACCCCGGCTTTCCTGCTTGCGGCACTGCTGTGGCCTGCTTACACCGAAGAAATGCAGGCGTTGCTGGCGCAGGGTCTGGACCCGGCGGTAGCGCAGCAGCGAGCAGCCGATCGGGTGATTTTGCATCAGGCGCAACGAGTGGCATTGCCGCGCCGTTTTTCCTTGGCAATGGAAGAAATATGGTTGTTGCAGGCGCGTTTTGGCCAGCGTCAGCGCAAACGCGTATTTCGTCTGCTCGCGCACCCGCGTTTTCGTGCAGCCTATGATTTTCTTGAACTGCGCGCGATCCAGGATCCGGAGTTACAGCCTGAGGTGGAGTTCTGGCGCGAGGCGCAAATCGTGCCGGCCGAGCAACTTGCGGAGAAACTCGCGCCAGTACGCAAGGGCCGCAAGGCCGTAGCGGAGCCTGATGCCCCGCCGGTTGGCGATGGCTCGGCACTGGCGCCAGTGAAGAAGCGTCGGCGTCGGCGGCGGCCGCGGCCCGCCGGCAGTCCCGAAACATGATCGATGCCTTTATTGGCCTCGGCGGCAATCAGGGTGATGTCCAGGTGGCGTTTGCTGCCGCGTTGGCAGCACTGGCGGCATTGCCGCAAACCCGGGTGGTGCAGGTATCCCCGTATTACCTTACGCCGGCCTGGGGCAACATTGCGCAGCCCGATTTCATCAATGCCGCCGCCCACGTGCAAACCGTTTTGGGCGCGCGCGCCTTGCTTGATGCCTTGCTCGATATCGAGCGTCAGCACGGCCGTGTGCGCGATGGTGAGCGTTGGGGCCCGCGCACGCTGGATCTGGATCTATTGCTGTACGGCGATCTGGATTGCGATCTGCCGGGCTTGCGCCTTCCGCATCCCGAACTGCATCGTCGCGCGTTCGTGCTGGTGCCACTGGTGCGGATTGCGCCTGATATCATCGTGCCAGGGCAGGGCAGAGCCGCTGATCTGCTTGCCGAGCTCGATACCGACGCCATCACGGCATTAACGTAGGTTTTTCTTCGGCGCAAACCCTCATGTACGCAAACAACGACAAATCAGCCACGCGGCCCAAATTGACCGTGCCGCAACTGCGGCAATACAAGCGTGAGGGCAACAAGTTGGTGGCGCTGACCGCTTACGACGCCAGTTTTGCCGCCGTGCTCGACGCCAATGGTGTGGACATGATTCTGGTCGGCGATTCTCTGGGTATGGTAATCCAGGGCCACGACAGCACGCTGCCGGTGACCATAGACGATGTGATTTATCACACCCGCTGTGTCGCACGCGGCTTGCGCAGCGCCTTGTTGATTGCCGACTTGCCATTCCAGAGCGATGCCACCCCCGAGCGCGCGCTTGATGCGGCGACGCGAGCGTTGCAGGCGGGTGCGGCGATGGTGAAACTGGAGGGTGCGGGCCATAAGCTCGACACCATTCGTTTTCTGGTCGAACGAGAAATTCCGGTGTGCGCCCACCTTGGCCTTACCCCGCAATCGGTGCTGCGCCTGGGCGGCTACAAGGTGCAGGGGCGCGAGTCGGTTGCCGCGCAGCGCCTGCGCGACGACGCGCGTGCGGTGATGGATGCCGGAGCTGAATTGCTGGTGCTCGAATGCGTGCCCAGCAGCTTGGCGGCGCAGATCAGCGCCGACCTCGCGATTGCTACCATCGGCATTGGTGCCGGCCCGGATTGCGATGGCCAGATTCTGGTGTTGCACGACCTGCTTGGGGTCAGCACCGGCCATCGGCGGCCGCGCTTCGTCAAGGATTTTCTCGGCGAGGGCGGTTCGGTCGCGGCCGCGATCGAGGCCTACGCCGCAGCGGTGCGCGAAGGCCGTTTCCCCGGCCCCGAACATGGTTATGCCGGATGAAGACATTCGACACGGTAGCGGCGTTGCGGGCGCAGGTGAAACAGTGGCGCAATGGGTGGCGAGCATCTTCGTCAACCCGACCCAGTTCGGCCCCAACGAGGATTACGCGCTGTATCCGCGCACGCCCGATGGCGACATCACCGGTCTGGCCGGACATGGTTGTGAGGCGCTGTTGCTGCCCAGCGTCGACGAAATGTATCCGTTCGGTACCGCCGGTTGTGTGCAGATGCATGTGCCGGGGATCACCGACATCCTGTGTGGCCGGCACCGGCCCGGGCATTTCAACGGTGTCGCCACGGTGGTGGCGCGCCTGTTCAACATGGTGCAGCCTGATGTTGCCGTGTTCGGGCGCAAGGATTACCAGCAGTTGCAGGTGGTGCGCTACATGGCCAGCGAGATGGCGTTTCCGGTCGAGATCGTTCCAGCGCCGACGCTGCGTGAGCCTTGCGGCCTGGCAATGAGTTCGCGCAATCGCTACCTCGATGCCGGTGAGCGCGCGACGGCAGACACCATCTATCGGGCGTTGCAGGCGATGCGTGAGGCACGGCGGCAAGGCGATCCGCCGGGCCGTATCGAGGGCGTCGGTGAGCGCATGCTGCTGGATGCCGGATTTGTTGTTGATTATGTCGAAGTGTTGCGTGCCGATCTGTCGCGTCCACGCGAAGGCTCGGAACCGGGCCTGATCGGGTTTATCGCCGCACGTCTGGGGCGAACCCGCCTGATCGACAATCTCGATTTGCAATAACACCTTGCCTGAGTGAGCGAGAATCCGATGCGACCACATCCCGTGCTTGACCAGCTAGGCCCCCATGCAGCCCGGTTGATCCATAACCCGATTGCCCACGTGCTGGCTGCGGATCACGAGCGATGCTCCGGGTTTTCACTGCGCGTGGGGCCGATCTATGCCAACTTCGCGCGCCAGAAATATGATCGCGCCGCACTGGATGCTTTGTTTGCGGTGGCCGAACAGATCGACCTGAAGCAGGCATTGCAACGCCTGGTGGATGGCGAATGGGTCAACGTGTCGGAACAGCGGCCGGCGTTGCACACCGCGTTGCGTTCGGACATCGGCCAGTCACCGATAGCCCTGGCCGCTTATCACAGTGCGCAGCAGCAACTCTCGCAAATGGCCGCGTTGGTGAGTGAACTGGAAGCGAGTACGGTCACCGATGTGATCAATGTCGGCATTGGGGGTTCCGACCTCGGGCCACGGCTGTGCGTGGAGGCATTGCGCAACGCCGGCAGCGGACGCTTCCGGTTGCATTTTCTCGCCAATGTCGATGGCCATGCGCTGGATCACCTGCTGCATACGCTCGATCCCGAGCGCACAGCAGTATTACTGGTGTCCAAAAGCTTTCGTACCCAGGAAACCCTGCTCAACGGTGCGGTATTGCGTGACTGGCTGGGTGCACAGGGCGTGGCACGCCTTTACGCGGTCAGTTCACGGCCGGATGCCGCGGTCGCGTTTGGCGCGCCTGAGCGCCAGGTGCTGGCCATGGCCGAGACCGTTGGCGGGCGTTATTCGTTGTGGTCCACCGTCGGTTTTGCCATCGCGCTGGCGCTGGGCATGGAGGGTTTTCGCGCACTGCTGTCCGGTGCGGCGCAAATGGATGCGCATGTGGTGGGCCAGCCATTGCGGCAAAACCTGGCGGTGTGGCATGCGTTGACGGCGATCTGGAACCGCAATGCGCTGGGTTTCGGCAGCCAGGCAATATTGCCTTACGACGAACGGCTGGGTTTCCTGCCCGACTATCTCCAGCAACTGGTGATGGAGAGCCTGGGCAAATCGGTTCGCAGCGATGGCAGCGCGGTGGAGCATGCGACCGGCCCGGTGATCTGGGGTGGTGTCGGCAGCAGTGTGCAGCACAGCTTTTTCCAATCCCTGCATCAGGGTACCGATACGGTGCCGGCTGATTTCATTGGCGTGGTGCGCCCGGCGCATACCCTTGCCGGGCATCACAACGCATTGTTGGCCAACTTGTTGGCGCAGACCCAGGCGTTGGCCACTGGCGAGGACAATGACGACGGAAATCGCCGTTATCCCGGTGATCGCCCGTCCACCCTGCTGTTGCTGGACGAGCTCAACCCCGAATCGCTCGGTGCCATGCTTGCCCTGTATGAGCACAGCACCTACTTGCAATCGGTGATCTGGGGCATCAACGCCTTCGATCAATGGGGGGTGGAACTGGGTAAACGGCTGGCCGATCAGTTGTTGCCGGCGGTCGTTGACAAAGACAGCACAGCTACTGATCCAGTTACCCGCATCGTGTTGCAGGAAATCCACGCGCGGCGGTGAATACTGCGTTCAATCGTTGCTGCAACTGACGCCGGGTTGTGCGGCCTCGACCCGCGGGCGGCCACCAACGCTGATGATGATCTTGCGCAGCAGACGGTCATCGCGAGTGCATAGACGCAACGAGAGATTGGTGCCGGTGCTGCGGCCATCGGCGCGATAGCCGATTCGGGGCCGGCCTTTGGATGTCAGCAGGCGAATGCCGCGCATTTCATCGGGTTGGATCATCGCGATGACGGCTTCGCCATCGTCATGCTGGCCATTGCGGTTGCGATCCTGAAAGCTCAGCAAGCCGACCGACCAGTCCAGATCGTGGCTGCATTGCCTGCCGTCCGGGGACGGGCACAGCACTGTGTTGTGGCTACTGATGATGGCGTTGCTGCGAACGTTGAAGATGCTGGCCAGTACCTGGTTGCTCAGTGCGCTGGCGCGGTGGTTTTCCTGAAAGCGTTGCCAGCCGGGAATACTCAATGGAATGAGGATTGCGGCGATGGCCAGCGTCGTCATCAGTTCGATCAGGGTGAATCCGTGTCTGTGCGTGTGCATTGCCCCGGCCCCGTTGTGCGGTGATGCCATGTTCGCGAGCACAGGGCGGGGAGGGGATCGGCGCAATCGGGCTTTGCTTGTAAGAAAATGCCGTATCGATTCGTCAGCATTGCCCGTAGCTCACGCCGTGTATGCTTGAGCGATTGGCCGCCGACAGAGTGAACTCCACACAGGGGGCTGCTTTTGTGGGAGCCGGCCTGCCGGCGAATCGACCACGCGAACAGCTTCGCGTGCAGGCACGCTCCCACTGGTACCTTGTTGCCCACACAGGGCTCCTGCTGGTGAGCGCAACCGTTTTTTGTGGGAGCCCCTGTGTGGGCGACTGCACTGCGATACTGAACATATGACCGAACGATTCCAGCTTGTTGCCCCTTACCAACCCGCCGGTGACCAGCCAGCGGCGATTGCGCGCCTGATCGACGCCTTCGAGGCCGGGGTGGCGCAGCAGACCCTGCTTGGCGTTACCGGTTCGGGCAAGACCTACACCATCGCCAATCTGGTGCAGGCGGTGCAGAAACCGACTCTGGTGATGGCGCCGAACAAGACGCTGGCGGCGCAGCTGTATGGCGAGTTCAAGCAGTTCTTCCCGAACAACGCGGTGGAATACTTCGTCAGCTATTACGACTACTACCAGCCCGAGGCCTATATCCCATCCACCGACACTTACATCGAGAAAGATTCCAACGTCAACGAGCACATCGAACAGATGCGGCTGTCGGCGACCAAGGCGCTGCTCGAACGCCGCGACGCGCTGATCGTGGCGACGGTCTCGGCGATTTACGGGCTGGGTGATCCGAACGAGTACTTCCAGATGGTGTTGCACCTGGTGCGCGGTGATCGCATCGACCAGCGCGAGCTGATCCGCCGCCTGACCGAGATGCAATACACGCGCAACGATTTCGAGCTGCAGCGCGGCACTTACCGGGTGCGTGGCGAGGTGGTGGATGTGCATCCGGCCGAGTCCGACAACGAGGCGCTGCGGATCGAGTTGTTCGACGGCGAAATCGAGAACCTGAGCCTGTTCGATCCGCTGACCGGCGCCGCGCAGCAGCGAGTCGCACGCTATACGATTTACCCGAAGTCGCACTACGTCACCACCCGCCGCACCGTGCTCGATGCGATCGGCACGATCAAGGAGGAGTTGCGCGAACGCCTGGAGCAGTTGTACCGCGAGAACAAGCTGGTCGAGGCGCAGCGCTTGCAGCAGCGCACCCAGTACGATCTGGAGATGCTGGCCGAAGTGGGTTATTGCCAGGGCATCGAAAACTATTCGCGGCATCTGACCGGGCGCATGCCGGGCGAGCCGCCGCCGTGTTTGTACGACTACCTGCCTGCCGACGCGCTGCTGGTGGTGGACGAATCGCATGTGACCATCCCGCAGATTGGCGCGATGTACAAGGGTGATCGCTCGCGCAAGGAAACCCTGGTCGCATTCGGATTTCGCATGCCCTCGGCACTCGACAACCGGCCATTGAAGTTCGAGGAGTGGGAGCGCCGCGCGCCGCGCAGCATTTACGTATCAGCCACGCCCGGTAAATACGAACTGGCGCATTGCGAAGGCCAGATTGTGGAACTGGTGGTGCGCCCGACCGGCTTGATCGACCCCGAGGTGGAAATCCGCCCGGTGGCCACCCAGGTTGATGATCTGCTTTCGGAAATCACCTTGCGCACGGCCATGGGCGACCGCGTGCTGGTCACTACCCTGACCAAGCGCATGGCCGAAAACCTGACCGAGTATTTGGGCGAACACGGTGTGCGGGTGCGCTACCTGCATTCGGATGTGGAGACGGTGGAGCGGGTCGAGATCATCCGCGACCTGCGCCGTGGCGTGTTTGACGTGCTGGTCGGCATCAACCTGCTGCGCGAGGGTCTGGACATGCCGGAGGTGTCGCTGGTGGCGATCCTCGATGCCGACAAGGAGGGCTTCCTGCGTTCGGCCGGCTCGTTGATTCAGACCATCGGCCGCGCCGCGCGCAATGTGCGCGGCAAGGCGATTCTGTATGCCGACCGGATCACCCACGCGATGGAGCTTGCGATGGGCGAAACTCAACGTCGCCGCGAGCGACAAGTGGCGTACAACACCGAACACGGCATCGTGCCGACCACCATCGTGCGCCCGGTGACCGATGTTATGGAGGGCGCGCGCGGCGAGGCCAGCAACGATCGCGGCACGCGAGCGGGCAGGGCGGCGCGCAAGGTGGCCGAGTCGGAAGCCGACTACGCCAGTCTGCGCCCGGATCAGCTCGCAGCGCGGATGAAGAAGCTGGAACAACAGATGTACCAGCATGCCCGTGATCTGGAGTTCGAAGCGGCCGCGCAGCTGCGCGATGAATTGCAACGCCTGAAGGCGAGATTTGTTGCCTCGTAGCGAGGCCGCGCGCAACGCTACCGGTTGGCGGTGTTGGCTTTTCCCGAGTCCCGACCGAGCGAACCGCGCAGCGGTGCTCACGTGCGCGAGGCGCAGCATCGGCGCATAATGGGCGGACAGGGGGATGGCCAGCCAATCCGGAGCCGCCCATGACATTTCAACGCATTCTGGTGCCGCTTGACGGTTCGCCGCTCGCGGAGGAAGCACTGCCGCATGCGCTGCGTCTGGCGCAGGTATTCCAAACCCCGCTGCTGCTGTTGCAGGTGCTCGATGTGCAACCGGCGGTGCTTGAGCACTGCCCGGATAGCCCCGACTGGCGGCTGCGCCGGTTGCAGGCACAGCGTTATCTCGAAACGCTCGTCAAACGCTTCGGTGCGTCGGGTGTGACGGTCGAGTGCCACCTGGCAGAGGGCCGTGCAGCCGGCCAGATCGTCGAGTTCATTCGTTCCCATGCGGTCGGCTTGCTGGTGCTCAGCGCCTATGGTTGGGGCGGTACGTCCGAGTTTCCGTTCGGCGGTACGGTGCATAAGGTGCTCGCCACAGCGGACGTCCCCTATCTGCTGATTCGACCGGATCATGCGTCCGGTTCCGGCGGGCAGCCCTACCGCCGCGTGCTGGTGCCGCTCGATGGCTCGCGCGGCGCCGAGTGGGCGGTGAATCTGGCGGTCAGCCTCGTCGCCGGTACTCCAGCCGAGATCGTATTGCTGCAGGTCGTGCGTGCGCCGGAAATGCCGCGCCACCGGCCGTTGACGCGCGAGGAGTCGGAACTGAGTGCCAAGGTGGTCGAGTGCAATCGACGCGAAGCCACGGTTTACCTGGCCGACGTCGAAGCGCGTGTCGGCGACGGTAACCGTGTCCGCAGCCGCCTCGTCGTTTCGCCGCTCCTGGCCGATACGATCGGGCGGATTGCGGAAGAGGAACAAGCCGATCTGATCGTGCTCACCGCGCACGGCGCCGCCGGTTTCAACGAGCAGCGACTGGGCCCCACCTGTCACGCGGTACTTGCGCGCAGTGCCCGACCGGTGTTGGTACTGCAAAGTATTCACGCTCCTTTGGCCTGGAATCGGTCGCGCGCCGTTGCCAATGAAATCCGCGCGCCGCATTGCGCACCGCATTGATGCCCGGTGCGATCGGCCATGAAGCGGCGGCCGCCGGGCGATCGTGCAACAAGCCGCGCCGAAATCGATGTCGGCGCCGCCGCGGTTGCGCCACCCGGTCGCGCCGGTTCGTATTTTTCTTCCATCTCGGTGCGGCTGCTTCACCCTGAACATCGCGACCGGCTGCGGCTGAGGGATCTGCAGCGGCAATTGATGCGTATCTACCGGCGCATCGATGCAAACATCGAGGCGGGCAAGGCGGGCATTCGCGCCGAAGAATGGTTGATCGACAATCGCCATGTCGTGCAGGATGCGGTCGCTCAGGTTCAGCGGCATCTGCCTCGCGATTTCCTGCAACGGCTCCCTCGTGTCGAGCCTGCCGATGCCCACGCGACCCTGCGCGTGATCGATCTGGCCAGCAGCCTGGTGCGCGCCGGCCCGACGCCGGTGGACATCGACTGGATCGAGCGCACGGTGAGCGCGTACCAATCCGATGGTGCGCTCACCATCGGCGAGTTGTGGGCGTTGCCCAGTGTGCTGCGCCTGTTGGTATTGCGCGAGCTGGTTGCAGCGGCCTGCGAATGCCTGGAATTGCGCACGCGCGCAGCCACTGCGGATACGCCCGATCGCGAGGCCGGCGCCGTGGCCGTGGCCGGCGCCGTCGTCAGTTTGCGGCGGCTGGATGCGCATGACTGGCGCCTGTCCTTCGAGCGACTGAGCAAGGTCGAGGCGCTACTGCGCAGCGATCCGGCCGGCGCCTACGCCGCCATGGATTTTGCGTCGCGCAATCGCTATCGCGGCGCGGTGGAGGAACTGTCGCGTGGCAGCCCGCTGGCCGAGGTCGATGTTGCGGCCACGGTCATCGCGCATTGCCTCGATGCGAATGCCGACCAGCCAGGCGCCCGCCATGTCGGTTATCACCTGGTCAGTGCGGGAAGACCGCGATTGGAGCGGGCGCTGGGTTTCCGCCTCGGTTTGCGTCGCCGGCTGTTGCGTTCCCTG
>PGZE01000014.1 GCA_002840015.1 Gammaproteobacteria bacterium HGW-Gammaproteobacteria-2 | reverse complement strand
CGCGTCACCACGGTCATGCCATGCACCAGCGCCGTCGCGGCGATCAGCGCATCGCGAATCGGCCGTTGGTCGGGCACATGCAACCGCGCACTGCGTTGCGCAACGGCAATGTCCACCGCGAGGATGCGGCCACTGAAGGCCGGCATAACGTGTCCATTGAGCCACGCGCGGAATACCGCCCCCTGCGACGGGTCGCGGCGTTCGGCCAGCAACACACCAATCTCCAACTCCTGAAGGGTAATCACCGACAGGTACAAATCGACCGCATCCACGCGCTCGGCCCAATCGGCAACGTGTGCATCGGCTTTGCCAAGGCGTATCTTGCGCAACTCGGATACGACGTTGGTATCGAGCAGATACATCAGCTCAAATCCGCCGCACGCGCGTGTTCGTGCGATGGCGGAATGTCGATATCAAGCGATTCAGCCCCGGGCATTGCCAGCAGATCGGCGATCTTGGTTCGCCCACCACTGAGCCGCTGGTATTGCTCGAATGTCAGCAGCACATGCGCGGGGCGGCCACGATCAGTGATGATCACCGGGCCGGTCTGCGCCGCTTTCTTGGCGCGGCTGGCATCCTGGTTGAATTGACGGCTCGACAGGGTGGTGATGGTCATGGCGGCACCTCGCTGCGTACAATGTAGTTACGTTACCACAAACACGGCGCAATGGTGGTTTTCGACAGGTCCATGCCGTGTGATGCCGCCAAAAAACACAACGGGGCCGCCGCTTGCGCGACGACCCCGCTGATGTTGCAACAACCGGTGAATCAGAAGTTCAACTGCACCCGACCGTAAACATACTGACCGGCGAGGTCGTAGGTTGAGGCATCGAAGCCGTTGAGCGAGCACGACAGGCAATTGGGCGCCTGCTTGTCGAACACGTTGTTGACGCCCACCGACACCTTGAAGCCGCCGAGGTAATCGGCGTTCCAGCTCGCCTGGAAGTCGTGATAGACGACCGAGCCGAGATGGTTGGTGCCGGCTGCCTGATTGGAGCAGACATCAAAGCTGGCCGCGTCACCGCAATCCTCGGTAAGGTCGCTGATGTAGCGCATCACCCACGACGCACTGAACGCATCCTTGTGCCAGGTGGTGGCCAAATTGGAGGTCCATTCCGGAATCGCGCTGTCATTGACTTCAACGCCAACCTTGCGTGGCTGCACCGCACCATTGGCACCAACCGACTTGAAGCTGTCGACATAGGTGGTGGACCAATTCACGCCAAACTGACCGAAGCTCGCTTCCGGCAGCAACCAGTTGAACTTGAAGTCGTAGCCTTCGGTGGTGATCTGACCGAGATTGACCAGCCGATTGGCAAAGCCATTGATACCACCGGTGCTGGCGCGGGTGATACCGTCGCAGAACTCGGGATCAAGCGTCTCCACGCACAGATCGAGCTGGGTCTGCGCGTCGATGGCCTGGATTGCGCCACTGAGCTCGTGGCGGTACCAGGTGACTTCATAATCAACCCGTTCGGACCACCAGGTATTGCTGGCGAAGCCCGGGCTCCAGACGAAGCCGGCCGAGTAGCTGTCCGAGGTTTCCGGGTTCAACTCCGGGTTGCCGCCGGTGGTGACCGAAATCTGCGAGTTGGCCTGCGCGGCACCGGCCGGCACACCCAACGCCGCACAGTTGGCGGCACTGCCTTCCGGCGGTGAGTTGTCCAAACCGATCAGGCACGGGTCATCCAGCGTTGCATCAAAGCGACTGGCCGAACCGAACAGCTCGCCCACCGACGGTGCGCGCAGGCCCTCGGCGAAAGTGCCGCGGATCAGGAACTCGTCGCTGACCTGCCAGCGCAGGCCGACCTTGTTGTTGGTGGTGCCGCCCGAGGTGTCGTAATCGGAATAGCGGGTGGCGACGTTCAAGTCCAGGCGCTTGGCAAAGGCCACATCCGCCAGCAACGGAATGTTCAACTCGCCGAAGAACTCGTTGACCTCGATGGTGCCACGGGTCGGCAGCGAAGGCACACCGTTGGACTCGCCGGCCACGATCAGTGCATCGGGCTGGAATGAACCGTTGTTCTTGCGGTACTCGTAACCGGCGGCGAACGACACCGCGCCGGCCGGCAGGTCGAACAGATCGCCGGACAGGTTGGCCGACCACAGAGTGAGGTTGTTCTCGCTCTTGTCGGTCAGGTTGGCGCCGATGAAGCGCAGCATCTCCGGCGTCAGGGTACCGGGGCCACCAAAAATGTTCAGCGGCACGCACGAGCCGGTGCAGTTCGCCACCGGGCCGAGTGCCTGGTTGATATGAGCCAGATTGTAGCTGCCGAACGTCGTCTGATCGGCCTTGTTTTCACTGCGAACGGCGTTCACATCCCAGTAGAACACGCGATCACCGATATCGAAATCGCCTTCCAGCCCGGTGCTGAAGTACCAGGTATCGACGTCCTGCTTGAAGATGCGTGGCCCGCCCTCGATCGGGCGCCGCCCGACCAGGATCAGATTGTCCGGGCCCAGATCGACACCGAACGGATTGAACGGATTATCGGCCGAGATGGTGATGTTGTCGGCCAGCGGATTGCCGGTGCCGGCGTCGGGGCCCAGGAAAATCGGCTCTGGCGCGGCCTGGTTGGTCGACTGGCGGTTGTTGTACAGGAACTTGGTCTTCCAGCGCACCCGCTCACTGACATCGTAATCAATGCTGGTGAACACACTCTTGCGCTCACTCGGGGTCAGCAGCAGGTTGAACTCCGAGAAATTGAAGCGGTTGGCAGTGCCGAAACCAATGAAGTCGTCGTCATTACCGCCAGTAAATACCGGGCCATTAGGGAAGCTCTGGCCATTGGGCGTGGTGATATTGCAAAAGTTCGTCTCCGGCACACCATCATCATCAAGATCGGTGAGCGGGCAGCGCGGATCGACAAAGATGAAGCGGCCATTGGGCGTCGCCGAACTGGCGAAGGTTAGCCCGGTACCCGGCACCGGAAAGCGCGACTGCTCGGTGCTGGCCGAACTGATCGCATCGGTTTTGTTGTAGCTGGCAGACAGCATGAAGCGGGCTTTGTCGGTTTGCGCGCCCCAGGTCAGATCGGCAGTCTTGGCGTCTCCATCCTTGCCGTCGAACGCACCCCAGCTGGCATCGATCTGCGCTCCCTCGAAATTCTTCTTGGTGATGATGTTGACCACACCGGCGATAGCATCGGAGCCGTACAGTGACGAGGCACCGTCTTCCAGCACTTCGATGTGATCGACGATCGCCATTGGGATGGTGTTGAGGTCGGTGGCGGTGGACACGCCCGAGGCCGAGGACTCGCTCACCCAACGCAGGCCATCAACCAGCACCAGCACGCGCTTGGCACCGAGGTGGCGCAGATCGACGGTGGTTGAGCCGGCACCTACGCCACCGCCATCGGGCGGAAAGCCGAAGTTGCCGGAGGAATTGAACTTGGTGTTGAGGCCAGAACCCGATGCGGTGATCTGCTGCAACACGTCACCGATTGAAGTCAGACCGGAACGATCGATATCGGCGCGGGTGATGACCTGCACTGGTGAAAGCCCTTCCAGCTCGGCCTTCTTGATGCGCGAACCGGTTACTTCGACCCGGTCGAGGGTCTTGGCATTGTCTTGTGATGTTTCCTGAGCCAGCGCGACCAGCGGCAAGGCGCCCAACAACAGCGCGCTGCTGACTGCGGCGCTGAGACGGCTGCGACGAAATAGGTTCATACCGGATCCTGATTAGCGCTATAGAGCCAGTACGATGGCCGATACGCGCACCGAACCCTCACCCCAACCCCTCTCCCGGCGGGAGAGGGGCTTCTACCGCTGAGATATAGCGCTAATCAGGTACCGGATTTACCTCTCGAATGACGATGGTTGAGTGACCGGCCGCCCCTGTCTGGGCCGGATCACCCACGTTTGTAAAGAAAATGTGAAGCGAACGCAAGAGCCAGTCGTTATCAATCGCGTTGCGATGCAGCATTCAGCCGTCGGTTCACACGCCGGCCGCGCCTGTGCGTCAATGCACTCTTGGCACTCGCACATCCATGTGCGGCGCAGGCGCGGAGCCAACACGGTCAGAGCTGGCTCGATTCGCTGACAGGTCGTCCACAGGGTGGTATCCACTGGTAAGCCCCTACGCCTGCCTGTGGAGCCCACCCTGTGGGCGACCTGCCCATGACCCGTATTCGTACTGCAATCAACCCGTTCTGGCGCGCGCCAGGGTGATGACCACCACGCCGAACAAGATCACCACCATCGCGCCCAGCGCGTGCGGGTCCAGCGGTTCACCCAGAAACAAGACGCCCAGCAGCACCGCCACCGGCGGGTTGATATAGGCGTAACTGGTCGCCAGCGCCGGGCGCACGTGCTGCAGCAGCCACAAGTACGCGCTGAACGCGATCACCGAACCAAACACCACCAGATAGGCCACCGCCAGTGTCGGGCGCAGCGCCGGCCACTCCGACATACGCTCGCCAAGCAGCGCCGCCAGCAGCAACATCAGCACCCCACCGCACAGCATCTGCGCGCCGGCATTGATGAAAGGCGCCGGCAGATCGCGGCCACGGCTCCACACCGACCCGAACGCCCAGGCGATCGGCGCGACGATCAGCGCCAGCATGCCCTGTGTGCTGGCCCGCAATTCACTGCCGGCATTGAGCCACAGCACGCCGACAAAACCCACACACAGCCCCAGCCATTCACCACGGCTGAGATGATGGCCGCGCAACCAGCCAAACACTCCTGCCCACAGCGGCATCGAGGCCACCGCAATCGCGGCCACCCCGGATGACACCTGCTGCTCGGCGACATTCACCAGGCCATTGCCGAGTACCAGCAGCAAGCCGCCCATCACCAGCGCGTTGCGCCATTGCAGCGATGTCGGCCAAGCCTGCGCATTGACGCGGCCCAAGGTGAACATCAGCGCCGCCGCAACCACAAAACGCAGCCCGCCCATCAGGAACGGCGGAAAGCCGGTCAGGCCGATGGCGATGGCGAAATAGGTGGAGCCCCAGATCAGGTAAACCGCCGTCAGCGAGAGCACCAACGGCAGGTACGACGACGTAGCCGCCGGCAGGGTGATGCGCATGGGGGAGTCCGCAGTTTTAAGGTGCGCCAGTTTACGGCGGTGGCATCCGTTGCAACGGGTGGATCGATGAAAAATTGTGGCGGTTTGCGGGCACGGGCAAGCGGCGCAGCGTGGAAAATCGGCAGGCCACAGCGAAATCCCTTGCTACCGTCGCAGGGTGGGCTGCTGCCGGGGTGGCGCATCGCTTTGTTGGAGCCAGTGCTTCTGTAGGAACCGGCCTGCCGGCGAACGAACTGGCGAAAGAGCTTCGCGCACAGAGCCTGCCCCAGACTTGATCTGGGGCGCGCTCCCACGAGCGGTGAACGTACCCGGCGGGCGACCGAGCGAAGCGTCGGGCGCGTCCCACAACCACCGCTCAGCGCCCGGTCTCGACATCAATAAAACGCAAAAACTCGGCACGGGTGCGGGCGTCTTCGCGGAAGCTGCCGAGCATCTTCGAGGTCACCATGCTGACCCCGCGCTTGTGGATACCGCGCGTGGTCATGCATTGATGCTGCGCCACCACCACCACACCCACGCCCTGCGGCTTGAGCACGCTCTGTATGCAGCGGGCAATCTGCGCAGTCATCTTTTCCTGCACTTGCAGCCGCCGGGCAAACACCTCCACCACCCGCGCCAGTTTGCTGATGCCAACCACCTTGCCATTGGGCACGTAGCCCACATGCGCCTTGCCGATGATTGGCGCCATGTGGTGCTCGCAATGGCTTTCAAACTCGATGTCGCGCAGCACGATCATCTCGTCGTAACCGGCGACTTCCTCGAAGGTGCGCTCGAGGTACGCATCGGGGTCGATGGCATAACCGGAGTACCAGTCGCCGTAGGCTTTGACAACCCGCTGCGGGGTATCGATCAATCCTTCGCGGCCCGGGTCGTCGCCGGCCCAGCGCAATAGCGTGCGAATGGCATCTTCTGCCTGAATCTGTGACACAACTGGCAGTTTTTCGGGCTGGTCGGGCATGGCGATGACTCCCTGTTTTGTGCCACAGTTACGTGCTGTAATAACAGGGTATCACCACCATGAAAGCGGTCTGGAAAGAAACGGTATTGGCCGAGAGTGCGGATACCGTGTTGGTGGAAGGCAATCATTATTTTCCAGCCGATGCGCTCAACCCCCTCTATTTTCGTCCTTCGGCCACGCATAAGGTCTGCCCATGGAAGGGACAGGCCAGCTATTACGACATCGTGGTGGATGACGCCATCAACCCGGATGCCGCCTGGTATTACCCGACGGCCACCATCGAAGCCAAACACCTCGAAGGCCGGGTTGCGTTCTGGCGCGGAGTGGTGGTCAAACCCTGACCGGCTCCAACAGCAATACCGCGAATGCGCGGCTCGGGTCGGTCCAGCATCGACGCACCGCCAGCCCGGCGCGCGCGGCCATTCGGTCGAACCGGTCCAGCCGGTATTTACTGCTGATTTCCACCGCCATCGCCTCGCCTTGGGCAAAGTGATAACGCGTACCGGCGACAACAACATCCTGCACACAACGGCTGATGATCGCGGTTTCGATGCGACCGGCCATCGCGTTGTACTGCGCACGATGCGCAAACTGCGCGAGATCGAAATCGCCCTCCAGCTCACGATTGATACGCACCAGCAGATTCAGGGTGAACGCTGCGGTGACACCGGCGGCATCGTTGTAGGCCGCCTCCAAAATGGCGCGATCCTTGTCCAGGTCGATCCCGATCAACGCCGCGCCGGCAGCGCCCATTTCAGCACGCATCTGGCGCAGCAAAACCACGGCCTCATCGGGCTCGAAGTTGCCCAGGGTCGAACCGGGGAAATAAATCACGGTGCGGGTAGAGATCACCGGCAAATCCGGTAACGCATGGGGCCGAGTGAAATCGGCGCATACCGGACGTACCGGCAACTGCGGCAATTCCGCAGTAATTGCCGCCACGCTGGCCTGCAATGCCGGCGCGGAAATTTCCACCGGCACATAGCCGGCCGGCGAATGCAGGTGGCTGAGCAATAGCCGGGTCTTGATGCCGGCGCCGCTGCCATACTCCACCAGCCGCACACCCGCGCCCAGTTGCGCGGCCATATCGGCCACGTGGGTCTGCATCAATGCCAGCTCGGCCCGGGTCAGGTAATACTCGGGTTGCCCGCAGATCGCCTCGAACAGCCGCGAGCCTTCGGCGTCGTAGAAATACTTGGACGGCAAGCGCTTTGGCGTAAGCGCCAGGCCACGCGCCACATCGCGCGCGAACTCGTCCACCTGTGGTGCGGCAATGCGTGCGCTATGAATCGCCATTATTGATCCCTTGCCAGGCGCAACCCACTGAACTGCCAGCGGTCGGCCGGATAGAAAAAATTGCGGTAACTCGCACGCAGATGATCGGCCGGGGTTGCACACGAACCACCGCGCAACACCCATTGCCCACTCATGAACTTGCCGTTGTATTCACCCAACGCACCGGGCAGTGGGCGAAAGCCGGGATAACTCACGTACGGGCTGGCGGTCCATTCCCAGACATCGCCAAACAATTGCTGCATGCCCTCGCTTCGGCTTGCAGCAATCGGCTGCAAAAATCCCGACTCGACAAAATTGCCGCGCACCGCTTGCCGCTGGGCAGCACGCTCCCATTCCGCCTCACGCGGCAATCGCGCGCCGGCCCAGCGCGCGAACGCGTCGGCCTCGTAGAAACTGACATGCACCACCGGTGCCAGCGGATCGAGCGGCAGCTGGCCACCGAGGGTAAAGGCGCTGTCCAGATCCTCGGCCCAGTACAGCGGTCGCTGCCAACCGTGCTGTTGCACTGCGCTCCAGCCTTCGGACAACCACAACAGCGGATTGCGATAACCGCCATCGGCGATGAAGGCGCGATATTCGCCATTGCTCACCGTCCGGTTGGCCAGCGTGTGCGGCGCCAGAAACACCTGATGGCGCGGAGTTTCGCAATCAAACGCGAAGTCGGTGCCGCCGTGGCCGATTTCGCACAGGCCGTCGTCACCGTTGATGAATGCCAGCGGCATCGCCTGGCTTGGCGGCGGCGTCGGCAAATCGCGCAACACCGGCTGCAACGGGTTGTGGGCGAAGGCATGCAGAATATCGGTGAGGATCAGTTCCTGATGCTGCTGCTCGTGCTGGCAACCCAGCTCGATTGCCGCCGCGAGCGCTGCGGGCAGCGGCGCTTGCAGCCGTTGCAGCAGCGCATCATCGATGCGCTCGCGGTATTCGAGAATCTGCGCATAGCTTGGCCGCGACAGCAAGCCGCGCTGGTGCCGCGCCGGCAACGGCCCGAGCGACTGATAGTAGGAGTTGAACAACGCCAACCATTCGCGCTGCAGCGGCTGGTAATCGGCCGACGACATCAACACGAAACGCTCGAAGAACCAGGTGGTATGCGCCAGATGCCATTTGCTCGGGCTGGCATCGGGCATCGATTGCAACTGCGCGTCTTCGGCACAGAGCCCCGCAACCAGCGCCCGCGTCGCCGCGCGCACCTTTGCATAACGGGCAGCGAGCGCGGCACGCGCTGCGCCATCGACGACAAGGGCCGGGGCGTTGGAAATCATGCATGGAGTTTACCGCAGCAACAATGAAAGCATCCTCACAATGCCGCACCGGTGAACGCGTTCTGCCGCCACGCCTCGTACACCACCACCGCAACCGCGTTGGACAGGTTCAGGCTGCGATTGTCGGGCCGCATCGGCAGGCGCAGACGCTGGCTTTCGGGCCAGCGCTCACGCACCGCCTCGGGTAACCCGCTGGTCTCGGAACCAAACAGCAGGCTGTCGCCGGGCGCAAAACGCGTGTGGTGATAACTGCTGCTGCCACGGGTGGTTAACGCAAACACCCGCGCCGGCGCGCAGGCATCGAGCCAATGCTGGATGCTGGCATGCACACGCACCGACGCAAACTCGTGGTAATCCAGCCCGGCGCGGCGCAAGCGGCTGTGCTCAAGAGTAAAACCAAGTGGTTCGATCAGATGCAACGTACATCCGGCATTGGCGCACAGGCGAATGATGTTGCCGGTGTTGGGCGGTATCTGCGGTTGATGCAACACGACATTGAACATGTCGCATTATCGCCAAATCGGCGCCATAACGACAGGCCGCTAAGAACGGCTGGAACACGATATCCGCAAGCGCAGATGCAGCGGCAGATCACCCGGCAATTGCAGGCCGCGGACATGATTACCGGTAACGGCCTGCGCCAGATCGCAGGGCAACTCGGCCACTTTGGGCAGCACCGCAATCGACTGGCTGCCGGAATCGGGCAGCAGCCACGGCGCAGTCAGCAGGGCCATCGCCAGTGGAATCGCGAGGCGGGCGCGGTAACGCAGTGTGGTTATGGACATGGACGCATTCACTGAAGGGATGAACGGATATTTGCATCTATCGTGCCAGTGCTAACTAATTGATTTTATTGTGCTGTGCTCCGGTTTTGCGTGTCCGGCGGCGGACGCTGTCCGCTGCTGGACAGGACAACACCAGCACAGCCACCCAGCACCGATACACTGGCCTGCGCTGCGGCCTGCGCGGAACTGGCCGTGGCTGGATCGGGGAAATCGATCCAGGCCTGCATTTGTTCGCCCCTCTCGTCGCGCAGGTTGGCCAGACCGCGAAAGCGGGCGAGTTGCCGCGTCTGGCGGTGATAGCTCACCTCGATCACCGGGGCGAACCATTTCAGCACCCCCGCAAGCGTCAGGCGGAAACTCACCATCGGGTTGCCGTCCTGGCTGCGGTCAACTTGACGCAGCGAGAAACGATAGCTGCTGCCACGCGCCGGAACGGCAAACGCGAACACTTGCGGCACACCGGCAAGCAGTTGCTCCCAATGCAAGCGGATGAACTCGTCAAAACCGGCATCGGCAACCAGGGTGGCCGCGTCCAGCGTGGCGCGTTCAGTGGCGGTATTTGCTGATTCGCGATAAAACACCCACGTGCTGCCATCGGCATCGTAGGCCAAGCCTTCACGATAACCGCTGCGCGCATCCTCCAGGGTAAACGCCGGGGCGATGCGCGATGGGCGATAATCGACGTGCTTGCGTGCGAACGCTGCGCCACTCGGGCAGCGATACAACACCACCCGCTGCAACGGCTGACCATTCACCAGATGCAGCCAGTGCTGTTCGGAATACAACACCTGTTGCGAGTCTGGCGCGCGCGCGATGCCCTCCCACGCCAACCACTGGCCAGCGTCGGCCGATAACAATGCGGCCAGCAGCCAGGCATTTACCATGGCACCGGCTGGCCAAGATAATCGATGAACTGGCCGCTATGCAGTGCATCGAGTGATGCGATGACCGTGAGCAGACCACGCACCGCATCGGCGGGTTCCACCTGCGCATCCTTGCCGCCCATCTCGGTGCGCACCCAGCCCGGATGCAGCGCCACCACATGCACGCCGTGCTCGGCCAGCGCCCGCGCCAGCAACATCGTCGCCATGTTCAATGCCGATTTGGAAATGGCATAGCTGGGGGTGCGGAACGTCTCGTTGCGGGTGATCGAACCCAATACCGACGACAGATTGGCGATGCGTGGCGAATGGCCTTTACACAGCATCGGTGCCACCGCCTGCGCCAATGCGAATGGGCCGATGGTGTTGGTGGCAAAGGTGTCGGCGAGGACTTTGCCATCGACACTGCCAAAGTGTTCGCCACTGGGCAAAACGCCGGCATTGTTGATCAACACGTCCAGGCCATCGGTAACCAGTTGCAGTTCTTTCACCAGCTCATTGCGCGAGCGCTCCGATGCCACATCCAGCGGCAGCACATGCAGCCGATTAGGGTGCGCAGCCACCAATGCATTCAAGGCACCGGCCTGCCCCGGATGGCGACAGGTGGCGATGAGGCGGTCGCCGCCATCGAGTAGTTGGCGGGCAAACTCCAGGCCGATACCACGATTGGCTCCGGTCAGCAGGACTCGACGCATGGCACTCTCCTTTCACAATCGGCACTATGCCCTATGGCCTAGTGTAGAAGCAGTGATGGTCACGCTACCATTCAAGGTCGAAATGCCAAACGAGGAGTTCCGATGAAAAGCCCAACCCCGCGTCGCCGCGCACTGCCCCTGGTACTGGCAACGGCACTGGCGCCACTCACCGTGTCGGCGCAAAACGTCGATATCGCTTTCCAGAGTTTCACGCTTGATAACGGTCTGCGCGTGGTCGTGCATGAAGATCGCAAGGCACCGGTGGTGGCGGTCAATGTGTGGTATCACGTCGGCTCCAAGAATGAGCAACCGGGCAAGACCGGCTTTGCACACTTGTTCGAACACCTGATGTTTCAGGGTAGTGAAAACTACAAAGGCGAGTTTTTCGAGCCCTTCGAGAAGGTCGGCGCAACCGATCAAAACGGCACCACCAACGCCGATCGCACCAATTATTTCCAGAACGTGCCAACCACCGCGCTCGATACCGCGCTGTGGATGGAATCCGATCGCATGGGCCATCTGCTCGGCGCCATCGACCAGCCGCTGCTCGATGAGCAGCGCGGCGTAGTGCAAAACGAAAAACGCCAGGGCGAAAACCAGCCCTATGGCCGGCGCGTGTTCACCGAACTGTTTCGCACCCTGTACCCGGAAGGCCACCCTTACAGCTGGCCGACCATCGGCTCGATGGCCGACCTCGATGCCGCCAGCCTTGAAGACGTGAAGACCTGGTTCCGTACCTGGTACGGGCCGAACAATGCGGTGTTGGTGCTGGCTGGCGATATCGATCTGGCCACCGCGAAAACCAAGGTCACTCGCTATTTCGGCGACATCCCGGCCAGCGCCAGCGTGGCAAAAATGCCGGCGCAGATACCGCTGCGCAAAGAGCGCACCCGCGCCACCTTGCCTGATCGGGTGCCGCAACCGCGCATTTACCGCGCCTGGAACGTCACCCAGACCGGCACCGACGATGCCACCCGCCTGGAGTTGATAGCCAACATTCTGGGCGGTGGCAAAAGCTCGCGCCTGTCGCGTCGCTTGGTACACGAAGAAAAGCTGGCCGACAACGTGTCGGCGTTTGCCTTCACCCAGGAAATCGCCGGCAACTTTGTTTTGATCGCCGACATCAAGCCCGATGCCGATCTCGCCAAAGTGGAAAAAATCCTTGATGAGGAAGTGGCGCGCCTGCTCGCCGATGGGCCGAGCGCCGATGAGGTGGAAACCGCACGCACGGTAATCAAGGCCGGGTTTTTGCGTGGCATCGAGCGCGTCGGCGGTTTTGGCGGCAAGTCCGACGCGCTGGCCTCATGCACCGTGTTCACCGGCGACCCGGGCTGCTACCGCAAGGAGTTGGCGCTGATCGACAACGCCAACCCGGCCATCCTGCAAAAAACCGCAGCGCGCTGGCTCAGTGGCGGCGACCACACGCTGGTGATCGAACCATCGGAAACCGCATTATCCAGCCTGCCGGAAAAACCCTTCGCCAGCCGCGAGAGTGCCGCAACAAACAATGCCGTGCCAACCGTTGACCCGAAGTTCACCGTGGTCAAATCCGATGTGGATCGCAGCAAGGGCGTGCCAGAAACCGACAGCTACCCCAACCTGCAATTCCCGGCATTGCAGCGCGCCACCTTGTCCAACGGTATACATGTGGTATTGGCCGAGCGCCACGCCACGCCAGTGGTGCAGTTGAGCATGGAGTTCAATGGCGGCTTTGCCGCTGACCAGGGCCGCAAGCTGGGCACATCAGGATTCACCATGGCCATGCTCGATGAAGGTGCCGGTGATCTGGATGCGCTGGCCTTCTCCGAACGCGCCGATCAGCTTGGCGCGCAGATTGCGGCCGGTGCCTCACTTGATGGCGCCACGGTCAGCCTGTCGGCACTCAAGGAAAAGCTGCAACCCTCGCTGGCCCTGTTCACCGACGTGATCCGCCGACCGCGCTTCGACGACAAGGAAATTGACCGCGTGCGGCAAACCTGGCTGGCCGGCATCAAACAGGAAAAGAGCCGGCCCAATGGCGTTGCCCTGCGCCTGTTGCCGCCGCTGATTTACGGCGCCGGCCATCCGTACGCGATTCCGTTCAGCGGCACCGGCACCGAGGCCTCGATTGCCTCACTGACCCGTGATGATCTGCTTGCCTTTCACCGCGATTTTGTGCGCCCGGACAACGCCACCCTGATTGTGGTTGGCGACACCACGCTGGCCGAGATCACGCCGCTGCTGGAACAGCAATTTGCCGACTGGAAAGCACCGGCGAGCCCGCTGAAAAAGATCGATGTCAAACCGGTTGCGCTGCCCACGCAAGCACGCGTGTTTCTGGTCGATCAACCCGGCGCAATCCAGGCCAATATCTTCATTGGCCAGTTGGTGCCCTCGGCACGCGATGAACACGCACTGGCGCTTGAAGTGGCCAATGGCGTGCTCGGTGGCGAGTTCAGCTCGCGCCTGAACATGAAACTGCGCGAAGAAAAGCATTGGGCCTACGGTGCCTACAGCTTCATCCCCGCCGCCAGCGGCCAGCAGCCATGGATCGGCTTTGCACCGGTGCAGATCGACAAGACCATCGAATCGCTGACCGAACTCAAGAACGACATCAGCGCCTTTGCAACAGGCAGCGCACCGATCAGTGTCGCCGAAGCCGACAAGATCCGCTTCAACAATGTGCGTTCGCTGCCCGGCGCGTTTGAAACCTCGGCGGCAGTGCTGGCCCAGATCAGCGGCATCCTGCGTTTCGAGCGCCCGGACGATTGGGTGCAGGTCAAAAAACAGCAGTTCGAGCAGATGCCGCTGCAGGCCGTGCGCGATGCAGCGGCAACGATCAAACCCGAATCACTGACATGGGTGGTTGTCGGCGATTTGAAAACGATCGAACAGCCGATACGTGACCTCAAGCTGGGTGCCGTGCAGGTGCTCGACGCTGATGGCAAGCCGGTGAAGTAAATCGACCCTGACCCAGACGGCGCAAGGGCGTAATCTGCCTTGCGCCGCCTGTGCCTCAGTGCCTATTCATCGTTATCGTTCACACTATGCCGCTGATACTTTGCCCGGGCCTACCGTTATGCGCCATAAAACTCGCTTTGCTGCATTGCTGGTGCTGCTGCCGCTGACCGCCTGCACTTGGGTAACGATGACACCTGCCGGCCAGTCGGTGCGTGTTGCCCGCGCTGATGAAGACCTCTCGGGCTGCACCCGGCGCGGTGAAATCGGGGTGTCGGTGAAGGACCGGCTGGGCCCGATCGAGCGCAATCGCATCAAGGTAATCGACGAACTGGAAATGCTGGCCCGCAACGAGGCGGTGGGCCTCAACGCCAACACCGTGCAACCCAAGGCAGCGCCGGATGATGGCGAACAACGCTTCCTCGCCTATGCCTGCGGTGTAACACCGGCCAATACCGCGGTGGCGGCCCCACCTGCGCAAGCTGACAACGGCGCTCAAACCTACCCGGTACAGGAACGCTGACGGGCAGCGCTCATGTCGCCCACAGGGTGGGCTGCTACAGCGCGCCTTGAAGCACCCCGGTAGCCTACCCTGTGGGCGACCCGCCTGCGCCACGCGCTGCGGCAGGCAGACCGAGTGCAGCGAAACACTAAACCCGCTTGCAGACTCGACGTTAAACGCGTAGCGTTTCCGGCCTTATCACGTCGGGTTCCGTCATGCTCTACAACCACGTTTCGATTGCCAGCGTCGCCCATGTCGATGCACCCATCCGGCTCAGTTCGGCCGACATCATGCTGCGCCTGCAGCCGACGCTGGAGCGCTTCGGCATCCGCGACAACCTGCTGGAAGACGTGGCCGGCATCTTTGAGCGGCGCATCTGGGAAGATGGCGTGATGCCGTCGGACGCCGCCACCATGGCCGCGCAGAAGGCGCTCGCCGCATCCGGGGTAGCGCACGAGCACATCGGCATCCTGATCAACACTTCGGTTTGCCGCGATTATCTGGAGCCGTCCACTGCCAGCATCATTCACGGTAATCTCGGCCTGTCCGATACCTGCCAGAACTTCGATGTCGGCAACGCCTGCCTGGCCTTCCTCAATGGCATGGATATCGCCGCGCGGATGATCGAGCGCGGCGACATCGAGTACGCGCTGGTGGTGGATGGTGAGGTGTCCAATACCATCACCGAACGCACCATCGAACGCATGTTGTCGCCAGATGTCACCCCGGAGCAGTTCCGCAACGAGTTCGCTTCGCTCACCCTGGGCTCGGGCTCGGCCGCGATGGTACTGGGTCGCAGCGAATTGCTACCCAATGGCCACCGCTTCAAGGGCAGCGTTACCCGCGCCGCTACCGAGTTTTCGCACCTGTGCCGCGGCAACATGGATCGCATGGTCACCGACACCCGCACCCTGCTGGTCGAGGGCCTGAAGCTGGCCGCCAAAACCTTCCAGGCGGCGCGCGCCGCACTGGGTTGGGTCAGCGGCGAGATGGATGAGTTTGTGGTACACCAGATTTCCAAGGTCCACACCGCTGCCTTCGTCGATTTGCTCGGCATCGATCCGAAGAAAGTGCTGACGGTATTCCCCGAGCTTGGCAACATCGGCCCGGCTTCGGTACCGATTGCGCTGAGCAAACTGGCTGAACTGGGTCGCCTGAAAAAGGGCAGCCGCATCGCCTTGATGGGCATCGGTTCGGGCCTGAACTGCTCGATGGCCGAGGTGGAGTGGTAAGACCCCGCGCTTCGCCCGGCATGCGCCATTGGGCGACGCGTGCTGGCGCGCTACCATGGAGCCACCTCAACACCCGAGCGGACTGATGCACTGGATCGACCTGCGCAGCGATACCGTCACCCAGCCCACCGCCGCGATGCGTGCAGCGATGCTGGCGGCCGAGGTCGGCGATGATGTGTATGGCGAAGACCCCACCGTCAACGCGCTGCAGGCGCGGCTGGCGGCGGAACTGGGTTTTGATGCGGGCCTGTTTCTGCCCAGCGGCACGCAATCCAACCTGACCGCGTTGATGAGCCACTGCGAGCGCGGCGACGAATACCTGGTCGGCATGGAAGCACACACCTACAAGTTCGAGGGTGGCGGCGCGGCAGTGCTCGGTTCGATCCAGCCGCAGCCGATCATGCACGCGGCCGACGGCACGCTGCCGCTGGACGCGCTGGCGCGCGCGATCAAACCGGTCGATCCGCACTTTGCCCGTACCCGGCTGCTGGCACTGGAAAACACCTGGCATGGCCGCGCCCTGCCGCTGGATTACCTCGCCAAGGCGCGCGCGTTTTGCGACGAGCACAAGCTAGCCCTGCATCTGGACGGCGCGCGCCTGTTCAATGCTGCGGTGGCCTGCGCGGTGCCGGCGCGTGAAATCACCCGCCATTTCGATAGTGTGTCGGTGTGCTTTTCCAAGGGCCTTGGCGCGCCGGTCGGCTCGGTGCTGGTGGGCTCGCACGCGTTGATCGACAAGGCGCGCCGCTGGCGCAAGGTGACCGGCGGCGGCTGGCGGCAGGCCGGGATACTGGCCGCCGGCTGCCTGTACGCGCTCGATCATCAGGTCGACCGGCTGGCTGACGATCACGCCCGCGCTGCACGCCTCACCGAGGGCCTGCGCGGCCTACCCGGGCTGGTGGTCAGCGCGCAACAGACCAACATGGTGTTCATCGAAGTGCCGGTCGAGCAACTGACCGCGTTCAAGGCGCATCTGGAAAGCGAACGCATCAAAATGTCGATCGGCTACCTGCCGCAGATCCGCATGGTCACCCATCTCGATATCGACGATGCCGCCATTGCGCGCACCATCGACGCGTTTGCCCGATTCTTTCGTTGAGCGCGGAGATTGCCAATTCCTGCAAGTCTGTCTAAATTTGGACTCTGCGGCCATCAGACAAGGGAATGCACCATGCGCATAGGTCAGGTCCTGCTGGGCACATTGTTGCTTGGCATTTTCATGGGTACTGCGTTTGCGGCCACGCCAACCACCGATGTGGAATCCTTGGCCGATACCATCGGCCTGCCCGCACCCGGCCCGGTGTATGTTGGCGATGACGAAGACATCGACGACTCCAGCCGCCTGCACAATGATTTGAAAAAGGCGGCGCTGCAGACCGACAGCCCGCGGCGTGCCAATTGGGCAGCCGGCTGGTTGTGCGCTGAGCGCAACGATTTCAGCTGCGCACTCAGACAATGGCAGGCCGTCGCGCAATCGGCCACGCAACCGCCGCGCTGGCTACCCGAGGCGTACGCGCTGGCATTGTGGGGCCTGGGCCGACATGAGCAGGCGGTGGCCTGGTACGACACCGCCGTGCTGGGAACACCACAGCTTGGCAACGGCCGCTTGCTGCCCAAGTTTTATGCCGACGCGTCGCTTTACAAAGCGGCCGGAGCACTGTTTGAGCAATGGAGCCAGCGGCTTGCGCCATTGCGCAAGACTGTTGTCAGCGCCGTGGATATTGATGGTTCAGGCCGCGTAGCACGGGTGCAGGTCATCGATGACCAACTCGATCCGGTATTGGCCCGCCGCATTCAACAGGTGATCGCCGATTGGCAGTTCCCGCGCAAGGAGGAACAACCCTCTCCCTCGACGTTGTCTACCCACGTTTACACCGAAGTGCGTGGCCGCCCTGATGGTGAGCAGCGCATGGTGTTCGATGTCCAGTTCATGGATGTCGGCGTTCGTGCCGTGCATCAGGCTGCCCCACGCTATCCCAGGACGGCGCTGAAACTTCGTCAGGAAGGCATCAGTCTGGTGCGCGTTGATCTTGACGCCGACGGCAACGTGGTGCAGGCGCGCATCGACAAGCCCAGCGGCATACCCACGCTTGATCAGGCAGCGCTGGTTGCGGCCCGACGCTGGCGCTTTGCCATGGACCGCATCGATGGCAATCCTGTCGCGTCATACGCCAAGCTGCCGTTCATGTTCATGATCGGCGGCGAGTCGGGTATGCCGCCGTTCAGCCATAGCCGCAGCGCGACAGTGAACGAGCGTTCGGGCGCGGCGTTTTAGATTGCAGCGATCACAGGGCTGGCGGCCTACGCCGCCAGGCCATAGCTGCGCAGCAACGCCGCCGGTTCCGGTTCGCGGCCACGGAACGCGAGGAAGCTTTCCAAAGCCGGGCGCGAGCCGCCAACCGCGAGAATCTCGCGGCGGTAACGCTCGCCGGTTTCGCGGTCGAAAATGCCAGCTTCCTCGAACGCCGCAAAAGCGTCGGCACTGAGCACTTCCGCCCACAGATAGCTGTAATAGCCCGCTGCATAGCCGCCGGCAAAAACATGGGTGAAGGCATGCGGGAAGCGGTGCCATGCCGGCGGTTTGAGCACCGCCACTTCACGGCGGATGACATCCAGCAACGGCAATGCCCGCGCACCACTGGCCGGATCGAACTCCAGATGCAGGCGGAAATCGAACAGTGCGTACTCCAGCTGGCGCAGCAGAAACAGGCCAGCGTGGTAATGCCGTGCGGCGGTCATCTTGGCGAACAATTCGGCCGGCAGCGTTGCGCCGGTTTGATGGTGGCGGGCGAAACGATCGAGTGCCTCGCGCTGCCAGCCGAAGTTCTCCATGAACTGGCTGGGCAATTCCACCGCGTCCCATTCCACCCCGGCGATACCGCCGATGCCGGGCCAATCCACTTCGGTCAGCATGTGATGCAGGCCGTGACCGAACTCGTGAAACAAGGTCAGCACGTCATCGTGGGTGAGCAGTGCCGGCCGATCGCCATTGGGCGGCGCGAAGTTGCAGGTGAGAAAGGCGACCGGGTGCTGAAGCGCACCATCGTGGCGCAGGCGCGCGCGGCACACATCCATCCACGCGCCACCACGCTTGCTGGCGCGTGCGTACAGATCGAGATAGAACCCCGCAAGCACGCTGCCGTCGGCAGCGAGCACATCGTAATAGCGCACGTCCGGGTGCCACACCGACACCCCATCGCGCACCCGAAAATGCAGGTCGAATACGTCGCCGGCAATGCCCAGCATACCGTCAAGTACTGCGGGCAGTGGAAAGTAGGGTTTGATCTCTTCTTCGGAAAACGCATAGCGCTGCTCGCGTAATTTTTCTGCCGCCCAGGCCACATCCCACGGCTCCAGCGTTGCCAGACCCAGCTCGGTGGCGGCGTAAGCCGACAGTTCGGCCAGCTCACGCTCGGCGACCGGCTTGGCACGGGTGGCAAGGTCCTGCAAAAAGTGCAGCACGCGCTGCGGTGAACTGGCCATCTTGTCGGTCACCGAAAGATGCGCCGCGCTGGCAAAACCCAGCAACTGCGCCGCCTCATGGCGCAGCGCCATGATTTGTTCGATGTTTTCGGAGTTATCGTACTGGCCAGCGCTGGGCCCCTGATCGGAAGCGCGGGTGTTGTAGGCGCGATAAACCTCGGCACGCAGCGCACGATCATCGGCGTAGGTGAGGATCGCCTGCACCACCGGCCCTTTCAGCGTGGCCGCGTGGCCCGGCAGATCGTGCTCGGCGGCAGCCTGCGCCAGCAATGCCAGCGCCGAATCGGGAAAGCCAGCCAATTCGGTTGTCGCCAGCGGCTTGTGCCAGCTGTCGGTGGCATCCAGAACCGCTTCCTCGAACGCGGTTTCCAGCCGCGATAGTGCGTTTTGAATCTGGGCAAAGCGCGAACGCGCTGGCTCTTGCAGCGCCACACCCGACAGGCGGAAGCCGCGCAAACTGTCTTCCACCAATGTCTGCCGTGCCCGGTCGAGGCTGTGGAATGGCGGCGCATCATGCAGTGCCTGCACCGCTTCATACAACGCCCGGTTCTGGCCAAGGTCGGTATGGAATTGGGTGATCTTTTCCAGCGCTTTGGCATAGGCTTCGCGCAGTTCCGGGCTGTCCTTGACCCCATGCAAATGCGCGACCGGTGCGAAGGCGCGGCTCAGGCGTTCTTCGAGCAACTCCAGTGGCGCCATCAACTGCGCGAAATCGCGGGCGCCGGGGTCGGCGCACAGCGCGGCTACTGCCGCTCGGTATTGTTCGAGTACCGTATCGATAGCCGGATTGACGTGATCGGCGCTAATCTGACCAAAGTCGGGGAGTTCGTTGTGTGCGAGCAGGGGGTTGGCTATGGCGTTCATCAACACTAGTGTAGTGCTTCGCACGTGTCGGCGCTTTCAGAGCAGTGCCCGAAGCGTCAGGCCACGGCGCTGCGCGCAGGCGCGCCATGGGTGAATCGACTGCCGGGCCATTGCAGGCGTTGTGGCACGATGTTGATGGCGCGCAGCGCGAAGTCTTGATCGCGTTGCTGGCGCGCCTGGCAAAGCTGCCATTGTTCGCCCGCCTGAGTTACGCCTTGCGCACGGTATTGATCGAGCAGATGCAATGGCTGTCGATGCCGGCTGGCGCGGTGTTGTTCGTACAGGGCGGCCCTCCCGACGCGTTGTACGTGTTGCTGCATGGCCGCTTGACGGTCAGCCGCCGCGACAACGACGGCAGCCAGCGTTTGCTGGGCTGCATCGAACCCGGCGGCAGCGTGGGCGAACACGCATTGATGGCGGAAGCGCCGCACCTGACCACGGTTACCGTGATGCGTGACAGCGAATTGCTGTGCCTGCCGCGCTCGGGCTACGCGCATTTGCTTGATGCACATCCATTGGCCATGCACGAGATGGCGAAGCATGCGCTGCGTCGCTCCAGCGACACCCGTGAGCGGCCGGTCCTGCCGCGCTGCTTTGCGCTGCTGCCCGCGCATCGCGGCATCAACATGATCGCTCTGGCGCGGAGCATGGCGCAGGCAATCGGTGTTGATCCGCAACTTGCCTTGGTTACCCAGGATCAGGCAAGCCAGCAAAGTGCCGGCTGGTTTTCCGAGCGCGAAGCACGCGCACCGAATCTGATATACGTTGGCAATGATGATGCGCAATGGCGCGAGCGCTGCCTGCGCCAGAGCGATTGGGTGCTGATCGTGGTTGATGCCGCATGCACCCCCGACACGCAGCGCGAACTGTGGCTTACCCCGGCCACCGGACAGCACCTGCCGCAACATCTGGTGTTGCTGCACCAGGGTCAACCACCAGCCGGCGTCACCCGACCGTGGCGTGCAGCATTTCCAAACACCCGCGACCAGCACCACATCCGCAAAGCTGCCGATGTCGCGCGCATGGTGCGGCGCCTGCAAGGCCGCGCATTGGGTCTGGTACTCTCGGGCGGTGGCGCGCGCGGTTTTGCCCACATCGGAGTAATACGCGCCTTGCGCGAGGCCGGACTGGAGATCGACTACGTGGCCGGTGCCAGCATCGGCGCAATCATGGCTGCCGGCATCGCCGCAGACTGGTCGCTGTCGCGCACCCTGGCAATCTACCGACGCGGCTTTGTACGCTCCAACCCGCTTTCGGACTGGACCTTGCCGCTGGTGGCACTGCGCCGTGGCCACAAGGTGGCCAGCCTGTTGCGCGGCGCGCATGGTGAGATCGAAATCGAAGACCTGCCGATCCCGTTTTTCTGCGTGTCTTCCGATCTTACCGACGGCCGTCTGCGGGTACACGATTGCGGCCCGCTGTGGCGGGCGCTGCGCGCCAGTTGCGCCATCCCCGGCCTGTTGCCGCCGGTATTCCACGACGGCCATGTTCTGGTCGATGGCGGCGTCATCGATAACCTGCCGGTTGCGCAGATGCATCGGCGCATGGTCGGTGCCATCGTCGCCGTCGATGTCGGCAGCGACTTTCGTCTCGGCACTGATCTGGACGAGGCATGGACGCCGCCGTGGTGGCAGGTGCTGCCCGAACTGTGGGGCGCCCACCGCCGCCCTGGCTTGGGCGCGTTGGTATTGCGCGCCGGCATGGTCAGCTCCGATGCCGCCACCCGTCAGCAGCGGCGGCTGAGTCACGCCGTGTTTCAGCCACCGCTGGAAAGTATCGACCTGCTCGCCTGGAAGCGTTTCGACCAAGCGGTGGAACTGGGTTATCGCTACACGCTGCAACGCTTGACCAACGAGCCCGAGCTGATCGAGCGCCTGCGCGCAATGCAGCAAATATCGATCAACGGGTAAGAAACTTCACCAACCGGTCAGCAAAACCGCGATACGGCGGCTTGAACAGATCCATGCCGGTAATGCGCGACTGATAGAACACCGGCTTTTGCTTGCTGAAAGCCATGAACCCGTCACGGCCGTGATAGTGGCCCATGCCGCTGGGGCCGATGCCACCGAACGGCAGGCTGGCCTGGGCGATATGCATCACCGTGTCGTTGACGGTAACGCCACCGGCGATGGTGCGCTCAAGCACCTGATCGACCCGCGTACGGTTGTTGTCGAACACGTACAGGGCCAGTGGCCGGTCGTGATCGTTGACCCAGGCAATCGCTTCATCGAGATGCCCATAACCAATGACCGGCAGGATCGGGCCAAATATCTCATCGCGCATCAGCGCACTGTCGTTGCCCGGGTCGATGACCACCGTCGGTGGAATGATGCGCTCGGCTTCGGCACGTGCCGGATCAACCGGCGCCAGCGCGGTAACCTGATGGCCGCGCGTGCGTGCTTCATCCAGGTACCCGCGCAGCCGCCGGAACTGGCCTTCGTTGACGATGCGGGTGTAATCGGTGTTGCCATCCAACGTGGGATAGCGCGCAGCCACTTCGCGGCGCAGCGCATCGACAAAGGCATCGCGCTCGGCCTTGGGTACCAGCACGTAGTCCGGTGCGATGCAGGTCTGCCCGGCATTGAGAAACTTGCCCGCCGCGATGCGTGCTGCCGCCGTTGCCAGCGGATAACCGGGGCCGATGATGGCCGGCGATTTGCCGCCCAGCTCCAACGTCACCGGAGTGAGGTTGGCCGCCGCTGCCGCCATCACCTTGCGCCCCACCGGCGTTGAGCCAGTAAACAGCAGATGATCGAACGCGATGCCGGCAAACGCGGCGGCGACGTCGCTGCCGCCAAGCGCCACCGCAACCCGGTCTTCGGGAAAAACTTCGGCCAGCAATGACCGCAGGAACGCACTGCTGTGCGGCGTGTGTTCGGACGGTTTGAGGTAGACATGATTGCCGGCGGCAATGGCGGTGACCAATGGCATCAACGCCAGATTGACCGGATAGTTCCACGGCGAAATGATGCCGACCACGCCGAGCGGCTGAATCCGCACTTCGGCGTGGTTGCGTACGCATCCACTCGCGCAGGTGGCGGCGCATCACGTCGATCTCGGCGAGCACCGTCATGCCATCGGAAACCAGGGTTTCGTGGCGCGAGCGATGGCCGAAGTCGGCGGAGATGGCGATCACCATGTCTTGCAGCCGCGCCTTGAATACCCGGCGCAATCGGGCCAGGTCATCGATGCGCTGGGCGTAATCGGGTACCTTGGCACGCTGCGCGACGCGCAAGCGCGCAAGGGTAGGCTGTAGCTCGCTGATCGGGGTTTGTATGGGCGTATTCATGGGCTCAGTGTAGCGCCAGCGGCACACAATCGCTTGCGTTGTTGCGCTGAATGGCTAGTCTGGACACAAACCCAAGTCAAAGGAACCACCACTTGAAGCCCAATTACCAGTTTGAAAAACGCCAGCGCGAGTTGGAAAAGCAAAAGAAAAAAGCGCTCAAGGCCCTGAAAAAAGGCGGCCCGGCCGAATCCGCACCGGCCGATGCTGGCAGCAGCCCGACACCGGAGAAAACGCGTTGAATTGAAGCGGCGCGACGACCCGTCGGGGCGCAGCACTGGCACCGCTGCTACGCGTCGTTTTCCAGCGAGGCGCGGTGTTCCACTTTGAGCAGGTACAGGTTGCGCAGGTAGATGGCAAAGCCGGCTGCCTGGCCAAGGATGAACACCGGGTCAACCCGATGAATGGCGTACGCCAGCAGCACCGCGCTGCCGCCGATGGAAAAATACCAGAAGGCTTTGGGCACGACGCTGCGCTTGGCTTTTTCGCTAGCCAACCATTGCAGCAAAAAACGCGCAGAAAAAAGTGCCTGACCAACCAGGCCGACGATGATCCAGATCGTGGTTTCTTGCATGAGGGTACTCAGGGAAGGGTGATTTCGGTGGTTTGGGTGTGGCGGCTGCGGCGCGCCAGCCAGGCCACACCGCGCAGGTCGGCAATACCCACCCACAGCCGGTTCCACATGCCGTATTTGGAAATGCCGGCGATGCGCGGGCGATGGTTGACCGGCACCGACACCGTCTGCCAGCCAGCGCGATTGATCAGCGCCGGCAGGAAGCGGTGCATGTGATCGAAATACGGCAGCTCCAGAAAGATGGCGCGCTCGAACAGTTTGATGCCGCAACCGGTGTCCGGGGTGGCGTCGCGTAGCAGACGGCTGCGCACAGCGTTGGCGATGGTTGAGCTGATGCGTTTGTTGAAGCTGTCGCGGCGGTTCACCCGCCAACCGGCAAACAGTTTGACTTGTGAGGCGGCTTTGTCGCGCGCGGCAAGCAGCTTGGGAATGTCGGCGGGGTCGTTTTGACCATCGCCATCGAGGGTGGCAATCCATGGCGCGCGCGCAGCCTTGATGCCGTTGCGCACGGCGGTGCTCTGCCCGGCTTGCTGCTGGTGGCGAATAACGCGCAGCTCGGGGGTGACGCGCATGGCGGCGCGCAATGCCTCGGCAGTAGCGTCGGTGCTGGCGTCGTCAACGTGAATGATTTCGAAGCTGACTCGACCGCGCAGGGCGGCGACGATCTCGCCAACCAATGGCGCGATGTTGTCCTGCTCGTTGTGTACCGGCACTACCACCGACAGTGACGGTTCGCTCATGAACTGCTCCGACTCATTGGCTGCAAGGGGGCGCAAGTATGCCCCCGCGCGCACTGTTTTGCATGCAAACGCGGTCAGTTCTGGCCGCGTACGCGATCAAGAATGCCTTCCAACGTATCCAGGCCGTGGTAATGGATGACCACTTTGCCGCGCCCGCCACGGCCTTGTTGCACGGCGACGCGGGCGTTGAGTATCTCACTCAGCTCGCGCTCAAGCGTGGCCACATCGGGGTCGGTTTTTTTGCTTGTCACCGGTTTGCTGGCAGGCTTGCCTTGGGTAATGGCATGTACCCGGCGTTCGATCTCGCGCACCGACATGCCGCTCGCGGCCGCCTCGCGCGCCAATGCACCGGCAGCTTCAGCCGGCAAAGCCAGCAACGCGCGAGCATGGCCCATTTCGATGAGGTGTTGCTCCAGCAGGCGGCGTACGTCCGGCGGCAGGTCGAGCAGACGCAGCAGGTTGGATACCGCCGCACGTGAGCGGCCTACGGCATCGGCGGCCTGCTGGTGGGTGAGGCTGAACTCGTCAATCAGGCGATGCAGCGCCTGCGCTTCTTCCAGCGGGTTGAGGTCTTCGCGCTGGATGTTTTCGATCAGCGCCATGGCGATGACGCTGCGATCATCCACCTCGCGCAACACCACCGGCACATCGCTCAGGCCGGCCAGTTGCGCGGCCCGCCAGCGGCGTTCACCGGCAATGATCTCGTAGCTGTCCTTGCCCTGCGGGCGCACCACGATCGGCTGGATCAGGCCCTGCGCGCGGATCGAATCGGCAAGCTCGGCGAGGCGCTCGGGGTCCATGCCGCTGCGCGGCTGATAGCGGCCCGGTTTGAGAAACTCGACCGGCACCGTGCGCAGGCTGTCGCTCTCGTTATCGGGCTCTTCGCGCGCACCCTGGTTGCCACTGCCAAGCAGCGCATCCAGGCCACGGCCAAGGCCGCGTTTTTTGGTTGCCATCAGTTGTTCTCCTTGGCCGCTTTACGCTCGCGGCGCACGATCTCGCCGGCGAGGCCGAGATAGGCCACGCTGCCGCGCGAGCTGCGATCGTAGCCGACAATACTCTGGCCGTAGCTGGGTGCCTCGGCCAGCCGCACATTGCGCGGCACGATGGTGCGAAACACGGTGTCGCCGAAGTGCCGGATCAGATCGCCGCTGACCGCATTGGCGAGGTTGTTGCGAACATCGAACATGGTGCGCAGGATGCCATCGATTTGCAGCGCCGGGTTGACATGCTGTTTGAGCGATTCGATGGTATCGATCAGGGCGCTGAGGCCTTCGAGCGCATAGTATTCGCACTGCATCGGTACCAGCACGCCATCGGCGGCAGCCAGTGCGTTGAGGGTGAGCAACGATAACGCAGGCGGACAGTCGATCAGGATGTATTGGTAGCGATCACGAATCGGAGCCAGCGCCAGCTTGAGTTTCTGTTCGCGCGCCAGCGCACTCATCAAGCGCACTTCGGCGGCCGTCAGGTCGATGTTGCTGGGCAACAGGTCGAAGCCCTCAGCGGTGGGCACGATGGCGCTGGCGGCGTCGCATTCGCCGAGCAGCACTTCGCAGGCGGAGGCTTTCAGCTCACGCTTGTTCACACCCGAGCCCATGGTGGCGTTGCCCTGCGGGTCGATGTCGATCAGTAGCACCTTGCGCGGTGTTTGTGCCAGCGCCGCCGCAAGATTGATTGCGGTGGTGGTTTTGCCGACGCCGCCTTTCTGGTTGGCGATGGCGATGATGCGGTTCATGGATGACTCCCTTGGCACGGCGCGCTGGCGCGCGTCACGACGATCAGATGACGCGCAGCACTATCACCGGGAATGGCGAGCACATGGCTGGCCTGCACCTGCCAAGGCGCAGGCAAGGCAGCAATTTCGTCGGCCGGATACTGGCCTTTCATCGCCAGCAACTGCCCCCCGGGTTGCAGCAGGTCGCCGCCAAATTGCACCAGTTGCGCAAGAGTACCCAAGGCGCGCGCGGTAATACAGCCGTAAGCGCCGGGTTCATCGAGTTGCTCGGCCCGCGATTGCGCCACGCGCACATTGGCAAGCCCCAGTTGGCGTACCACTTCGCGCAGAAACCGGGCCTTTTTGCCATTGCTCTCAACCACAGTAACGGCCAGCTCCGGCCGCGCCAGCGCCAGCACGATACCAGGCAGGCCGGCACCACTGCCGAGATCGGCCAGCGGCCCGGCCGGTAGCCACGGCAGGATGCTTAGCGAATCGAGCAGGTGCCGTGACAGCATCTGCTGCGGATCGCGCACGGCAGTGAGGTTGTAGGCGTGGTTCCACTGATTGAGCAGCGCCAGGTAATCAAGCAGACGCGACGCCAGCCCGGGCATGCTCAGGCCGAGCATGGCCATGCCCCGCTCCAGTTCAGGCGCCAGTTCAGGCTGCAATGCGATCAATGGGTTCACCGCGTGGCCGATGTTGAAGCAGACCGGCAAGTTTAGCAGCCTGCCGGGCTTTGGCGGTGCGGCACTCAGCCCGGATACACTGCGCAGCGGATCACGCGCAGGCCAAGCGCGTTAATCCGCCGATTGACCTCGTGTTTGAGCGATTCGGCCAGCGCTACCATGCCCTTGTCGGGCGCGTTCTGTCCATGCAGTGCTTGCAGGGCATCGTGCGTTTGCTGCTGGATCAGTGCATCGACATCGTCCAGCACAGCGCCGGTGCGGGTCGGGTCGAGAATCTGGTAATACAGATCGGCACTGGCAGCAGGGCCATTGAGCGCCATCGGCACCGCCACATGGTGGCCGATCAGGCTGACGTGGTGACCAATGCGATCAAAGCCGGGCAGCACCCAGCGCAGGCCGGGGCCAAGGGTGCGCCGATAACGGCCAAAACGATGCACGGTAAACACCTGCCCCTGCGGCACGTGGCGTAGCCCGGCGACCGCCACGGTAGCCAAAACCACGACACTAGCCAGCAGGAAGGTGAAGACGTTCATGACAATCGCCAATATTCAATTGGTTGAAAGAATGTTATGTGTCGCACATTAATAACACGCGCTATCTTTATCTGAAATTAACGGGATATTTACGAGAAACCGGTCACCCATCTCGCCGCGGCCTGTCGTAAGGTGGCGTGATCGCAAGGGAGCAACGGCATGGCAAATGTCCTGATTACGGGTGCCTCTGGTTTTCTAGGTCGGCATCTGGCGCAACAACTGAAGGCACAAGGCAACAATGTGTTTGGTCTGTCACGTTCGGCGCGCGCCGACGCCATTCTGGTCGCGGACGCGGTAACGCCGGTGCGCGGCGACCTGTTGCAACCCGAGCAACTGGCGGCGGCCTTTGCGCAGCGGTTCGATGCGGTATTCCATACCGCCGCTGACACCAGCCAGTGGGCGCCCAACGACACTCGTCAGACCCGGGTCAACGTGGAAGGTTCGCGGGCGCTGGCCGAGGCGGCGCTGGCAGCCGGCGTGTCAGCATTCATCCACACTTCCAGCGTGTCGGCGTATTCGCATCTGGTGCATGGCACCCTGCGCGAGGATGTGCCCGAGCGCGGCGGCGAAAGCTGGATCACCTACGAGCGCACCAAGCACTTGGGCGAACAGGCCGTGCGCGCGGTTGCTGCACGCGGCCTGCCGCTGGTGGTGATGCAGCCGGCGCATATCCTCGGCCCGGGCGACACCAACAACTGGTCGCGGCTGATTCGCCTGATCGATCAGGGCAAATTGCCTGGGGTGCCGCCGGGTTCGGGCTCGTTTGCCGATGTGCGTGAGGTGGCGCGGGCGCAGGTATGCGCCTGGCAACGTGGTCGCTTTGGTGAAACCTACCTGCTCGGTGGCGAGCACTTGCGTTTTCTCGAACTGGTCACCCGCGTCGGCAGCCAACTCGGGCGCAAAACCCCATCACGCGCGACCCCGGGCTGGGCATTGATGGCATGGGCGCGGGTGGTGGATGCGCTGTCGCGCATCACCCGCCGCGAGCCCGACATCACCCCGCGTGCAGCGATGTTCGTGATCCACGATCTGATCGTGGATTCAGGCAAGGCGCAGCGCGAACTGGATTACGCGATCACGCCGATGGATCGCTTGCTCAATGACACCATCGCCTGGCTGCGATCGGAAAACCTGTTGCGGCGTGAGTGAGTGCGAGAACACGCTGGCCTGCGCGGCGCTTGCGGGCAGTTGTGTTGCGCGCAGCTGCGGTCGCTCACCGGGTGAGCTCCACAGGGAGCGTTCACCGCTTTCGTGGGAGCGCGCCTGCGCGCGAAGCGCTTTCGCCAGTTCGTTCGCCGGCAGGCCGGCTCCCACAGAAACACTGGCTCGCACTGGCGTGCAACACAGCTGCTCCAGGGGGCAGGTCGCGGCTTTTGTAGTCCACCCTGAGGGCGACCGTGCGCGGCGGCTTCGCGCGCCGGCTGCATCACACTTCGCGCGCGATCGCCCGCCAGCCGATGTCGTGGCGGTAAAACGCGCCATCCCAGTGAATCTGGGTGACCGCGAGGTTGGCGCGTTGCTGCGCTTCAGCAACGCTAGCGCCGAGCGCACACACGCACAGCACGCGACCGCCGCTGGTCAGCACGCGTTCGCCATCGCGCCGGGTTCCGGCCTGAAACACCTTGACCCCAGGCGCGAACACACTGTCCAGGCCGTCAATCACATCACCGATGCGCGGGGTGCCGGGGTAATTCGCGGCGGCCATCACCACGCCCAGCGCCGGCCGTGGGTCCCATTGCGCCTGCACGGCATCAAGCGTGCCAGCGAGTGCCGCTTCGATCAGCTCCAGCAGATCCGATTGCAAACGCAGCAGGATCGGCTGCGTTTCTGGATCACCAAAACGCACATTGAACTCGATCACCCGCGGCGCGCCATCGGCGTCAATCATCAATCCGGCATAGAGAAAACCGGTGAACGGCACGCCATCGGCAGCCATGCCGCGCACGGTGGGCTCGATCACCTCACGCATCACCCGCGCGTGCACCTCGGGGGTGAGCACCGGCGCCGGCGAATACGCACCCATGCCGCCGGTGTTGGGGCCGCTATCGCCATCGCCAACGCGCTTGTGATCCTGGCTGCTGGCCATCGGCAGCGCATGCTTGCCATCGACCAGCGCGATGAAGCTGGCTTCCTCGCCATCGAGAAACTCCTCGATCACCACTCGCGCTCCGGCATCGCCATAGGCATTGCCGGCCAGCATGTCGTGCAATGCTGTCTCGGCATCGGCCAGATTCAACGCCACCACCACACCCTTACCCGCGGCCAGGCCATCGGCCTTGATCACGATCGGCGCACCCTGCGCACGCACATGCGCCAGCGCCGCCGGCAATTCGCTGAATACCGCGTAGCTGCCGGTGGCAATTCCATGGCGTTGCAAAAACTGTTTGGCGTACGCCTTGCTGCCTTCGAGCTGCGCCGCCGCGGCACTGGGGCCGATCACGCGCAAACCCGCCGCGCGGAAGCGATCAACCACGCCGGCAACCAGCGGCGCCTCGGGACCAACCACGGTGAGATCCACGCCTTCGCGCTGCGCCAGCACCAGCAGCGCGTCGAGGTCGGTGGCGGCCACCGCGACATTGCGGCACTTGGCCTCGGTTGCGGTACCGGCATTGCCGGGCGCCACCAGCACTTCACGCACGCGCGTGGATTGCGCCAGTTTCCACGCCAGCGCATGTTCGCGCCCGCCGTTGCCGATCACCAGCAGTTTCATGGGCTCACCTCTGTCAATGGCGGAAATGGCGACGGCCGGTGAACACCATCGCCATGCCGTGTTCGTCGGCGGCCGCAATCACCTCGCTGTCGCGCAGCGAACCACCGGGCTGGATCACCGCCGCGATGCCGGCTTCGGCGGCGGCATCGATACCGTCGCGGAACGGGAAGAACGCATCGGATGCCATCACCGCCCCGGCCACTGCCAACCCAGCTTCCTGCGCCTTGATCGCCGCGATCCGGGCGCTGATCACTCGGCTCATCTGGCCGGCACCGATGCCGATGGTCTGTTGCCCGCGCGCATAGACGATGGCGTTGGACTTGACGTACATCGCCACTTTCCAGGCGAACAGCAAATCCTGCAGTTGCGTGGCGTCGGGATGCCGCGCACTGACCACGGTGAGATCGCTTACGCCCAGCGCATCGCTGTCGGCATCCTGCACCAGCAGGCCGCCAGCGATGCGCTGAAAGTCGAGTCCCATCGCAACCGGACTGTTGCCACTGGCAAGCACGCGCACATTGGGCTTGCTGGCGAACAGCGACAGCGCATCGGCGTCGATTTCCGGCGCGATCACCACTTCCACGAACTGCCGGCGCAGGATCTCGTCCGCGGTCTTGGCATCGAGCGGGCGATTGAAGGCGATGATGCCGCCGAATGCGGAAGTCGGGTCGGTGGCGAAGGCCCGTTGGTAGGCGACGCCAATATGTTCGCCCACCGCCACCCCGCAGGGGTTGGCGTGTTTGACGATGACGCAGGCCGGCGCGGTGAACGCCTGCACGCATTGCAGCGCGGCGTCGGCATCACCCAGATTGTTGTAACTCAACGCCTTGCCGGCCAGCACGCGGGCAGCGGCCACGGTGCCAAGCGCCGCGCCGGTCTCGGTCTGCACGTACAGCGCGCCGCGCTGATGTGGGTTTTCGCCGTAACGCAGCGATGATGCCAGTTGCAGCGACAGGTGCAGGCTGTGCGGCCAGGCTTCCGGCTGCTCAGGGTCGTGCGCACGCGGCGACAACCATTGCGCGATCTGGCCGTCGTAACGGCTGGTGTGCGCATAGGCCTTGGCGGCCAGCGCCCGCCGCTGCGCCGGCTCGGTGCCCCCGGCAGCAATGGCAGCAAGCAGCGCGGGGTAATCGTCCGGATCGACCACCACGCTCACCCGCGCATGATTCTTCGCCGCTGCACGCAGCATTGCCGGGCCACCGATGTCGATGTTCTCAATCGCCGCGTCGTAGCGGCAATCGGCTGACGCCACGGTGGCGGCAAACGGATACAGATTGACCACCAGCAGATCGATGGCAGCGATGCCGTGTTCGGCCATCACCGCATCGTCGGTGCCGGCACGGCCCAACAGCCCGCCGTGAATCACCGGATGCAGGGTTTTGACCCGGCCATTCATGATTTCCGGAAAGCCGGTGATCGCGCTGACATCGCGCACAGCGATGCCGGCATCACGCAGGGCACCTGCGGTACCACCGGTGGAAATCAGATCGATACCGGCGGCAGCCAGCGCCTGTGCCAATTCAATCAGGCCGGTTTTGTCGGAAACGGAAAGCAGGGCGCGGCGAATGGGTTGGCGAACAGCGGACATGGACAACGGCCAGCGGTGGAAAGCGGGCCATTATATCGGCAGCGGCGGCATCATCTCGAATCTGCCTGATTGGCCTGCCTGCCGGCAGGCAGGAAGCCCACGGCGTGGGCTCCTTCAGGGGTGCTTCAAGGCGTTTGTGGGAGCGCGCCTTGCGCGCGAAGCTCCTCGCCAGATCGTTCGCGGGCAAGGCCCGCTCCCACAACAGCACAGATTCGGATTGGCACCAGCGAGTAACACAGTAGCCCCAGCAGCCGCTGGTGCGGAAAATCAACTCAGACCGTACAGCTTGAGTTTTTTGCGCAAGGTAGCGCGGTTGATGCCCAGCGCCACCGCTGCGCAGCTTTGGTTGCCGCCGCAATGGCGCATCACTTCTGCCAACAACGGCAGCTCCACTTCGCGCAGCACCACGTTGTAAAAATCTTCCGGCGGCTGCTCACCTAGATCGAGCAGGTAGCGGCGTACTGCGCTGGCCACGCATTCACGCAGCGACGGCTGTGCCGTGGCGCTGCCGGTAGTGGCGGCGCGCATCGATACGGGGGCATTCACAGACTCACTCTCCCAAAACGTGCAAGCATCCGTTGCTCTGCGCGCACTACGGGGGTAGTGCGCGGTTTGGCAGTTTAACCCCATTCACCCTGACGTGAGCAAGCGAATCTCATGTTGTCTCGAACAATATTTCGACGCGATGAAATATGTTGCGCGAGATCACTGGCTTAGCGCAAGTTCACGGTAAAAGACAGCAAGCGTACAAGCCAAATGCTTGATGTGCGCTTGCAAACGCAAGCAATTCAAGCATTCAGTGAAATGCAAACTCAAACGAAAGCGTGTTGCGCCCAGGATCAAGCACATCCAGCCGCGCATTGACGCTTTGCTCTGGCGCTACTGTGGCGCTGTCCGGCATTGCGCCAAGGTATTCGACGGCAGTAAAGCGCCGCGCGCCCGTCGCCGCGCCATTGATGTCGAGCAGCCGCAATTCCAGTTGCGGCCAGGCTTGCGCAAACGGCGCGCGATTACGGAAACTGGCGCGGATATGCAGAGCATCGGCAACATCGTGATGGGGCTGCACACTGCGTTCGATGATCACAAACGCGGCTGGATCATGCCACGGGCTCAGCGTACAACCACTGAACTCACACAGGCTTTCGATCCACGGCCGCCAACGTACATCCTGCGCCAGCGTGTCGCGCTCAACGAACAGCAATTGCAATGCAAGGCTCAGCGCCAATAGCGCAGCTACAGCCCGCCAGCGCGGGGTATGCCGCGGATGCAACGCACGGGCAATGAAACCCGGCACTTGCGCAGGGCTGGCGGGCGGTGACGACGGCAGATCAAACAGTGCGATCTGATTCGCGTCAAATGGCAACGGTGTCGCCGTTCCGCACGCAGGACAAACGCTGTCGTCGCTGCGCAAACCGCGGCCGCAGGCACCGCAATGGCGTGGGTTGATGTTGTGCATGGATCGATTTTAGCCGCTCCTGCGCAGTAGTGTGCGTTGATGTCAGCCTGAACGGATCTACAGGCGCATGCCGAACAAGGTTTGTTGATGGCGGTGCCGGCCTATTGGCGGGTGGACCTTTTCACGATCAAACAGCAACTCTCGCCAAGGACGCAAAGAGCGCAAAGAGTTCAATAGGTCCTGTCGTGGGTGTGATCGCGGATAACGTAAATGATCGGCCTGCTATTTCATCTTCGATCATCCTTTCCTCCCCTTGGCGCTCTTTGCGTCCTTGGCGAGAGAACATCCCTCCTGATTTGCGCTATATCTCAACCAGGCACGCTTCGACTCCTTCTCCCGCCAGGAGAAGGTGGCGCGAAGCGCCGGATGAGGGTTCGATGCCATGCAGCAGCTTATATGCTCACCGAACCCTCACCCCAACCCCTCTCCCGATGGGAGAGGGACTTCAACCGCTGAGATATAGCGCTAATCAGAACATCCCTTGCAGTCATGCCTTCTGCGGACACACAAACCATTGCCGGCGAACCCTTCTAATTCGCAATCCATTACCGCAGCCGTAAAGAGAAATACCGGTCAACCGGCGAGCAGGCGCGCACTGAATGCCGCATAGTCATTGGCCAATGCCTCACTATGGCTGGGCCGTTGCAACAAGGCCGCCAAAGCCGGTGGCGGTGCCGGCACGGCGTCGATCAACGGTGCGAGCACGGTGTCGAACTTGGCCGGATGCGCGGTTGCCACCACCGCGTAATCGCGGCTGTCACCCGCTGCCCGCCGCCGCTCCAGCGCCACCAATGCACAGGCGGTATGCGGGCACACGACCGTGCCATAACGCGCGGCGCTGGTACTGATCGCGCTGCGGATCTGCGCGTCGTCAACCCGCTCGGCACTGAGCTCGGCACGCAGTTCGGCATCGTTGGCGAACAATGCACGCAGCCGTTCAAAATTGCTCGGCGCGCCGACGTCCATCGCATTGGCCAGTGTGGCGATGCCCGGGCGTGGAGTGTATTCCTCGCCCGCAAAATATTCGCTCAGTGTGGGATTGGCATTGCTCGCCAGTACGATTGCCCCGATCGGCAGACCCATCCGCCGCGCCAGCAACGCCGCCAGCCCATTGCCCAGGTTGCCGGTGGGCACGATGAAACCCAGCGTCCGCCCGTGCGCACGCCAATGGCGCAAACTCGCCTGCGCGTAGTAACTCATCTGCGGTAGCAGCCGACCCAGGCTGATCGAGTTGGCCGAGCTCAAGCGCAGCCGGCTAGTCAATTCATCATCGTTGAGCGCGCGCTTCACCAGCGCCTGGCAATCATCGAAATTGCCCTGCAGCCGCAGTGCGGTGACATTGCCGCCGAACGCGCCAAGCTGATGCGCCTGGCGTGGCGATACCCGGCCATCGGGATACAAGATCCATACCCGCACCCCGGGCTTGCCGGAAAATGCCGCACCCACCGCAGCGCCGGTGTCACCCGAGGTGGCAACCAGGATCTGCAGCTCGCGGGTTTCACCCGCCGGCTCGATACGCAGCAGGCAAGCGGCGAGAAAGCGCGCGGCAAAATCCTTGAACGCAGCGGTTGGCCCGTGAAACAACTCCAGCATCCAGCTGTTGGGCATCGGCAACGCCCGTAGCGGTGCGTCGATGTCCAGCGCCTGCGCGCAGATCTGCGGCAGCGCAGCGGCCAGTGGATCGCCAGCAAACAGCGGTGTCAGTAGCCGCTGCGCAATCTGCGGCAAATCTGTTTCATCGGCAAACGCTGCTGGCTTGAACTGTGGCCAATGCGCAGGCAGATACAAACCGCCATCGGGCGCCAGCCCCGCGCTCAATGCTGCGGACAGACTTACCGCAGCGGCCTGACTGCGGGTACTTACAAACTGCATGCGATCACCTCCGCACCGGGGCTGGCAATGGCTGAAACGTAGGTGCTCGCGCCGACACCGGCGTCGGCAAACGCCTGCTGCATGGCCACGCCCGCCCGTTCGGCGCCGCCACGATCGGTGAACCACGCGAAGATACTCGGGCCACCACCGGAAATGCTGGCGCCGAGCGCACCCGCTGCCAGTGCCGCCGCCTTGACCTCGGCAAACGCCGGGATCAGCGATGCGCGCCGTGGCTCGATCAGCACATCATGCAAACCGGCGCGCACCAGATCAGCGTCGCCGCGCTGGCAGCCGGTCAGGAACAGCGCCAGGTGCGTGCTTTGCACAACGAACTCGGACAGTTGGAACGGGCCGGCCAGCACTTCGCGACTGCGCCGCGTTTCCAGCACCAGATCCGGGTGAACCAGCGCCACATGCCAGGTTGCCGGCACCGCCAACGCCAGCAGTTCGGTTTTGCTCGCCAACACCAGGCCACCGAGTAGCGCCGGGCCGATGTTGTCGCCATGTGCGCTGCCACTGGCCACCGCTTCCCCGGCCAACGCGAACGGATACAACGCGGCGAGCGGCAGCGGTTCGGGCAACAACGCATTGGCGGCAACCACCGCGGCGACCGCCGAAGCCGCCGAGCCGCCCATGCCCGAGCCCAAGGCAATGCCCTTGTCGATGTGAATATCGAAACCGCAGTCCAGCTCCAGCGCTGCGATCATCGCCTGCAACGCACGCGCCGCGGTGTTGCGCTCGGGCTCCCGCGGCAACGCAGTGATGCAGCCGGTGATCGCGCGCACGCGCACGCCGGACGTGCTGACGCGCTGCACGCTTACCCGATCACCGGCGCCGCTGATGGCGTGGCCCAGCAGATCGAAACCCACCCCGACATTGCCGATACTGGCCGGGGCAAACGCGGTGGCAATGGCACTCACAGCTTGGCACCCAGCGCCGCGGACAGCCGCAGCAGATCGCCGAATACACCGGCAGCGGTGACATCCGGGCCGGCACCGGGGCCTTGCACCACCAATGGATTGTCGTGGTAGCGATCGGTCTGAAAGCGGATGCAATTGTCAGTGGATTGCAGGTTGCCGAACACATGCTCGGCCGGCAATACGCATAACCCGACTTCGGCACGGCCACCGGTGTCAAAGCGCGCCACGTAACGCAACACCCCGCCGCTGGCGCGCGCTGCCGCCAGGCGCTCGGCCATCGGCACATCCAGGGCTTCGGCATTGGCGAGGAAGGATTGGCCGTCGCCGCTGCGCAAGGTTTCGGGCACCAGACTTTCGGTTTGCACGTCGCTCAACTCCAGGGCATGGCCTGCTTCGCGCGCCAGGATCACCAGCTTGCGTGCGACATCCAGCCCACCCAGATCATCGCGTGGATCGGGCTCGGTATAGCCATGGCGGTGCGCCTCGCGCAGCAGCGCGGAAAACGGCTGGCTGCCATCGTAGCGATTGAACAAGTAGGCCAGTGTTCCCGACAGCACGCCTTCGATACTGCGCAGGCGATCGCCGGTATCGAGCAGATCGCGCAGGGTGTGGATCACCGGCAGACCGGCGCCGACGCTGGCCTCGTAGCGGAACCGGCTGCCGCCGGCGGCGCAGGCCTCGCGGATGGCGTGATAGCGCGCCAACGGGCCGCTACCGGCATGCTTGGCCGGGGTGATGATGTGCAGGCCACGGCGCAGCCACGCAGGGTAGCGCTCGGCAATGGCATCGTTGCCGCTGCAATCGATCAGCACCCGGTGCGGCAGATGGCCGGCATCCAGATGCTCGATGAATGCGTCCAGATCCAGCGTCTCGGCATTGCCTGCGTCGGCCAGCCAGGCGCTGGCGTCGAAGCCGGCATCGTCACGCCATTGCTGGCGCGAATTGGCGATGCCGCGCAGACGCAGATCGAGCTGCGCCTGTTCGCGCAAGCGTGGCTGCGCGCTGTCCAGTTGCGCCAGCAAGGCGCGGCCGACATTGCCCGGCCCGATCAGGCCCAGCGACACCGTTTGCGGCGACAACCAGAACCCGGCATGAACCGCACGCAAGGCGCGCGAGGCGTCAATCTCGGCGATTGCCACCGACAGATTGCGCTCGGATGCGCCCTGCGCGATGGCGCGCACGTTGACCCCGGCCCGCGCCAGATGGTGGAACAGGCGCGCGGCCACGCCGGGTCGGCCGGTCATGCCCTCACCCACGGCGGCGAGCACCGCGATGTCGCGCTCGACCCGGATATCGTCGATCAGCTTGTCGCGCAGTGCATCGGCAAAAGCGCGCCGCAGCGCCAGTTCGGCGCGGCTGGCATCGCCCACCGGCACCACGCAACAGATCGAGTGCTCCGATGAGCCTTGCGAGATCATCACCACCGACACCCCGGCAGCGCCGAGCGTACCGAACACGCGCTCGGCGACGCCAGGCACGCCGATCAGGCCATTGCCCTCGATATTGATGATCGCCATCTGCGGCTGGATCGACACCCCTTTCACCGGCGGATCGAGCTGGCGCTCGCGGCTCAGCCGTGTGCCCGGATGTTCGGGCTTGAAGGTATTGCGCACGATCACCGCAATGTTGCGCGCGACCACCGGCACCAGGGTCATCGGGTGCAGCACTTTGGCCCCGAAATACGCCAGCTCCGCCGCCTCCGAATACGACAGCGCATCGAGCGTCACCGCCTCGGGGACAAAGCGCGGATCAGCCGAGGCGATGCCATCGACATCGGTCCAGATATGCAGTTCGCGTGCTTCGAACAGCGCCGCGAACAGGGCGCCGGAATAATCGCTGCCGTTGCGGCCCAGCGTGGTGGCACGGCCCTGGGTATCGCGGGCGATGAAGCCAGTCGCCACGACATGCCGGGCATGGTGCGCACTGCGCCATAGCGCCAAGCGTGTACTGCTTTGCTGCCAGTCGATCGCGCCGCGCATGGTGCGCTCGGAACTGGCATCGCGCACCGTCAACACCTCGCGCGCATCGAGCAGGTCGGCGTCGATCCCGACATCAGCCAGATAGGCCTGCAACAATTGCGCGGAAAACACTTCGCCCAGCCCCTGGACCGCATCGAGCACCTCGGCGACCGCGATACCCAGCACCGCCAGCGCGTCGAGTTGCGCGCGCAGGCCGGCAAAGGCGGCATCCAGTGCATCGCACAACGCGTTTCTCCGGCTCACATCCTGGACCCCGGCCGCCGCGTCGAGATGGCGCTGGCGCAGTGCTTGCCAGGCATCGGGCCACGCCCGATCACGGGCGCCGGCGCGAGTTGCCAGATCAATCAGTGCATCGGTGCTACCCTTGAGCGCCGAGACCACGATGACCGATTCGGGCTCGTTACGTGCCGCCAACAGGCGCGCGACGTGAGCCAGACGCTCGCCATTGGCGAGGCTGGTGCCGCCGAACTTGTGGGCAATCAGGACAGACGATGGATCGGCAACAGCGCTCATGGGGTCTCCTCGTTGGGAGGCTCCGCCGTAGCCGGATGTGCGGGGAGTTGGCCCCCGCGCGTCGGGCGGGGCGGGGCCAATTCAGGGTGTACTACCCGGCCACACGCTCCCGCAAGCGGGTCATGGTGGTACCGGTACCGGTGGTGGAAATGTTGCGGTGCATGATGCGATAGAACACTGGCAACGGGGGGTCTGTCAAGTCGCGCGGTTTACCGGCATTGTCATTTACCGCGAATCGCCTGGCGCTGTACGCCACATCCGCAGTGCATTGTTGGCTGGCATCGGCAGTGCTCGAATGCTTGGGTGTCACGGGCTACGTCTATGCCGTTTCGTGTGGATGAAAGGCGTCGAGCAGCTCCTGGAAGCGAGCGACGTCAATCGTCACGGCCGCTTGACTCGAATCTTGTTTTCAGTGAGCACGACAAAACAGCCACCCCAATCAGCGATCTCTGCAGCAACGGTGCTGATGGCTTCCAGCAGCGCATGAGCGCCCGGTTCGCGCAAACGGACAAGCAACAATCCGGCGTGCGTGCCTGGCGCGAATTGGCGGGTGTCGGAGAAATCCAGATCCTGAGTGATGAGAAAACGGCCTTCCACACTCACCGTTTGCCAGATTTCCGCATCCGGTCTGCCGCTCAACTGCTCCTCGGGCACGGTGTGAACGTCGTGTCCGTGCTGTTGCAGAATGGGCGTCAAGCTCGCGGGCAGATTTTCGTCAAGCTTGATTTTCATGCCAGGACTGGAGTTGCCGGCAACGGGAGGTCTTCTTCCGCGGATACTGCAGCAAAGGCAACAACGGCACGCACAGCATCACGACTGAGCGTTGGAAAATCCAGCAAGAGTTCTTCCGTGCTCATTCCTTCCGCCAGGCTTGCGAGAATGGTGCGTACCGTTATTCGTGTGCCGGTGATGACGGGTTCGCCGCCACAGATCGCGGGATCGCGGGTGATATAGGGCTTGAAGTTCATGCTCATGGATTTTCTCCTTTCAAATTGCGGAGCAGGGGAGCAAGGGTCAGGTCTTGCCTGTTGCCTCACGCGCCGCGAGTAACCGGCTGATTCGTGACACCGATAGCTTGGCGGCTTTCGCGATGGCCGTCTGCGTGTAGCCATCATCTCGGTAGGCTCGAACAATAGCTTCATCACGCTCATGGTGCTCAAGATACCACTCCAGCGGGCGTGGTTCGTGCGTGCGCTGCGCACGCGGAACCTCACACTCATCAGGCGACTCGACCAGCGCCTGCATGCGTTGCACAAAGGCATCACCGCCCAGATAGATTTGTCCTCGCAGGGCGCTTTCCCACAACGCAATACCCTTACTGTCTGACACGAACCCGGCATATCGCGCCCGCCCGTCGCGGCGCGGCGCGCGCGGCTACAATTGACGGTGCAGCGTGCTGCTATCGAGCCAATCCGGGGCTTCCACCTCACGCGCGTGTGCCCGATAGCTGCTCCACGGCCAGTCCTTCGGATGCTTCACCATCTTCGCCCGCACCGGATTCAGATCGACGTAACGGCACACCTCCAGAAAATAGGCGTCGCGATCCACCACGATGGCCTTGAACCGGCCCTGGAACAAATGCCCAACCTTGTGATGCCGTCGATTGTAGATTTGCGTGTAGACGCCATTGATGTGGCGCATCAACCGCGACAGATTGGGCTGATGCGTCTGCAATACAAAATGGTAGTGATTGCCTTTCAGGCAGTAGGCAAACGCGACCGCGTCGAATCGCTCCAACCCCCGCGCTAACACCGCCAGCAGGGCTTTACGATCGGTATCGTCCTCAAAGATCGCCTCACGCCGATCGCCACGCGAAGTGGCGTGGTAAATGGCGGCCTCGAACTCAAGCCGGAGCGGGCGGGACATGGCGCCAATCTACAGTCGCCATAGGCAGAACCTGACCCCACGCCTTGCGCGCTTCCTCTGATCCCGCGCTTTCGCGATTTATTATGTGAACCCGCGCTTTATGGTCAGCTCGCCGCTTGCGTCGGCGTGATCGGCCGCACCTTGCCGCGAAAGCGCCGCCGTGCCTGCCACATGTCGTAATGCCCCTGCATCGCGTACCACGTGCCCGGCGACGTGCGCAGCGCCTTGGACAAGCGCAGGTCCATGTCGGCACTGATACCGGCAGCGCCATTGAGCACGCGCGACAGCGCGGCGCGAGTCACGCCAAGCCGGGCGGCTGCCTCGGTGACGGTGACGCCATCGAGCCATTCCCGCAGCACTTCGCCGGGGTGCGGTGGATTGTGCATGTCGGTCATATCGCGTTCCTCAGTGATAGTCCTGATAGTCCACCAGCACCGCGTCGCCATTCTCGAAAGCAAAGGTCAATCGCCAATGGCTATCCACCCAAACCGGCCAATGATCGCTCAGCTTGCCTTTCAGCGGGTGCAGCTTCCAACCGGGCGCCGCCATGTCGCCCGCGACCCGCGCCACGCTCAGGCGCGCCAATTGCAAACGCAGCCGCTTGGCGTGCTTGGCCTGAATGCCGTGTGTGCCGCCGGTCCGGTAAAACGCCTCGATGCCCTTGTGCCGGAACGATCGGATTATACCGGCGAGTGTATAGCTACGCTATACGACAAGCAAGGGGAAGTCGCAGATTGGCGCGCGCTGGCGTTTACTGCGAATCGGCGGGGGCCGTTCGCCATATCCGCAACGCATTGTTGGCCGGCATCGGCAGATCGGCATGCAGATGCAAGCCGGCCTGTAGCGCCAGTGCATCGACCGCCTCGGCGTCGCGCAGGCCCATGGCCGGGTCCTGTGCGCGCAATTGCGCATCGAAGGCGGCGTTGCCTTCGCTGGTGTAGCGACCTTCGCGATTGAACGGGCCGTAGATTGCGACAACGGCATCGGCGGTGAGCACCGAAGGCAAACCCGCGAACAGTGCCTGCACCGCCGGCCAGCCCATGATGTGCAGGGTGTTGGCGCTGAACACCGCATCGAAGCGCTGCGCCGGCCATGGCCCGCGCGCAACATCCAGTGCCAGCGGTGGCGGGGAGTTGGCCAAGGCGGCATCTTCGAGCCAGGCGCGGATGCCGGGCAATTTGTCGGCCAGGTCCGAACATTGCCAGATCAGATCCGGCAGCGCAGCGGCAAAATACACCGCGTGCTCACCGCTGCCGCTGCCGATTTCCAGCACCCGCCGGCGCCCGGCGAACGGCTCGCGCAAGGCCGCGAGGATCGGCTCGCGGTTGCGCTCGGTCGATGGCGCGTGCGGTTTGTCGTGCGTGTTCAACGTCAGACGGCGGGTTCTGTGGCCACCGCTGCGCCGGGCGTGGCGGCGGTGAAGTAGGATTCGATCGGCTGCGGCTTGTCGATGGCATACCCTTGCGCGAAGTCGACACCCAACAGCACCAGCTGTGCGCGAATCGCCTCATCCTCGACGAACTCGGCGATGGTGGTGAATGCGGCGCTGTGGGCGATATCGGTAATCGAGCGCACGATCGACAGCGCCAACGGTGAGCGTGTGATCTCGCGGACGAAACTGCCATCGATCTTGACGTAATCCACCGGCAACGCACCCAGGTAGGCGAACGAGCAAAATCCGGTGCCAAAATCATCGAGCGCGATCCGGCAACCCAGCGCACGCATTGCCTCAATGAACCGACGTGCGTCGCCCAGATCACGCACCGCGCTGCCTTCGGTTATCTCAAAGCACAGCTTGTTTGCCGGCACCGTGCTGCGTGCCAGCCGTTCTCGTACGAATGCCAGAAAATCCTCATTTTCCACTGAAGCGGCGGCCAGATTGATGCCACACAGTGCGGTGTCATCTCGCCACGCCGGATTGGCTTCGAGATGTCGCAGGATGCGGTCAAACACGTACCGATCCAACCGTGGGCCAAGATTGAAGCGTTCCACCGCCGGGATGAACTCACCCGGCGGCACAATGCGGCCGGTCTCATGATCGCGTTTGCGTAACAACACCTCATAATGACGTGTTGTATCTCCGCGATCCGCAAGTGGCACGATGCTTTGGCAATAGAGCACGAAGTCATCGCGCTCGATCGCGCGCTCGATGTGCAACACCGCCCGCATCGACTGCGTGTGCGCATCCTCGATCCCCGGGTCTGGTGAGACCACAACCACACGATTGCCGCCGGATGATTTGGCGCTGAAACAGCCTGCATCGGCCTTGGCCAACAGAGCACCGTAGTTCGCACAAGCCGAGTCAAACGCGACCATGCCAATGCTGCATGTGGTGGCGAACGCACCACCATCCCACCGGTGCCGATAGAGGGATACCGCTTGGCGTATCCGCTCGGCAATGACTTCCACGCTATCGCTGCGGACAGACACCAGCAACAGGGCGAACTCATCGCCACCGGTGCGGGCAAGCACATCGCGGGGAAACAGATGGCCTCGAATGACACCGGCAAGCGCCCGGATCAGGGTATCGCCAGCGACGTGACTGGCGGTGTCATTGACCAGCTTGAAATTGTCGATGTCGATATACAACATGGCAAACGACGCGCCCGGATGTTGCGCAACCACATCACGAAAGTGCACCGCAAAACCAAGCCGATTGGGCAGCCCGGTCAGTTCGTCGGTGCGTGCCTGCACCAGCATTCTTCGCGCGCTGCCGCGCAAGTCCTGGGTCAAGGACATCACAAATAGCGGTACCAGCGAATAAGCCAGCAGGAAGACGATCACATACATCGCGCTCTGCCAACTGTCGATCGGCTCGAACCCGAACCAGCCATAGCTGGATATCACCAGCAACCCCAGGATGGTCACTGCGGTACTGATGGTTGTAACCGGTGGCGGCAGGCGCAGCGCGCTCCACAACAACGGCAAAGTCATCATGTACACCGGCCGGCCAAAGCTCATTCCAGGTGTCAACAATACAAAAGCCGCGACACCGCACAGGGCGACCAACCACAGCAACGACTCCACTGCCCCGGCCATGCCGTTTCGCTCGACAGCCGTCTCGGCGCGATGATGGAGAACGACCCATGTCGGCGCGACCAGGATTACGCCGAAAAAACTCGACAACGCGAACTTGCCCATGGCATCGAGCCAGACCCGATCCGATGCCGGCAGGTGCAGCAGCGCCAGCGCCAGCGAGCCGGTAACCGCCGACAGCAGCGCCACGACCATCGCCGCCAGCATCAGCGCGTACACCCGATACACGGCGACATGAGGGCGCAACCGGCCCTGAAGATGGCGGTAAACGGCGGCTGCCAGCACCGCAGGCACCGTGTTGTGAACGATGGACAGCAGCATCGCCTCGGGCTGAACAAACCAGCGCGTCAGTTCCGAAAGCGCCACCGCGAGCACGACGCCCGGCCAGTAACGCAACCCGAACAATGCCAGTGCCGCAAACGCAACGCCGGACGGCAGCCAAACCAGACGCACGCGATCGACACCCGCAAGCAAGCCGTTCGATACCCAGGTCGCGACAACAAAGACCGCTGCGAGTGCGAGCATGTTGCGCAGCATTTGCCGATCGATACGCATGATCACCCCCTGCCGAGCGTGCGGCTCGAGAATAGCGCAACTCGATGTTCCGATGTCGCCATCCACGGCGTTGCATCGACCACCCTGCCCGACTCACGCCATCCGCCGCGGCGCCTCAACTCAGGCTTGGATCGGGCCGCTCCACATCGATCTTGTACTGCTTGATTGCGCGTGCCACATCCTTGGCGGTCATCTTGCCTTCGGCGGCCAATGCCGCAATCGCGGCGTGGGCGACATGATAGCGATCCACTTCGAAATGCCGGCGCAGATTGGCGCGGGTATCGGAACGACCATAGCCATCGGTGCCGAGCACGGTGTATGCCATCGGCACAAACTCGCGAATCTGGTCGGCATAGTTGCGCACGTAGTCGGTTGCGGCAATCGCTGGCCCGCTGCGATCACGCAGCAGTTGCGTGACGTAGGGAACGCGTGGCGATTTCGCTTCCGGATTGAGCCGGTTGAAACGCACCGCAGCGGCGCCATCGCGCGCCAACTCGTTGAAGCTCGGGCAGCTCCAGATATCGGCGCTGACGCCGAAATCCTTGTCCAGCAACTCGGCAGCGGCGATCACTTCACGCAGGATCGTGCCCGAGCCCAGCAACTGCACATGCGGCGCGTTCTTGTTCTTGATTTTGCTCTTTGCTTTTTCCGAGTCCCGAGTCCCGAGTCCCGAGTCCCGGCCGTCCGATCCCGAGTCCCGCAAAAGGTACATGCCCTTGATGATGCCCTCGGCGCTGCCTTCCGGCATTTCCGGGTGGCTGTAGTTCTCGTTCATCAAGGTGACGTAGTAATACGCATCGACCTGGTCGGTCAGCATGCGCTGCATACCGTGCTGGATGATGGTGACGACTTCATAGCTGAACGTCGGGTCGTAGCTGTGGCAATTGGGAATCAGCCCCGCCTGCACCATGCTGTGGCCGTCCTCGTGTTGCAGGCCCTCGCCATTGAGGGTGGTGCGGCCGGCAGTGGCGCCCAGCAGAAAACCGCGCGCGCGCATGTCGCCGGCCTGCCACGCGGCATCGCCAATGCGCTGGAAGCCGAACATCGAGTAATAAATGTAGAACGGCAGCATCGGCAGGTCGTTGCTGCTGTAGCTGGTGGCGGTAGCCAGCCACGACGCGAACGCACCGGCTTCGGTAATGCCTTCCTGCAGCACCTGACCGGCCGCGTCCTCGCGGTAATACATCAACTGATCGGCATCCACCGGCTTGTACTTCTGCCCGTGCGGGGCATAGATGCCGATCTGCCGGAACAGCCCCTCCATACCAAACGTACGCGCTTCGTCGGCCACAATCGGCACACAACGCGGGCCGATGGTTTTGTCGCGCAAGGTGATGTTGAGCATCTGCACGAACGCCATCGTGGTGCTGATTTCACGCTCGCCCGTGGCCTTGAGCAGGCGTTCGTAAGTGGCCAGCTCTGGCACTTCCAACGACTGGGTTGCCTTGCGCCGACGCTGTGGCAGGAAGCCGCCCAGCGCGCGTCGGCGTTCCAGCAGGTACTCGATCTCCGGTGAATCCTTGCCCGGGTGGTAAAACGGGATAGTGCCATCCTTGAGCTGATCATCACTGATCGGAATCTGGAAACGGTCGCGGAATGCGCGCACGCCTTCATCGTCCATCTTCTTGGTGCCATGGGTCGGATTGAGCGACTCGCCGGACGCACCCATGCCGTAGCCCTTCACCGTCTTTGCAAGAATCACGGTCGGCATGCCAGTAGTGTTTACGGCGGCATGGTAAGCGGCGTAGACCTTGTGCGGATCGTGGCCGCCCCGGTTCAGACGGCTGATATCGTCGTCGGACAGGTTGTCAACCAGCGCTGCTGTTTCGGCATATTTGCCAAAGAAATGCTTGCGCGTGTAGGCGCCACCGAAGGCTTTGCAGTTCTGGTATTCGCCGTCGACCGTCTCCATCATCAATTCACGCAGCTTGCCGCTGCCATCGCGCGCCAACAACGGGTCCCAGTAACTGCCCCAGATGGTCTTGATGACATTCCAGCCGGCGCCACGGAACTGACCTTCCAGTTCCTGGATGATCTTGCCGTTGCCGCGTACCGGGCCGTCGAGCCGTTGCAGGTTGCAGTTGACGACGAAGATCAGATTGTCCAACCCTTCGCGGCCCGCCACGGAAATGGCGCCCAGGCTTTCGGGCTCGTCGGTTTCACCATCGCCGAGGAACGCCCACACCTTGCGGCCGGTCTTCGGCATCAGGCCGCGACCTTCCAGATACTTGAAATTGCGCGCCTGGTAAATGGCGCTGATCGGGCCGAGACCCATGCTCACGGTTGGCGTCTGCCAGTAGTCCGGCATCAGCCACGGGTGCGGATAGGAACTGATGCCGCGGCCATCGACTTCCATCCGGAAGTTGTCGAGTTGATCGGCACTGATGCGGCCTTCAAGGAAAGAACGCGCGTAAATGCCGGGAGAGCCATGGCCTTGAATGAACAGCAGGTCGCCCGGGTGCTCTGCGGTGGGTGCGTGCCAGAAGTGGTTGAAACCCACGTCATACAATGTTGCCGAGGAACCGAAGGTGGCGATATGGCCGCCCAGATCGCCGGGCTTGCGATTGGCGCGCACCACCATCGCCATTGCGTTCCAGCGGATGATCGAGCGAATCCGCCACTCGATCGCGGCGTCGCCCGGGCTTTTGGCTTCCATCGGCGGTGGAATGGTGTTGATGTACTCGGTGGTTGGCGAGAACGGCAAGTGCGCGCCAGCGCGACGCGTTTGCTCGACCATGCGATCAAGTAAAAAGTGGGCGCGCTCGGGACCGTCGTGAGCGATCACTGCCGACAACGATTCGACCCATTCCCGGGTCTCGTTGGGGTCGGCATCCTGGTCAAGCATGTCGGTGAGGATATTCATGTCTGGCCTCCCACACCGACAATTGATGCCGGTGCATTACTGATTTTTATATTGAGTGATGCGTATCGTGCCAGTGTAGCCGACCCGACGCGCTCAGGCTTGCGCATACGTATGGAAACGCAGCAGATGCAAGGCAATATCTCCCAGCCGGCGGGCTCCTGTCGGCGCGGCGGCAGGATGGGTAGCGGCCGCTCTCGCGCATCCATGCGCTACCCGGCACTCGGGCATCCTCGACAACTGCTCCTGCGTTGCTCTACATCCTTCATACACGGAGTCGTGCCCATCGCGCCGCGAAACCCAACCTACGATTGCCGCCGCTCCTGCGAGAGCGTTTGCTTCTTCAACCCATGCGTTGCTCGCGCACTTGCGCTTCCACTGCGGCAATCGCGGTCATGTTGATGATCCGCCGCACCGTAGCCGCTGGCGTCAGCACGTGCGCAGCGCCACCCACACCCATCAGGATCGGGCCGATGCCGATGCCGTCGGTCATCGAGCGCACCAGGTTGTAGGCGATATTGGCGGCATCCAGATTCGGGAACACCAGCAAATTGGCACTGCCGGTGAGGCGCGAATCGGGGAACAGCCGCGCGCGGATGTCTTCGCTCATGGCGGCGTCGATCTGCATCTCGCCCTCGGCTTCCAGTTCTGGCGCGCGTTCATGGATCAGTGCCAAGGCCTGGCGCATGCGCACCGCGCTGGGGTTGTTGCGCGCGCCGAAATTGGAGTGCGAGGCCAACGCGATCCGTGGGGTGATACCAAACAGCTTGAGGCGGAACGCTGCCGCCAGCGTCGCCTCGGCAATCTGCTCGGCACTGGGCTCGTACTGAACATGGGTATCGACGAAAAAGAACACCCCCTTGTCGTTGAGCACCGCCGACATCGCCGCCGGCGCACTCACCCCGGGGTCGAGTCCGAGCACATCAACGACATGGTGCAGCTTGCCCTCGTAACGGCCAACGGTACCGCACAACATGGCATCGACTTCACCGCGCTTGGTCATCAGCGCGGCGATCACGGTGGAACGTGAGCGCACGATGGCTTTGGCGTTGTCCGGGGTCACCCCGCGCCGACGCATGATCTGATGATAAAGCTGCCAGTACTCGGGAAAGCGCGGGTCGTCGTCGATATTGGTGAGATCGAAATCCACGCCTTCACGAATACGCAGGCCAAGGCGCTCGATGCGCATTGCAATCACCGACGGCCGGCCAATCAGGGTCGGCCGGGCGAGGCCTTCATCGACCACGGTCTGCACCGCGCGCAGCACGGTTTCCTCTTCACCCTCGGCATAGGCAACGCGCTTGAGGCTGGCGCGCGCCTGCTCGAATACCGGCTTCATCAGCAAGCCGGAGCGGAATACGTGTTGCGAGAGTTTTTCGCGGTATGCCGCCATATCCTCGATTGGCCGGGTGGCAACGCCCGAGTCCATCGCCGCCTGCGCCACCGCTGGCGCCAGCTTCACCAGCAGGCGCGGATCGAACGGCCGCGGAATCAGGTACTCGGCGCCGAACACCGGCATCTCACCGCCATAGGCGGCGCCCAGATCGGTGGCTTCCTGCCGCGCCAGCGCGGCGATGGCCTTGACGCAAGCCAGCTTCATCGCCTCGTTGATGGTCGATGCGCCGACATCGAGCGCGCCGCGAAAGATGTACGGGAAACACAACGCGTTGTTGACCTGGTTCGGATAATCCGAACGTCCGGTGGCAATGATGCAATCGGGACGCGCGGCGCGCGCGGCATCGGGACTGATCTCGGGATTCGGATTGGCGAGCGCGAGAATGATCGGCCGCTTGGCCATCTTCGCCAGCATCTCGGGCTTGAGGATGCCGCCGGCAGAAAGACCCAGAAAAATATCGGCTCCGTCCACCAATTCGGCCAAGGTGCGCGCCTTGGTGTCTCGTGCGTATCGCAACTTGCCACCTTCCAGATCGGTGCGCTCCAGATGCAATACGCCATGATGATCCATCGCACAGATGTGATCGGGATTCAGGCCCAGCGCCACCAGCATGTCAAGGCAGGCAATGCCGGCTGCGCCAACACCGGTGGTGGCCACACGCACATCCGCGATCTTCTTGCCGACCACTTCCAGCGCATTGAGTACCGCCGCGCCAACGATGATCGAGGTGCCGTGCTGGTCGTCGTGAAATACCGGAATCTTCATCCGCTCGCGCAGCTTGCGCTCGACGATGAAGCATTCCGGCGCCTTGATGTCTTCCAGATTGATGCCACCGAAGGTGGGTTCCAGACTGGCGATGATGTCGACCAGCTTGTCCGGGTCGTTCTCGTCCACTTCGATGTCGAACACATCGATACCGGCGAACTTCTGGAACAGCACACCCTTGCCTTCCATCACCGGCTTGGCTGCCAGCGGCCCGATATTGCCCAGCCCGAGCACGGCGGTGCCATTGCTGATCACCGCCACCAGATTGCCGCGCGCGGTGAGCGCACTGGCTTCGCCCGGATCGTTGACGATGGCCTCACACGCTGCGGCAACGCCGGGTGAATACGCCAGCGCCAGATCGCGCTGGGTAACCATGGCTTTGGTCGCGACCACCTTGATCTTGCCGGCCGGATGCTGGCGGTGATAATCGAGAGCGGCTTGCTTGAGGTCTTTATCGGGCATGGCGGTTCGCAGGCTGGGGCGCAGGGTGCGTAATGAACCTGTGATTGTAGCCGCGCAAGGCCGTCTGTGCTCGCGGTCGCCCACAGGGTGGGCTCCTACATGGAGCGTTCACCGCTTTCGTGGGAGCGCGCCCCAGATCAAGTCTGGGGCAGGCTCTGCGCGCGAAGCGCATTCGCCAGTTCGTTCGCCGGCAGGCCGGCTCCCACAGAAGCACTGGCTCGCACCGGCGTGCAACACAGTTGCCAGCGCTCCACTGTAGGAGCCCACCAAGTGGGCGACCGAACGAGCCGGACAGCGAGCCGTAGCCTGATCGCGACGTGGTTGACGGAGCTCTGACAGTACCGCCAAGTGCAGAGCACTACGTACGAATCAGCTTGTCGTCGACGCCGCCTTGGCCGTGCCTTTACCAACGGTTTTTTTGCCGGTGCCTTCCCTGGCTGCGACTTGCTTGCTCGCAGCCTTCTTTGTCGCCGATTTCTTGGTAGCAGCCTTCTTTGCCGGCGCTTTTTTGCTTGCCTTTTTGGCCGCTTTCTTCACCACCTTGTTGGTAGTCGAGCTTGCCGGTTTCAGCCATCAATTGCTCGCATTCGGCCAGGGTGAGGCTGGCCGGCTCGCGATCCTTGGGAATCTTGCCGTTCAAGCTGCCATCGGACAAGTACGGCCCATAGCGGCCATTGAGCACCTGGATCGCGCTGCCCTCGAACGATTTGATGATGCGGTTGGCGATGGCTTCGGCCTTGGCAATCAGCAATGCCTTGCCGCGCTCGAATTCGATGGTGTACGGGTCGTCTTCCTTGCCCAGCGAGGCATAGGTGCTGCCATGTTTGACGAACGGGCCAAAGCGGCCGACACCGACTGTCAAGGGCACGCCGTCGAGATCACCCAGGGTGCGCGGCAACTGGAACAGCACCAGCGCATCCTCCAGGCTGATGGTGTGCATGCTCTGGCCGGGGCGCAAGGATGCGAACTTGGGCTTTTCCTCGGCATCTTCGCTGGTCGAGCCGATGGCGGCATACGGCCCGAAACGCCCCAGGCGCACGCTGACCGGCTTGCCGCTGACCGGGTCGGTGCCCAACTCGCGGGCACCGCTGGCTTCGGAGCGATCAACGCTTTCGGTTTTCTCGGTGACCAGCGCCTTGAACGGCGTCCAGAAACGCTGCATCAGTGGCACCCATTGCTCTTCGCCACGCGACACGGCGTCGAGCTCGTCTTCCGAACCGTGCGACGGCGCGGCCAACATCGGACGGATAGAAGCGCCGGCTTTCCAGTGCCACGTATTGCCGGTTCTGCAGGGTCTGGATGATGCTGGCATACGTTGACGGCCGGCCAATGCCGTATTCTTCCAGCGCCTTGACCAGACTGGCCTCGGAGAAACGCGGCGGCGGCTCGGTGAAATGCTGGTCGGTATGAATGCTGTCCAGCCCGATACTGTCGCCGACTTGCATCGCTGGCAACTTGCGGCCCTCATCGTCGTCGTCGGCAGTGCGCGTGTCCTTGCCTTCCTCATACACGGCAAGAAACCCCGGATCGACAATCGTGGTGCCCGACGCGCGAAAGCCGTGCGCATCGCTGGCAGCGAGCTCGACACTGACGGTGTTGAGCGTGGCCGGCACCATCTGCGAGGCGACGGCGCGCTTCCAGATCAGCTCATACAGGCGGCGGCCATCGTCATCGAGAAAGGGCGATACGCTGGCGGGCGTGCGCAATGCCGAGGTCGGTCGGATCGCTTCATGCGCTTCCTGCGCATTTTTGGATTTGGACTGATATTTGTTGGGTGCGTCGGGTACCGCGCCAGTGCCGTAGTCGCGCGCGATCACATCGCGCATTTCGGCCACGGCCTCGTCGGACAGGCTGACCGAGTCGGTACGCATGTAGCTGATCAGGCCAACCGAGCCCTCATCGCCAAGGGTGACACCCTCGTACAGTTTTTGCGCCACGCGCATGGTGCGCGAGGTGGTGAAGCCGAGCTTGCGCGCGGCTTCCTGCTGCAAGGTTGAGGTGATGAACGGCGGCGCCGGCCGGCGCTTGCGCTGTTTGCTCTGAACATCGCTAACCCGCAATTTGCCGGCGGCCGCCTTGACCACGCGCTCACGCGCGGCTTCAGCGCTGGCGCGGTCGGTAACGGTGAACTGCTCGAACTTGGCACCGTCCAGGCGTACCAGACGGGCGGTGAACGGCTGCCTGGGATGCTGGCATTCGGCCTGCATCGACCAGTATTCGCGGGCAATGAACGCTTCGATTTCTTCCTCACGTTCCACAATCAGCCGCAGCGCCGGCGATTGCACCCGCCCGGCCGAAAGCCCGCGCTGCACTTTGCGCCACAACACCGGCGACAGGTTGAAGCCGACCAGATAATCGAGCGCACGCCGCGCCTGCTGCGCGTTGACCAGGTCGGTGCGAATCTGCCGCGGGTTGGCGACTGCCTCGCGAATCGCGCGCGGGGTGATTTCGGTAAACACCACCCGGTGCAGCATCTTGCCTTCCAGCAAACCGCGTTCACGGAGAATCTCGACGATATGCCAGGAGATGGCCTCGCCTTCGCGATCCGAGTCAGTGGCCAGATACAGTGCCTCGGCACCCTTGGCGGCCTTGGCGATGGCATCGACATGCTTGAGGCTTTTTTCGCTCAGCGCGTAATGCATGGCGAAATCGTGCTCGGTATCGACCGCGCCTTCTTTCGGAATCAAGTCACGCACATGACCATACGAGGCCAGCACCTGGAACTCTTTGCCGAGGTACTTGTTGATCGTCTTGGCTTTGGCCGGTGATTCGACGATGAGCAGGTTTTTGGCCATGGCTGGTGATGCTCCGCAAGCACGCAACAAAATGAAGCCCGCCACAGGGCAGGCAAGAACGGTTCACAAGGCACCGCGAAAACATCACGAGCGTCCCGAGTGCAAGGCACACGGCACGCAGGAACCCGACAAGATTCACGTACATCCGGATTGCCTGTACCGCGCACCACAGCAGCCGTGCCGCGCAGCCCGTTTTTTCAGGGCACCCTTTTTAGTGAGCACACAGCTTGCCGGATGTGTCAAGCGCTGTCGCGCCGCACCGGCATGCGCCAGGTCAATGCAAGGGTTCGGGCTCGTCCTGGAAAATCTGCCCTTCCATCCAGGCAAATGCCGCTTCGGCACCCGGTTGGTTGAACAGCACCATCAGCACCACCCACTTGAGATCATCAAGGTCGATCTCGTCCTGATCCAGCGCCATGACCCGATCGAGCACCAGCTCGCGCTGTTCGCCATCAAGGATGCCGTTTTGCTCCAGAAACATCAAAAAGCCGATGCATTCCGTGTCCAGCCTTGCCTGCTCGACATCAGCGTAGACACGCACTGGCTGCGCCGTATGACGCGCAGCGCCGGATTGTGGCCGCTGCCGCGCCAACGCGTCCAGCCAATCAAATGCCTTGTTGATTTCGACGGCACTGAAGCCGGCCTGGGTCAGCCCCTGAAAGATCGGGCCATTGAGCATCGATTCACGATCATTGGCGGCATCGGGATCGTCGTAAAAGTAGTGTTCGAACAGGTACAACAACACATCAAGTATGGTTTCTTTCATTATCCTCAGCCTGCGCCAAAACGGCGCGGTGCAAAGCAGGTCATCCGACGCGCCGAGAGTATCGGCCATGCCCGGCACTCACCAGACCTTCCATTTCCATGATCAACAGCATGGATGACAGGGCTGCTACCGTCAATCCAGTGCGTTCGGCCAACTGGTCGATCCCGACCGGGTCGAAGGCCAGTGCCGCAAGCACTTGGCGAAATGCGGGATCGCGCTCACTGGCGGCTTCAGGCGCTGCTGGCGGGGTTGCGGCAGCGTCGTGCAGGCGCGTGCGCAGCGCATCGGCCAGCTCGCTGGCCACCGGGCCCAGTGCAGCAATGACCTCGTCGGCGGTTTCCACCAAGGCCGCCCCCTGGCGGATCAGGCGATGGCAGCCGCGCGCCACCGGGTTGTGGATTGACCCGGGAATGGCGAACACCTCGCGCCCGGCGTCACCAGCCAGACGCGCGGTAATCAGCGCACCCGAACGCTCGGCAGCCTCCACCACCAGGGTACCCAGCGACAAGCCGGCAATGATGCGATTGCGACTGGGAAAGTACTCGCGGCGCGCCTCGGCGCCGGGTGCAAACTCGGTAATCAGTGCGCCGTGATGGGCGATGCGGGTTGCCAGATCGCGGTGCGCGGGCGGGTATACGCGATCCGGCCCGGTAGCCATCACCGCCACGGTGTACGCACCGGCATCCAGCGCAGCGGCATGTGCGGCACCATCAATACCCGACGCCAAGCCGCTGGTAACGGTCAAACCGGCTCTGGCAAAGGAGGTTGCAAACGCACGCGCATTGTCGCGGCCACCGGCGCTGGGCGAGCGGCTGCCCACGATGGCAATCTGCGGTTGCCACAGCGCCGCCACCTCACCGACCACGAACAAGCATGCTGGCGGGCTGGATATCCGTCGCAACAAGGCCGGGTAGTCGGGGTCGTCCCAACCCAGCACATGATTGGGTGCCTTGGCGAGCCAGGCGCGATCACGCTCAAGCACATTCGGGTCGGGCTTGCGCAAGGCTTCAACGCTGCCATCGGACAGCCCTGCGGCCCGCCATGCGCTTGCACCGGCAGCCAACGCTGCCGGCGCATTACCATGGCTATCGATCAAGCGGCGCAGCGACACCGCGCTGTTGCTGGCACGCACCAGTGCCAGCCATGCCAGCGCGTTTTCAGCCGCAGCAACCGCGCCCACGAAACTCAGTAGCTATCGGGCTGCTTGAGCAGGTTGCCGGGGCGAACCTGACGCACCCCATCCATGACCAGGCCGTAACTGACCTTGTCGAAGGTGCGGAACACCATCACATGGCCGGAAAACGCATCGGGCACCTTGGTGCTATCCCATACCGCGCCGCTGTAAGTGCCGTGCTTTACCCGATCCGGTACCTTCGGGCCTTCACCCCAGATCGAATACACCTGACCGTTTTCAACGCCCTCACGGGCACCCATCGACAGCGCTACCACACTCAGCGAGCCACCATTGATGCCATCAGCAACCGCCATGACGCGCGCGCCAGCGGGAATCGCGCGTGGCGGATGCGGGACAAACTCCAGGTCATACGGTTGCGGTGTTACCGCCACCAAGCGATCACCCTCGCGGATGTCACGGCCTTCATCGAGCACCAGCAGACTGGCCGCCTCGCCCTCAATGGCGATCACCTGCGCCCGTGCCTGGGTCATTACCTCGTAACCCAGCGGTTCCTTGCCACCACTGGCAACATCGCGCCAGGTTTTGGCCCACTCGATGCCACGCTCGGCCTTGCCACGCCAATCCAGATCAGTGGCGCGGGTGCGGCGGGTTTCACCGTCGTCGTCGATGCGCGCGTAGCGCACGGTTGGGCGCACCACGGCGTAGGTATCACCGTTATGTGCGTCCTGCAGGCCGCGCACATAGATCAACTGCCCGGCCGCGCCGCGCAGGCGCCCTTCATCCAGCGAAATGACGTAAGGCAAGTCATCGACGCTCTCGAGGATGCGCAGATCACGCAAGAACGGCTCGATTTGTGCCAGCGGAATCGGGCTGATCGGGTATTCGTTGATCTGCGGCTGGCGCTCGGTCACCTGCAAGCGCGCTTCACCATCAAGGTAAGCCAGGCTGATCACATCGCCGGGATAAATCCGGTGCGGGTTGGCGATCTGCGGGTTGGCCTGCCAGATTTCCGGCCATAGCCAAGGCTTGGTCAGGAAGCGGGCAGCAATATCCCACAACGTGTCGCCTTTGCGCACGGTGTAGGTGCTGGGGTGGTCGGGCCGCAGATCCTGAGCCACCGCATAGGTGGCGAGAGTCAGCAACGCAACCGCAAATACTGCAAGAAGCCGTTTAAGCATGGCGGCCAACTTCCTGATTTACTGGGCAGACAGTGCCGACTATAGCCCAAGTTCGGGCACAACGAAAATGGCCCGCTCGCCGGTTACACTATGTCACCGAGTCTTGCCCGGCGACACTAGCGCCCCCACTATCAAAACCATGGCCAAACTAACCATCCTGGAGTTCCCCGATCCGCGCCTGCGCACCCGTGCCAAACCGGTGGCTGCGGTGGATGACGCGCTACGCAACCTGTTCGACGACATGTTCGAAACCATGTACGCCGCGCCCGGCGTTGGCCTGGCCGCGACGCAGGTTGATGTCCACCTGCGCTTCATGGTGATCGACGTATCCGAGGACAAGAATCAGCCACTGGTGTTCGTCAACCCGGAAATCCTGGAACGCGATGGCGAACAGAACTGCGAGGAAGGTTGCCTCTCGGTGCCCACCATTTTCGCCAAAGTCAGCCGTGCCGAGCGCGTTCGCGTGCGTGCGCTGGATCGCCACGGCAAGGTGTTTGAAATGGATGCCGATGGCCTGCTGGCAGTCTGCATCCAGCATGAAATGGATCACCTTGAGGGCAAATTGTTCGTTGATTACCTCTCGTCGCTGAAACGCGAGATGGTGCGCAAAAAGCTGCAAAAGCAGCGCCGTACCGAAACCGACGCTGCCTGAGCCAATGACCCAATCCCTGCGCCTGGTGTTCGCTGGAACACCCGAGTTTGCCGTGTCTTCGCTGCACGCTGCTGCCGCCCACAACGAGTTGGTGGCCGTGTACACGCAGCCCGACCGCCCGGCCGGGCGTGGCCGCGCACTTACTGCCTCACCGGTGAAACAAGCTGCACAGGCTTTCGCTGTGCCGATCATGCAACCACAAACGCTGCGCGATCCGGCCGCACAGCACGCCTTGCGCGACCTGGCCCCGGACCTGTTGATTGTGGTCGCCTATGGCCTGATTCTGCCCAAGGCGGTGCTGGAAATTCCCCGTTACGGCTGCTGGAACGTACACGCCTCTTTGCTGCCGCGTTGGCGCGGCGCGGCGCCGATCCAGCGCGCCATCGAAGCCGGCGACAGCGAAACCGGCGTATGCCTGATGCAAATGGCGCGCGGCCTCGACACCGGGCCGGTATTGTTGCAACTGAGTACGCCAATCGACGAATCCGAAGACGCTGGCAACCTGCATGATCGCCTCGCTGAACTTGGCGCGCAGGTGCTGCGCGATGGCTTGGCGCTGCTGCGCGCCGGCTTGCGCCCGCAGCCCGCTACGCAGCCCGATGTCGGCGTCACCTATGCGCACAAACTGGACAAGGCCGAAGCACGACTCGACTGGAGCCAGCCGGCTACCGCGTTGGCACGCAAGGTCCGCGCCTTCAACCCGTGGCCAATCGCAGAGGCCGAACTGGCGGGCGAACGCGTGCGCATCCACGCCGCCGTCGCGCTGAACGAATCCAGCCCGGCAACACCAGGCAGCGTCGTGACCACCGGTCGCGACGGCATCGATGTCGCCTGTGCTGAGGGCGTGCTGCGTCTGCTCACGGTGCAACGTGACGGCGGCAAGGCGCTGGCCGCGCGCGATTACCTCAATGCGCGTCCGGCACTGCAAGCTTCATGAGCACCATCGCGACGAATTCCTCCGGCGCAGCCATTCGCGCCCTGGCTGCCAGCACCTTGGTCGCGGTGCTGGAACAGGGCCGCTCCTTGCGCCCGCTGCTTGCCGAACGCCTGCCGACGATCGCCGATCCGCGTGATCGCGCCCTGCTCGAAGCGCTGGTATTTGCCGTGCTGCGCCATCGCCGTCGCTACGAGTATGTGATCGACAGTTGGGTGCCACGGCCGCTGCCGGCTGCGCAAAACGCAGTGCGGGCATTGCTGTTGGTCGGGCTGGCACAGCTTGATGCCCTGGCGTTGCCGCCCCATGCCGCGCTTTCGGCCACCGCCGAAGCCGCGCGCACACTCGGCCAACCCAAGCTGGTCGGGCTGGTGAACGGCCTGCTGCGTCGCGCCACCCGCGAACCGTGGCCGCAGACCAGCGACGACGGCATCCGCCTGAGCCATCCGAACTGGTTGCTGCGCGCCCTGCACCACGACTGGCCCGAACACTGGCCGCAAATCCTTGCCGCCAACAATGAGCAGGCGCCGCAGTGGCTACGGGTGAATGCGCGCCGCGCCAGCCGCGAGGACGCAGTAGCGCGGCTCACCGAAGCCGGTTTCAGCGCACAGGCACCGGCATTTCCAACGATGGCACTGCGCATGGATCAAGCCTCGTCCCCGACCGCCTTGCCCGGCTGGGATGCGGGCTGGCTCAGCGTCCACGACGGCTCCGCGCAACTCGCGGTCGAGGCGCTGGCGCCGCAGGCGGGCGAACGCATCCTCGATGCCTGCGCTGCCCCGGGTGGCAAATCGGCGCATATTCTGGAAGTGGCCGGCGCGGTTGAACTCACCGCAATCGATCTGGAACCAGGCCGGCTCGCCCGCGTGCGGCAAACCCTGGATCGCCTCGGCCATCGCATCCCCGTCACCTTGATTGCTGCCGACGCTACACAGCCAGCGCGTTGGTGGGACAAGACGCCGTATGACGCGATCCTGCTTGATGCACCGTGTTCGGCCACCGGCATCATCCGCCGCCAGCCCGACATCAAATGGAACCGTCGCGCCAGCGACCTGCCAGCGCTGGTCAAAACCCAGGCACGTCTGCTCAAGGCGCTGTGGCCGCTACTGCGCCCCGGTGGCCGCATGCTGTATGCCACCTGTTCGCTGCTGGCTGCCGAGAACCACGAACTGGATGCGCGCTACGGCCACGCCAGCGGCGTCGGCCGGCAGCGCCTGCCCGGCGAAGACGGCATGGACGGATTTTTCTATGCGTTGCTGCGTAAACGCGACTGTTGATCCGGGTTGCGCGCAGCGCTTGGTAGCCTCCAGCAGCTAAATGTGCATCTTGCCCAGCGACGGCCCGTCACAGCGCAAAGCCAATCGGCCGCACACTCAGCGTTCCCCGGCGTATGCGCCACGCCAAGTACAGCCCGATAGCACCATCAAACAGCATGCAAGCGGCAGGAAGATCAAGGTACAGATCAGGCAGGGAGCGCGGCACGAAGTCCCACGCGATGTGGCCAAACCAACTGATCACGAATAACCACGATGAGCGAAAATAACCCAGGATTGCGAACACGCAAATCAGGCCAAACACTCCCAGTTCCAGTGGAGTGCCAAGAGCCGCATATGTGGATCCAAGCCACACTGTGAACAACGCCCAACCGGCACGCTCGGCGTTGGCGGGCAGAAAGTACAAGCCGGCAATAGGTATCAGGGTCAGCGGGATCGACGCCCATACCAACACGTCCGCATTGGCAGCTGCGCCGACAGTAAATCCAGCGAGCCACACCAGAAACACTATCCAAAAACCTATCAACACACGCACAGCCATCGTCTTCATTGCATTGAGTCCTGAATAAACATTCATCCGTCAAGCACGGTCGTAAATGGCGCCGCTACTTCTCACGCCGTGTAGTTGTCAAAGCGCTTACAGCTTCCGCGATCGGCGTTCGCGGCACTGGCAGCACGGCGCTTGCGCAGCCAGATTGCGACGCCGGTAAGCGACAAAACTACTACCCCAAGGCCAACCAGCGCGATCAGCGCCTGCATCGCCCGGCCACCAAATGCCGCCGTGTGAATAGCTACCACCCAACTGGTCAATGTTCTCCCTGAGTTGACACCGCTGGGAAGTTCCAACGCCAGCATCCGCCCGGTGCTGCCATCCAGCCACAGCTCGGTGTGGCCCCATCGTGTTGCGATATCGCGATCACTCAGCACCGAAAACACCACCGCGTCGACGGTGGGCTCATATCGCAATGACTGCTCACGCAGTACTCCGAAACCCTGCAACTGCGCCTGCTGCGCCATCGTCATCTGGGCTTGGTGATATGCGTCGAGCCAAGGCAATTCCGGCTGCTCGCGCGGTGCGGCAGCCTTCGGCAGCCATGTCATGGGCTCGGTCATGCCAAACAGTGCATGCATCGTCGGTCGATAGACCCAGTCGCCCAGGTTGAACGAAACCCCCGCCCACGCGATCGCCAGCAGCAACGGGAACAGCCACAAGCCGGTTGCCCGATGCAGGTCAAAATGCCGCTTGCCCCTCGAACCACCCCAACGCACGCGCCATGCCGGCGACCATCGCCGAAACCAGCCATCGCGAGGTGGTGCTTGGGCATTGCGCCGTTCCCGGCGCGGGTCGCGCACCAGACGCGGCAAGGTCAGCCAGAAGCCGATGAAACTGTCGAAGGTCCAAACCAGCGCTGCCACGCCAAACAACCAAAGACCCACGTTGCCAAGCGCCATTGAATAGTGCAGCCGGTAAACAAAAGCCATCAGATTCTTGCGGTTGACCGGCCAGATCGAGGTGGTGCGGCGCGACAGTTCCGCGCCGGTGTAAGGGTGGATGACGACATCGCTCTCCACATGCTCGCCGGGGTGGTCCGGGTCCGGTAGTTGCATCCACCAATGCAATGCCTCGCCCGGCGGGTGATACAGCGGAATCGAATCGATGCGCGCACCCGCAAACCGTCGCTGCAATTGCTGGTGCAACAGCAGTGGCTGGAAGCGTGCATCGACGGGCTCGATGATCCGATACTCGGGATTGAGCGCAACTTCCAGATCGCCCAAAAACGCCAGCAGCACCCCGGTAGAACCCGCCACCACCAGAAAGATGGCCATGTACAGGCCCGCCCACCGATGCAGACGGACCAAGGCCGCGCGCGGCGACCAACGCATCAGAACTCCACTTTGAGCGATGCCAACACGCTGCGTGGAGCGCCAACACCGATGAAACTACCGCTGTTGCTGCCAGGGTAATAGCGGCGATCCAGCAGATTGTCCGCGTTCAGCTGCGCGGTGAGTCGGTAGCCATCGAGTTGCCATGCGAAGCTGACCATCGTGTTGACGACCGCGTATCCGGGCAACACGTAACTGTTGCCCGGATCGCCGAAGCGACGGCTCAGTCCGACCACGCCCGCGCCCAGCCGCAACCCGCGCCATGCGCCCGATTGCACCGCGTAAGTGGTCCACACGCTGGCCTGCCGACGCGGCGCCAGGAACAGGCGATTGCCGGTGAAGCCGGGGCCGCTGCCCACGACAGTACCGGCATCGTCGAATACCGGCTGGATATCCCGCGTGACTTTGGCAAATGGCATATAGGCCAAACCACCGATCACCTGCCAGCCCTCCGCCAATGCGCCGATCAGTTCGAACTCAAAGCCCTTGGTGCGCGCCTCGCCCACTGCGATTTGCAGGTTCGGGTTTTGCGGATCGGCCACGGCAGTGTTCTGCTTGGTGAGATCAAACGCCGAGAGCGTGGCCGAGAGCCGGCCATCGAGCCATTCGGTCTTCACGCCCGCCTCCCATTGCTGAGCGGTTTGCGGCGGCAATTGACGATCCGGCGGGTTGAACAGGCTGTTGGAGGCGCCAAAGTTTTCCGTGTACGTGACGTACAGCGAGGTGTTGCTCGCCGGCTGCCACAAGGCGCCCAAGCGTGGGGTGATGCGATCATTGTGGGTGGTGGTGACACCGTCACTACTGCCACGCGCGTTGTCGTATCGCGCGCCTGCCAACAAGTGCAGGTTGCCCGGCAGCTCGATCTGATCCTGAACGTAGATGCCGTAGAACGACTGCTTGAAGTGCAAGTCGAAATTGTTGGCGGGATCGAACACCTGCGGGTTGGGGTTGTATACCGGGTTGAACAAGTTGAAGGGCGGCGCGGCATCGCAGCAGTTGAGCCCGATCAGTGCATCGGTCACCCGGAAGTAGTCGACTCCGAACAACAGCGTATGCGCAACCGCGCCAGTGGAGAACTTGCCGGTGAGATCGAGCGTCGTCGAATAGCGCTTGGAGTCCCCGTTGCCGCCATTGTTGAAGAAGCGCTCCAACGTCCCATCGGCATCCAGCGCGCCAGTGAACAAGGTCAGATTTTCGATCTTGAAGCGCTCGCCCAGTACCCGCTGGCGCAGTTCCCACTGCGCATTGAAGCGGTGCGTCCATGTCAAACTCGCCAGCAGGCGATCACCGTCGTTGACGTTGCTCTCAGGCTCGAAAAACACCCGCGAACGCGGCACCTTCGCCGGTCTTCCGTTGATGGGCAGGATACCGCCGTCGGGCGTGTCGTCGAAGTTCTGATACTCCACCTCCAACAAGGCACTGGTCTGCTCGCTGAACACGTACTTGAGGGTGGGCGCCAGCAGGTACCCCTCGTCCTTCACGAAATCGCGGAAGGAGTCGGAATCGACGTACGACAAGTTGACCCGATAAAGCGCCGACTCGTCGTCCGCTAGCGCGCCAGTGGAGTCGATACTGGTCCGATAGAAAGCATGCGAACCAACCTGCTGCTGCACCGTGGTGCGGCTTTCGGCCAGAGGCTGCTTGGTCACGATATTGATCAAGCCGCCGGGCTCGGTGCGGCCAAACAACACCGATCCCGGCCCCTTCACCACCTCAATGCGCTCGATGTTCGCGGTTTCGCCCTTGGAGGTTCCACCCCCGAGAATGTCTGGGCGCAGGAACCCATCGCGATACGTGGTATTGCTGCCGAATCCACGAATCAGAAACCCGTCGCTCAAACCCTGGTTGGTTGAGAAGGTCACCACCCCGGCAACATTCTGCAAGGCTTTGTCCAGCGATGTGACTTGCTGGTCTTGCAACACTTGTTGTGCAACTACCTGAACTGACACCGGCGTTTTCAGCAATTCAGTGGCAGTTTTGGTAGCCGAGGTTGCTGCCTTGATCAGGTAATTGTCCGGGCGCGCACCGGTGACTACCACTGTGTCCAAGCACGTACTGTCATCGCTTCCAACACAAGTACTACCCGGTGTCCTCACGTCACCTGCAGCGCTTGAATCGGATTGGGCGATTGCTGATACGGGTACAAGCGTGGCAAAGACGATCACCAAAGCAAGTCGGAGGTGCCAAGTCGATCCGAAATGCTCGCACGGCTTTGGACGAAGTGGAATGCGACTGTTCCCGATTGACATGAACGATTTCCCGTTGAAAGGCAGAACAATTTGGATGCGCCAAGTTGCTGTGGCATGAGCGCACTAACGCACGACGCGACTGTATCTGCGTCACCGCGCATTGATGGAAGTGCATTCCTTGGCGCAACATTAACGGTTCTAACCTCTGCACGGAATGTGGCGAATTGTCGCGACAATAAGCACACAACACGTTCATCCCGGTGGCCGCTGGATGCGCGCTACGGCCACGCCAGCGGCGTCGGCCGGCAGCGCCTGCCCGGCGAAGACGGCATGGACGGATTTTTCTATGCGTTGCTGCGTAAACGCGCGGCGTTGTGAGGCGGCTGCGTCGTTCACAGGTTGAGCTCCTGCAAACACGCGGTATCGCTCATCTGTAGGTTAGTGAAACACCTGCCTCAAGGAGCGAACGGCTTCCCCGGAAACGTGATCGGTATAACCCCGCAAGCGGGTGATTGCCAACATACGAGCAACTGTGTTCCCTACTGCTGCCAATCCGTGCTGCTGTGGGAGCCGGCCTGTCGGCGAACAAGCTTGCCAAAGCTTCGCGCGCAAGGCGCGCTAACGCGAACGCCTTGAAGCACCCCAGTCCACCGTTGTAGCCCGGGTTATATCCGCGTAGCGGCGAAACCCGATGGCCTCAACCCGGGCTATACGCCGGAGTGATAGTGGCGCCTTGGCATCGCCGTGAACTCAGCGCGCGCGTACCGCAACCGACTGGATGCCGGCGGTGGTGAGCTTGCCTTTGGCTGCTTCCAGTGCCTGTGCATTTGCATACGGGCCCAGCATCACCCGGTACACGGTTTTACCGGAAATAACGGCTGGCTCGACGCGAGCGAACTCTCCGGTAAATGCGATTTGCGCCTTGACTTCCTCGGCCCGCGCCGACTCGCTGAAAGCGCCAGCCTGCAACAGGTAACGTGCGTCGCTGGCAACCTGCGGCTTGGGCGTTGCGCGCTCCTGCCGTGCGGTTGCCGAGAGCTCGGAATCCGGGATCACCACTTCCTTGCCTGGCAACAAAGTGTAGAAGTCATAGCCGGGTTTTTTTGTTACCGGTTTTTGCGCCACCGGTGGATCGCTCGGCGGTGGAGCTTTGGCTGCGGGGTTGGGCCGTGGCACGCCCAGGCTGTCGCCAATGCGGTCACGCATCAACACCACACCGGCCAGCACAGCGCCCAGCAACACCGCGAGCAGCAACCAGACCAGGCTGGGCACCCCACGCGGGGCGCCACTGCGCCTCGCCTGCGATTTTCTGCCACGCCGTGCTGCCATCACATTTTCTCCAGGGCGCCAACACCCAGCAGTTTGAGGCCATTGACCAAAACCTGCCGTGCCGCTACACACAGGCCAAGCCGGGCATTACGCAAGGCTTCGTCGTTGACCAAAATCGGATGCGCGTTGTAAAACGTGTGAAACGCCGCCGCAAGTTCACGCAAGTAGGTGACCAGAATCTGCGGTGATCGGTTCAGTGCCGCCGACTCGATCGATTCGGGGAAGCGCATCATCGCATTGAGCAGGTCCAGCTCCTGGACTTCTACCAAACGGCCGCGCGCCGCCTCGGCCGCGCTGCGGTGATAGCTCAGCTGCTTTTCCTCAAGCTGCCGGAACAACGAACAAATGCGAGCGTGGGCGTACTGCACGTAGTACACCGGGTTGTCATTGCTCTGGCTGCGCGCCAGATCGAGGTCAAAATCCAGATGCTGGTCGTTGCTGCGCATCACATAGAAAAAGCGCGCAGCATCGGTACCCACTTCCTCACGCAACTCGCGCAGAGTGACAAAACTGCCCGAGCGGGTCGACATCTGCACTTTCTCGCCACCGCGATACAGCACCGCAAACTGCACCAGCAAGATTTCGATGTGATCGGGATTCAGGCCAAGGCCTTTTGCCGCCGCCTTCAGCCGCACGATATAGCCGTGATGATCGGCGCCAAACACATAGAGCGCGCGCTCAAAGCCACGTTCGAACTTGCTCAGCAGATAGCCAAGGTCCGATGCAAAGTAGGTGGTGACGCCGTTGTCACGCACCACCACGCGATCCTTGTCGTCGCCGAAGGCGGTTGCCCTAAACCACACTGCGCCATCAAGGTCGTACAAATGGCCATTGCTGCGCAGCAGATCGATCGCGCGGCTGACGTAGCCATCGGTCATCAACGAGCGCTCGGAGAAAAACACATCGTGATGAACACCGAACTCACCGAGGTCGGCACGGATGTCGGCCAGACACCAGTTCAGGCCCGACTCGAACACCAAACGATAGTCAGCCTCACCAAGCAACTGCTTGGCACGCGCGATCAAGGCATCGACATGGTCCTCTTTATCACCGCCGTCACTGGCATCGGCGGGCAACCCGTCGCTGATCTCGATCGCGCTGCGGCGCAGGCGATCGCCTTCGCGGTTGCGCAACTCGCGCGCAATCTCGACCACATACTCGCCCTTGTAGCCATTGTCGGGCATCCGCACATTCACGCCACCAAGCTCGTGATAGCGCATCCAGACGCTCACCGCGAGGATGTCCATCTGCCGGCCGGCATCGTTGACGTAGTACTCGCGCTGCACCTTGTGGCCCCAGGCTTCCAGCAGGTTGGCCAGCGACGCGCCATAGGCCGCACCGCGGCCGTGGCCAACATGCAGCGGGCCATTGGGATTGGCGGACACAAACTCGACGGTCAGGCTCTCGCGTGAACCTTCCGGTTCGCGGCCATAATCCTCGCCGGCATCGAGCACCCGGCGAATCACGCCGAGACGACAGGCTGCAGCCAAATGAAAGTTGATGAATCCCGGCCCGGCAATCTCGATACGCTCGACATGCTGCGACTTGGGCAAGGTATCAACCAGCAACTGCGCCAACTCGCGTGGTTTGCGCCCCGTCAATTTCGCCAGTGGCATTGCCATATTGCAGGCATAGTCACCGTGCTCACGGCTGCGGCTGCGCTCGATGGTGCATTCAGGCAGTTCCAGATCAGCCGCCAACACGCCATCACGCTTCAGATCCAGGAGCGCCTGGGCCACCAATTCGTGCAACAAGTCTTTCACGGGGACGACACTCAAACGGAAAACCCGGCATTTTACCGGGTTAAAGCCGCGATTGTCGGGTCATTGTGTGTTTCTCAGGCGACCTTTATCTGCCATGACCGTCATAAATCGGTAACCGTGCGGTCATATCCTGCTTCGTGAACTGCTCGCCCGTCCGGGCCGGCACCCTGCACTCGGAGCACACCATGAAGCACCTGTCTGCACTGGCACTGTGCGCGACCGCACTGTCGATCGCGCTGGCAGCACCGCACGCGGCACGGGCCGCCGACGCCGACGAACTGTCGCAGGGGTTGATCCGCCTGCGTGCCGAGGTTGAAGCGCTCAATGGCGAACTGACCCTGCTGCGCGATGAGCAACGCACCGCGCTGGGCACATTGAATGCGCAGAAGGCCGAACTGCAAGCCAATCTGGAACGCCAGCAACTGGCTGCGCGCGAACTGCGCGAGAAACTGGCCACGGCACAGGAAGAGCAGGTCGATGCCGGCCTGATTGCCGACAACCTCAAACCGCTGTTGCTCGATGCACTGGCCAACCTGCGCCAGTACATTGCCACCGGCCTGCCGTTCAAGCGCGACGAGCGCCTCGGCGAACTCGATAGCTTCCGCACCCAAGTTGACAGCGGCTCGCTGCCGGTGCCACGTGCGGTCAACCGGCTGTGGGCGTTTTACGAGGATGAGTTCCGTATCACCCGCGAAAACGGCCTGCACAGCCAGACCATCGCGCTCGGCGATGAGCGGGTACTGGCCGAAGTAGCCAAGATCGGCAGCATGGCGCTGTATTTCCGCACCCAGGATGGCCGCGTCGGGCTGGCGCAACTCGGCACTGATGGCTGGCAATTTGTGCCCGTCAGCGAACGCGATGACATCGCCCGCATCAACACGCTGTATGACGCCCTGAAAAAGCAGATCCGGCAAGGCTGGTTTGAACTGCCCGTGGCCAATGCCGGAGGTGCGAAATGAGCACCTTGCGCAACATCATCATGTTGACCGCCCTGAGCCTGGCACTGCCAGCGCTGGCGCAAACCGCGCCGGCAACGCCAAGCACCGCGCCAGCACCCGCACCGGTTGCCGCACCGCCCACGATTTCGCTCGACCAGGCCTACAAAAAAGAGTACGCCTTCTTGCAGGCGCAAAAGCGCGAACTGAGTGAGCGCGTGGCGCAAACACGTAATGCGCTGGAGCGTGATCGCGCCGCCCTGCAAGGCCAGATCAACGCGCTGGAATCGCGCGTGCTGGCCGCCAAATCGCAGGCCGAAGCGCTGAGCAATGAACTGGTGCGCGGCGACGAGCAGGCACAGGTCGCCGCAGATAACCGCGAACTGGTCAATGTCACTATCGAACAGGCGCGCGCCACCCTCGGCGGCTTTGGCGATGAAACCCTCAAGCAGGCCAGCTTTGCCGAACTGGAAGAATCCGCACAGCTCAAACGCGTGTTTGAACTGGCATCGCACACACTGGCCGCATTCAGTCGTTTGCGTCAGCAGCCAGGCAGCTTCTACCGCGCCGACGGCAAGCAGGTCGATGGCACCATCATCCATTGGGGCAACATCGCCGCCTACGGCGTTTCAAGTGAAGCCAGCGGTGCGCTGGTGCCGGCCGGCGGCGGCCAGTTGCGGCTGTGGGATGCCCCCGGCCAAAGCGGTAGCGAGAGTGCGCTGGCGTTGGCCAAGGGCAACCGGATTTCGCCGCTCGGCGTGTACCTGTTCGAAAACATCAACACCGCCGTCACCGAACCGGAAGCCAAGACCATTGCCGGCGAGATCGCCAAGGGCGGCTTCATCGGCTATATCATTCTGGCGCTCGGTGCGCTCGGCCTGGCGCTGGTCGCGCTGCGCGCCGCATTCTTGAAAAATGCCGGCGCGGCGGTCGCGCCGACCATCGATGCGGTGCTGCGGCCACTGGCCGAACAGCGCATCGACGATGCCATCACTGCGGCCAAGCGGCACAAGGGTTCGGCAGCGCGCGTGGTGACGGCGGCGCTGCGCAACCTCGATCGTGATCGCGAACATCTGGAAGACATCATCTCCGAATCGATCCTGCACGAATCGGTGCATCTGAATCGCTTCGGCGCTTTCATCATGGTGATTGCCGCAGTGGCGCCGTTGCTCGGCCTGCTCGGTACCGTCACCGGCATGATCCAGACCTTCGACATCATCACCGAGTTTGGCACCTCCGACCCGAAATTGCTGTCCGGCGGCATCGCCACCGCGCTGGTCACCACTGAGCTTGGTCTGATCGTGGCGATCCCGATGTTGCTGCTGGGCAACCTGATGGGCGGCTGGGCCGAACGCATCAAGGATGACATGGAGCAGGCCGCGCTGCGCGTGGTCAATGCGCAGCAGGAAGCGCAGTTCAGCGCGCTTGGCAAGGCAGCCTGAGGTCGATATGGGCGGCCACGGCCAGGACACCGCGCTCAGCCTGATCGCCAGCTACCTGCAGGCCGGCGGCGTGGTGATGCCGATCCTGCTTCTGGTGACGGTATTGCTGTGGTACGCACTCGGGGTGCGCTGGATGCTGTTGCGCCGTGGTTCGGCCAAGAACGTGCGGGTGCTGCTCAAGCGCGGCATCGATGGCCGCAGCAATGCGCCCAACGGTATCGTCGATCTGGCGGTCGCGCGCGGCCTTGCGCTCAAGCGCAGCGGCCTGCCCGATCTGCGGCGTCGGCTTGATGACGCATTCGCCGAGTACCAACGTGAACTCAAGGAAGGCAGCGTGCTGATCACTACCCTGGTGATGATCGCACCACTGCTCGGCCTGCTCGGCACCGTGATGGGCATGATCGTAACTTTTGAATCGCTCGGCGACATGACCCTGTTCTCGCAATCAGGCGGCATTGCCTCGGGCATCTCCACTGCCTTGTTCACCACGCAAATGGGTCTGGTGGTAGCGGTGCCGGGGGTGATTGCCAAATCGGTGCTCGATCGCCGCCAGCACCAGATCGAACTGGATCTGGCGCAGATCACCGACATTCTGGTCAGCAGCCCTGCCGACCACGACGCTCCCGGCACCGATGCCGGGCAAGGACACTGATCATGTTGCGACGGCGCGAAAAGAAAATGGTGGAAAGCTCGGTCGACCTGACCCCGATGATCGACATGACCTTCATCCTGCTGATCTTTTTCATGGTCAGCACCACCTTCGTCAAGGACATGAAGATCGACATCAATCGCCCGGGCGCCAAGACCCAGACGGTGTCCTCGACCAAGGCGGTGCGGGTTTACATCAGCAAGGCCGGCGAAGTGTTTCTGGAAGGCGAGTCGGTGCGCGTATGGGCGCTGCAGGGCCGTTTGCGCGACCTGCTCAAAGGCATGACCGGCAAGTCGGTATTGGTGGTCACCGATGAAGTGGTGCCTGCGGGGCGGTTGGTTGAAGTGGTCGATCAGGCGCGTTTGTCCGGCGCCGAGGATGTCGGCGTCGCCACCGTCACCGAGGCGGGCGAAGGCTGATGGCGCTGTCACGCGCCCATGCGGTTGGCGTTGCCACCGCCATTGCCGGCTCGGTGCTGGTGCTGGCATTGGTTGTGCTGATGAACAACCCGTTTGCGCAGCGCGACAAGGCCAATGAGTTGGTCGGCTCCAGCATCGCCGTGGTCAAGAAAGAAAAACCCAAGCCCAAGGAGGTGGTGCGCAAACCCGAACCGCCAAAGCGGCCAACCCGCGCCGCACCGACACCGCTGCTCGGGCTGGACTCGTCCCTGTCCGGGCTCGATTTCGGCCTGCCGGCGTTCGACAGTTCCGATCTTGATCTGGGCCAGGGCTTGCTTGGCGACAGCGGCGATGTGGTGATGACCGATGACAGCGTCGATCAGGCACCGCGACCGATCCTGCAAACACCGATGGTCTACCCGGCCCGCGCCAAAGCGCAGGGCATTACCGGCTATGTGCTGCTCAGCGTGTTGATCAGCCCAACCGGGCAAGTGGAAAAAGTGAAGGTGCTCGAAGCACAGCCGGCCGGCGTGTTTGACGACATCGCCGTTGCCGGGGTGCAGAACTGGAAATTCGAACCGGCCACCTACAAGGGTGAACACGTCCGGGTGTGGGCGCGCCAGCGCGTGCGTTTTGATCTGAGTCGGGGCTGAGTGATGCGCGCATTCGTACTGATCGTGCTGTTGCTTGGCAACCTTGCTGCATTTGCGGCCAGCAAGAATGACGAGGTGGATTACCTAGGCCTGGCCACCCTGCTCACCCGCGACGGCGAATACGCCCGCGCCGAGCAGGCATTGGCGAATATCGACCCTGCCGCCGAAGGCGTCGATTTGATCCAGTACTACACCGTGCGCGGCCTGCTGGCGCTGGAACAGCAGAAGATGACCGAGGCCGTGGAAGGCTTCAGCGCCGCGATTGCCGCCGGCCAGACCGACCCACTGGTGTATCTGTACCTGGCGCAGGCGCATTTTGGTCTGGAGCAGTATCGCGATGCGTTGAGTGCGCTCGACAGCGCTGGCGATGGCGTCACCGCGCTGTCCGGTGCCTGGCTGATGCGCGCCCACGCACACTGGATGCTGGGCGAGCGGCAACCGGCGATGGACACGTTGAGCGCCGCCGGCAGCCAGTTTCCGGGCAATTTGTCATTCATGCGCCGGCAGGTGTTTTACCTGATCGACGCCGGGCTGAATCTGCAGGCCGCCGAACTGGGCCGAGCCTACATCGCCCGCGCCGATGGCAAGAGCGAGGACTACATCGCCATTGGTACTGCGCTGCGCCGCGCCGGCGGCATTGATGAAGCACTGCGCTTTCTGGAATCGGCGCGGCTGCGCTTCCCCGGCGATGCCGGCATCGACAAGGCACTGGCACAAACCTGGCTGGGCAAGGGCGACCCGCTCGCTGCTGCCGAGATTCTGGCAACCGCAGCGCTACACGAGCCGGCACTGAATCTGGAAGCGGCCGAACTGTTTCGCCGCGCCGGCCATTACGCGCGCGCGCTGCGACTCAATGCCCTGATCGCCGACCCGGCAGCCAAGTTCAAGCAACGCATCGGCATCCTCATACAACAACGCCGCTACGACGAAGTCGCCGCCAGCGAAGGCGCCCTGGGGCGCGCCGGTCTGCTGAGTGATGAGGACATCCGCTATGCGTTGGCCTACGCCTGGTACCGGATTGGCGAGCACACCGCCGCTGAACGCAATTTGGTGCCGTTGCAGCGCCCTGAACTGTTCCGCAAAGCCACCGAACTACGCCGCCTGATGCAAGAGTGCGCCGACGCGCGCTGGACCTGTGCCTGATGTCTACTCCTCGCTCCACGCGCCGTGTATCCGCACGGCAACGCTTGCTGCTGCCACTTGCCGCGCTCACCCTCGGCATCCGCATGGCCATCGCCGCCGAGCCGGCGGCGCTGTCGGTGGTGTTGTTCGACGGCGACAAACCCTTGCCGCTGGCCGAAGTGGTGATCGATGGCAAATCGCTGGGCCGTACCGATAGCGATGGTGCGCTGCGCATCAGCGTGCCGGCAGGGACGCACCGCTTGAGTATTCGTCGAGGCGATAGCGAAGTGGCCGCGCTGGATCTGGATCTGGCCGAAAAAGAGGACGCCGAGTTGATCGGCACTCTGTACCCGGACGCCGCACCCAGCCTGTTTCTGGACAGCGCACTCAAGCGCGGCGGTGCGGTAACGCAGGCTCCAGTCAGCGCCGGCCCACCGGGCGTGTTGAGCGGGCGCATCGTCAGCGTCGAGGATGGCAAACCCATCGCTGGCGCTCGCGTGTTCATCAGCGGCACGCCATTGGATGTGATCACCGATGGCAATGGCGAGTTCACGGCCGAGCTGATTGCCGGCAACTATTCGTTGTCGATCCTGGCGCCTGGTTTTGCCGCGCAAACCCTCGATGCCATCGCCATCGCTGCCGAACAAAACACCGTACGCGATGTACAGCTCTCGCCAGCCGGCATGGAGCTGCCCGAGTTCGTAGTGCTGGAACCCTTCGTCGAGGGCTCGCTGGCTGCCTTTGTGGAGGAGCGCCGCAATTCGGGTGCGGTCACCGACATTCTCGGCGCCGAGCAGATTGCCCGCGCCGGTGATTCCGATGCTGCCGGCGCGCTCAAGCGCGTCACCGGCCTGACCCTGGTCGATGGCAAGTTCGTGTTCGTGCGCGGCCTCGGCGAGCGCTACTCCAGCGTGCTGCTCAACGGTGCACAGATCCCCAGCCCCGACCCCACGCGTCGCGTGATTCCGCTGGATCTGTTCCCCACCGAAATCCTGCAAGGCGTGGTGGTGCAGAAAACCTTTTCGGCGGACATGCCCGGCGAGTTTGGCGGTGGCACCATCCAACTGCGCACCAAGGGCTTCCCCGATGCGCCGCTGTTCAAGGTGTCGCTCGGCGCCGGCTGGGTGGATGGCACCACCGGCAAGCAGGGCCTGCGCGAGTTTGGCAGCGGTAGCGACATCAGCGGCTTTGATGACGGCAGCCGCGCCTTGCCCGATGTGCTGGAAGACCTGCGACGGCGCGGCGTTTTCCTGCGCTCGCGCACCCCGGCCAACCCCAATGGCCTGACCCCGCTCGAGCTGGAAGCCGTGGGTGAAGACCTCGCCAGCGGTCGCTACGACATCAATCAGAAAAAAATCGGCCCGGACAGCAACTTGGCGCTCGCTGGCGGCAACAGTTGGACGTTTGCCGAGCAGTGGAAAGCCGGCTTTCTGGCCTCGTTCCGGCATTCGCAAAGCTGGGACAGCACCGATGAAGTGCGCCGTGAGTTTCAAGCCAGCAGCGATGGCCTGGCGCTGCGCAATGATCTGGCCTTGCAACGTACCATCCGCGAAATCGATGCCAGCGGTTTTCTGGTTGCCGGCATCGACTATGGCGAGAATCACAAGCTGCGCATCACCAACATGATCGTGCGCCAGACCGAGAACGAAGCGCGCATCAGCACCGGCACCCAGACCAACCAGGATGTGGAGCGTTCGCTGATCGAATGGATCGAGAACGAACTCAAGTCGCGGCAGATATCCGGTGAGCACAATTTCCCGATCGTGGGCGAGTTGCCGTTGCTGGAAGGCGCATCCTTCGACTGGCTGTACACCTTTGCCAAGGCTGGGCGCTACGCGCCGTTTTCCCGCGAATACCGCTTTGATATCCAGGATGACGGCAGCCGCCTGTTTTCACTCAACAACGACAGCAACACCACCACCTTCGCCGACCTCAACGATTCCAGCCACACTTGGGATATCGGCGCGCACCTGCCGTTTCGACTCAGCGACAACATCAACGGCGAGTTCGGGGTGCAGGTCAATCGCGTCAACCGCAGCCGCGATTCGTGGGTGCGTCGTTTTTTCTTTGCCCCCAACGGCCGCGACGCACGCGACCCGGCGTTGCTGGCGCTGGATTCGCTGGATGCCATCCTCAACCCCGGCAGCATCGGCCCGAACGGCTTTCGCCTGACCGAAATCACCCAGCCATCAGACACCTATTTTGCCGAGCAGCGCCTCGACGCCGAGGGTTACTCATTGAACCTCAGCCTGTGGCAGACGGTGAACCTGAATCTGGGCGTGCGCAAGGAAAGCAACCTGCAGAACGTCACCACATTCTCGGTGTTGCGCCCGAACGATCCGCCGGTGGTGGCGCTGCTGGACACCAACGACAACCTGCCGGCACTGGCGGCAACGTGGTTGATCAGCGACAAACAGCAGTTGCGTCTGGCCTACAGCGAAACCGTGTCGCGCCCGGATTTCCGCGAACTCAGCGCATCCACCTTCATCGATCCGCTGCTCGACATCGTTACCTTCGGCAATGCCGCGCTCAAGCCGACTGCGCTGAAGAACTATGACGCGCGTTGGGAATATTACTTCTCGCCAACCGAAAGCG
>PGZE01000078.1 GCA_002840015.1 Gammaproteobacteria bacterium HGW-Gammaproteobacteria-2 | reverse complement strand
TGATGCCGAAGCCGATGCCTATTTCGCCAGCCGGCCACGGCAGAGCCAGATCGGTGCCTGGGCTTCGCTGCAATCGCAGGTACTTGATTCGCGAACGACGTTCGAGCAACGCATCGCTGATTACGAGCGCGAGTTTGCCGGTGGCGAGGTGCCACGCCCGCCGCATTGGTCAGGTTATCGGGTGCAACCGCATCACATCGAGTTCTGGTACGGCGCCCAGTTCCGCCTGCACGAACGCCATGTGTACGATTGGCTGGATGGTGCCTGGCAGCACCAGATGCTGTATCCATGAGTGGCCCGCAGCGCATTGTCTGTTTGACCGAAGAACCGACCGAGGTGCTGTATGGCCTCGGCCAACAGCAGCGCATCGTCGGTATTTCCGGTTTCACCGTGCGCCCACCGCAGGCACGCAAGGAAAAGCCCAAGGTCAGTGCGTTCACTTCGGCCAAAGTGGATGAGATCGTGCGCTTGCAACCGGATTTCGTGATCGGGTTTTCCGACATCCAGGCCGACATCGCAGCGGCGCTGATTCGCAGTGGGGTCGAGGTCTGGATCAGCAATCACCGCAGCGTCGCCGGCATCCTCGATTACATTCGTCGGCTCGGTGCGCTGGTTGGCGAAGCCGCACGTGCGCAGGCCTGGGCGGATGAACTCGAGGCCGGGCTTGATGCCATTGCCGTGCAGGCTGCCAGCTTGCCACGGCGGCCACGGGTGTATTTCGAAGAATGGGATGAGCCGCGCATCAGCGGCATTCGCTGGGTGTCCGAGTTGGTGGGCATCGCCGGTGGTGACGATATTTTCCCTGAGAGGGCACTGCAATCGCTCGCGAAAAACCGCATTCTGGCCGATGATGGCGAGATCATCGCGCGCGCCCCGGAAATCGTTTTTGGTTCATGGTGCGGCAAAAAATTCCGGCCGGAAAAGGTGGCGGCGCGTGCCGGCTGGGCGCAGGTGCCGGCGGTACGCGATGGCGCGCTGTACGAAATCAAGTCACCGATCATTCTTCAGCCAGGCCCAGCGGCGTTGACCGATGGCGTGCGCGAGGTCGCCAGGCTGATCCGGCACTGGGCTGTGGTGTCCAGGATGCGGTGACGCAGGGGATTGCGCGCGCTGGACGATTTGCGTCATTTGTACTAACGTAGCGTCTTGTGTACATCGCAAGAGACCGTGCCATGCCCGCCGTTACTGTAACCGTGCGTTCCGCTCGACTCGGGTTGCGCGCGACACCTGAGCAAGAGACGGTGTTGCGCCGTGCTGCCGAGGTCGCGCACAAGTCGCTGACCGATTTCATCCTCGACGCCGCGTACCAGGCGGCCGAAAAGACCTTGCTCGACCAACGGCTGTTCATGGTTTCCGGCAGTCAATACCAGGCGCTTCTGGAAATGCTGGATCGACCCGAATCCGACAATCCCGGCCTGACCAAGCTGTTTTCCCGACGTCCGGTTTGGGCCAAACCATGAGCCTGTCGGCGCCGCGGTCGCTCGACGCGGCGCACCGTCTGGATGGATTCGACTGCGGGAAACCCGCGCTCACCGATTGGCTGCTGCGTTACGCGCAGCAAGCTCAGACCAGCGGTTCAGCGAGAACCTTTGTCGTCTGCGATGATGCGCGGGTAGCCGGATACTTCAGCCTGACTGTTGGCCAAATCGACACGCTTGAGGCGCCCGAGCGGATTCGGCGCGGGATGGGGCAGTACCCGATTCCGTTGGTCATCCTGGCAAGGCTTGCCGTTGATCTTGATTACCAAGGGCGAGGTCTTGGTTTCAGCCTGCTTCAGGACGCCATCCGCCGCACGCTGGCGATTGCCGAGCAGGCGGGCATTCGCGCGTTGCTGACGCATCCGATCGACGTGGATGCCGAGGCGTTTTATCGCAAGTTCGGTTTCGAGCCGACGCCTACGCACGAGCGGCAACTGATGGTGCTGCTCAAGGATGCGCGACGTATGGTTGGGACACCGCAAGGAGCCGCGTGAAACCTGCAGCTCGCGCTCTCGCCGGCACGCCGTCACTGTGGTGGCGTCTTCATCCGCATGGTGGCGGAATGCTGCAAATCCATGCCGTTGCGTATGGCTCAGAGGCGCGCTTTCGCGATCAGACGGGGGTGGCGGGCTGATACACTACGCGCCTGCAATCGCCCCCGATACAGGTCCGCATGTCCACGCCCGCTGCTTCGATTGATACCCGCTACACCCTGGAAGACAAATACACGCGCAGCGAGGGCCGCATCTATCTCTCCGGCGTGCAAGCGCTGGTGCGCCTGCCGTTGATGCAACAGATGCGTGATCGCGCGGCGGAGTTGAACACCGCCGGCTTCATTTCCGGCTATCGCGGCAGCCCGCTCGGTGGCTTTGATCTGGAACTGTGGCGCGCCAAGAAGCATCTGGCTGCGTCGAGCATCGAGTTCGTGCCCGGCCTGAACGAGGATCTTGGCGCGACCATGGTCTGGGGCACGCAGCAGACCAATCTGTTTCCCGGCGCGAAGTACGACGGCGTGTTTGCCATGTGGTACGGCAAAGGCCCGGGCGTGGATCGCAGCGGCGATGTGTTCAAGCACGGCAATGCGGCCGGCACGTCAAAATTTGGCGGTGTGTTGGCGCTGGCGGCCGACGATCATGCCTGCCGCAGTTCAACCCTGCCGCATGGCTCGGAGCTGGAGTTCGTGTCGGCGATGATGCCGGTGCTCAATCCGGCCGGGGTGCAGGACATCCTCGACATGGGCCTGCTGGGCTGGGCGATGAGCCGCTATACCGGGCGCTGGGTTGGCTTCAAGACCATCGCCGAGACGGTGGAATCCTCGGCCTCGGTAAACGTCAATCCGCATCAGCTCGATATTGTCATTCCGTCTGATTTCGCGCTGCCGGCGGGTGGCCTCAATATCCGCTGGCCCGACCCGCCGCTGGATCAGGAAATGCGCCTGCACCAGTACGCGGTCAAGGCAGCGATTGCCTTTGCCCGCGCCAATCATATCGACAAGGTGGTGTTCGATTCGCCCAATGCACGGCTGGGCATCGTCACCAGCGGCAAGAGCTACCTCGATGTGTTGCAGGCACTGGAATACCTGGGGCTGGATCGCAAGGCTTGCGAGGATATCGGTATCCGCGTCTACAAGATCGGCATGACCTGGCCGCTGGAGCCCGAGGGCATCCGCGAGTTCGCGCACGGCCTTGAGGACGTGATTGTGGTGGAGGAGAAGCGTGCCTTCATCGAGTCGCAGATCAAGGAGCAGATGTACAACTGGGACAGCGCCACCCGCCCCAGTGTGGTTGGCAAGTACGACGAAGCCGGCGAGTGGATTCTGCCGTCCACCAACGAGCTGACCCCGGCCACGATTGCGTGGGTGATCGCCAAGCGGCTGGCGCGTTTCCACCAGTCCGAAACGATCCGCCAGCAACTGGCGTTCATGGAAGCCAAGGAAAAGGAACTGGCGCTGCCGCGTGCCAACTTCCCGCGGGTGCCGCATTACTGCTCGGGCTGCCCGCACAACTCCTCCACTAAGGTGCCCGAAGGCTCGCGCGCACTCGGTGGCATCGGCTGCCATTACATGGTCACCTGGATGGATCGCAACACCGACACCTTCACCCACATGGGTGGCGAAGGTGTGAGCTGGTGCGGACAGGCGCCATTTACCAACACCGAGCACGTGTTCCAGAATCTGGGCGATGGCACCTACTTCCATTCCGGTTCGCTGGCGATCCGCCAGGCAATCGCCGCCAAGGTCAACATCACTTACAAGATTCTCTACAACGATGCGGTGGCGATGACCGGTGGCCAGCCGGTGGACGGCATCCTCAGCGTGCCGGCCATTGCGCAGCAGATGCGCGCCGAA
>PGZE01000013.1:39700-41940 GCA_002840015.1 Gammaproteobacteria bacterium HGW-Gammaproteobacteria-2 | reverse complement strand
CTGCGCGTGATTGCCGATCACATTCGCGCTTGCAGCTTCTTGATCGTCGATGGCGTGCTGCCGTCCAATGAAGGACGCGGCTATGTGTTGCGACGGATCATCCGGCGCGCGATCCGTCATATCTGGAAACTTGGTGCCCTGCGCAGCGACGGCTTATTCTGGCGCATGGTCGAGCCGTTGTGCGCGGTGATGGGCGAGGCCTACCCCGAATTGCTGGCCAAGCGTGCGCTGGTGGAGCAGGCGCTACGCGCAGAAGAAGCGGCGTTTGCGCAAACCCTGGAAGCGGGGATGAACCGCCTTGACGCGCACCTCAAACAGCACGGAGGCGTTGATGGCGAAGCGTTGTTCCAGTTGCACGATACGTACGGCTGTCCGCCCGATCTGATTCTCGACATCCTGCGTGAGCGTGGGCAGGTAGTAGATCCGGCACAGATGCTGGCCTACGACGCGCTGATGACCCAGCAGCGCGAACGCGCCCGCGCCGCCAGCAAGTTTGCCGGCAGTGCGGGTTTGCCCGGTGAATTGTTGAGTGCGTTGCCGGCAACGCAGTTTGGCGGTTATGAGACGCTTGCCGCTGAGGCCTGCACGGTGTTGGCGTTGGTGGTCGATGGCCGCTCGGTGCAGCGTATTGCCGCTGCCGATCAGGCCATCGTAGTGCTCGACAAGACCCCGTTCTACGCCGAGTCCGGCGGCCAGGTGGGTGATACCGGTATCTTGACCGGCAGCTCCGGCCAGCGCTTCACCGTCAGCGACACCCACAAGTTCGCCAACCAGTTTCATGGTCATATCGGCAGCCTTGAATCGGGTGCGTTGGCGGTTGGCGACAGCGTTGCTGCCGCAGTCGATGGCGAGCGCCGGCAAGCCATCGTTATCAACCATTCCGCCACCCATCTGCTGCATGCGGCGTTGCGCGAAGTGCTCGGCGAGCATGTCAGCCAGAAAGGCTCGCTGGTGGCGCCAGATCGGCTGCGCTTTGATTTTTCGCATTTTCAGCCGGTCAGCGGCGAGCAATTGACGCAGATCGAAACGCTGGTCAATGCGCAGATCCGTGGCAATGCCGAGGCCGAAGTACAGCAGATGGACATGCAGCAGGCGCTCGATTCTGGCGCCATGGCCTTGTTCGGCGAAAAATACGGTGAGCGGGTGCGGGTGTTGCGTATGGGTGCGTTTTCAACCGAGCTGTGTGGCGGCACCCATGTACGCCATACCGGTGATATTGGCCTGTTCAAAATCCTGTCTGAAGGCGGCGTTGCCGCCGGTGTTCGCCGCATCGAGGCGGTGACTGGCGCGGCGGCATTGGCGCATGTTGCCAACGAAGAGCAGCGCCTTGCGCAGATCGCCACATTGCTTGGTGGTGGCCAGTCCGAGGTGCTCGACAAGCTGCAACAGTTGCTGCAACGCCAGGCTGCCAATGCGCGCGAGATCGGCGACGTGCGCGTGGTTGCCGCGCGCCTGGAAGGCATCGATGGCAAGACCTTGCGCGAAGCGGTGGATCAACTCAAGGATCGCCTCGGCAACGCGGTGATCGTGCTTGCCGGGGCATCCGATGGTCGTGCATCACTGGTTGCCGGTGTGTCCGGTACCGCGCTGGGCCGGATCAAGGCCGGCGAACTGGTAGCGCATATTGCCAGTCAGATCGGCGGCAAAGGTGGTGGCCGCCCCGACATGGCGCAGGGTGGCGGTGATGATGGTGCCATGTTGCAAAGCGCGCTGGCTGGGGTTGAGGCATGGCTTGCGCAACGTCTGTAGTAAGAATCATTGCATCGCGGCGCCAGCCTTGGGTACCATGCATGTGCGGTGTGAGCTGAGCACATTGCACGCGGGGGCGTGCAATGGCTATGCCTCGGCGCACGGAAGCCTCGGTCAAGGAGAGGAAATATGTTGATTCTGACCCGCCGCGTTGGTGAAACCATGATGATTGGTGATTCCATCACGGTTACGGTACTGGGTGTCAAAGGTAATCAGGTGCGTATCGGCATCACCGCGCCGAAGGATGTCGCGGTACACCGGGAAGAAATTTACCAACGCATTCACAAAGATGATGAACCATCCACGGGTTCGAGCAGTTCAGGTTTACCACCGCAGGCATAAGCGCTATGCTATGCGGCCCGTCGCCAGTTGCTGGTGATGGGGCAGCAAATCCGGAGAGATGCCCGAGTGGCTGAAGGGGCTCCCCTGCTAAGGGAGTATAGGGCTTAAAACTCTATCGAGGGTTCGAATCCCTCTCTCTCCGCCATACA
>PGZE01000013.1:33712-39595 GCA_002840015.1 Gammaproteobacteria bacterium HGW-Gammaproteobacteria-2 | reverse complement strand
CACACGCTGCCGTTTCGCCCCTTTCTCTCCGCCACGGCATAAGTAAGGCCACCTGTCCGGTGGCCTTTTGTTTTGTATGGCTTCGTTCGAGCGATTGCCCCGTAGGAGGCCTGTGTGGCCGACCACAACCCGCGACGCAGCAACTGGCAGCACAGTTGCTCCAGTAATGCTTCAGTGCGTCCGTGGGAGCGCGCCTTGCGCGCGAAGCTGTCGCAAGATTGTTCGCCGGCAGGCCGGCTCCCACAACAGCACGGATTGGCACCAGCGAGTAACACATTTGCTTTCACAGGTGAAGCGGGCGGCACAGTCACACAGCACTGGCGTTTTTGTTTGGCATGGTTGCGCTCGCGGATTGCCGGCCCACGCCAGCAGCGGGGGCGCTCATCTGCAGCGCAAGCCGGTGGTTTGCGCACGCTGCCGTTTCGCCCCTTGCTCTGCGCTGCCGTTGAGGTTCGGGGCGACTCGGCAATCGCAATCAGCGCATGCGGCTGGTGACGAAATCCCAATTGATCAGATTCCAGAACGCTTCGACATACTTTGGCCGTGCGTTGCGGTAATCGATGTAATAGGCGTGCTCCCAGACATCGCAGGTGAGCAGCGCGTGATCCGGTCCGGTGAGCGGGGTTGAGGCATTGGAGGTACTGACCAGCGCCAGATTGCCGTCGGCGCGCTGCACCAGCCACGCCCAGCCGGAGCCGAAGGTGGTCAGTGCGGTCTGGGTGAATTGTTCCTTGAACTGCTCGAACGAACCGAAAGCCTTGTTGATGGCATCGGCCAGCTTGCCGCTGGGTTCACCGCCGCCAGTGGGCGACAGGCAGTTCCAGTAAAAGCTGTGGTTCCAGATCTGCGCCGCGTTGTTGAACATGCCGCCTTGTGCCTTGGCGATGATCTCTTCCAGCGACAGATCGGCGTAATCGCTGTCTTTGATCAGATTGTTCAGGTTGGTGACGTAGGCTTGATGGTGCTTGCCGTAGTGAAAGTCGATGGTCTCGGCCGAGATATGCGGTGCCAGTGCGTCGCGCGCATAAGGCAGGGCGGGTAATTCAATAGCCATTTCAGTCTCCATGATGGGGGGCAAGCATCGGCGTTGCCGAAGCACGTACAATTCTAACCCGGTTGGCGAAGTCAGCCGAAATTGATCAGGAGAATGATTGTGGCAGTTTTGCAACGTATTGCAGCGCTGGTGAAGGCGCACCCGGTGGTGCTGTTCATGAAGGGTACTCCGCAATTTCCGATGTGTGGTTTTTCGGGCCGCACCGTGCAGGTTCTCAAGCAGGCCGGTGCCAATATCCATCACATCAATGTGTTGGAAGACCCGGAGGTGCGTGCAAACCTTCCGCGTTATTCCAATTGGCCGACGTTTCCGCAGTTGTTTATCCAGGGTGAGTTGATCGGCGGCTGCGACATTTGCGTGGAGCTGTATGACAGCGGTGAGTTGCAGCGCATGGTGCAGGAGGCAGAGCGCGGTGACGCCTGAGGGTGCTGCCCCAACGCAGGGCGAGCCGGTACTGGCCGGTCGCGTGATTGTGGTCAATGGTGCGCATGGTGGGCTGGGCGAGGCCGCAGCGCGCGCCTGTGCCGCCGCCGGCGCTACGGTGGTGTTGCTGGGCCGGCGTGTGCCCAAGCTCAATCGGGTCTACGACGCGTTGGCGGCCATTGGGCCATTGCCAGCGATTTTTCCGATAGATATGGAAGGTGCAGGGCCGGCGGATTATGCCGACATGGTGCAGCGCTTGCGCGAGGAATTCGGTCGCCTTGATGGTGTGGTGCATTGCAGTGCCGAGTTTCGCGGGCTGAGCCCGCTGGAGCTGACCGACCCTGTCGATTTTGCGCGGACGCTGCATGTCAATCTGACCGCTCCGTGGCTGCTCAGCCAGGCGTGCCTGCCGCTGCTGCGCGAAGCCGACGATGCGGCGCTGGTTTTCGTGCTCGATGACCCCGCGCAGGTGGCGCGCGCGTACTGGGGCGCCTACGGCGTAGCGGAGCATGGCTTGGCCGGGCTGGTCAGCATCTTGTCCGATGAGTTGGAAAACAGCGTGGTGCGGGTTAGTGCCTTGCAGCCCGGCCCGATGCGAACCGCGCTGCGCGCCCGCGCGCACTTTGGCGTAGATCCGGCGCAATGGCCCGAGCCTGCGGTGTACGCGCCAGCGCTGGTGCATTTGTTGTCGGCGGCGGGAGTTGATCGCCGTGGCCAAATCTGGAGTCCGAATCGGTGAGTGTTGCCGCTGCTGCCATCTTGTTGTTTCTGATTCTCGACCCGCTCGGCAATGTGCCGGTGTTCCTCAGCCTGCTCAAGCCGCTGCCGCCCGCGCGCAGGCGCCGGGTACTGGTGCGCGAATTGCTGATTGCATTGGCTGTATTGCTGGTGTTTTTGTGGCTGGGGCAGTGGGTGTTGCAGGCCATGCACTTGCGCCAGGAATCGGTCAGCATTGCCGGCGGTATCGTGCTGTTCCTGATTGGCTTGCGCATGATATTCCCGACGGGCGAAGGCTTGTTCGGGGATACGCCGGAAGGCGAGCCGTTCATCGTGCCGATGGCTATACCCATGGTTGCTGGGCCGTCGGGCATGGCCGCCGTCATGTTGCTCGGTAGCCAGGAACCTGAGCGCATGCTGGAGTGGACCGCAGCACTGCTGATTGCGTGGTTGGCAACGGCGGTGATCCTGTACTCGGCAACCTATCTGTATCGTTTGCTTGGCCGCGGTGTGCTGATCGCGGTGGAGCGGTTGATGGGCATGTTGCTGGTTGCGTTGTCTGTGCAAATGTTGCTTGATGGTGTGTCGGCGTATTTGAAATCGTGATGTGATCGGCGGGTGTGCCGTGGCATTGCGCATTGATCAGATTGGCAAGGCGTGGTGGCGGGTTTGATGCTGTCCCGGATTACGCGCTTCGCGCAGCGCACAATATCTCAACGCATTGCACGCAGCCGCGGCGCCACCATCGGCACGCTGAGCATGGTGCTGGCCACCGCCATCAACAACAACGCGGTGAAGGTGGTGCTGCTGATCACCGCGCGATCGAGCAGGATATTGGCGAAGATAATCATGATCAGCGCCTTGGTTTGCAGTAGCCAGCCGATGATTGCGGCCTCGCCTTTGGCCCAGCCCAGCACGCGGCCCGCCAGATGAGTGCCGAGCAACTTGCCGCCGACACTGGCCACCAGCAACAACGCTGCGGCGGCGAACACCAACCAGCCACCCATCGCCCATTGCGTGCGCAGGCCGGTGCTGAGAAAGAACACCGGCATCACCACTAGCAGCAGATGATGGCGCAGCAGATCCATGCGTTCGCGGTTGAACCAGCGGCCATCCATCACCACGCCGGCGAGAAACGCACCGACCATGTAATGCAGCCCGGCCCAGTCGGCGGCGAGGCCGCAGGCGGCGAGCCAGATCAAGGCCAGGTACCAGCGATCGGATTCGGGCAGGCGCACGAAGGCGCGGCGCATGGCGAGGGTAGCTAGCGCAAATCCGGCCAGAAACAATGCTTGCCGGCCGAGCCGGTCGAAATCAAGCAGTACCAGCGCCATCACCGCCCAGATCGCGATGTCATCGAGGCTGGCGTAGCGCAACACGCGCTGGCCCAGCGGCTGGCGCAGGATATCGAGTTTTTCCATGAACAGGATCAGGATTGGCAGCGCGGTCACCGCGCAGGCCATGCCGACACCGGCGATGAACTGCCACGAGGTCGCTGAAGCGCCCATCCAACTGTGGTCGTGCAGTAGCATCAGGCCCGCTGCCATTGCGCCGAACAGCAATGGCACGCCCATCGCCAGGCTGGCGGTGGTGGCACTGTCGCGGCGTTTGGCCCAGGCCTCGTGCAAGTCCAGCTCGATGCCGGCGATCCACACGAACACCATCACTGCCCATGCCGCGATGCCGCTCAACGCCAGGCTCACTTCCGGGTTGAACACGCGCTGGTAAAGCTCCGGGTAGGTGGCGCCGAGAACGCCCGGGCCGAGCACGATGCCGGTGAGGATCTGCACCACCACCAGAGGTGCATAGTAATCGGTACGGCCCAGACGCCAGATTGCGTACGGTGCGCCGAGAATCACGATCATCGCAATCAGCAGGGTTTCGATCATGGGCTGATGTCGCTATGGAATGATGGCCGGGTCGGCAAGCATGCGTCGTTCGCCAGCGCGTGAACGCTGAATACGTATGCAATGCTGGTCTGGGGGTGCCGTGCCAGCCTACCATCGGGGCTACAAGAAAAGCAGGTGGCCGCCCTTGGCCCACCGACATGCGACGCGCGTCGCGCAACACTCCTGGGAGGGAGCAATGAGCAACAAACCGACACTGTCGTTCTGGCAGATATGGAATATGTCGTTCGGCTTTCTGGGTATCCAGTTTGGGTTCGCTCTGCAGGGCGGCTTCATGTCCCGGATTTTCCAGACGCTGGGTGCTGAAAAGGATGCCTTGCCACTGCTGTGGATTGCCGCGCCGCTGACCGGCTTGCTGGTGCAGCCGATCATCGGCTATTTGTCCGATCGCACCTGGCATCCGAAATTCGGTCGGCGACGACCCTATTTCATGTTTGGCGCAATACTGGCGTCAATCGCGTTGCTATTCATGCCGCACTCGCCAACGCTGTGGATGGCCGTGGGCATGCTCTGGGTACTCGACGCCTCGATCAACATCAGCATGGAGCCATTCCGTGCTCTGGTCGCCGACAAGTTGAATGAAAGCCAGCGCTCCTATGGGTTCGTGGTGCAGACGCTGATCATCGGCATCGGCACCTGGGTGGCCAGCAACCTGCCATGGCTGGTGAACCAGATGGGCGTGTCCAACGTGGCCGCGCCCGGGGTGGTGCCCGCTTCGGTGAAGATCGCATTCGCCATCGGCGCATTTGTTTTTCTGGCCAGCATCCTGGTGACAGTCCTGACCACGCGCGAGGACCCACCCGAGGACATGGCACACTTCGAGGCGGACAAGAAACAGGGCAGGATGCTCCCGGACCTGCTCGCCAACATCGTCGGTATGCCCCGGCAGATGTTCAATATCGGCCTGGTGCAGTTCTTCAGCTGGCTATCGTTTTTCAGCATGTGGAGCATGGCCACTCCAGCGCTGACCGATCATGTCTTCAAGGCCCCAGCGCCCAACCCCGCCGCCTTCGACATGGTGGTGCCAGCCCAGGCGCAGGCCTTCAATAGCGCCAATGCCGCCTTCCAGAGCGCTGCTGATCTGGTCGGCTCGTTCATGGGTTACTACGGGCTGTCATCCATGGTGGTGGCCTTGCTGCTGAGTTTTTATGCCGCCCGTTTCGTACTCAATCGAAAAATGGTGCATTTCGTATCATTGCTGTTGGGTGGCGCCGGGTTTTTGTCGATGTCGCTGGTACCAGCGCCGGGCTATCTGGCGATCTCGTTCATTCTGGTCGGCGTCGCCTGGGCCAGCATCCTGTCGATGCCCTATGCGTTGCTGGCCAGCGTGGTGGACCCAAAAAAAATGGGCGTCTTCATGGGAATCTTCAACATGTTCATCGTCATCCCGCAAATATGTGCCGCCACGCTGCTGGGACCGACATTGCGGGTGTTTTTCAACAATGAACCGATCTATGCGCTGGTCATCAGCGGCGGCAGCTTGATTCTTGGCGCACTGTTCCTGGTTCGCGTCCACGAGCCTGTGGCCGATCCACTACCGCAAGTGGTACTGGCGGGGAAGTGATGGCGACGCAGCGGGTGCGGACAGGGAGTCCAGCATCACCAACATAGTTACAGCCATCATTCTTTTCGCCCTAATCCATCCCGCTACACCGTGTGCGAAAACGGTCGCCCACAGGGTGGGCTCTCACCAAACATCCGCCAGGTCTTTGATTTTGCTTTTGCGTTTCATGCTGCTTTCGGCACTCCTTCGCGGGCATCACGCACCAATGCAAACACGGC